>CAYZMS010000034.1:0-42399 GCA_964479625.1 uncultured Saprospiraceae bacterium
GTGCAGGATTTGATTTTTTGACATTGTCACAACCAATGAGGTGTATAGCTATTATGAATAAGTATATCAAATATCTTTTCATTAGTGAGGTTTTTTAGATTGATGCTAACAGGAAAGCGCGATGCGCAGTCGGAGGTGAAGAAAAAGAGTTTCCGCGAAGCTGCAACATTTTTTCGAACCGAAGGATTGCGTTTGCGCGGTGTGGTGCGCTCGTCCGACCGAAGGAAGGTGAGTGCATGACACCGGCGCATCGCGCTTTCCTGTTGCTGACGCCGCCGACCGAAGGGAGGATGGCGTCAGCAACATCTTTGTATCCGAATAACAGTAGCGGATATAAAGCTATCTTCTTATTTGATTCCCCTACAATATCCAAAAAACCACTGGATGAAACAACCTTGTTAGAGCACTCTCTGCAAATCTACTTTCGGGTACGGTAGGGCGGTGGTACTGCTTATGGGTTAGACATTCACTTGTCCACCCGTACCTTCCCTCGGGGTCGAAGGTCGTGCACCAGAACTTTTTGAAATGCTGGATAGGTATGGCGAAGGGAAGTTAAGGAGGCAGATGCGGGCTGAAGTTTGGGAGGCAGATGCGAACTGAAGTTTGCGGACCGGGGTTGACAAAAATCACTCTCAAAACGGCACCAATTCGTTTAGTAGGTCCCGTTTTTCTTTGTACCATTACTTTGCCCAAGCAAATAGAACCCTCTCATCAAAAACCAAAAACTATGTCCTGGCTAAAGTCCATACGGGAACATTTGCCGGCCCTTATTTTACTCGCACTGGTATTGAGCGCCTACCTCACAGGTGTTCTGGAAACCGGCCTTCGCCTGGAGGCCCCGGAAGCGGTGGCCTTGACGATTTTATTGATCACGGCCATTCTCTGGGTGTTCGAGACCATTCCGCTTTACATTTCCAGCCTGGGCGTTCTGTTGATGAGCATACTATGGTTGCAACCAAACCTGGAGGCAGCGGATCTCAACGCCTCCAAAGACCCCTATTTCCAAGCTTTCTTCAGCGATATTACTTTATTATTCATGGGAGGATTTGTGCTTTCCAGCCTGTTGAATAAATATGGGATCGCCAATCGAATGGCCAGGTGGGTACTCAAACGCGCCGGAGCTACCCCAGCCACTCTCCTGGTCGGCATCATTGCCATATCGGCCCTGCTTTCCATGTGGATGAGCAACACGGCTACCGCCGCCATGATGTTTGCCATGATCAGCCCGGTCATTATGGGGTTGCCGGATACTTCGCCCTTTACCAGAGCTCTTACCCTATCCATCCCCTTTGCCTGCAACCTCGGGGGGCTGGGCACCCCCATTGGTACTCCGCCCAATGCCATTGCGCTCGAATACCTGGAACAGGCCGGTTTTTTCCTCTCCTTTATCGACTGGATGCTGGTGGCCGTCCCCATCATGCTGATCCTGTTGGTTATCCTCTGGCGCCTGCTCCTTCAGTTCTTCCCTCCCGGGGATCTAAAACTGAACCTGCAAGTAAAACGGGAGTCCGCAGCGCTGAACCGACGACAAATGATCATTATCGGGCTTTTCGGGCTGACCGTCATTGGCTGGATGACCACCGGACTGACCGGATTGAGCTCCGGGACCATTGGTTTGATGATCGTTATTGCTGCATTCGGGTTGAAATTGCTCAATACCCGCGACTTCCGAGCCATCTCCTGGGATATCCTTTTTATGCTGGGCGGTGGCCTCTGTCTTGGTGCAGCCCTTAACCAAAGTGGGCTAAGCTCCACCATCTCCGGCCTTATACCCGTAGAACAAAGCTATTTGCTTGCTTTTAGTATCTTACTGGTACTTGGTGCCTTTATGACGACTTTTATGAGCAATACCGCAACTGCGAACCTGCTCATTCCCATTGCCGTAGCTTTACCCCAGGGGGAAATCATTTTAGCGCTGGCTATCTCTATGATCTGCTCATCTGCCATGGCCATGCCGGTCAGTACTCCTCCTAATGCGATTGCTTACGGCTCGGGGATGATCAGCACAAAGGATATGATGCTTAGCGGAGGGGCGATCACCCTCATTGGCCTGGTATTGGTGTTTATTGCTGGTTTATTTTTCTTTCCTTTATTCGCCTTTTAAATCGAAGACTATGGAGCTGCATATTCAACAATGTCAGGCCTGTGGATCAAAAACTGTCCGAAATATTTTGTACCGGGATATTGGCGAGCCGGATCGGGTGTTCGTCCAATGTGCGAATTGCGAAGCCCTGGTAGCCACCTATGTGATAGGCCCGATGGGCTACTACCACCACAATAAAGGCTATGAGTCCTTCCTGCGATCTTTCCACCGTTCGGGCGAGTTCATGAGTGGTCGTAACCTTCAAAAGTATTTCGAGGCCCGGGTGGAAAAGGAGACCAGCATGTTCGAACAGGTGTTGCAAAAACTGGAGGAACGCAATGCCGCTCGCGAAAAAGAAGAAAAATAAAAGAAGAGAGGTATCTCAAAGAGGCGGCGGCACTTTGAGATACCTCCCGATTTTGTTTTTCTCTATATGTGTAGTGGACGGTCTTCCGTAGCGGCCAGGGCCGCTTCCTTGAAGGCTTCCGTATAGGTAGGGTGTGCGTGACTCATGCGGGCAGTATCTTCAGCCGAGGCCCGGAACTCCATCAAAGCGACTGCTTCACCAATAATATCCGCGGTTCTTGGGCCTACCATATGAACACCCAGGATCTCATCGGTTTCCTTATGTGCCAAAACTTTGATCATGCCCTCCGTATCCGTACTTGCGCGAGCACGACCCAGCGCTTTAAACGGGAATTTTCCAGACTTATAAGGAACCCCTGCTTCTTTGAGTTGCTCCTCCGTCTGCCCTACTCCAGCAACTTCGGGCCAGGTGTATACCACTCCTGGGATGAGGTTGTAGTCGATGTGGGGTTGTTGTCCGGCCAGTAGTTCAGCCACCATTACACCTTCCTCCTCGGCCTTGTGAGCCAGCATGGCACCGCGGATCACATCTCCGATCGCATAAATACCCGGGACATTGGTTTGAAGATGCTCATCCACGAGGATACGCCCTTTATCGTCCGTTTCTATTCCGACCATTTCCAAACCGAGGTTTTCGGTGTAGGGCTTTCTTCCGATAGCCACCAGGCAATAATCCCCCTCCAGGGTTTGGGTTTCTTCGGAATCTCGTTTCTTGTATTCGACGACTACCTTTTTACCCTTGTTTTCTACTGCAGTAACCGCATGTTTCAAATGGAATTTTACCCCCAGTTTCTTTAAGGCCCGCATTAGTTCCTTGCTACAGTCGCCATCCATCCCTGGAATGATACGGTCCATGTATTCGATCACCTCTACTTCGGTACCAAGTCGTGCAAAGACCGAACCCAACTCTAGCCCAATCACTCCTCCTCCGATCAGGATCATGCGGTTGGGCACTTCGGTGATCTCCAAGGCTTCCGTGGAAGTTATTACCCGCTTGCCGTCATAATTAAAGGCATCCGGAGTAATGGGGGCAGATCCGGTAGCGATAATGACTTTCTCCGTTTCGATCGTTTCTTTACTACCGTCTTCTTTGGTCACTTGTATAGCATTGACCCCAATAAAGGCGCCAAGCCCATGGTGAACATCAATACTATTTTTTTTCATTAAGTATTCTACTCCTTTAACCGTTTGGTCGACCACCTCCTGCTTGCGTTTGATCATCTGAGGCATGTTTACCTTTAGGTCTTTGATGTCAATGCCGTGCAATTCGAATTTTTCTTTGGCATTGTGGTAGTGTTCTGAGGAGTCCAATAAGGCCTTGGAAGGAATACAACCTACATTTAAACAGGTGCCTCCAAGGGCCTTATCTTTTTCGATCAGGGCTGTTTTCATTCCCAGTTGGGCGCAGCGGATGGCGGCCACATAGCCTCCGGGGCCGGAACCAATGATGGTTACGTCGTATTTCATATCTGGTTTTTTATCAAATTTGAAAAGGTGCTCAATCCTTTTTCCGGTTCTGGTTTTTGTCTGACTTATTCCTTCTGTTGCTGTTCCTGCCGCCTTTACCGCCGGAATTATTATTGGTATTTTTATTGGAGGATGAATCCGATCTGGTATTGGAAACGTTTTTGGTCCCCCCCTGGTTCCCGGTTTTACCTGAAGCGTCACCGGATCTTCCCCATTCGGGGTTTTTTCCTTTCTTCTTGCGCTTTTTTCGACGCTTGTTGCGTTTTTCCTCTGGCAGTTCGATTTCCCCGGTCACATCGGCGAATTCGATCTCCTTTTCATCTTCCTGATATAAGGATGTTATTTCCAGACCTTTGAGCTCCACCGGTTTATTGCCCTGCCTGATCATATCCAGGATTTCCGTCACATGCGCAATGGTCAAAGAGTAGATCTTCCCCCTACCCCGGTCGGAGTCGTAGGCATAGTACATGATCTTTTTGAAAATATCGGTTTTGATCAGGCGGGCCGTCCCGGCTTCTGTTTGGAGTTTATCCGCTTTTTCCGGAAAAGCATCCAGGGCTTCCAGGTAGGTGTCCAGTTCGTAGTTAAGACAACATTTTAACCGACCGCACTGTCCCGACAACTTTGCCTGGTTAATGGCCAGGTTCTGATAACGTGCTGCAGAAGTGGATACTGATTTGAAATCCGACAACCAGGTGGAGCAACATAGTTCCCGCCCACAGGAGCCCAACCCTCCGATCCGGGCAGATTCCTGGCGGGCACCGATCTGCCGCATTTCGATCTTCACCCTGAATTCCTTTGCATAATGGCGAATGAGTTCTCGAAAATCAACCCGTCCATCAGCTGTGTAGTAAAAAGTGACTTTTCGTTTATCCCCCTGGTATTCGACATCACCGATCTTCATTTCCAAACCGAGGGTCCTGGCGATAGCTCTTGCCCGCACCATCGTACTTTGCTCCAAACTGCGGGCTTCCTCCAGGCGCTCCAGATCTCTTTCATTTGCAGAGCGGATCACTTCATGGAGCACCTGATCGGCCCGGGTGCGCTTTTTCTTCATTTGCAGGCGAACGAGCTCCCCGGTCAAACTAACCGTACCGACATCCATGCCATTCCCGGTCTCTACGACTACATACTCCCTTGGTTGAACCCTCAATTGATCAGGTAATCGAAAAAACGCCTTTCTGGCGCCGTTCTTAAAGCTCACTTCAATAATGTCGAAAGGGTCAGTATCTACAATATCCAGGTTTGACAACCAATCATAGGTATTCAATCGATTACAGCCACCGCTGCCGCAACCTCCGTTGCTTTTGCAGCCTCCGGGCTTCCCGTTGCTTCCAACGGAACATCCAGTACATCCCATAATTTCCAATTTTACACGTCAATCCAACGCTATGATAGCTAAATGACGGGCCTTTTTTCGAAACCGGATCATCGAAAATTCAGCCTTTTATATTAATCATCACCCAAAGACGGCTCCGGTTGCCTTCGTCGGATGATTTGGTGTAGTTGGATAGATGCATCCAACATTAGAATTTTTGGATTTGCATTGCGCTCAATCCCAAAGCTACTTTGGTCGATCAATCGCATAATAGCTTCCAGTTGCTCCAGTTCGAGGAGCTCTTTCAGGCTGGAAGCTGCTTTTAGTTCTTTCTCGTTTAAGCGAGCGTGGGAGTCGTCTAAAACCTTAGCTGCTAACAATTCTCTGATAAAGTGTAATCCATATAGAAAAAATTGTTTCTGGTTTTCCCTTCCCAGGCGCGCAAACTGATTCACCCAGCTCACCATCTCCTGGCCGTTTCCCTTATAGGCTTTTCTTAGCCAATCCAGGTAAAGAGCTGCAAAGTCATTCTCTATTCCTGTTGCCAAACGCAAGGCCTCGGTGAAATCACCATTGGCGAGCCTGGCCATGGTTGCTCCCCCTTTCAGCTCAGGGTACCGCTTTTTCAGTGCTTCCTGTACCTCCTCTTCTTTTAAAGGAGTAGTTTTCACTAACTGACAACGGCTTAGGATCGTATTCAGTATCAATTGAGGGTTTTCCGCCACTAAAACGAAAAAAGTATTTGGAGGGGGCTCTTCTATTAACTTCAACAAGCGATTGCCTTCGTTCCCTAAAAACTCCGGCCGCCACATCAATAATACCCGCTTAGTGCTTTCAAACGATTTCAGGTGGAGTTTCCTACTTATACTCAAGCAGGCTTCCTTGTTGATATTGCCCTGTTTGTTTTCTGCGCCAATAAGTTGTAAAAATTGGTGGAGGGTAAGGTATGGATTCTCCAAAACGGCATCCCGCCATTGGTGGATGAAATGATCGGAATGCGTATTGGTGCCCACCACTGGAAAAGAGAAGTGGACGTCCGGGTGGATGAGCTTATCCATTTTTCGACAATGGGCACACTTCCCGCAGGCGTCCTGCTCACTTACTTGTTCACAAATGAGGTAACGGATCCAGGCGAGGGCCAGGGGGAGGGTCCCGCTACCGGTACTTCCAAGAATAAGCATGGCATGGGGCATCCGGTTCCGTTGAACCATTGCCCGGAGATCGGCTCCCAGAGCCTTCTGTCCGATCAGATCTTTAAAATACATGCACCTCTTTTCCTGATGTTATCCAGCAATACACCTTGACAACCGTCCTAGGCTCCCGTGCAATAGAGGTAGATATACCCAATTGGCCGGTACTACGCCCAGACTATCGCTTTAAAGTAACACGATCGGAAAAGTCATCTCCACGCTCAGGAGGGCAAATCAGCAGTGAGGAATGATAAAATTGCATCATCGAGCGGGCTGACCGAAGCTGGAAAATGGGCCAGCAAAATACCGGCTTCATCCAAAAGAAATTTGTGAAAATTCCATTTTACTTCGGCATCCAGGACGCCATTCTGCCTTTGTTGGGTTAACCACTGATAAAGCGGAGCCGTATCTGGTGCTTTAATTCGCATTTTAGCTGCAAGGGGGAAACTTACTCCAAAAGAACGCTTACAAAAAGCAGCAATCTCAGCTTCAGTCCCCGGTTCCTGCCCGCCAAAATCATTACACGGAACCCCCACTACTACCAGCTTTTCTTCAAAATATGCATCCAACTCTTGTAGTTGCGCGTATTGCGGAGTGTAACCACATTCAGAGGCCACATTTACTACTACTATTTTTTTGCCTGCAAAATCGGCAAAACGAATATGCTGCTCTTGTATTCCTTCTATAGAAAACCTATGTATGGAATGCATTTGCAAAAGACTACTTTTCCGAACCGGGCAAATTATTGCCCGGAAGTAAAAATAAACAAATTCTCTAATGCACAAAATACAATCTTTTCAGCTAGGATGCTTTAAAACTTAGTTATCCCCAATTTGTTCTTGCCTTGGTGGTAGTAATTAATGCTACCCGAAAATTAAGATAACATGCGAATGGCAGCCTTTCGCCGGGCCCATTTTAATGCGGCTCACCGGCTACATAACCCAGATTGGTCAAAGGAAAAGAACGAACGGGTTTTTGGTTTGTGCAATAACCCGAATTTTCACGGCCACAATTATGAACTGGAAGTGAAAGTAGTAGGAGAAGTAGATCCTGAAACGGGCTACCTTATCGATTTAAAATCTTTGAAGGACCTGATCAAAGAGCAAATCGAGGATCGGTTCGATCACAAAAACCTCAACCTGGATACTGAAGAGTTCAAAAACCTCAATCCAACGGCAGAGAATATCTGTTTTGTTGTTCACCGCATTTTAAGGGAGCACCTGGATAGCCGGTATGAGTTGACCGTACGCTTGTACGAGACCGCGCGCAACTATGTAGAGTATCCGGCTTGATCAGGGGCGCAGTTGCTGTTTATTCAAACGCAGGACCTTAAGGGGTTTCTGCTGGCGATCCACCAAACTAACCACATAATTTCCATCCGGAAGATCATACACAGGGTACCTGGCTCCGGTCAGTGCTTCAAATCGTTTGACAGGCTGGCCGAGTAGGTTATAGACGATAACATGGCTGACCCCTTCAGCGTTTTCCAGCTGGAAAAAACTGGAGGAAGGGTTAGGGTAAATTTTCAGCTGTTGTTCGATCGGACGAAAGGTACTGGTGACAATATCATTGACCTCCACCTCATATATAACGCTGGCCAGGATATCCTCCTGCACTGAAGCCAGCGCAAAGTCCAAGGCAAAAAAGCCGGTGCCCTCCAATCCGTTGGGCAAAACGTAAAAAATGAGCTGCATGCTGCTGTCCGCTTCCAGGATGACAGGACTATTGGTGGGTAGATCCGGGGCAATATTGGAATATACTTCCGGAAGCCAGCAGGTAATATTATCACAGACCTGGGTTTGCCATACTTCGGGCTTATCCAATTCGAAACGTTCCCAGCGCAGGGCTACCTCCTGCCCACTGGTGTTGGTAACGGTTGCATACAATTCAACGGTCAGGAAATCATCAGAAAGGTCCTCACTGAAAGACTGACGAAGGGTGTCCGGACTAATCTCTATAACGACTTGCCCAGAAGCTAAATAGCTACAAAATAGTACAAGAACCAGGAGTAAAGTTTGCTTCATTCTTTTTGAATTAAATAGGACCTTCGAGCAAAAAAGGCACTAACCTGCCGGAAAGTTTGAAAGGTCATTAACTATTTTCTAAAGATACGCTGAAGATTGCCTTCAGAGCAAGCCCAAAGGAAGCCGATTTCCCGCTTTAACAAAACTTTGTCAGGCATTAAACGTGCAGCAGACAATATTTCCGGGATTAGGCCGAAGCATACCAGCTCGCACCGAATACAGGTAGCCAATAGGATTGCTTACTGTTCTTTAATCAGGGTTGGATCTTAACCAATCGCCTGGTGAAGACCTCCTTTCCAAGCCGAATCCTGACGAAATAAAACCCAGCAGGTAAATTATGCACTGGCAACTCCACACTGGTTTGTTGTACCCGGTCCAATTGATAGTTTGCCATTAACTGACCAGCTGGGTTTATGAGGCTTACATCCAGATCAGTGGCTTCCTCCAGTTCAATGAATAACTGTGCATCACCCGTAGTAGGGTTAGGAATAACCCTAAGACTGGTCAGAAGACTTACTGATTCTAGGTCAGTGATAACCTGGGAAACAGCATCCGTACAACCAAAGGCGTCGGTTACCGTAACGCTATAATCACCAGGCGTTAGTTGTTCGATAAAACTAGTAGTATCCCCTGTATTCCATAGGTAATCAAAAGGCCCGCTATTGCTGCCTACGGTGACTGCCAGCCGCCCATCGGCAGCCCCCTCAATGCTTTCGTTGTCTACCACCAGGTCTAGATCAAGACTCGCAGGACAGCTAATGATCTGGATATCGTCCAGGTCAATATAATAGTCTCCGGCTCCCCATTGAGCGACAAAGCGCAACTGTATTGCCTGACCAGAAAAGGCTGCCAAAGGTATCGCTACCCGTTGCAGGTCGGAGGAAGCTACATGGTTGGTTTCATCTATGGTCAAAACAGTTTGGAATGCACTACTGCAATCGGCAGCTATGGCCACCTCCAGTTCATCGCCTGGAGCCAAATCAAAGCCGGCCTGGGTAGTAAAATCAACATAGCGGTAGAAAAAAATTAAACTATCGCCTTCACTCACAGGCCCGATCACAGGAGTATTTGCTTCGAATGATTGATCACCATTAAAGAGGTTATCGAATAGAACAGATGAAGGTGCCCCATGCTCCATACCCACAGTGGCATCCGTATCCACCACCCAATTATCCGGCAACTCGCCTCGTTCGAAATCCTCCGCATAGGGAAGCCCCAGAATGGGTTGGAAAGTGGTTATGGTCGTATCATTGGTGAAAACACCCTGCTCCGGATCTACGATCCAGGCCTTAATATTGTACTTGGCCAGGTCGGCAGAATTGAAGCCCTGTTGAAAAGTGTATCGTATAGTTTCTCCTGGTGCTACCGAAAAGGCACCCACATTTTCGGTGACAACCTCTCCCCCGTTAATTTGATAGGCCAGGCCGAAATTGCTAAGGGTGGTCCTACCCTGATTCCCGATCGCAAATACCAATTGTTCATTTTCCTGCCCGCATTGTTCCCCCGGGCTAAGATCGAGAGATAGAGCAATAAGGTCACGTTCTGTATCCAGGTCTATGGAAAAGTCATCAAGGATAACTCCCTCCAACTGGTTGCTAAAGTCCGTATCCAGAACGAACCGCAATCGACAATCCGCCAAATTCTCGAACTCAGGCAAACGAACAGCTGCTCTAAACCAGCCGTTCTCCCCCCCATTTCCTGTCCAGGCAGCACCATTCTGACTATTATACCAATTATAAAGGCCGTTATTAACAGTGCTCCAGGTAGCGCCACCGTCGGTACTTCCTTCCAGCCGCAATTCATCTACATTATTTTCTAAGTCAAGCTGCATGGCAAAGGAAAAAATCGGTACCCCTATAGCACCTGATAAATCTAGACAGGGCGAGACCAGGGTCGAGCGTTCACTCTCGTTGTAGTTGCCATTCAGTTGGGTTGCCCAGGCGAAAGCCCCGCTAAAAGCACCATCCAGCAGTTGGCCACCGGGAATACCATAAGCCCAGCTGGCAATTCCCTCCTCTTCCTCTACTGTCCAGCCCCCATCGAAATCTTCCAGGTCGGTAAAGTAGGAGAAGGTATCGATGAGCGGAATACTTTCAATTAAAACGCTCACTGTATCATTGAACAAAAAACTATCAGATTCCAACACGGTCCAGGCCTCGATCAAATAAGACCCGGGCTCACTGAAATCAACAGGAAGGTCAAAAGTAGCTATATCCGTTTCATCTTTTCCAAGCACTCCGGTGTAGACGCCGTCGTTGGGCATATTCACCCCCTGTTCTACGCCATTGATGCTAAAGGTAAAAGGAATCAGAGACTGGGGTTGCCCTCCATAGTTCTCGATCTCCACTTGCACTTCTTCGGCCACTCCCAAAGCACAACCACTGCTCGGGCTCACAATGGCACTAATGCCCACATCGTTTGCCCAAAGTGTTTTGAAAGTGACGGGTCCAAGTACCGAACCGGTATCCGCTTGTTCGCAAAGAGGGGTCAAAAAAAAGGCATAATCTGCATTCTCAGCCAGGCCTTCTAAAAGTACATTGCCACCATTTACTTCCAACTGTTGACCTTCTCCCTGAATAAAGCCCAGGGTGTCATACTCTATCAGATAGCGGCCACCGCCCGGGTAGGGGTCTCTCCAACTCAATAGAGCATTGAAAGCCCTTACGTCAGTGGCTAAGACCGTAGTCGCCGGAGGTGTTGGACAGGAGGGACATTCAATTTCTGTTGCAAGAACGAGGCCGATATTCGGAAAAGGATCGCCACTCTCGAAAACTATTGATCCCTCTTCACTTTCGAGGGTATAGGTAATTTCCTCGTCAAAATCGCCGGGATTAAAGAAAAACCGAAGAGAGTCGCCTTCGTTCATGTTTAAAAAGATGCGTTCGAAGGAACCATCAGGCAGGGTGTACACTTCAAAGCTGTCGTTAATGGTAACTTCAAGGCTGGCACCATTCCAACCGTCCCCTTCACTGTCGAAAAGGTCCAGCGTATAGATGCAGGGGGCCTGTGCCGAAAGGGCGCCAATAGCTAAAATAAAGATCGAAAGATTAGAAAAAAAAGCTCTCATGTTGAATGTTTCCTGATTATGGTCTAGAAAGAAAAGCCCGGGCAGCCAGACCTGTAAGAAAAATTACTTACTGCATGCCTACGCCTGTGGTGTGTTTGGGGCCAAAACCCAGAACGGTTAAAATTAACCAAGATATTCGTTCTACCCCCATTTTTCTAAAGTCTGATTTTAAAACCTTTTCCTGGTAACCCTGTTAAAATACCGGTTGGAAAAATAGTTTCCACCCTTTTTGTAATAAAAAAATCAACCATTAACGTCCACCAGACATTTGGAAAAATCCAGTTTACGTGGCTGTTTATTCAATTCGCGATCTCGAAAAGCTATCCGGCATTAAGGCACATACCATAAGGGTGTGGGAGCAGCGCTATGGTATTATCCAACCTAAACGAACCAAAACAAACATTCGATACTATCAGGATGAAGACTTGAAATTTCTTCTGAATATCGCCCTTCTAAATAAAAATGGCATTCGCATTTCGAAGATAGCCAAGATGAGCCCCGAAGAGATCGGTGAAAAAGTTGCTGCCAGTTCTGAAATAAATCTCGAATACGGGACTCAACTGGATGCCCTGACGATTTCTATGATTGAAATGGACGAGCTAAAATTTGACCGGATCATTTCTACCAATATTGACCAACTTGGGTTTGAACGTACCATGTTGGAAGTCATTTATCCCTTTCTCGATAAGCTCGGTGTGCTTTGGTTGACCGGCTCTATTAACCCGGTTCAGGAAAATTTCATGAGTCATCTCATTCGGCAAAAAATAATTGCCGCTATCGATCAGGCCCCTCTATTGACCGGTAGATCCAACCCCAAGTTTATCATTTACTTGCCTGAAGGGGAGCGGCAGGAGTTGAGCTTATTGTTTTTACATTATCTATTAAAATCCCGCCAAAACCAGGTGTGGTATTTAGGCCAGGAAATATCGATAACCGACTTAAAAAACGCCTGTGCCGTCCAAAAGCCGGATTATATATTTACTATGATCACAGAGACGTTTGCGCAGGAACCAGTGCAACACTACATTCAACGCCTGGCAGATACCTTTCCTGATATTCAGATCTTGCTATCCGGCTACCAGGTGGTTGCACAACCAGTCTCCCCACCAGAGAATATCACTATATTACGAAGCCTGGATCAAACGCTGGATTATCTGACTCACTTAAAAATCTTTAAAAAACAAACTACCTGACTTGGAACACGGGCTCCGTATTTTCGATCTATTACTAGCGGATGCTCAATCCCCACCTGGGCGAACAGCTATTTCAGCGCGTACTCCAGAACAAGAAAAAATGTACACCTCCTCCGAAGCATACTCCCTTTGCCGGGATTGGAGTGTCGGTTTGCTCAGACTAGGTGGCAGAATTGGGGAGCGGGTACTAATGCTCCCAACCCGACCTCATCCGGAATGGCTTTTTTTGGATCTGGCAATTCAGCAAATTGGGGCACTTCCCGTTTTTGCCGACCCAAATCTCCAGATAGAGCAACTTCGTTTGCTTTTCCAGGAGCAGCGCCCCCACCTTTGGTTTACGGATTCCAGCACCAGCTATGAGCAAGTCAAAATAATCGCAGCTAAAACTTCCGGTTTGAAAAAGGGCTTAGTCATTGGTTCTGTTTCCCGGCCAGAGCGCCGGTTTCAACCTGCCTCCTTTTCCAATTCCCGGGAGCACACCCGATTATTAGGTTTAAGAACAAGTATTCATCCAGACCATCCGGCTTGTCTGCAATACGCCTGGAATAAGACTGATGGCCTCTTTTTCAAATCTTTTTCCCACAGGGAATTGCTTAGCCGAAGCAATGAATTCCAGACTCAATTAGGATGGAGTGCTAAATGGTATTATCAGTCAACTACCCCGGTGCATCAATTACCGGAGCGCATATTGCAATATGCAGCCCTTCAACAGGGAACTCCCCTTGTATTTTCCAAAAAGTCCGGTAAGCAAGAGTCATACTCCCTATGGGCAAAAAACGGTATTACTTTTATCCCTCATTACCGGCTTAAGGAGCGCCTCTACTCCATCGCTTTTACGCCAGGCGCACAACCGGACCAAAAGCTCAGGCAATGGCAATTGGGCTTAAAATCTGTAAAAGGGCTAAACGACCAGGTAAAGCTGCTATGGGCAAAAATCATGATTTATCCATTTTGGCGCTACCGCCTTGGTAAAAATATCCGGATTATAGTAACAGGGCCCCGCCCTGCTTCTCCTTCCCTGCTTCGACTGCTGCGAATAGCAGGTTTTAAATGGTATAGTTTTTTGTGGGAAGAAAAACGAAAGGATTTAGTCCTGATTAAACAATCGCCGCGGGAATTTGCCCTTGATCCTGCCCATCCGATCTACCAATTCCATTTACAGGAAATTGCCAGGGGCTTATTCAATTTGTTGATCAGAGACAAAGGAAAGGTCTTGAGGTCATCGGGGAAAACAGCCTGGCAATCCACCGAATGGCTCTTTCGAAAAGATCAAAAAGGATTGGTATGGGAAGGGGAAAAACCCTTCATCTTCCAGTATTTCCAGGCAAACCCGGAAATACTGGAAGATCAACTCAACAGCCATCCATTGGTAGAAAGAAGTATGATAACAGAGCAAGAGGGACGGCTAAAGGCGTTTATCAACCCCTCCGAAAAATTTCTAAAGTCCTGGGCTGCCCACTTGCAAATACCGGAGGAGCCCATGGAATCGCTCATTTGGCACCCGGAGATCCAGCAGTTGGCCTTACAGCTTATTGATAGCGTAAACCAGGAACTGCCCGCCCCCTTACAAATTTCTTCCTTTCAAATACTAACAACCCCATGGTCGCTGGGAATGGGTTCTATCGGCACCAACGGCAACATACAAAGAGAGGTCATTCTGCAGCAATATCACCTACAGTTGGAGGAGCATTGATGCTATTACGATCCTCTTATTTACCCGATCAGGTGGTCGGTCAACTCCTGCTCTCCTGCATCTTCCGCTGTGAGATTCATAACGTCCGAAAAGCCTGCATAAATAGCACAATAAAGTACCGGAATTAACAGGAGTACGGTAAATAAAAATACTGCAAGAAAAAGCCCTCCGATAACCGGGCTCAGGGCCATCAGGGCCCCGCCAAGGGCGCCGATCAGGATGAATGCTCCCATGATCACCAAAAACAGAGAGAAAACGCCAAACCAATTGCGAGTGACGACCCGCCGACTGCTCTCCATCGCCTCCCAGAAACCCATCCCTCCGAATACAATGAAATGGGGCGTCCAGATATAACTTAACCCAAGGTAGATCACAGGAATCAGGTTCAGACCAAGGACCAGAAAAAAAGGTCCGCTAAATAGGTCAAGATCAATATCATCCGGACTTTCCATCATGGTTGGGTTGGTTAGCAGTTCTTGGTAAAATTCAAACAAACCTGAATTCCACATAACCACCAGCGTGGGGATGAGAAGGACCATTAAGAAAACAGAGTAAACCAGAACATAGAGGGCGATCTGACCCAAAGATTTAAATCCATCAAAGAAGTTACCGAACTCATAGGGTTCTTCTCGTTCCATCCGGTTACAAACAATACCGTAACCGATGTATAAGGCAGGGCCGATAATAGCTGAAGCGATACTACCGATTAAAGGTATAAAGCCCAAAGTCATTGAAATGACCAGAACGATGAGCAGAAAACCGATAAAGGTCCAGGGGTTATTCGAAAAAAATTGCCAGCCCTGCTTCAGGTATTTGATTACGGGAAAATCATATCCATTCTGGAGGACTTCCCGGACACGATATTCGAGTTGATAGGTCATATTTAGATGGATTAGGTGTCTAACTCAAAAGAGATTGCAGCTTCATTGCTACCCCCATGTCGCCCTTTATTTTCACCTTTCCACTCATAACTGCCATCATAGGGTTTAGCTTTCCCGATCGAAGGGCTTCCAGTGTATCTATTTTAGTAGTGATGGTACAGTCTGCCTCTTTATCTTCATTGGACACGGCTGCCCCATCCTGGGTCATATCCACAAAAACTACTCCTTCTTCCAGTTCTAATTTAAGGGTTTTTCCCAAATTCGGGGCTTTTGGAGCGTGCTTTTTAAATTGTTCGGTTAATTCATTTAAAGTCATGATAGGCTGATTTTTTTAGCTATAAATAGTAGCAACGAGATGCCGGGCGCTGGCCCGGTTTCGAAATTCGCATAAGTAAATACCCTGCCAGGTGCCAAAATTTAAATGCCCTCTGCTAAGCGGCACTTGTACGGAACTACCGATCATGCTTGCTTTAATATGTGCGGGCATATCATCGGGACCTTCCAAGGTATGGGTAAGGAAGGAAAGGTTTTCAGGAACCAGGTGATTGTAGACACTTTCGAAATCAGCTAATACAGAAGGATCAGCATTCTCATTAATGCAAAGTGCCGACGAGGTGTGCTTAATAAAAAGGTGCAGTAGCCCCGTATCGGGTAGCTCTTCGAACTGTGACTCCACTTCCCGGGTAATCAGGTGAAAACCCCTGGAATAGGGACCAATTATAAATTCTTTTTGCCAAATCATTGGATCGGAGGTAACCTATCCGCGCCGATCTTCCCCCCCCTAACGGCCTTTCCCATAAGTCGGACAACGGAGGTCACCAAAATAGTATAAAAGTCCCACCTGGAAAAAGAGAAGGTTATCATTATTTTTACTATTTCCTCTTTGGAAGCCCGGTGTTCCGATCTGACCGGCATCTACCCCATCGATTTCGATAGATCGGTCGGAAAGGGCAACTGCCAATTCTCCCCGCTGGTTCAACAGATCCGTTTTATCGGCATAGACGGTGCTTACGTCGTCTATATAGTCGGAGAATAACTGTCGACTACTCAATTCAAAATTCAAACTCCATTCATAGTTGAGATCTATCTTAAACCCGGCTCCATAGACAAAGCCACCGGTAATGGTATAGTATTCTTCACCGGGAAACTGCCCTTCGGTTCCCAGGGGCGGAAGCTCTATCAACTCCCCCTGATATTCCGCTTTGGGATTGAAATAGTTCAAAGAAAGCCCTGCAAAAAAATAAGGGGTGAAAAATTCGTCATCACTGCCATGATTATAGGGAAGGAAATTGAATTCGAGTTGAGCCGCTCCATCGATTATAGTAGACTCAAAACTTAAGTTGCGGGCCCGCTCAAAATCGTTGTTCGAACGCGCATCATCCCCTTCTACCTTGCCATAGCTGGCAGCCATTTTTAAACAAACGCGATTATTGAAATTATACCTGGCAATAGCTCCGCCGGCTAAATTGGGTAGCCCCAGGTCGTAGCTGGTGTTCAAGTCACCAAAATAATAGGAAACTCCCAGCCAGCCTCCGGCCTCCCAGCCTCTTTGCGCCTGCAGCAGCATCCCTGAAAAACAGACCATCAGGCCGATTAGAAATCCCTTTCGCATATTTTTTTTCTTTCGAAAGCCAATCAATCAGGGTGAGAACGCAGAAACAGGCAAGGTTGGTACAAATTCCGAAGCGAAATTATAAGCCGGCTTTCGCAGAGACCTCCAGCATACGATCAATACAAGCCCGGCCCTCCCGGATCACCCATTCTTCTAACTCGATCTCGGGCAATTCATATTTCATGCAGAGGTAAAGCTTTTCCAGGGTATTGCGCCGCATATGGGGGCATTCATTACAGGCACAGGTGTTATTGGGAGGAGCGGGAATGAATGTTTTTTCGGGAGAAGCTTTCATCATTTGATGCAGAATGCCCGATTCCGTCGCTACGATAAAGGATTTAGCCCCACTTCTTTGGGTATACTTCAATAGGCCGGTGGTAGAGCCGATAAAGTCCGCCTTTTCAAGGATATGTGCCTCACATTCGGGATGGGCAATGAATTCTGCTTCAGGATGCTCCATCATCAGGCGGGTGATCTTTTCGTCGGAAAAAATTTCGTGAACCATGCAACTACCATTCCAGAGGGTCATATCCCTGCCCGTTTTTTTCTTCAGATAGGCACCAAGATTTTTATCCGGTGCAAAAATGATGGGCTCCTCCTCCGGAATACTGTTTATAATATGGACCGCATTGGTGGAAGTACAGCAGATATCGGTCATGGTCTTTAATTCCGCCGTACAGTTGATATAACTAACCACCTTGTGATCGGGATATTTTTCCTTAAACTTTCTAAACAAAGGGGCAGGTGCGGAGTCAGCCAGTGAACAACCGGCCTTCAGGTCAGGTAGAAGTACCTTTTTACCCGGGTTAAGAATTTTTGCTGTTTCAGCCATAAAGTGCACCCCCGCAAAAACTATGATATCAGCTTCTGCTTCCGCTGCTTTTTGAGAAAGCCCCAGACTATCCCCTATGTAATCGGCAATGTCCTGTATGTCTGCTTCCTGGTAATAATGTGCCAGAATGATGGCGTTCTTTTTACTCTTAAGTCGTTCGATCTCCTCGAACAGATCAAGGGTAGGGTCTACCTCAATATCCAGGAACCCTTTTTTATCCAATTGTTGAGCTACGGCTACACTGTTCATTTCAATTGTTTTCAAACCGATCTCTAATAAATTACTGCTATTAAAACATAATAATAAGGTTTTCAGTTCACTTAGTTTACTTTTAAAACTAAGTTTTATTATCTCCTTTGCTACTCCTTCAGGAGGAGCGCATGGATAGCCTTTGTCATTAATGTCCCTCCAGGAGAAATAAAGCCGGTTGCTTATTGAGATCCGGGCGGGAAGACCGGCGCCAGTCCCCAATCGACAAGGTCAGGATATACTCCTCGGGGGTAGTCAGGTTGGCAGCGATACAAAATCGTGTAGACGGGTGCAGGGATTGCAGGGCCGTTTCGATAAGGGATTCATTTCGATAGGGGGTTTCAATAAAAATCTGAGTTTGTCTAAATTTAATGGATTGCTGCTCCAGTCGCCTGAGGTCATTGGCTAATTCCACCTTTTTGGGAGAGAGGTAGCCGTGAAAACAAAACTGTTGTCCATTCATACCCGAAGCCATAAGGGCTAAGAAGATGGAAGAAGGGCCGGTCATCGGTCGTACGCTTATTCCCTTCTGATGGGCCAGGCCGACGATATACGCACCGGGGTCTGCAATTCCGGGGCAGCCCGCTTCTGATAGCAGGCCGATATCCTCTCCTCGCTCTGCAGGAAGCAAAAATGCTTCCTGCTCGACCAAAGTGGTATGCTTATTGAGTTCATAGAAATGCATTTCGGAAAAGGGAATAGGTGGTTGAGTAGTTCGCATGTAGGCCCGAACCGTTTTGCCTCGCTCAACGATAAAATGCCTCAGGCGGTGCATTGCGGCCGTGGCTTGAGCAGGAATAGCAGCATCTCCTGCTTCTCCAAGTGGCATTGGTAAAAGATAGAGCGTTCCTTTTAAAGGTTTAGAAGCCATATTTTCGAAAGCATTTCTTACCCGGCAGCCCCAAAATGGGCCATCGCATCCCGGTTATTCGCAATACAGTTACGCTATAACCATGACACTGCCAATCTTTCTTATCTTTGAATTCACAAACTAACGGAAAACCGCCATAATTCAGTAAGTCGAGGTCCATTGAAAAATAAGTGGTTTTCGGGCAACTTACAGTAGTGGGGCAAATGCATCAAAGCGATACGTATACAATTCACCTACCGCAATTCGAAGGTCCTTTCGATTTGTTACTCTTCTTTATCGAACGGGATGAGCTGGATATTAACGATATTCCCATCTCGACAATCACCAACGACTTCCTGGACTATATCCACCAAATGGAAAAAATGAACATCGACCTGGCAAGTGAGTTCATTTTGGTGGCTGCTACCCTTTGCAGGATCAAGGCCAAGATGTTGTTACCCCGAAAGCCGATTGATGAGGAGGGTAATGAAATTGACCCCAGAGAGGAATTAATTCAGCGTCTGCTGGAGTACAAGCGTTATAAATCGGTACTTGAAGAGATGCGGACCTTGGAGGAAGCCCGTAGCAAAAAAACAGAACGTGGGAACCTAAGCAGGGAACTGGGGCAGATCGCAAACAAGGCCCTGGTGGATGCTGAGCTGGAATCTTTGAGCTTATTCCGTTTATTGAAGGCCTTTGAAAGAGTTATGGCCCAGATGGAAAGCGGCCAACCCAAGGCCATCCACCGGATTGTCAGATGGACTTATACCATAGAGGAACAACAGGAGCGCATCTTTCAATTGACGGAAAAGGGTAAACGCGCCGATTTTCACCTGGTTTTTTCCGGTTGTGAAAACCGAATCCACGCTATAGTTATTTTCCTGGCCCTGTTAGAGATGATCAATCGCGAGGAGCTGACCATTACTCAAGGTATAGGAAAAAACAACTTCTGGATCGAGGCGGCTCCATTGCCTCCAAAACCTTTCCAAGACACCGAGAACCATGGTATTAACAATGAAGGCTAGGCTGACCCTCCTCTTACTGCTATTCGGTTTCACTGCTTGCCTGGATATTGACGAGTTGGAAAGCATCGAATCTGTCCAGTATGATGCTGAATTTGCCCTGCCCATTGCCGACTCTAGGCAAACTATCCGGAATATCCTGGAATCCACGGAAGATCTGAGTACCATCATTATTGATCCGGATGGCTTACTGCGCTTTCGTTATTTTGGGGATGTACTCATGCAAACGAGTGAGGACGTATTTGGGTCCCTAGATGATTTCCTTCCGCCGGTCATCCCCTTGACGGATACCGTTACGGCATTACCTCTGGACCTGCCCGGGGAGGTGGATCTTGACCTGGTTGATTTTGATCAGGGAAAGATGATCTATTATTTCGAAAACCCTTTCGAACAGCCCCTTCGGGTGGAGCTTTCCTTTCCGCAGATCCTGTCAGAAGGTATGCCCTTAACTATTGAAGACCGCCTACCTCCCTACTCGGGAAGTGGTCCTCCTCCTGCTGCAAGCAACGAAAACGATCCCTCCAGGCTGGAAGCCTTCCAACTTATTCCGGAAAACGACTCCATCATTGTACGCTATGAAGCCATATTGGGGGATGGACAACGGGTAAGGTTAGACCAGTTCCTCTTACAATTCGATTCTCTCGGTTTTTCTTACGCGGAGGGATATCTTGGGCAGCAAATTTTCGAAGGGGGCAGAGATACTATTGAACTTGATTTTTTCGAGAATTCCTATCTCGGTGGTTCCATATTTTTTGCTGATCCTACCATTACTTTTTTTGTAGACAATTCCTTTGGAATTCCTTCCCGCTCTGTGATCAATGCTTTCGAAGTGCTTACGGTAACCGGAGAAAGCATTCCCGTGGAAAGCCCACTTATAGAGGAAGGCGTTGACTTTCCCTACCCGGGCTTGGACGAAGTAGGTAGAGTTGCCATGGATAGTTTTATTGTCAATGCGGAAAACTCGAACCTGGAAGATGTGCTTTCAGCCGGGCCGGTTGCCATTGATTATGACGTTGATGTACTAACCAACCCGGAGGGAGATACAGAGATTATCGGGTTTGTTACTGATAGCAGTTTTTACAGCATACAGGCGGAGGCAGACCTTCCGCTAGTCGGGCAAGTGGACAATTTCCTTGCCCGGGATACTTTCGATCTTGAAATTGCTCAATTCGAAGAAATACAATCCATAGAATTTAAAATTGTCGCAGAAAATAGTGCCCCCCTGGATATGGATATGCAAATATATGTCCTGGACGAACAGGGCCAGTTCCTGGATTCTCTGCTGGTTGAGGATCAACGGGTGTTGCTGGGGGCACCAGTCGATGATGAAGGAGTAGCCACAGCCCCTGTTTCCAAAACGACCTTTGTCCCCATTGAAGAGGAACGCCTCGATGGCATTCGAACGGGCACTATCCTGATCTTTCAGGCCTCCATTTCGACAGAGAATAATACCGGAAAAACGGTTAAGGTCTTTGCAGACCAGGGTTTCCAACTCCAGATGGGTGCTTTGGTTCGCCTTATAAATGATGAATAAACACCATAAATCTATGCCGCTGAAATACCCCCCTTATGCGAACAGATGGCTGGTCATTTTTTTGTTCATTTGCTCGACTGTACCGGTAGATGCACAACTGGATCTGGGAACCCACTTTATGCGTGGGGTTTGGCAATCCACCTACTCTAATCCGGCCCTGGTTCCCGATCATGATGTCATATTTTCCATGCCTGGCATCTACAATAGCCTGGAAGTTTCGGGCTTTACCTACAATGAGCTATTGAGTACCAACAGTGCCGGAGAAACCCTACTCGACCTCGATGCCATTTTACCTGAACTGGATGATGAAAATGTTATCCGCGACCAATTGGATATCCCTTCTCTGGCATTGGGGTTCCGGTTGGGGCAGGCTTTTTTCTCCCTTGGCCATAGCCTTAGGACCAACGCCTACACGCTTTACCCCCGGGAATTACCGGAATTCGTTTGGAATGGCAACGCTCAATACATTGGGCAAAAAATAGAGCTTGGCCCGGATATTGCCGTTCAGGGGTATCACGAGATCTTTCTCGGCTTTGCCTATACCTTTCCCTCCAAACTTACTTTAGGAGGGCGGTTTAAATACCTAAGCGGTTTTGGTGACCTTACGACTGAAAAGCGGAGAGTAGGGATCACTACTGATGAAGACACCTATGGCATTTTCGTAGACGCCGACTTCATAGTCAATTCTACCGGTGTGGTCCAGTTCAATGGTTTCGGAGATGTGGAAATCATTTTCGATGAGAACTCCTTTGGCTTTGACCAAGTATTTACCAATAATACCGGGATGGCGGTAGATTTTGGCCTGACCTGGCAAACTGGCAATATGACCCTAACGGCCAGTATTTTAGACCTGGGCAGTATTCGGTGGGATGATGAGGTGGTGAACTACTCCCTGAAGGGCAATTATCAATACGAAGGGATCGATGTCATTCAACAGATCCTGGATGACTCCCTGTTGTTCGAAGGGGTATTGGATAGCCTGGATGCGGCTTTCCCTATAGAAGAGACTAACGAAGCCTATTCCACCCGCCTGCCCGTTCGATCCTTTGTAAGTGCTGAATGGCAACTGGGAAAGACCTTCAACCTGGGCGGGTTACTGTATTTTGAAGATTTTCGTGGGACAGTCTTTCCTGCTGTTGGTGCCAGTGCGCAATGGCGGCTTTCTTCCATCCTTTCCCTCGGGGCCTTGTACGCTTATCGAAATGAGACCTTCGACAACCTAGGGCTTAACGCCTCCGTTCGACTGGGACCCTTGCAATTAGTGGGTGCAACCGATAATATCATAACTGTTTTTCGCCCAGGGGACAGTCGCTCAGCCAATATGAGGGTAGGCCTGAACTTTGTGTTTGGAAAAGATCGCTCCGTTTACCGGCAAAAAACTCCCCGACAGAAAATGCATGAGCGGGAAGACAGAAACTTTTGAACCTGATTATTCTGCTGAAACAGACTCCGGTTGAGGGGTACGGTTAAGCAATAGAGAAATGTCGTTATTCAGCACTTCAATAAATCCACCCTGGATTTGGTACTCCAGGGTCTGCCCTTCTGTATTGGCTGACCTGATCTCTCCAGACTCCTCGTCAAAGTAACGGTATTCTCCACCGGCGGTAACAATAGTCACTTTACCGGGATCCAAGGCGGAGACTATGGGTGCATGGTTTTTTAGAACCTGAAATTCTCCAATCACTCCGGGTACCTTGATGGAGGTGATATTCCCTTGGAAAATTTCAGTTTCTGGAGTAAGGACAGTTAGATTCATCATAGGGTCCTGCTTTATTAGCGGGAAGTCTTAGCGCTGTTTAAAATTAGTTAGGCTGCAGCCTCTGCCAGCATTTTCTCTCCGGCCTCTATCACTTCCTCAATAGTACCCTTCAGGTTAAATGCGGATTCAGGGTATTGATCCAATTCTCCATCCAGGATCATTTTGAATCCGCGAATGGTGTCTTCAATACTTACCATAACACCGGGTATTCCCGTAAACTGCTCAGCTACGTGGAAGGGCTGGGATAAGAATCGCTGTACACGGCGCGCACGGCTTACTGCCAATTTATCCTCATCCGACAATTCTTCCATACCCAGAATGGCGATAATATCCTGTAGCTCCTTATACCGCTGAAGAATATTGATCACGGCCTGGGCACAGTTATAATGTTCATCACCAATGATGGTGGGATCCAGTATCCTTGAGGTAGAATCCAGTGGATCGATAGCTGGATAAATCCCCTGTGCGGCCAGTTTACGGCTCAGTACCGTAGTGGCGTCTAGGTGGGCAAAGGTAGTAGCAGGCGCAGGGTCTGTCAAGTCATCCGCAGGCACATAAACGGCCTGGACAGAAGTGATGGATCCCCGTTTTGTAGAGGTAATGCGCTCCTGCATTAGTCCCATCTCCGTGGCAAGGGTTGGTTGGTACCCCACAGCGGAAGGCATCCGCCCCAGGAGAGCCGATACTTCAGACCCAGCCTGCGTAAAGCGGAAAATATTATCGATGAAGAACAGAATATCCCGCCCTCCGGTGGGGTCCTTCAAGTCCCCATCCCGATAGTATTCGGCAATGGTCAGTCCGGATAAGGCTACACGAGCACGGGCGCCTGGCGGTTCGTTCATCTGTCCGAACACTAGTGTTGCCTGGGAGCTGCTTAGCGCTTGCTCATCCACTTTGGAAAGATCCCATCCGCCAGCTTTCATGCTCTCCATGAAGGCATCACCATATTTGATCACATTGGATTCGAGCATTTCCCGCAGCAGGTCATTTCCTTCGCGCGTACGCTCACCCACACCTGCAAAAACGGAAATACCTTCATACCCCATGGCAATATTATTGATCAACTCCTGGATCAGAACCGTTTTGCCTACACCGGCACCACCGAACAAGCCGACCTTTCCTCCTTTCATATAAGGTTCGATAAGATCAACTACTTTAATTCCGGTAAATAATACCTCCTTACTGGTAGATAGCTCCTCGTAAGTAGGCGGGTTCCGATGAATAGAGTAGGCCCCTTCTTTCGAAATGGGAGGCAATCCGTCGATAGGCTCTCCTACTACGTTGAACAAGCGCCCCTTAATGGCATCACCTACCGGCATGGCGATAGCCTTACCGGTATCGGTCACTTTCGTCCCGCGTTGTAAACCATCAGTAGCGTCCATCGCAATGGTGCGAACGCTATCTTCCCCCAAGTGCTGTTGTACCTCCAAAACCAGTACTTCACCATTCGGGCGTTTAATTTCTAGTGCATTGAAAATTTCAGGAAGGGTAGCATCGTGGGGAAAGGATACATCTACTACCGGACCAATTACCTGTTTTACGTGACCGATGTTTGCCATATCGATAATTTCGATTGTAAGGGAAGAAAATCTCCATTTTCAAATAGCTCATAGCAATATTCGAACCATGTAGAAAATAGCTACGAACAAAGAAAAACCAACAGGCTCTCCTAATTGGACGCAAATTTAGAACTTTGTGCTGATATTAAAAAACCCCCGTTCCTCCGCTTTTTTCCGCTTATTTAAAAAAAATCGGAAAATCACCCGTAATCTAACATTTGTTGCCGCTTTGACCCGACAGCAGGAAACATAATTGCCCCATTGGCGCCAAACGACTTTTCAAATTCGCCGCAATAAAATTTTGATTTTGTGAAAAACCCAGAAAGCTTACCGGATTCCACACCCTCCCGGCCCCGGATAAGCATATTAATGCCCTGTTTTAATGCCGCTGTCTGGCTTAGTGATTGTCTACTTTCCATAATCCGACAGGAGGAGCAGGATTGGGAGTTGATCGCAGTAGATGATTATTCCGAAGATGAAAGTAAAGCCATTCTGGATCAGTATGCCCAAAAAGACCAGCGTATAAAAGTATACTCCAACCAGGAAGCCAAGGGGGTCATACCCTGTTTACGCAGGGCCTTTGAGGAAAGCTCCGGAACTTTTATAAGCCGTATGGATGCGGACGACCTAATGCCTCCAGGAAAACTGAGCCGCATGGCACAAGTGTTGGAAGCGCGGGGCCCGGGCCACCTGATAACGGGTTTGGTTATTTATTTCGCTTCCGATAGAGTAGTAAAGGATGGATATCGACGTTATGCCCTTTGGTTGAACTCCTTGACTTTGTCCCATTCGAACTTCAGGGACCGGTATCGGGAATGTGTAATTCCCTCCCCCTGTTGGATGTCGTATCGCACAGACCTGGAAGCCTGCGGCGCTTTCCAGCCTGATCGGTATCCGGAAGATATTGACCTGGCCTTTCGAATGTACGAACAAGGTCTTGAAGTGGTCGGTATTCCCGAGGTTTTACACCTTTGGAGAGACCATGGGAAGAGAAGCACGCGAACCCTACAGCAGTACCTGGACCGACATTATTTCAAATTGAAAATTCACTGGTTTATCCGTCTGGACTATGCCCCCACAAGGCCGCTTGTATTATGGGGTGCGGGGCAAAAAGGGAAAGCGCTGGCTCAACTCATTAAGGAACGGGGGCTCCCTTTCAGGTGGGTCTGCCAAACGCCTTCAAAATGGGGGCTTCACATCTACGATCAACTAATCGAGTCTACCGATATTTTTCAAGATCTGGACAACCCGCAGGTCATCCTCGCAGTGGCCGCCCCGGAGGGGGTAAAGACCATAAAGGCCTTCTTCGAAAATTACCCTGCCGACACCTTTTGGTTCTGTTAACTTTTTCGACCTGTATTTTGGGCTGCTACTGGAATTAAGGTTGTTCAGAAGTGCTTCAACCTGCCAATTGGAGAAACAGGCTTTTGCCGACGGGAATACCCAGGTCAATCCCGCTTTCACTATGCCAACCAGGCATTAAGATCAAAAAACATTGCCCGAAATTGTATTTTGAGCCGGATCACCACCTGTTCGTTCGAAAATATATGGAAGCGTACCCGACACTAAGACTAAAGAAGCTGGAAAGGATGTTGCTCATGGGGGTCTCCAGGGTCACCTTTACCGAGGCCGAGAAACAAGCCTTATCTGATCTTGGGATTCAAACGGATCAGGAGCCTGCAAGAGTACTGTTGACCGCAGTTGCCCTTTTGCGGCAAGGTGAAAAGGCCGGTTATTCCCCTAAAACCTGGGAAGGGCAACTAAACCTTGCTCCGGAAGTAGATCCAAAGACCCTCTTCCCGCCCCAACTCACTATCTACCTGGACCGACTTCTAAGCACCGAACTGCTTCAGCCCCTTTTACCGGAGTTTTTACAACTTGCCAAGGATAAAAAGCTTTACCTGCCGGTAGAACTGTTGCCGGCTATCCTTGAAGTACTAGCAAAAGGGGAGGTACCAACAGAAGACCTTTCTCCCCTTCTTGGCCCTCAGGGGGAGTGGTTGGTTCAACAGCACCCACTCTGGAAGCAGTGGTTTGGAAACCCAGGAGTCGACAACTGGTCCATTTCCAGCCGGGATACCCGGCTGGCTATCCTCAAACACCTGCGCAGAAAAGGTGATCCCCGCTTTGAAGAATGGATACTCGAAGACTGGTCTTCGGAAACGGTTCAGGGTCAATTGCAATGGTTGAACATCATAGCTCGAAATCCTTCCCCTGAAGATGCTACCCTTTTGCGTTCTTTGCCCGAATCCACTGCTCCGGAAATAAATGATCAGATATTAGGCTTGCTTTTGCAAATCCCCGGCACCCCTGAGCGGGTAGAGGTTCAGACCAAGTTGCTTCCACTATTTCGATGGGCCAAAGAGGGCATCACTTTTGATAAGTTGAAATGGGAGCAGCTTCTTCCCAAACTCCCCAGGCCGGTATCAGCCCCTTGGTTTTTAATGAATTTTATTCCCCCACAGGCGTGGAGTGTACATTTTTCCAGATCCACAGCTGAGATCCTGGAGAGATGGTCTGGTGCTAAGGACTGGGGAGCCATTCTACCATCGCTCTTGCAGGCAGCGGCTTTCCATCCAGAACCGGAATGGCAATACGGTCTTTTGCAATATCTTCTGGACCAGAATGATATCCGGATCCTGGATACGCAACCCGGCACTGCTTTCCGTTCTAGCCTTAGCAAAGACAGCTGGAACCGACTGTTGACTGGTTTCTTCGCGCGAGGGGATATCCTTCCCGATCATGACCAGCTATTATTTCATTTACTTTGCCGGATGGCTAAGCCCTTACCTCCTGAATTTGGACCTAAGATCTTCCAACAGCTCGTGCAGGAATCGGGTTTGCGGTTCTCCTGGGCAAACCCCCATCATCCCGAATTATTGATGGCGATAGCCCGAAATGCTGCTCCCACAGACCTTATGAAATTAAGGGAGTTGGCCACACCTTACCTTCAGGAAGCCCGGGAAACCGTGATGGGCAAACTGTTAAAGATCATTAATTTCCGGTTGGGGGCACTCCGGTTTACCGGGTAATTTCACGTTCGAAAACATTGGTGTTTCCCAAAGCGTCTGTTACCTCCAGTCGAAATTGATGCATCCCCTGCTCAAGCAGATCATCTACCCGGTGAAATAAAAGGTCATTTTTCCCATCGAACTCCATCAATACCCACCTACCATCTACCATGGCCCTATAATTTAAAGCATTTCCCGGACCTCCATAATTGAAGTTGTCTTTTACCTTGAAGCGAATCACCTGCCCCTTTTTCCAGTTATCCGGAAAGTGAATGGGAGTTATGGAGGGCGGTATGGTGTCAGTCATAATCGTAAAAGCGCCCAGGCTTAGAATTTTGGTTACCAGGTAATCACCCTCCCATTTCCCGCCCATGTTGGTTATGGAGCCGGATTCATCCTCGCTGCAGTGCGCAATAAAGGCGTAGGGTTTGAGTTGATCAGGTATTAAGGATGGACGTAAGCCCAGAGAGATGTATTCGTGCAGCGGAATATCTTCCCCTCCCAAACTATGGGTGGCCGCATATACGTTTTCTGAATCCTCTTCTTCAGCATAATAGGTCAAGGGAGTATCCTCATAAAGTACGCCTTCAGGGAAACGCACCTTTAGATAATAATTATCGATCCAGGTTTCCTGGTCCCAGGGAATAAAGTATTGAAAGGTAGTGGAAGGCTGTGCCGGCATTTCCCGGCTTCTTTTAAACCATACTACGCACCCTACCTCATTACCTGCAAAATCTTTTGCCGAAAAGGTGATCTCCCTGGCTTGTTCAGCAGACAATTTTATAATTCCCCTTCTCGCGATGGTACCGTAGATGCTTTTCAGGTTATTCCCAGGCAGGATAAAAGCCCTATTGAAATAACTTTTTCTATTGACCTGCTCAGCATAATCCAGGTGCGCATTTAGATAGCGCCTCTCTTCAAAATGAACGCTGTCTGCGCGAAACTGATAGTACAATGAATCGTCAACCAACATACTGATCTCATATACTCCATTCCAGTTGGAAACTTCATCCATATGGTCATACACCTTTAGGGCCAGCCCCAGGCGGTCAACAGGAAGGTAAATGGTATCGCGGCTGATGAAATAGCCCCCTTTCCCATATTGCAAATCCCAGGTCCGGGTACTGACAGTTTGCAACTCCTGGTCCAGGAAATAGGCTTTGACCTGGTGCATGCGAGGGGGACGGGCATCAGGAACGAAGAGCCCAAACTGCAAAGGGTTGAGGGGAACCTGCCCTTCCGTCCTTCGGATCTCAAAATGCAAATGAGGCCCAAAAGAATAGCCTGTAGTTCCCATTTTGCCGATCTGTTGCCCTTTTCGAACAGGAAATTGATCAGGTTCCAGTTGCAGATGCTGTTCAAAGGACTGGGTTGCGTATTGTTTTTCTTTAATAAAAGCCGCCAGCTCCGGTGAGAACGCATCAAGGTGAGCATAAACAGAGGTATACCCTTCCGGGTGGTTCAGGTAAAGAACATTGCCGTAACCACCTGCCTGAACTTTTATCTGAGCAATATAACCGTCGCCAATCGCGTAAATGGGTTTTCCGATACCCCCTTTAATGTCAATTCCGGTATGAAAATGATTGGACCTCAACTCACCGAAGGTACCGGATAACCGTAAACCGTAATCTACCGGCTCCTGATAGGCCGGATATGGAGAAGCAGACTGACTGTAAACCAGAGCAAAAATGCAGAAAAAAAACGCAACCAATATTAACCTCATTTTCAGTTTCGAATGATTTGATCTAGTGGAATAGGGCTAAATTGCTCTCAATAATAAATAAGATTGATTGCAGGAACAAAGATTTTCTAATCCTCTTGAATGATTACGGAGTCCCGGCTGTAGATCAAACTGGTAAAAATGCCAAGGGCATTCGCATCCCCCTCCATATTGGAAATAATGGGACTAGGAGGTACAAAGGGGTTTAAATTCCCATCGATGGCCCCCTGAATACTTTGCAGGTAATCGTAATATGCACTGTCTACATGGTAAATGGTGTTAATAATGGTGTCCCCGATCGGATAATCAAAGCCAGAACCGAATACCACCACTTCCTCCACAAAACGATCATCGGCTGCAAAATCCTGTTCGGGAATACTATCGAGGCTGTTCCAGTGTAAGGTACGCCGAACGAAGTTTTGCCGATCGGGTTGTGTATCCGTAAAGTAGGTCAAAACCCGGGCAAGAGTATCGCCCTCTTCTTCAAACTCCACCACAACGCTATCGATAGGTATCCTGCGCAGCATCCGTGTCTTGGCCTGAATACTTGTACCCTCCGGTAAAAGAATGTCCAGTTCAAAAATATTGATGGTGTCGTAGGGCACTTCGATATCCGGTAATATGTAGTTGAACAATTGTTCGTCATCCGGATCGAAAAATAAGCTGTTCTCCAGCTCGAAAACCTGGTTGTCATACCGGATCTGTACATCGGCTCCTTCGAGTAAAACACTTTCCAGAAATTCAAGATTATCTTCCGGTACAGGTTCAAAATAGGGCGCCGAACGGGTGATCAGGACGCGGAAAGGCTTTCCCGGCTCCAGATAAGCCTCTACCACCGGCTGGCTTTCATAAACCGGCAACTCCAATTCTACCTCACTTTCCAGGTTGCAGGCCGTGAAAAGCATAGTCAATCCGATCATTAAGAAAAATAGGCGAAGCATTTGTATGATATTGAGCGGGGGTAGTGGTTAAAATTTAAAGTTCCAGGTAACAGAAGGTAAGATCGGGAACAGGGATACCTGCTTTGCGGCAATTCGAGTGGGTACTTCGAAAACAGTTCCATCGCCATCTTCTACCTCTTCAAACTCTGGCTCCAGATAAATGAAAAAGGCATTTCGGCGATCATAAACATTTACAATATTCAGGGTCAGGTCACTTTCACCCCAGGAAGGGAAGAAATGCCAGACAAAACCTACATCCAATCGGTTGTATGGAGGAAGACGATATTCATTGCGATCGCCGTATACGGGGGTTACTGACTGAAACTCCGAACCAGGCACGTTCTGATAAACAAATCGCCCTTCAGGCAACCACCTTAGATCTCCAGAGCCAAATACAAAGGACGTAGTCAAGGTGATCCGACGACTTAACTCATATACTGCCACGACCGATATATCGTGCCGCCGATCGTAAATCGGGGAAAAGGGTTCTGATTGTGCAAAATTACCCTCCGGGTCTATGGTTTCAAAGTTTTCCCGGATGGTCCTCGAAAGGGTATAGCCCACCCAGCCTGTCAGCCGGCCCTCCTTTTTCTCAATACTAAACTCAAACCCATAAGCCTCTCCCTCTCCCACGGCAAACTCCTCCTCCAGGTTATCATTTGCAAAGATCTCGGCATTGTCGACAAACTCCAGTTGACGGTCCAGCTTTTTATAGAAAACCTCGCTGTTCAGGAAAAGGCCCGGAGTTAAAAGATAGGAACCACCAAGGGCCACCTGGTCTGAGCGCTGGGGTTGGACCTGAGCAGTAGAAGGATACCAGATATCGGTAGGAAGGGTTGCCCCTGCATTGGCTACCAGATGTAAATATTGATACATCCGAGCATAACTCCCTTTAAGGCTCAGCCGGTCATTCATAATATAACGAAGTGCAAGCCTTGGCTCCAACCCAAAAAAGGTCTCTCCATCATTTAAAAACCCGCTGAGACGCAGCCCCGCCTGCACCTTAAGGCGATCATTGGCCTCCCAATCGTCCCCGAAATACAAGGCAAGCTCTGTCCCGTCAAAATTCTGGCCGGCTGAAAAACTCACTACACCATCGTCAGACCCTGCTTGCAGCCGTCCAACCTCGAATTGGTGCAGAATAGCCTGGGCTCCGAATCGAATACTGTGCTCAGGACTTGCAGCGTAGTAGAAATCGGTTTTCAAGCTTGCGTCTCGAATATTACTACTCAAATTCGAGCTAAATCCCGTCAAGCGATTTTCGATCTCATATTCGTAGTCAGAGTAGGTAAAGGTCGTATTCGAAAACACCCGGTTGCTGAAAAGATGGTTCCAACGAAGCGTTCCTGTCGCGTTACCCCAGTTAAAATCGAAGTCGAAAAAATCTCCTTCAAACCCAAAGACATCCCTTCCAAAATAGCCACTTAGATATAGGTGATCTGTTTTGCCTAATTCAAAATTTACCTTTGCATTCAGATCGTAGAAATAATAATCAGGGATTGGATCAAAATCGGGATCATCCTCATTTGATTTGTTAATCGCCCGGGTAAAAATGTCGACATAGGTCCTTCGACCGGAGACGATAAACGACGATTTATCCTTTTGGATCGGCCCTTCGAGTGTCAATCTGCTGGCGATTAAGCCCAGCCCTCCAGAACCCGAAAACTTTTTATTGTTGCCTTCCTTGAGCTTCACATCGATCACAGAAGAGAGACGCCCTCCATATTGAGCGGGAAACCCTCCTTTATAGAGCTTCAGATCCTTTACCGCATCGGCGTTGAACGTACTAAAAAAGCCAAAAAGATGGTTGGGGTTATACACCACGGCATCGTCGAGTAGAATGAGGTTTTGGTCATTGCCTCCCCCCCGGACAAAGATCCCGGTAGTCCCCTCTGAACCGGATGGAATACCCGGTTTTAGCTGAATCGCTTTGAGTATATCTGGTTCACCTAGTAATACCGGGATCAGTTTGGTTTCACCGGAGGAGATGCCTTCCACACTCATCTGCGTATTATTGAGTTGTTCCCGATAAGAGTTTGCAGTCACTTCTACCTCTTGAAGTTCGACCCCTTCTCCAAGCTCTACATCCAGTCGTACATCCTCCTTTAGGAAAACGGTTCTTCGAATATTCTCAAAACCAACATAGCTAAACACCAGGGTTATGGAATCTCCGGGAGCGAGCCGCAGGGCATAGAATCCGTATTCGTTGGTCACGGTGCCTGCCCCTGATTCGGATTCCATGACGGTTGCCCCAATAAGCGTTTCTCCTGTCGCTTGCTCAGAAACGGTACCGCTTACCGTTACTTCCTGGGCGTACAAGGGAAGGCAACTAATTAGAAGAAGCAAGATGGGGTAAAGCTTGTTTTTCATGTGGGTATCATGTCGGGTCAAAAAATCGATTGGATCAGTCGGGCACAATGGCTCCGTTTTATAAACGACAACCTACTAACCACCGAATTCACCAAAAAGATGCGAGGAAGCACTCTAGTCCCCTAATTACAACCACAAAATGCCGGGAAAATTTTACAAACCCGTACCGGCGTACCTGAAAAATATCCCTGGCTGGTTGGACCATTTAAACTGGGGCCTGGACATCAGTCAGGGCAGCTCCATTTGTTATGGAACGCACCTTGTAGGGTCGTTTCCCCTGTGCTTCGTAATATGTTCGCATCATAATTTCAACAATTATGCCAATAGTAATGAACTGAATACCCCCGATAAGAAGGATCATCCCCAGGGTGAGCAAGGGGCGGCCACCAATATCATTCCCCATTAGCTTGACTACCAACAAATAGAGGTTGATCAAAATGCCCATTCCAAATAGAAGGAGGCCGGTATTGCCGAATAGGTGCATTGGTTTCAGCAGGTAGCGTTTATAAAAAAGCATCAACAAAAGGTCGCTGACTACTTTAACCGTCCTGCTGAGTCCATATTTGGAAGTCCCGTATTGTCGGGCATGGTGTTTCACATCTACCTGCGTGTAGCGTGCTCCTTCCAGGTGGGCAAGCAGAGGAATAAACCGGTGTAATTCTCCATAAAGCCCCAGATCTTTTGCCAGGTCAGCTTCCATGACCCGAAGGGCACAGCCATAGTCCTTTAATTTTACTCCACCGGCCTCCCGAATAATATAATTGGCAATTCGGCTTGGTATTTTCCGGAGGAACATGCCATCTTTTCGATTTGCACGGTTACCGGCCACCATATCATACCCCCCTTCTTCTGCAATCTGGAGCATCATGGGTATGTCAGAGGGATCATTTTGCAGGTCTCCGTCCATTGTCGCTATGTATTCACCGGCTGCAAAATCGATGCCCGCCATCAAAGCCAAAGACTGCCCATAGTTCCTTTTGAATTCAATAATACGCAAACGATCGAACTCAATGGCACGCAGGCGCTCCAAAGTTGCGTCGGAAGAACCATCATCCACATAAATGATCTCATAGGCGTAGAGCTGCTCATCCAGTGCCTGTCGGATTCGCTCTACAAGCGGTTCGACATTGTCTTCTTCGTTGTAAACCGTTACTACCACCGATAATTTGATAGGATCGATTGGCTTATCTGTGAAAATGGCGCCCATAAGGTCTGAATTTGAAATTTCCTGCAAAGATGGAAAAAAAGATACAGTCGGATATCTGCTAACAAGAATAACCGCTTTTGCTTTAATGGTTCGGCAATGGTGGACGCAACTTCCCCAGATCGAAGCGATGCTCTTTGTTGTGCCGGGCTTTGACTTCCCCAACTTTTTCATAATCAAGGTCGAAGTACCCGGCAGGATCAATGATGTAAATGGTTTGGGTATCGAAATTGGACATAGCGTGGGGAATGATAGCACCACGCTCATTTGTCATGTAGAACCCATTGGTAGTGTGCAGGCCAGTGTGTTTGTAAATTGCCATCGGTTTATCTTTAAACTTACGGGCCATAGCAATGGAGGTATTCCGCACTTCGTCTCCGAAATCATTAGTGTTGCGGTCTGGAAGTACAAAAAGATCGAATACCAACCGGAAGACCACTAGGAAGGCAATTACGATCACCCACCTGTCTGCCTCCCTTTTCCAGTATTGCCAGGCCAGGAAAACCATTGCAAGGGCCGGCAGCAGGGTTTTTGGAAGGAGAGCCGCTGTTTCCTGAGTTCTGGGAAGGAATAAAGGTGCAAACGCCAGGAGGGCCATTCCTGAAATGGTTATTCCGAAAAGCCAGTAAAGTGCTTTGTATTGCAGGGTGTTACCAGACCTATGCCAATTATCCAGATACACATATAGGCCGAAAATTAAGGGAGCATGCATCAATAAATACCTTGGATAAACCTCTGGAGAACTCCAGTAAAGCAGGATATTGACCAGAAAAATCAAGAGGTTAAAGACCATGAAATCATGCTCCCGGATATAGGTCCAGACACCCTTTCGAAAAAAATAAATGCCCATCAGAGACCAGGGTAAAAAGTGATACACCATCTCAAAAGGAAAGGTGATCAGGTGAACGATCGTCTCCTTCCAGCCGTATTGGACTACGGTGCGTTTCGAAGATTCTTTCACAAGGGTATCGAAGACCACGCGGAGGTCATTATATTGATGATAGAGGGCATAATACCCCACCACCAACAAAAGGAAAAGCAAACCACCGGCTAAGTGCTCCGGACTAAATAATTTTCGAAACCTGCCCTTCCAACTAAACCATGCCAGCAAGGTCAATCCCTGAAAAACAATGGCCGGTAGCCCCTTCATCAAAAAACCAATTGCTGCCAGCAAATAGGAAAGTAAAAAGAGGACGTACCAGTTTTCCTTTCGAAATTGGTGATATACCACCATAAATAAGGTAAACATCGCCCATGAAAAACTCATATCGATCAATCCCAAAAAGGAATCATAAAAAAGGATCCGACCGCAGGTGATAAAAATAAAGGCCGTTAGAAAGGCAGTCTTGAACGAGAAGTGCTTTCGAAAAAAATAGAAAATAGTGGCCCCATACCCAATGACAGCCAAAGTCGTTGGAAACCTGGCTGTAAATTCATTCACTACCCCTGTTAACTCGAAAAACCCTAGTAGTATCCAATTGTAGAAAGGGGGTTTATTGTAGTAGTAGGCGCCATTAATGGTCGGGCTGATGTAATTACCTGAAAACTTCATTTCCAGGGCTACCAGGGAACGAATACCTTCATCATCAATAAGGGCTAGAACACCCAGATTAATCCAAAGGGCTGGAAGTAGAAGTAAAACAATTGCCCAGTATAGGTGGCGTACGTTCAAATCGGAACCCGGATTAGAACAGATTTTCGATGATGTGCTCCTCGGTAATACCCTCCGCTTCTGCCTTATAATTACGAACCACCCGGTGGCGTAAAACAAATTTTGCTATTGCCTGAACATCTGCCAGATCAGGAGAATATTTCCCATTGATCGCTGCATGGCATTTTGCTCCCAGGACCAGGTATTGGCTTGCCCTTGGACCTGCTCCCCATTCAATGTACTGGTTGACCAGGTCAGGGGATAGCTTTGTAGAAGGTCGGGTACTAGACGCCAGTTTTACAGCGTATTCCAATACGTTATCAGCAATGGGGATCTTTCGGATTAGGTTCTGGAAAAAAAGGATCTGATCTCCGGTAACCACATGCTGAAGGTCGTAATTCTGGATGGTAGTCGTCCCTTTAACAATATTGATCTCTTCCTCATAGGAAGGATAATCCAGGGGAATATTGAACATGAATCGATCCAATTGTGCCTCTGGAAGAGGATAGGTCCCCTCCTGTTCAATGGGGTTCTGGGTAGCCAACACAAAGAACGGCTTTGGAAGTAGATGCCTCACGCCGCTTATGGTAACCGATTTCTCCTGCATGGCTTCCAAAAGGGCAGCCTGAGTTTTGGGAGGAGTCCGGTTGATCTCATCTGCCAGAACGATATTAGAGAATAAGGGGCCGGGATTAAACTTGAAGTGACGTGTTTCATCCAGGACCTCAGAGCCGGTGATATCGGAAGGCATGAGGTCCGGCGTAAATTGAATGCGTTTGAAATCCAGGTCCAGTACATCTGCTATGGTACTTACCAAAAGCGTTTTGGCAAGCCCTGGAACACCAACCAGCAGGCTGTGTCCATTACTGAAAAGGGAGATAATTACTGCTCGTACGACCTCGTCCTGGCCTACGATCACTTTTGCAATTTCGTCTTTTAGTTGTTGATAGGAAGAAGCCAGTGCGTCTACTGCTTCCACATCGGATTTGAACTCAGTCTGGGCCATTGATACGTATTCTTGGTTAACCGGTAATTTGAAGGGTCCGGTCGAAATAGCGTTTTATGCGGCGAACGGCGCAAAGGTAATAATACCGGGTATATAAACGCATGGCAATCGACTAATGTTGCAGTTCAGTCGCTATTCAGCCCTCCGGCGGACATTCCCACATCATATCGGACAAGGGATAACTGACTGGGCGGTAGCTGTAATGCCACCATTCGGTCCGGACAGATCGGAAACCATATTCGTCCATCACCGACTTTAGTAGTTGGCGATTGTCCAACACTTCCTGGGGCAGGTCAGTGTAATCGTGGTAAGCTGGCTTTCCAAAAAAGTCGAAATCAGTACCCATATCCAATTCATTTCCATTGACATCCACTATGGTCAAATCAACGGCTGCCCCCCGGTTGTGCATGGAGCCCTTCCTTGGATCAGCCACGTATTGCGGATTTGGGATCTTTTTCCATAACTCCCATTGGATGGGTCGGGGCCGGTAACAATCAAAAAATTTCAATCCCCCGTACCCTCTGGTCTTTAGGTCTTCGTGGGCCGCAGCAACGGCAAGGGCGACTTCCGGGCGCAGGTAACACCGTCCACATTCATACATTTGAGATTCCACAAAATTATTCTCGGTAGCATACCGTAGATCCAATTGGATATCGGGTGCTAGTTCAACCAGTTCGGTCCAGTTTTCCAGTTCGGAGGGGAGTTCTTCCGTCTCATTGGAAGGTTCCGATGGTTTTTCGGCAAGTTCTTTGATATCTTCTGACTCAACTTTTTGGGTATCAGATTTTAAAGCAGCAGGGGATTCCAGTTCAATGGCGTGTTCTTCGGGAGTTACCGGCGGGTCCGGAGGGGATTGGCGACAGGAAGTAATCGAAAAGAAGGATAGGAACAGTATCAAAAACAAATAGCTTTTCATAGATAGGGAAACATGTTTTTAGCTTGAATACAACTATTAGGAAAACTCCTTTACTGATTGATAAGGGAGTTCAACTCATCGCGAATATAACAGCTGATCTCCTGAACATATGCCCTGCTGAAATTAAATTGTACTCCAGCTGTCTCGTAAATTTCACGAATTGATTTAGTATATCCAAGCTGCAAGGCTGCAACAAAGCGTTCAAGCGTTTCATCTGGTGATTGCCGGTATTGACGCCATAGAGCTATGGCCCCCAATTGGGCAAAGCCATATTCAATATAATAAAAAGGCACCTCAAATAAGTGCAATTGTTTATGCCAAAGGTGCCGCAGGTAGTGCTCCAGTCCATTGTGATCAACCTCATCCGAGGAGAACTCCATCAGCGTTTTCAGCCAAACTTCTTCCCGTTCTATTCGACTATGATCAGGCTGAGTATAAACCCAATGTTGAAACTGATCGATCGCGGCGATCCAGGGCAGGATCTTAAGGATAAGTTCTAGCTGGTTAATTCGTGCCCGCCGCACCGCCTCCGGGTCATTCAGGATCAGATCCCAATGTTCCATGGAGAACAACTCCAGGGTCATAGCAGCCAGCTCGGATACCTCAGCCGGGAATTGCCGGTCACTGGTAAGGGGCAACTCCTGAGTAAAATAGGAATGGACAGCATGTCCGCTTTCATGCATGAGTGTACGCAGATCATGCATGGAGCCAGAAGCATTCATAAAAATAAATGGTAATCCGGTAACCAGAAGTTGCATATTATAACCACCTGGCCGTTTACCCGGCCTGGAAGCCAGATCAAGGTGCTCCTGTTTCTGCATTTTCTGGATGATGGTAGCAAAACGCGGGTCTATTGCTTCCAGGCATCGCAGCCCATTTTCAAGTAGTTCGTCGGTATTTGAAAGGGGGCGAAGTGCCGGGCGGGCATAAACGTCAGTATTCAGATCCCAGGGCCGAAGTTTGTCCAGGCTGAGTTTTGCCTTTCGATGGCGGTAAAGATCATTCAGAAGAGGCAGTATTTCACAACGAATACTTTCATGGAATTCCAGGCAATCTTCGGGCCCATAGTCAAATCGTCCTAATGATCGAAAAGCATAATCGCGATAGTTAGCATAACCGGCATTAATCGCCATTTGATGCCGTCGTTCGAGCAGGTAATCAAATAGATCGTCCAGCCCGGGGGCCTCTTTTAATATCCTTTGGTGAATTTTATGATAGATCTGTTGCCGACGCCCGCGGTCATCCTCTTCCAAGAGAGCCCCTGCCTGCTGCAGGGTCATTTGGCAGCCATCCACCGCTATGGTCATTTGGGAAAAAATGCGAACGTATTCCTTGGATTTTAATTTGATTTCGGTTTGTAGCGGCGCACTTTCTTCCCTATATAATTCAATCGCATTGCGTGCCTTGCGAAGAAAGGAACTATATTTTTCCTCTGGAAGCGAGCTTACAAGAGGACACCCGGCCAGCCTTCGATTAAGACGATGATCCATAGCGGAGATCCGGGGAGAAATATTTTGGATAGCTTCCTGAAAGCGTTCAGCTGCCACGGTATCATTGCTATCCTGAGTAATCTCTATATACAGCCAGGCGAAAGCCTCATGCAGAGCAGCCTCCAGAGCGGAACGATCGGCAATCCACTGTTTCAGGTCTTCAAGCTGAAGAATGGGTTGTTGAAGTAATCGTTGAAAATAAGGTTCTAATGTCTCCCAACGATCCAGTTGGATCTGCCTGGGCAGAGGAAGATTTTCCACGGAAAACATGGCGGCACTCACGTTTCTCATAGTAGCTAGGGATATCGAATCCGGAACTGCCCGCCCTTCTTTTGGTTATTCTTCCTCTAATGAGCCTGAAGCTTCTTCTTCAGTTAAAAGGCCCTGTTCATTCAAAAAACTAAACCACTTGATGACCTTTTTAATATCGCCAGGGTAAACGCGATCCCTGTCAAAATTCGGCAATACATCTGCAAAGTAATCATACAATGCTTCAGCGGAAGTGGAAGGATCAACGGGTGGATTATCCTCCAGTTGTTGTAACATGTTCCGGAACACATTTTTTAATTCCATGGCCTCGCCGTCATCCGTGTAGATAGCGACAGATTCCAAGGGAGTGAACTGATGTTTCCGCATCGAAGCAAAATGTCTTTTCTCGTTGACCATATCTTCGATAATCAAGCCGTTTGACCGGTTGGCCACTACTTTATAGATGCCAGATAAGCCACTCACCGCTACCAGGTTTTCCAAATTCATTCTTTTTCCTTTTAAGCAACCAATAAAGCAGCAAATTTAGCAAATCTGCATACCTCTGAGCCTGCCTGGATCAAGAATTATCCTAATTTGGACTTGATGTTGGTAACATTAAATAACTAAAAAGACAAGTTGGGGGGAGATTCGACCGGAAATAAAAGGGCAGTAGAATGCCTTAGCTCTAAAACAAAGATAGGCCTTTTAAAGACTAAAATCAAAGCTTATTTCGTCTGGATGAGGGATTCGCTAATGAATGGGGTTGTTCCAGATATTTAGCGCTTTAGTTTATAGACGATTACCAGGGGGAAAGCAAATTAAACTTAAAGAGTATCAATGAATTAATAATTAAGCAGATCCTCAATGGCCTTTGGCAATCTCGAAAGGGGCAAGAATTGTGCCTCCAGATCAGCTGCAAATGGCACGGGTGTATCCAAGGCCCCTAGGCGCTTAACCGGTGCGTCCAGGTATTCGAATAAATGTTCTCCTATCCAGGCTGCAAGTTCCCCTCCAATTCCTCCGGTTAAAGTATCTTCGTGCAGAATCAATGCCCGGTTAGTCTTTTGAACGCTTTTTGCAATGGCATCAAAATCCAAGGGGGAAAGGGTGCGCAAATCCAGAATGTCGGCCGCTATTCCTTTCTCCGCTGTGACCTTTAACGCCCAGTGTACCCCCATACCATAAGTGATAATACTTAGGTCAGTACCCGATTGAACCAAAGCAGCATGCCCAAAAGGTAAATGGTATGGGTGCTCCGGAACAGGGCCTGAGACGCTTCGGTAAAGCGCTTTATGTTCAAAGAATAGTATAGGGTTCGGATCTTCAAAAGCCTGCATTAATAGTCCTTTCGCATCAAAGGCATTGGAAGGGTAAGCAATCTTCAAGCCCGGAGTATGAAAAAACCAGGCTTCATTGCTTTGAGAATGAAAGGGTCCTGCACCCACACCCGCCCCGGTTGGCATCCGAATGACCAGATCAGCATGTTGCCCCCAGCGGTAATGTAACTTGGCCAGGTTATTCACGATCTGATTAAAACCACAGGTTACGAAGTCGGCGAATTGCATTTCTATCATCGCCTTGTAGCCCTCCAAACTCAGACCCAATCCAGTACCAACAATAGCACTCTCGCATAGGGGGGTATTTCGAACCCGGTCCAGCCCATATTTCTCCGATAAGCCCTGAGTAATTTTAAACACTCCACCGTATTCAGCGATATCCTGACCCATTAGAATCAGCTTGGGATGCAAGGTCATAGCCTGGTCCAGGCCTTCGGCTATAGCGTCAACAAATCGCAATTCCCGGGCTCCCGGAGCTGGCGGGGCTTCATGCTGTTGGGCAAGAGGTTGGTATACATCCTTTAGCTCAACATCCAATTGGGGCTTTGGCGAAGCATCAGCAAAGGCTACCTTTAAAATTGACTCGATCCGTCCTTTTATTTCAGCCTCGAGGTTCAATATGGTTTTTTCATCTAAAATCCCTAGATCCAAAAGGTAGGTCTGGTAGTTTTTAATAGGATCGCGCCGACCCCACTCTTTCATGAGTTCATCTGGGACATATTTGGTGCCGGAGGCTTCCTCATGACCGCGCATTCGAAAAGTCTGGCACTCTAGCAAAACCGGTTGGGGATTGGAGCGCATGTCCTCTGCCAATCCTTTTATGGTTTGGTACACCTCCAGCACATTATTCCCATCGATGGTCAAGGCCTTCATCCCGTATCCGACCCCTCTGTCTGCCAGCTTTTCACAGCGGTATTGCTCGTTTACTGGTGTCGACAGGCCATATCCATTGTTTTCGATAAGGAAAATGACGGGCAATTGCCACACCGCTGCGACGTTCAGGGCTTCGTGAAAATCACCTTCGCTGGTGGCACCATCTCCGGTGAATGCTAGAGCGACCTTTTGCTCTCCATTCAGCTTGTGAGCAAGCGCCACCCCATCAGCAAGGGCCAGTTGCGGCCCAAGATGAGAGATCATTCCCACAATATGATGTTCCATGGTCCCAAAGTGAAAGGATCGATCTCGCCCTTTGGTAAATCCGCCTACCTTACCTTGCCACTGACCGAATAGCCGCTCCAAAGGCACCCTTCGACTGGTAAATACGCCCAGGTTTCGATGCAAGGTAAAAATGTACTCATTAGGCTGAAGAGCCAATGTGGCTCCAACGCAGATGGCCTCCTGCCCTATTCCGGAAAACCATTTACTGATCCGGCCCTGGCGTAAAAGCTTGAGCATTTTCTCTTCTACCAGCCGAGGGGTGAGCAGTTGATAGTGCAGTTCCAGTAAAAATTCGTCCATAAGGGAACCGCGCTCGAAAGAAATAGTTGTTTCAGTAATAGGCACGATGAGTAATTTGATAAATTTACAGCAACAGGATCAGGCCATTTTACAAATTAGCGATTTATTCTTGGTCCCCCCCTTCTTATTTTGCCTAAAAACATCCTGGAAATATTCCTGTTCCATTTTTGGAAATTAGCTTATTAACCTTGAAGTTGTTTAAAAAGTCACCCCAAAAGAGGGTTGATATGAGGATGTTGCAAAAGCATTAAATTGTTGGTTACCACACTAACGAAGTAAGCCTCTGCAACACATATGTAAATCTATCGAAAAAATTCATTACAAAAACCTACTGATCCATTTGAGCC
>CAYZMS010000035.1:0-33660 GCA_964479625.1 uncultured Saprospiraceae bacterium
AAAAAATTTAAAAAAAGTTACCAAGAAAAAAGATTTCCCGTCGGCAGCTTATGCTGAAGGGATACCAACCTCCTCTAAAAAGTCTTCCAGGTGTTGGTTGAATAATTCTGGATGTTCCATCATCGGAGCATGCCCACATTCATCGAGTGTAATTAGCCTGGAATTTTCCAGTAAGTCATGAAATTGCTCCCCTACGAATGCCGGAGTAATTTTATCATCTCGCCCCCAAACCAGCAAGGTCGGTTGTTTGACCTGGTGCAATTTATCAGCCAGGTTGTGCCGTACAGCTGATTTGGCGGTGGCGATTACTCGGATGGCCTTATTTCGATCATTGACCGTTTCAAAAACTTCATCTACTAACTCCTTAGTAGCAATGGATGGGTCGAAGAAAGTTTCTCTGGTCCGTTTTTGGATAAATTCGTAATTCCCTCTTTTAGGAAAACTGGTTCCAAAGGCACTTTCGAATAAGCCAGAAGAACCGGTAAGGGTAATGGATTGGACCTTTTCAGGGCACTGTAATACGTACAACAGGGCAATATGCCCACCCAGGGAATTACCTAGAACGTTGACCTTATCGTACTTCTTGTAATCAATAAAATCCTCCAGGTGGTCAACCAGCCCTTTAACGGAAACCTTTCTGAGGGGTAAATCGAACATAGGCAAAATGGGGACCACCACGTTGTAGCTTTTGCCAAAGTAATCAAGGATGGATTTGAAATTACTTAAAGCTCCAAACAAGCCATGTAAGAGTACGAGGTTCTCCTCGCCGCCTTTTGTTTCGATATAATGAAAACTACCTTCTTCTTTTACTTCGTATTTCATCTAAAGCCTTTTAGCATAAAACGCTTCTAACCCGACTGTAGCGGGTGAGACTGTTAATTACCGTTAAAATTCGGCAGAATATCCAAAAATAAAAAATAGAGCATTTATTTCGTTCCTGCTAAGGAACAATAAGGCAGTTTTCCAAGTTCAGAAGCGGAAAATCAAATAAAAAAGCTAAGTATTGAAAATCTGCTAGTTATAAGAATCATCCTGCAGTTGCCGAGCTTTAATAAATTTAATATTATCTTTGTTTTATTCAAAAAATATATCTTGCTTTGCAGAGAAAAACCTTGTAGATAAAGGCATTCTCCACTGTTTAAAAGAAGTTCAACCTAAAATTAACTACCTGTTAACCGCATCATTCATTAAAATTTAAATCGGAAGAACATGCGTCTAATAATTAACACTCTTACTGTAGTTGTTCTGCTGAGCTCGCTATCTGCTTGTGTTTCCAAGAAGAAATATGAGGAATTAGCCGCCAGCAAAGAAGCAGTTGACGCCGCATTGGCTGAAACGCAATCCTCTTTACAGGAACTGGAGGAAAAAAATGAAATGCTCACCTCTGAGTTTCAAGAGGAAAAAGAGCGTATGAACGGCGAATTGGCCAGCCTTCAGGGTGATTTTAATCAAACCAAGAGCCAGGTGGAAGAAGCTATGAAGAAACTGAATGTTTCTGAAGAGCAACTAAAAGAATACCGCAACACCGTTGCTGGTATCTTCGGCGCTTATGAAAACAGCAACCTTGATCTAGAAATGCGCGATGGTCGTTTACACGTAAACACCACCCCGGTTACTTACCGCTCAGGTTCTTTTGGCCTGAACCGCGATCAGCGTAATGCTCTTGCTGACCTGGCCAACGAGCTGAAAGGAAATCCTGAAATGCGCGTTTTGGTTGAAGGCCATACAGACAATGTCGCTGTAAATGCAGATGCCGCTTCTTACAAGGACAACTGGGAACTGTCTACCAAGCGTGCTTTAGCCATCGTTCGCGAATTACTGCGCAATGGCGTTGATCCTTCTCAGGTGGCTGCAGTAGGTCGTGGTGATACCATGCCCTCTGGTTCCAATGATACCATGGAAGGAAAAGCTGAAAACCGCCGGACTATTATTCGTCCGAATATGGAAGCAGCTGGTAAACTGCATGAAATGGAAGGAGGTGGCAACTAATCATTAGTTGTTAGTTGTATCCTATAAAAAAGGTGTTTCAAAATGATGGTTTTGAAACACCTTTTTTATTTCCCCGTCCATTGTTCCCTGGGCAAGCCTCCCTGGTCGATATTTTCCTTTACCAGTTGAAGAAATTGCTTCCTCGAAATATTACGAGCTCCCATACTGACCAGATGCTTCGTTTCCTGTTGACAATCGACCAGAACATAACCATTGGCTTTCAACAGGCGCACCAGGGAAATAAAACCATACTTGGATGCATTGCTCACACGGGTGAACATACTTTCTCCGAAAAACACCTTTCCCAACCCAATCCCGTAAAGTCCTCCTACCAGGCTACCGTCTTTCCATACCTCTACTGAATGGGCTATACCGGATTCGTGTAAACGGGTATAGGCTGCGATCATGTTCTCATTGATCCAGGTTCCACCTTGTTGCTCTGGACGAAAAGTAGAACTACAGGCTTTTATGACTTCTGAAAAACATTGGTCATAACTTAAATCGAATTTATGCTGGTTGAAATAGGGCCGCATACTTTTCGATACTTTTAATTCTTCCGGGAATAGAACTAACCTGGGGTCCGGACTCCACCATAGGATGGGATCCCCAGGATTATACCAGGGGAAGATACCGTTTCGATAAGCGGCCATCAGGCGCTCATCGGATAGATCCCCGCCGGCAGCCAGCAGGCCATCCGGCTCTGCAAACTCCACCGGCGGAAAAACGATATCTTTTTCAGATAACCAGAAAACAGCCATAATTCAGCTAGTTTTCCACAGCCTTTTCCACAGCTGGTGACTCTTTCGGATTACCTACCTGAAAATTCAAAAATAATATTACGGATAATAACATTATAGCACCAGCCTGATGGTACACCCCCCAACTTAAAGGGATAACTCCTTTACTATTCACCACGGTAATAATTCCGAGTGCTACCTGAATTACTAACAAACTTATTAACATCCATAAACTGGCTTTGAAAATCGAATTTCTTGAGGATCCAATCGCTTTAAAAAAATACCATAATCCACTGAAAAACAATATATAAGCTACCGTTCTATGTAAGGTATGGATCAATGCGGACATAAAGGGGCCACGATCGTACTCAACAAAGTTTTCCACATTCCATTCAGAGGCCTGAAAAAGCAAGGCCGGCATCCATTCTCCGTTCATATCGGGCCAGGTAGGATAAAAAAGTGCAGCTTTCATTCCAGACATGATACCACCCAAAATTAATTGTACGCCAAGTATAATTCCCAAGCCCAAAGCTCCCCTTTTAAACAGTTTATTGTGAATAACTTTTTCGTTTATATTCCAGCTGATCAACATAGTCCAGAAAAGGTAACTGTACAGGATCAAGGCGAGCGATAAGTGCATGGTAAGCTTGTAGGCATTCACCCAGGGACGATCCTCCAGTCCACTGGCCACCATGATCCATCCAAAGGAAGCCACCACCGCCGCCATGACTACCACGACAATTAAACGACGAATAAGCCGCCTGTCGAGCTTTCTGCGAGCAAGAAAAAAGAAAAACGGTATAGCGAACACGAACCCCATCAAACGGGCCCACAATCGATGAAAATACTCCCAGAAGTAAATAAACTTGAATTCCGCCATGCTCATCCCCTCATTGATCTTTTGATATTGAGGAGTTCCTTTATACAGGTCGAACTCCGTTTCCCATTGGGCAGCATTCAGGGGAGGTAAGGTTCCTGTTACAATCTCCCACTTTGTTATCGAGAGCCCGGAGCCCGTCAGCCTGGTTACCCCTCCAATAATTATTTGCATAAAGACCATGAACACCCCGATCAGTAACCAAATACGAACCGCCCTGGGGTAGCTGTTTAATTCCTCAGAGCGTTGGATGCCCCGATCGGTTTGCGTTGAAAAAGCAGGGTAAGTTTCCATTCAATGCAGATATTTAGCCGGAACATGAAACAAATTTGATTTTACATTCCGGGCTCAGTTAGTAATGTATTATAATATCTTTTAAAAATTTTAAAATCTTATTTCACTATCATCATTAGGTCTGTGGATTTGTTTGTAAAAAAAAGCCCTTTTTTTATGTTAATTCATTATTAAGATAAGGTAAGCTGTTTTGCACATTTTTTCCACAGCCAGGGTCGAAGATATTCGGGGGCTTGGAAAAGATTTACACAAAGGGTTATTTTTTTCCCACAGCAAAACTTTTTCTTCTTCCAACTTCAAGAAACTACATTTTGCTGTCGATAAGTGTTTTTCAAAAGGGGGATATCCCTTTCAAATCTGTGTAAAAATTATGAGGGAGAAGAATGATCTTAGTAAGCGTGGAAAATTTCGATCTTCTCCACAGGGTTTTACCCGGAATAGTGTGGAAAACGGTTTTCGTAAATATATTGATAGTCAAATTGTTACAAGTTGTTTTTTTATTTATTGTGAATAACTCCCCATATTTCATCGAAACAAATCCATGTAAACTATGTGCGGTCGTTTTTCTCAGGTAACGGATAAGCAAACGCTCCAAAAAATACTTTGGCCTCTGGATGTACCGGAAACCCTGGAATCCAATTATAATCTGGCACCTACGCAAAAAGCTTATGTGGTGACTAATGAGGCTCAAAGGGTTTTACAACAACTTACCTGGGGGTTGGTGCCCTTCTGGGACAAAGAAGGTAAGCCTTCCGGCAGGATGATCAATGCCCGCTCAGAAACGGTTGCTCAAAAACCTTCTTTTCGAATGCCTTTTCAAAAAAGACGCTGCCTTATACCGGTAGATAGTTTTTACGAATGGAAACGGAGGGAAGGAGAGAAAATCCCCTATCGTATTCAATTTAAGGAAGAAGATTTGATCATATTTGCAGGACTTTGGGAGATTTGGAAAAAAGGGAACGAGCGCCTGGAAACTTTCACTATTCTAACTACCCGGCCCAATGCCGAAATGACAGAACTACACGACCGAATGCCCCTTATCCTGGAAACTGCTGATAAAAGAAAATTTTGGTTGAGCGATGCTCCAAAAGAAGAGCTGGATGCCTTAGTTCAGGAGCCGGTACCGGATGGGATACTTTCTTATTACGAAGTGTCCAAAGCCGTTAACGCTGTTCGAAATAACGGTCCTGATCTTCATCTTTCCGTTTAAACCGACTTCTTCAAAATCAGAAAAGGAATTACCATATTAATATGAGAGCTGTTATTCAACGGGTAAGTAGTGCTGCTGTCCACATAAAACAAAGGGATCCGGCCGCTATCGGGAGAGGTTTACTGATCCTGCTTGGAATAGAAGAAGAAGATGAGGCCAGTGATATCGACTGGTTATGTAAAAAAATCAGTCAAATGCGGATTTTCGGGGATGAGGAAGGTCGCATGAACCGATCCGTTCAGGATATAGATGGTGAGTTATTGGTGATCAGTCAATTCACCCTACATGCTTCGACGAAAAAAGGTAACCGGCCTTCGTTCATCAGGGCAGCCCGGCCGGAAGGAGCAATTCCTCTCTATGAGCAGTTTGTAAAGGAACTTCGAACGGCATCCGGCAGACCTGTACAAACTGGAGTTTTTGCAGCCTATATGCAGGTAGAATTGGTAAATGATGGGCCGATTACTATCATTATAGATTCTAAAAATCGCGAATAGAATGACCATACTTGAAGCCCAGCAAATCGTAGATCGTTGGATAAATACCATTGGGGTACGATATTATGATGAGTTGACGAATACGGCCATCCTTATGGAAGAGGTGGGCGAGTTGGCGCGTTTAATGGCACGCCAATTTGGCGAGCAATCCTTCAAAAAGCCGGAGGAAGCAGCATCTGCTCCTTCAAAAATGGCCGAAGAAATGGCCGATGTGCTTTTTGTCCTGATCTGTCTGGCTAATCAAACCGGTGTAGATCTTACTACAGCCCTTGGACAAAGCCTGGAAAAGAAAACTAAACGGGATAAGGATCGGCACGCCAACAATCCCAAGTTGAAAGGAAGGGGAGACTAGTCTTTGAAGGGAGAAGCCTTCTGATGCTCGGTGATCATCCTGGAGGAAAGCATTACACTCAAAAGGAGAACCGCGATGGAGAGCAGTATGAGTTCATCCCAGAATTGCTGGAGGATGAAGAAATCGTATAGGCCATGCAGAAGAACGGCAGCTCCCAGTCCAAAAGCAAATAGCCGGCCTCTTTTTTCAGGTCGAAACCTGGCTTTCCCGGCAAAATAGCCCATAATGATTGCAAAGCAGGCATGTGCCGGCATGGCTGTGAAGGCCCTTACCGCAATAGTGGTCAACCCAAATTGATAAGCGTATAAAACATTTTCAAGAGTGGCAAAACCCATGCCGATCATAAGGGTATAGACAATGCCGTCGATCGGCTCATTAAAAAATGGACGTTGGTAGGGATAGATGATCAATAACAAGAACTTAATCAGTTCTTCGGCAAGTGCGATCACAATAAAAGACCGGAAAAGACTGCTCCAAAGGAGGGGCAAACTTCCAGGCTGGCTATTATAAAACTGGGTCTGGAAAGAAATGACGGGAAAGGTAGCGAACATCCCTAAAAGAAAACAAATGGTCAACGGGATCCAGGTTTCCCGTTCATATCGATCTGCCTGGTATATATACCAGATGATCAACGAACCCGGAGCCAGAGCCAATAATATGGAGAGTACGATCATCTACTTCAATTAACTGGAAGCTACAGTTGTTTGAAATCTGGCGAAATCCAGCAAAATACCTTTCAACCAGTCTTCTTCTTCAAAAGGTATCATATGGCCTGCGTCCTCTTTTAAGGCAATGGCTGCCGTTTCGGGTAAAGGGGCAACATGCTCGAAGGCATTTTGGTCCACAATATGATCAAGCCCTCCATGCACCAAAAGAACCGGAGCTTCAGATTGCTCAAGTACTTTGCTGCGATCAGGCCGGTTTTGCATGGCTGTCAGTGCTTCAGTTATTCCTTCCGGCGGGAAAGTGGCTGCTCTTTCAATCAGACTCTGGATGAGCACGAGCTGATCCTTTTGACGCTTCTTGGGAAACAGCTGAGGGATTAGTTGCTGTACATAGGCTGCAGAACCATTTTTCGAAATAAAAGCCTTGCTTTTTTCCCGCTTTTCCTTTTGTTCTGGCAGATCATCAAATGGGTGAGAGTTGATAAGTCCCAAACCGTTAATCCGGTCGGGAAATTGCTCTGCAATGGATAGGGCAACATAGCCTCCCATGGAATGCCCCATAAAGGTAGCGCTCGAGAGCTGTTCCCGATCCAAAACAGCCATCACCGCTCGGGCCATTTTATCTATGCTGGTATCCACTAAAAATGGAGAGGCACCAAAGCCAGGAAGATCAACAGTAATGACCCTTATTCCCTCCCGGGAAAGGAATTGAGCAAAGGGAATCCACATCTGATGGTCTTCGCAAAAACCATGCAAAAAAACAAAGGGTTTACCTTTCCCCCAGTTTTCATAAGCGGTGGTACCGCCGGGAAAAATAGTCGTTTTCATTACTTTTTACTTATAATTCTAAAAATACGCAAATGCCTTCTTAATAGCACTAACCATTACTCTTTTTGCTATCTTTCGAAAAGATGCCGGAAATTATTAACATAAAGAGCGTAATCTCCCAAATGGAGGAACTGGAGCGTGCTTTACAATTGAAGCAGCTGCAGATCAACCGTCTACTTAATATTACCCAGGCCATCAATAGTAATGCACCTGCTGAACGCCTTTATGAAATGTATCGTTCCCTGCTTCAGCACGAAATGGATGTAAAGCGGATGTGCTTGTTCGTACGTTCAGAAGACCGCTGGATCAAGGCCGCTGCGGTTAATACGCCCCAATCGCTTATCCCTGTCAATGTGGAGGAGTTGCTGAGCAGGTTCAAAAAAATGAGCCATGTTGGGGATAACCCTTCCTCCTTTCTTCAACACTTTGACCTCGTCATACCCGTACTACATAAAGAAACTGCCATCGCCTACGTCTTCCTTGGGGGATTTTCAGAAGAGGACGACCTGTACAATAAGATACAGTTTATTACCACTATTACCAATGTGGTGTCGGTAGCGATTGAAAATAAACGCCTCTTCAAAAGACAACTGGAGCAGGAACGGCTAAAAAATGAAATGCACCTGGCCGCTGAGGTGCAGCAAAAACTGGTTCCGAAGATCTTACCCAAAACCGAGACCTACGAGTTTGACGCCATTTACAAACCTCACTTAAGTGTCGGAGGAGACTACTTTGATTATATCGAATTTGATGATGGGAAGATCTTTTTTTGTATTGGGGATTTTACCGGAAAAGGGGTGCCTGCCGCCTTGTTAATGGCGAATTTCCAGGCGAACTTCCACACCCTGATCAACCAGCAAAGGGCCGATCTGGAAACTTTTGTCCGGAGCCTCAACCAATCCGTCAACCTGATCACCAGAGGCGAGCGGTTTATCACTTTTTTTGTCGCCGAGTACGATACCTACTCCCGTAGGCTCCGCTACGTAAATGCCGGCCATAACCCTCCCGTTTTGGTTACCGGAAATGAGTTGTACCTGTTGAAAGAAGGCTGTATAATGCTTGGATCTTTTCAGGAATTACCAAAGGTGGAAGTAGGAAGCAAGCAAATTGAAAAAGAGGCGATCGTTTTTTCCTATACCGATGGTTTGACCGATATCCGAAACGAAAAAGATCAGTTTTTAAAGGAAGACCAATTATACCAGTTTGTAGAGGCTAATTATCAACTTCGGGTAGAAGCCTTTAACAGGCAATTAATGGAGTTTATCGACAATTTTAAAGGGAGGGCTTCCTATCCGGATGATTTTACCGTATTCACCGGAAAGTTGTATTGCCCTTCCAATCCACAAAAAATTGACCAGGCTACCCCTTGAATTTCTGGGCGATCAAAATCAAAGGAAAAGCAATTACCATCTAGTTTTAGGAGGATTCCATAGATAAAGGTTGTGATTCCCGTGGGAATTTTCGAAAATTATGCAATTAATCCAAGGCAGCGCAGCCCTGCTGCTAGCCATGGTCGTCATATAAAAATAGATAGTGTAGAAACTTTAAGCCGGAAGCTTTTTTCCGGCCGTTCAAACATTATCAAAAAACATCCGACATGAAAGACAAAAATGTAGCGGGCATTCTTTCGCTATTTTTCGGTTGGCTGGGTATCCATCGATTTTATTTGGGACAGACAGGATTAGGGATTTTATATATTTTAATTTCCTGGACCACGATTTCCTTTTGGATTAGTCTGGTGGATGCCATTGTTTTCTTTTCTATGGATAAAGAAGCTTTTGATATAAAGTACAACCGGAAGTATTATCAGGCAATACCGAGAAGTCAGCCAGCCCGACCTGCGAATACTAGCTACCGCAAAGAATACTCCAACCGACCTCAACCCAGGCCGGTAGTCCGGGAAAATCCTCATAAAAAGAAAGGAATAGAAAAGTACAAGGATTACGATTACGACGGAGCTATTGAAGCATTCAAAAAAGCGCTTGACCTGGAACCAAATGACATCGCTGTGCATTTTAACCTGGCCTGTTCCTATTCTTTAAATGAAAATGCAGAAAGGGCCTTTTATCATCTGGATCGGGCCGTAGAACTTGGATTTAACGATTTTGATCGGATCAAGGAACATGATGCACTGGCCTACCTGAGAATCCAGGATGAGTTCGAGCAATTCGAAAAAGATGGCTTCCGGCTCTCCGTCAAAAGTAAACCACAAACAGAGACCCCCCAAACAGAGGAAGAACCTTTACCGGAAAACCCCGACTTGTTGGAACAATTACAAAAGTTAAGTGAATTGAGGGAGAAAGGCTTACTTACAGAAACGGAGTTTGTCAGCCAAAAGCGAAAATTGATGGATTAGTCATTCGGTGGTTAACTCCGGCTGGTTTTTTGTGTTACCTTTTCGTGGAAAGTCTTTTTAACTGCTGCAGGCCAGTTTGGCGGCCTTCCAGCAACTGATGAAAAACTTCGAACATCCCATGATTGCCGAGCAACTGATCTCAACCGCTATTCTTCCCTTGCAAACTTCCGATACCGGGGTTACCGCTCTGGAAATGATGGGGGAATTTTACCTTCGTCATCTCCCCATTGTAAATAACCAACAACTGTTAGGACTGCTTGAAGAGGATGATATTCTTAATTATGACGTAAACGAACCCATTGGCTCCTACAGCCTTTCCTTGCCCAGGCCTCAGGTAGCCTGGGACGACCATATATATACTATCATGCAGGTAATGGCCGATCTTAAACTTACAGCCATTCCCGTAGTGGACGAGGATCAAAACTACCTCGGAGTGATCCTCCAGGAAGACCTGCTTCGCTTTTTTGCCGACCTGGCGGGCTTCGGGGAGAACGGAAGTATCATCGTTCTGGAAATGAGCCGAAAGGACTTGCTCATCTCTGAAATCTCTCGCATTGTTGAGTCAGAAAACGGAAATATTCTTAACTTGTTTGTGACGCCTTACCCGGATTCTGCTCGTTTGGATGTAACGCTTAAAATAAAAGCCCAAAATCTACCCGGGATACTGGCAACTTTTCAACGGTATGATTACCAGATTAAAGCTACCTTTAGTGGATCCCAGTTTTCCGATCCCATGAAGGAGCGGCTGGATGGCTTTCTCATGTATTTGAATGTTTAAAAAACATGCGTTCGGGGATTCTGCTGGCTTTGTTGTTATGGTGTATTATTGTAGTTGAGGCTGTTGGACAAGCGGGTGCTCCCTTTCTTATCGTTGAGGATATTCAAATCGAAGGGAATAATAAAACCCGTACTTCCGTCGTCCTCAGGGAAATGACCATAAAGATGGGAGATACGATCTCCCGGATAGATCTCGCCTCAGAAATTGTTCGATCAGAAGAATTATTGGTAGGTACCTCTCTTTTTACCTGTGTCCACATCACCTATACCCCAATACCTTCCCTGCCCCATGGTATCCGGCTACTGGTAAGCCTGGATGAGAATTGGTTCCTTTATCCTATTCCCTACCTCGATTTTGCTGATCGTAACTTCAACGTCTGGCTGGAGGAACACAATGCCTCCCTTGACCGACTTTATTTTGGCCTGGATCTTACCCATACTAATTTAACAGGAAACCGGGATAAGCTCTCTTTGGAACTTATCTACGGCTACAGTCGACGCTATGAATTGGAATACAGTTACCCCTATCTGAACCGATCAAAAACACTGGGAGGTAGTATTGCAGTTTCCCATACCTCTGCCAGGGAAGTGAACTATGGTACTGTACAGAACAAACAGGCCTTTTACCAGGCGGAGGACGATTTTGCCTATCGCCAGTTTTCCAGCCGTTTTTCATTGAGCTACCGCCCGGGTTATCTCAACTCCCACCACCTTGGTTTTGGTTATGGAGACAACAAAATTGACGAGGTGGTGGTACTGGAGTTGAATCCTGATTTCTTTTTAAACGGCAGGCAACGGCAACAATTTTTTTTCTTGTCCTATTCTTATCGGCATCAAAGACTGGATAACCCGGCTTACCCTTTAAATGGGAATGCCTACTCGCTGACACTGGAAAAAGATGGACTTGGTTTCTTTGATGACCGGGATGCATTAACCTTTTTCGGCCGGTATAATTGGTATGAAGGGCTCAGTAAAAAATTCTTCCTTTCCCTTGAAGGCCGCCTTAAATACTCCTTAATCCGAACACCACAACCTTACAATGACAACAGGGCATTGGGGTTCAGCGGTAATAACCTGCGCGGCTATGAATATTATATTGTAGATGGAATGGATATGGGATTATTAAAATCCAGTGTTCGATTTAATTTCCTTACCACCAATATCGAATTCGGGAAAATAATGCCGGTCAAATCCTTTCGGTCCATGCCCATAAAATTATATTTGTCCTTGAACAACGATGTGGGTTATGTTAATCAACCCTATCAGACCGGAGATAACCCATTAAATGGAACCCTGCTTTGGGGAGGCGGTCTGGGCCTGGATATGGTCTTCTTCTATGACAAGGCCTTTCGCATTGAATATAGCCGCAACCGTTTGGGAGAGGATGGTGTTTTCTTCGATTTTTCATTTAATTATTAATGGGCCAAGTATATGCAGGTAGTCGTTTATAGCCGGGTCGCAAAAGATGAAGACCTGCCTCATGTACAGTTTCTTTTCGACGCCCTCCATCAGGAAAATATCAATAGCTACGTTTATGGTCCTTACCTGGAGCAGTTGAAAGGAAAGATCAATTTCCCAAGGGACGTAGGTGTATTTGAAGGGTATGTAGATTTTAGCGTAAAGGATTTTGATTTTTTCATAACCCTTGGAGGAGATGGTACCATCCTGACGGCAGTAACCCTCATCAGGGATGCTGATGTTCCCATTCTGGGGATCAATTTGGGGCGGTTGGGCTTTTTGGCGAGTATAGAGAAAAAGCGGATCCATGAGGTGCTTCAATTAATCAAACAGGACCGATACCTCCTTGATGACCGGAATTTGCTTTACCTCGAAAGCAATTTACCCCTGTTTGGAGATATTCAGTTCGCTTTGAATGATTTCACCCTGCTGAAGCGGGATACTTCTTCCATGATCACCATTCATACGTATATCAATGGAGCCTATCTTAATTCTTACTGGTCGGATGGGATAATTGTTTCCACTCCGACGGGTTCTACCGGATATTCCCTAAGTTGTGGAGGGCCGATTATCTTTCCCAATTCTGGTAATTTCGTCATTACCCCGGTAGCCCCTCATAATCTGAACATCCGACCCATCGTTATTTCTGATGATTCGGTAATCTCCTTTGAGGTAGAAGGAAGGGCAGAAAACTTTTTGTGTACCTTGGATTCCCGCTTTGAGACTATTACCTCAGCTCACCAGTTGGCCGTTCGAAAAAACGATTTTACCATAAAATTAGTTCAATTACAGGATATTAGCTTCATGGATACCATTCGAAACAAGCTAACCTGGGGCATTGATTCCAGAAACGGATAAGCCTTTTAACCAGGTAAACCCCAAGTAAATAAGAATATGGAAGAACGCAACGAAAGCCAGCCAATTAACCAGGATAGTACAAAATTACCTGCTCCCAACTTACCTGATTGGGAAATAAAACGGGTTGATCTCCAACCCCTGGCGACAGCCGTAAGCCAGATAAAGTCGGAATTGCATAAGGTCATAGTTGGACAGGAAGAAGTATTAGAGTTATTAATTGCGGCCTTGTTTGCCGACGGCCACGTACTGCTGGAGGGGGTTCCTGGTATTGCCAAGACCTTGAGTGCCAAATTGCTGGCCCAGACCATGGACCTGGAATTCTCCCGTATTCAGTTTACTCCTGACCTTATGCCTTCTGATGTGATCGGGACCACGGTCTACAATATGAAGAGTTCGGAGTTTTCCTTTAGCCCGGGACCAGTATTCGCCCACATCGTGCTTATTGATGAGATCAACCGATCCCCGGCCAAGACCCAGGCAGCCCTATTCGAAGTAATGGAAGAGCATCAGGTAACGGTGGACGGAGCCACCTATCCTATGGACTATCCTTTTTTCGTGATCGCAACCCAAAACCCCATCGAACAGGAGGGTACCTATAAGCTACCTGAAGCCCAGTTAGATCGCTTTTTAGTGCGGATCGAATTAGACTATCCCGCCCTGACAGAGGAGAAAGTCATTTTGCGAAGGTTTAGAAATGATTTTCAGCAACGTATTCAAAAGGATGTTCAGGCGGTCATTAATGCCAGGGAGATCCAAAAATGTAGAGAGTTGGTTGAGCAAATTCATATCGAAGATAGTCTACTGGACTATATTGCCGCCATTATCCATTCCACCCGCAATGACAGTAACCTTTTTCTAGGGGCTTCTCCCCGGGCATCGCTGGCGCTGCTCCGTTTATCAAAGGCTGTGGCCGGACTAAGGGGCCGGGATTTTGTAAGCCCGGATGATATCCAGTTCGTGAGCTATCCTGTTTTAAATCATCGCCTCATCCTGCAGCCCGAACGGGAAATGGAGGGGTATTCGACCAAAGATGTGATAAAAGACATTGTAGAAGGTATAGAGGTACCGCGTTAGATCTAATTCTTGGTATATGAAGGTCAAATTAAGAAGTGAGGGGCTGGTCAAGCAATATGGCCGTCGAAAGGTAGTGAAAGGTGTTTCCCTGGAGGTGAATCAGGGAGAAATAGTAGGACTCCTGGGGCCAAACGGTGCGGGGAAGACTACCACCTTTTACATGGTCGTGGGCTTCATTCGACCCAATGAAGGCCGGGTATTTTTGCAACAGGAGGATATAACCACCCTTCCTATGTACAAAAGGGCTCAATTGGGGATCGGCTACCTTCCACAGGAGCCATCTGCCTTTCGAAAATTGAGCGTGGAAAATAATATCATGGCGGTACTGGAGATGACCAGCCTAAAAAAGGCAGAACGGGAAGAACGATTGGAGTCCCTGGTCGAAGAATTCGGCCTTGAAAAAGTCCGGAAAAGCCGGGGTGATACCCTTAGCGGCGGCGAGCGGCGGCGTACCGAAATTGCCCGCGCATTGGCCACCGATCCGCGATTTATTTTACTGGATGAACCATTTGCCGGGATTGACCCGATCGCAGTGGAAGACATTCAGTACATTGTGGCCAAATTGAAAACAAAGAATATCGGTATCCTGATCACCGACCACAACGTACAGGAAACCCTGTCCATCACTGACAGGGCCTACCTGATGTTCGAAGGAAATATTTTAAAAGCCGGAAGTGCTGAAGAGCTGGCTGCAGATGAAATGGTTCGAAAGGTATACCTGGGTCAGCAATTTGAATTGAGAAAGAAAGTCATTGATCTCAACCAACGATCATGAAACCTCGGGTTTGGAAACAATTGCTATTGTGCTCTGGCAGTCTGCTGCTCACGGCCTGCAGCGAACCCCTACCCTTGAAACTAACCAATGCACAAAGGGCAAGGGTGGATTCTTTGTATACCGACCTGGTGCCGACCTTGAATCAAGAAATGGACAGCCTTTGCGACCTTCGGTTCGAAACCGAACTGGATGTCCTGGTCGACTCCCTTTTGCAGGAACGCCTGCAGGAAGAAGCCGATCTGCGCAAGCGTTATCAGGCAAAAGGTCAGGAAAATGGATAAAGGCAATAAACTTCGGGCCAAGGGTAGGGGCAGCTTAGTCCGATTGCTTTTCTTTGCCCTGATGGCAAGCCTTTTACCGGCCTGCTTAAATCAGGAGGATTATTCCCAGGAAGAGGTGCAGGAGTTGATGGATGAAGAACTGGAAAGACGACTGGGTCTTTTCCGGGCTGCCCGGGAACGGGGATGTAACGAGCGGCTGTTGGAACGCGCCCAACTTATTGTGGATTCGATCTTGGTAAATCGGGCCCGTTCTGCGCTGGATACCAGCCGCCCCGCTCGTCCGCCACTTCCTATAATAAAAAAGCTGAATGATACGATCTCTCTGAAGCCTTTGTTTGAACCGGACACCCTTAGCAATACGCCTTTGCCATCGGATAGCTCCGGACTAATAAAGGAATGAATCTGCAAAACACCTGAACAATATGTACAGCACGGATATCGAAGCACTGAACCAACAGATCTATGCCGACAGCGCATTTTTAGAAAACCTGCGGGGGGAAGCCCGAAAGGTGATCGTAGGCCAGGAGGAAATGCTGGAGCGACTATTGCTGGGCTTACTTACCCGGGGCCATGTACTTCTGGAGGGTTTACCCGGTTTGGCAAAAACCCTGGCCATTAAGACCCTCTCTACCGCAGTCAATGCCCGCTTCAGCCGAATACAGTTTACCCCAGATCTTTTGCCGGCTGATATCATCGGGACTATGATCTACAACCCGAGCTTAAATGAGTTTTCTGTTCGAAAAGGGCCGATCTTTGCCAATTTCATTTTGGCAGATGAGATTAACCGGGCTCCGGCCAAAGTGCAATCTGCCCTCCTGGAGGCGATGCAGGAGCGGCAGGTAACCATCGGTAAGGAAACCTTCGGGCTTGAAGAACCCTTTTTGGTCCTGGCTACCCAAAACCCCATTGAGCAAGCAGGGACGTATCCCCTCCCAGAAGCGCAACTGGATCGGTTCATGTTAATGGTCAAAATTGGCTACCCCAACAGAGAAGAGGAGTTGGAGATCATGCGGCGCAACCTTGGGGATGCTGCCTATGGGAAGGACGTTCAAGCGGTTATAACGGTAGAAGAGATCCTGCGTGCCCGGGAATCGGTGCGAAAAGTATATATGGTCGAAAAGATCGAACGGTACATCCTGGACATTGTTTTTGCCACCCGCCAACCGGGAGAATTTGGCCTGGAAAACCTCGATCTGCTGATCAATTACGGGGGCTCTCCCCGGGCCAGCATCAATATGGCGCTCGCCGCCAAAGCGCACGCTTTTCTGCAAAGGCGGGGCTACGTGACCCCCGAAGATGTAAGAAGTGTTTGCCACGATGTATTGAGGCACCGGATCGGCCTGACCTATGAAGCGGAAGCCGAAAATGTAAGTCAGGAAGACATTATAGACCGCATCCTCGCCAAGGTGGAAGTGCCCTAAAGGCATACGCCAGATACCTCCGTTTTTAACCTTAATTCAAGTGTAGTATGGAAACCAGGGAGTTGCTCCAAAAGGTGCGCAAGATCGAGATCAAGACCAAAGGCTTGAGCAAGCATATCTTTTCCGGAGAATACCACTCCGCCTTTAAAGGCCGAGGTATGTCCTTTTCCGAGGTGCGCGATTACCAGTACGGGGATGATGTTCGAAACATAGATTGGAATGTAACTGCCCGAACCGGCGACCCACACATAAAGATCTTCGAGGAAGAACGAGAACTCACCGTGATGTTGTTGATCGATATCAGCCGTTCGGGATTATTTGGAACGGTGGAACAACTCAAATCAGAAGTATTGACCGAGATGTGCGCCCTGCTTGCTTTCTCGGCAATTCAAAATAACGATAAGGTGGGTGCTGTTTTTTTCTCCGACCGGGTAGAAAAATTCATTCCGCCCAAAAAAGGGCGTTCCCATATCCTTCGGATCATCCGGGAAATGATCGACCTGGAACCGGAGAGAAAGGGAACGGACCTGCGCAGAACCCTGGAATTCTTTAACAATGTGACCAAGAAACGCAGCATTTGCTTTGTCTTATCCGATTTTATGACAGACGGCTATGAGGATCCGCTTCGCATTGCCGCCCGTCGACACGACCTGGTCGGTATCCATCTCTATGACCCAAGGGAGGAGTCCCTTCCGAATATCGGCCTGATAAGGGCCCGGGATGCGGAAACCGACCAACTGGGCTGGATTGACACCGGGTCTGTAAAGGTACGCGAGCGATACGGCAGGTGGTTTGCAGAAAATTACTCCCGCACACGTTCATTGTTTTTTCGATCGGGGGCTGATTTTCTGAGCATTCGTTCGGATGAGTCCTATCTAAATGAACTTTTGAAATTTTTTAAAAAGCGTTCAAGCTGATGAGACCGGGATTGGGATTTTGCTGGGCAAAAGGGTATGTAGCAGCGGGATGGGCGTTCCTACTGCTTTTCGCTCCGGTTTGCATGAATGCGCAACCAGAAGCCAGGGCCCGGCTGGATTCCACAAACATTTTGATCGGTGACCAGGTACGTCTAAAGGTAGAAGTGATCTTTCCTCCCGAGCTGCGCATCCGGCAGGTGGGAATGGAAGCCATACTCGAAAATGAAAACCTGGAATTGCTTTCCATGAAAACGGGGGACACCATTACCGCAGGAGATGATCTTTTGCTGGACCTGGAAGGGACTATCACCTCCTTCGATTCGGGTTTTCACCGTATTCCCCCCATTCCCGTTGTTTTCGAAAAGGACGGACGATTAGATACGGTCTTTTCCAATGACCTGGGATTGAATGTTCGGACATTATTGGTGGCCCAGGATACCACCCAACTACAGCCGATAAAAGACATCATCAGGGAACCGCTCGCCCTGGAGGACGTATTGCCCTGGCTGTTAGGGGGCGCAGGAGTGGCCGCTCTGGCGGGCCTCGTCTTTTGGTGGATCCGAAGAATAAAAAAAGAAGAAGTAGACGTGGAACTCCCACCACCACCACCACCTCATCAATTGGCGCAAACCCGTTTGAAGGAACTGGATGAAAGTGGCTTACTGGATAAGAAAAGCTTTTTAGAATACCATTCCCGATTGAATTACATCCTTCGGGCTTATCTTGAAGACGGGTTTGGTATCCCTGCTTTAGAGTCGACCACTGCCTCTGTTCTCCGGAAGTTGAAAATGCATCCTGAACTAAAAGACTGGGAAGACCGTATGACCGAAATGCTCAACACGGTAGACCTGGTTAAATTTGCCAAAGCAGAACCCCCCATGGAGTTTCACCTGGAAAGCCGTCAACTGGTGGGCGAGTTGGTGGAAACTACCAGGCCCGTAGCTGAAGAACAAGAAACCGAAAACCCTCCGACATGATCCTGAGCATACTGGCCCCGAATCTGTCGTTTTTACACCCGCAGTTCTTTTTGCTACTGCTGGCTTTGCCCTTACTGGGCTTTTGGTATTACCGGCAATACCGAAGTCGCTACCCGGTCCTGCGAATGCCGGGTCTGGATTTTTTAAACGGAAAGAGGCCCTGGCGGGGTCGCCTCCGCATGTTGCTGCCTTTGTTACGCACTCTGGCTTTCGTGGCCCTGGTGATTGCTCTGGCCCGCCCGAGGCTTACCTTGAGGGAGGAGGAAGTCAATGCTGAAGGGATCGACATCATGCTCGTCATGGACCTTTCGAGTAGTATGTTGGCACAGGACTTCAAACCGGACCGGCTCGAAGTCAGCAAGCAGGTGGCCGTAGAATTTGTTAGTAAAAGGACTTATGATCGAATAGGTTTGGCCGTTTTTGCAGGAGAAGCTTTTACCCAGTGTCCGCTCACCACTGACCACGATGTGGTACAGGAGTTTCTGGCAGGCCTTGAGTGTGGAGCCCTGGAAGATGGAACCGCCATTGGTATGGGCCTGGCCGCCAGTGTCAATCGCTTGAAAGATAGTGAAGTCGATAGCAAAGTAGTTATCCTGTTGACCGACGGGGTAAATAATGCAGGTTATATTAAACCGATGACAGCAGCCGAGATCGCCGAAGAATTTGAAGTTAAGGTCTACACCATTGGCGTTGGTTCCACAGGTGATGCCCTTACTCCGGTTCAACGGCGCAGTGATGGACGATACATTTTCGGCTTGCAAAGGGTGCAGATCGACGAAGCCTTGCTACGAGAGATCGCTGAGCTGACTGGAGGGCGCTATTTCAGGGCAACCAACGAAAATGCTCTTGCAGCCATTTATGATGAGATCGACCAATTGGAAAAAACAGAAATAGAAGTCACTGTCGTTCGACGGTATAGTGAAGAGTACTATCATTTTGTGTTCTGGGGCGTGTTGTTCCTGTTTTTGGAGATCGTCCTGCGGTACACCGTTTTTCGAGCTTTGCCGTAAACCAGCGTTACAATGTTTCGATTCGAACATCCGGAATTTCTCTATTGGCTGATCGCCTTACCTGTATTGCTGGGGCTATTTTTACTGGCTGCCTATCGAAGAAGAATTGCCCTGCGGCGTTTTGGAAATACCAGTCTCTTGCCAAGGTTGATGCCGGAATGGTCAAATTACAAGCATGGGTTAAAGTTTTCCCTGCTCTTATTGGCCTTTGCTTTTTTAATCATAGGCTGGGCCAACCCGCAATGGGGTTCCAAGCGGGAAAAGGTGAAGCGCCAGAGTGTGGATGTATTCATAGCGCTGGATATTAGTAATAGCATGCTGGCAGAGGATATCGCTCCAAGCAGGCTGGACCGGGCCCAGCGGTTTGCTCAGGGGCTGGTAGAGGGCCTGAAGGGGGATCGGCTGGGCTTGATTATTTTTGCAGGGAATGCCTATTTACAGGTGCCCCTTACTACTGATTATGCCGCGGTGCAACTGTTCCTTCGGTCTACCAATCCCGATCAGGCGCCCACCCAGGGTACCGCCATTGCCGATGCCATTGATCTGGCCGAACGCTCTTTCGAAGCATCTGTAAAGAACCACCGAGCATTAATCGTGATCACCGATGGAGAGAACCATGAGAACGAAGCGGTGGAACGGGCCCGCAAGGCACGGGAGGATGGCCTGCTGATATATACGGTGGGAGTGGGCACCACCGAAGGAGGGTTCATTCCCCAGTTTCAGGGTGGACGCCTGGATTATAAACGCGATGAAAGCGGAGCGCCAGTCCGTACCCGCCTCAATGAAGAGCTTGCCAGAAGTGTTGCCGAGGCCGGTGGCGGAGTGTACCATAAGCTATCCAGAGGAGAAGAGGGCATCATTGCCAATTTGCGGGAAGAAATCGACAAGATCGAGAAAAGAGAAATGGAACAACGCATCTTTTCCGAATACAACAGTTATTTCCAATACTTTATCGGCCTGGGCTTGTTGATAATGATGTTCGAATTTATTATCTCTTATCGAAAGAGCCGGGTACTACCCGAGCGCAACTGGCTGGGATAATCAACAGGATATGAAGAAAAGGATCGGTATTTTAATCATTGGATTGGTTTTGGGTATAGGTTTGAAGGCCCAAACTGCCCATCGCTTCTTGCGACAGGGGGACAAGGCCTATCAAACGGATGATTACCAAAAGGCGGAGGAACAGTATCGAAAATCGCTGGAAAAGGCCCCCTCCGCTCAGGGTAACTATAACCTGGGCAATTCCGTTTACGAACAGCAAAGATTCGAAGAAGCCATTGACCGCTACGCCAATAGTGCCGAAAGGGCCGGGGATCCTACCACAAGGGCCCATGCCTACCACAATTTGGGCAATGCGCATTTCCAGCTCCAGCAGTTCGAGGAAAGCATCGATGCCTATAAAAATGCCCTAAGGCTCAAGCCGGGTGATATTCAAACCAAATACAATCTGGCCAGGGCTCAGTACCAGTTGCAGCAGCAACAACAACAGGACCAACAACAAAATAACGAAAACCAGGAGCAGCAGGAAAACCAACCACCTCCTACCTCCGAGGAAGAACAGGAAAATGGTAATCAAGAGCAACAGCAACAACAGCCTCAGCAGCAGGAGGAAGAGCCCGAAGACCCTCAGGAGAGCCAGACTAATACACCTGAGGGGTTGAGCCGGGAAGAAGCTGAGAAATTACTGGAGATCATGGACGAGGAAGAACGAAAAGTACAGGAGAAGGTTAAAAAAGCGAACAGTAAACCAAGCAAATCTAAAAAGGATTGGTAATGAAACGGATCATTTCCTTTCGACTCATAGCGTTCCTGGCGATCCTTTGTTGTGGTTTGATGCGGGCCCATAGCCAGGAACCGGTTTTCGAAGCTTTTTCAGAGGCCGAAGAGATCCTCTACGGTAGTTACTTTGAAGTGCATTTTACCCTTCGAAATGCTGACGGCACCCGTTTTAGCCCGCCCGATTTCGAGGATTTTCAAGTGTTGTCGGGACCTTCCCGCAGGGCTAGCACCACCATCGTCAACGGAGCAGTTAGTAAGGAACTGACGATTTCCTATACCTTGCGACCTCAAAAAAAAGGCATACTTACTATTGGTGCAGCCAGTGTTGTAACCAGGGATGGAACCCTACGCACCGACCCCCTTAAAGTGCGTGTTCTGGATGGTGGCGCAGGAAAACAAGCGGATGAGGACTTTTTCATCAAAGCCGAGCTTTCGGATAGCACAGCCTATATCGGCCAGCAGGTACGGCTCGATTTTAAATTATACACCACGGTTACGGTACAGAACTACAATATCCTGGAGGAACCCGTTTACGACGGTTGCTATGCCGAGGAGTTGCGACGCCCGGATACCCGCGTTCGAAAGGAAGTACTGGCGGGCGTAGAATATACCACCAAGGTTTTGAAAAGTATTGCGCTCTACCCCCAACAAACAGGGACAGTAACGGTGGGTGAAAGTCTGATGCAACTGGGTATTCTGGAAGAGGAGGATCGTCGGTCTTCTTTTTTTGGCGGACGTATCCGACGGGTCCCGGTAAGCAGCGAGCCCGTGCAGTTTGAGGTGGTACTCCTGCCCGAAGGAGCCCCTTCCACCTTTAGCGGAGCAGTGGGAAATTACGAATTGAACACTTCCATCAACCGGCAGGAGGCAAGTACAGATGACGCCATTTCTCTTCGACTGAGCGTAGTGGGAGATGGAGACCTCAAGCGGATTCAAGCTCCTGACCTGAACTTGCCCTCCACTTTCGAACTGTACGAGCCCCGTATCAGTGAAGAAGAGACCGGAGAATACCAGAACCGTCGTATTGCCCGAAAAACTTTCGAATACCTGCTTTTGCCCAAACGCCCGGGAACTTACCGCATAGAGCCTGCTTTTACCTTTTTTAGTCCGGATAGTAATAGGTTTGTACGTTTGGAATCCGAAACCTATACCGTACGGATAACTGCCGGTAGTATGGCTGGTCAGGAAGGTACCAGCACCCTCGAGGATACGGAAACTGCCCGGGACATTCGATCCATAAAAATAGATTCCCGCCTTCGGCAGCCCCCCACCTACTGGACCCAAAAAGCCGGCTTCTGGGTGGCTGCCGGCTTACCCGTTTTACTGATCGGTGGAATGTTCTTACTCCGAAGACGACAAGAACGGGAGGCGGCCCTGCCCCTGAAAGAACACCGCAAGCGACAGGCGCGTAAAGCTGCACTGCAACTGTTGGCTTCAGCACGGGAAGCAAAAGAACAGGGGCAAACCGGTCAATTCTATGATGGTGTTTCGAAAGCTATGCTGGGCTATATTTCCGATAAGCTGGAGATCCCCAAATCAGCCCTGGATAAAAATAACCTGCAGGAAAAACTCCAAAGCCTGCAACTTCCCCCCGAACGCATCCAGGCCTTCCTGGACATGCTAAACCGATGCGAAATGGCCCTTTTCGCAGGAAAGGATGAAGCCGCCGCCATGGGTACCACCTATGAAGCCGCAGTACAATTACTGGCTGACCTACATCAACGGCTAAAATAAAGCTGCTGAAAATCGTATAGCACCAAGGGAAAGACTAAGGGCAACTAACTGGCCCTTGGTCTTTCTTACTATACCTAGGCTCCTTTTAGAGACCACAAGTAGGGCTCCAGGTCTTTCTCTCCTTTAGAGTATTCCTGGATAAAGAAGGAGTTTTGCTTGTATTTGGTACTTAAAAAATAGAGGGTGAGGTAGTAGGGTTCCTCTTGAACGGACTGGTCGCTAAGGCGATATTTTACCTTGACGTAATCAAAATTCTCATTTTCTTTAAAGGCGGAGCTAATGCGCTCTGCATTGAAGCCCTGCTTTTCCTTGCCAATATCATCCAGGGCATACCGGATAAAGGCAGAATAGTTGCGGGCAACTGCTTCATTTAAAGGCGTGTATTGATTATCCACGAAAAGGATGCGGGATGATCCGGAGCGGTCCAGGAAATAATCATTGGTGCTGTTGGCAATACCCTTTAACTCAAGATGATTGTCGAAAGCTTCCAGGAAGCGGGAATCTACCGCCTGAAGATCTGCTTCTTCCCGGTAGTAGGATTGGGGCAGCAGTAGTTTGGCAGACTGGTCCTCCAGGTAAAAGTATTCCGTATTCGTATACAGGTCTTCTTTGATGCTTTCCGTTTCTTTTCCGGAACAATTCCAAAGGGTGAAAGCCGCCATTACAAAAAGCAAAGCGATATGGAAACGTTTTGAGGTCTTTCTCATTCGAAAAATATTGGTTTGGTATTTAATGCAGCTGTATTTCTCGCTGCTACTATTAAAACGCCAAAAGTAGGGGAAGGTCACTCCTGTTAACGCTTCCTTAGAAAATTTAAATTAGGTTTAACGTAAGGGGGAAATCTAAAAAGAGCAGGCCATAGACTCCCTGCCAGTTACCAACGCACCTTATCCATTTCCTTTTTCAAGGAGAGGCAATGGTTATCCGACAGGGGCGCCAGAGGGAGGCGCACTTCCTTACTGCAAAGCCCTTTTAATTCCAGGCCGGCCTTTACGCCGGATGGATTGCCTTCAATGTAGAGCCAGGGGTGGATGTCCAGCAATTCCAGGTGAACAGCAGCGGCCTGGTCGTACTTGCCGGCTCTGGCGGCCTGCACCATCTGGGAGAAGGCGTCTGGGTAGAGATTGGCAATTACCGAAATAACCCCGTCGCCGCCCATCGCCAGCATGGGGAGGGTGAGGGGGTCTTCCCCGGAAAGCAGCAGAAAATGATCGGGTCGGTATTTCAGGATGTGGCCGGCTTGCTGCAGGTTTCCGGACGCTTCCTTCACGGCAATGAAGCGGTCACTGGCCTCTGCCAGCCGGATAATGGTTTCGGGCTCTACATTGCTACCGGTACGGCCGGGTACATTGTAAATGATGATGGGCAAAGGGCTGACCTCCGCCAGTGCCATATAGTGGCGGAAAACACCATCCTGCGAGGGCTTGTTATAGGACGGACTGCTGGACATGATGGCGGTAAATCCGCTAAGATCATAGGATTGCACCCGTTCCAGCAGAGCGGCCGTATCGTTTCGACCGAATAAACCCGCTACGATGGGAATGCGGTCATTCACCTGTTGGATGGTAAAGTTGAATACCCGGCGGCATTCTTCGGCAGAAAGTGTAACGGCTTCGCCGGTAGTACCAAGGGAGACGATATAGTCTACGCCACCTTCAATGACGTGTTCAATGAGTTGTTCCAGGGCTGAAAAGTCGATGGCATGATCCCGGAATGGGGTGACCAGGGCTACGCCCAAACCGGCCAGTTTATGCTGCTTCATGATGCGGGTTCGTCTTGGCTAAAAGGAGCTCCATTTGCCGGATAAAATCGGTTAAACGCTCTTTATGTTGAACGGCTATCATTAGTTCGTAAGGGGCTTTGGCGGTACCAGGGGGCCCCGCTTTCAGATGGGCCCGGCAAAGGTGGGCGATATAATCACCATAAAGGGTGGAACTGGTGTTCAAAAAAATAAAAAGATCGAACTCCTGATCCAGAAAGGCCTTTACTTCGGTACCTCCCGGGCGAAGGGCCCAGTCGATCTGAGCCCGGCTGAAATAGGGAAAGGAAAAGCTGGCGCCTTTTTCCTGGTTGGAAAAGTAACCCAGCAGGCGCACCCGCTTGCCTTGTTTACGCAGCCGCTCAGCGTAATCGAGTACGACTTGCCGACCGTCCACCTCTGTTGCGTCAAAAAGTATACCAATGGTTTGGGCCTTTTCGAAATTGACCCGGCGGCGTTCGAAGCGCCTATCCTTCAATTCCTTGTTCAGGAACCATTGGTGTATGGATGCTCTTAAAGAGCCTATGTAGCCACTCATTATTTACAATTTCAAAAGGCTTCCCCTCTATGTTTCAAAGCCGATAAAAAACAAAATTAACCAGGGAATCTAAAAGCGAACAAAGCACTTTTGGATTTCCTTACTCCTCCACTGGCTGAACATCCACGATCTCGTAAGCCCCCATTTGGGCGTATTTATTGATACGCTGTTCGATACGCTCCTCGGGGTCCAGTTCCATTAATTCAGCTATGGCTTTTTTTAATTGCCGTTTCAGGAGTTTGGCCATTTCCTCAGGGTTCGAATGTGCGCCGCCCACCGGCTCGCGGATGATATCGTCGATCAGGCCATTGGCGAGCATATCTTCTGCGGTTAATTTCAAGGCTTCGGCGGCCTGCTCCTTGTAATCCCAGCTGCGCCAAAGGATGGAAGAGCAGGATTCCGGAGAAATAACCGAATACCAGGTGTTTTCGAGCATATAGACCCGATCACCCAGGCCGATACCAATGGCTCCTCCCGAGGCACCTTCTCCAATGACCACGCTGATGATGGGTACACGAAGTTGGGCCATTTCGAACAGATTGCGGGCGATAGCCTCTGCCTGTCCGCGCTCTTCGGCCTCCAGACCGGGAAAGGCCCCGGGGGTATCGATGAGAGTAACCACCGGGAATTGGAAGCGCTCGGCCAACTTCATCAGGCGCAGGGCCTTGCGGTAACCTTCCGGATTGGCCATACCGAAGTTCCGGTATTGACGCATTTTCGTATTTACCCCTTTTTGCTGGCCCAGGATGACCACCGTTTGCCCGTCCAGGGAGCCTAATCCACCCACGATGGCCTTGTCGTCCCTGAAATTTCGGTCGCCATGCAATTCGATAAACTTGCGGCACATTTGCCGGATGTAGAAATAGGTATAGGGCCGATCGGGGTGGCGGGAGAGTTGCACTTTTTGCCAGCCGGTGAGGTTGCTGTAGATCTCCTTGCGTTTGTTCCGGATCTTTGTTTCCAGGGTTTTGATCATCTCACTCACATCCACTTCGCCGCCTTTGCCAATCTCCTCCAACTTCTCCAGTTGCTCGTATAGTTTTTCCAACGGCTGTTCAAATTCCAGGAAAACCATGATCTACGGGCTTTATGGCAAACCCCTGTAGCAAGCTGCTCCTTGGGTATTTACCGGTTGATATAAAGCAAATTCCAGCGTGGAGCGAAGAATGCCTTTTCCGCCCACGAAGAGTAAAATTAGCAATAAGTAGCGGGATAAAGAGCCCATCCAGTCTTTTTTTGAAGGCTGTAGCGGATCGCCCGTTCCTTTTTTAAGGATTCGGGTAATTTTTTTTAAGGGTCTATTGTGCCGTACCAAAATACCTTCTATATTTGCACTCGCAATGGCGCTAAGGCGTTTTGCCACACCTCCCAAAGCAGTTGGGAGTCTATTATATACTTTCAGGTCCGGTAGTTCAGTTGGTTAGAATACATGCCTGTCACGCATGGGGTCGCGGGTTCGAGTCCCGTCCGGACCGCTTAGGCTTTGAAAATGCGATTGATTTTCAATGAGTTATGGCTTGCTAGCTCCAACTAGCAGTCATTTTCAAAGATTTATGTAAGATTCAAGGAGGTCTGAAGTTCATTCTTCAGGCCTTTTCTATTGTGTGCCTGTCCCCTTAGGCTCGCGTTGCCCATTTCGATTTATAGCTTGGGGAATAAAGCTTTTGATGGTCGCTTGACGGGTGAAATTTCCAGCTGCGTAAACCGTCGGGGTTGCCCGCTGTGGATAATTCCGTGTTGAAGCGGTGCTTACAATACAACTTCCAGTTTTCTCCTGGGAGGGATGCGTGTACCTCCAGGAAGATCGCTCTTCATCAGCGGGATCAGCCGTTGTGCCACAGGATGGGTGGTCGGCATAAAGAGTCGTTTTTGCTATTTGTTCAATACCATCTGCCTGGTTTTAATTACCCTGCCATCAACGAGCAGACTATATTGATAGGTTCCACTTGCCAAACCATTGGTGTTTACATTCACCTGACCTTTGCCAGGGCTTGATAGTTCTATAGTTTTTATGACCTGTCCAGTGACGGCGGTGATACGTAGTTGAGCTCGCTTTGTGCCTTCTGGCAAATAATATCCTATTTGAGTTTGGCCCTTAAATGGGTTAGGTAGGTTTTGTTCTAAAAGAGGCTTATCGCTGCCGTGCAGAATGACCGAAGTACCTTCATCGGATTGCTCTGCTATGAGCGCCTCTAACTGATCCAGGCGGTTGTTTAGGTTATTTACCTGATTTTTCAGTTCGTCCAGTTGGGCATCTCTCTCTTCGATCTCCTGCTGTTGCTTTTGCAGGGCAGCTATAGTAATCGGGATTAATTCTTCGTAGGAAACGCCAAGGCGCTCCGGCTCGCCCACTTCGTTTACTTGACTGACTAGGTCAGGAAATACCTTCGCCACTTCCTGAGCGATGAAGCCAAATTGCAACTCATCATCACGCTGAGTACGGTACCGGTAGGAGGTCGCTCTTAACTCGTAAAGGCCAGCAATACTTTCCTCGCCCAGGGTTCGAATGTTGCTTTTCAGAGATAAGTCAGACCCACGTACCCAATCGCCGTCTTCCTCCAGGGTGCGTTCCAATTCATTAGAGTTGTTATCTTCAATAAACCCCAGATTACCGGATTCGAAGACATACATATGCCAGGCTTTATCCGTATCCCCTTTTTTGGTCAAACCGAGGCCATTCGTCGCGGATCCTTCATCGTGCTCTATTTCGAAGGTTACGCCGGGATCGGCCCCATTGGTATTGACCCCGGTGCGGCCGTCGGTATAGAGCTCTAAAAAGTGAGCACCACTTCTACTCAACGAAACGGAAGGGTTCGTTCCAGTAGCCAGATCAGTGCCGAGAGTAATGCCCCCTGAACTACCAATAAGGTGACCGTAAGTTCCACTTCCATCTGAGAAATAAATGCCGTTCAGAAAGGTCGGTTCGATATTGAGGTTCCCGTTGGTATACATACTTCCGTCCACCTCAAATGCTCCCTGGGGGGAGGAAGTGCCTACCCCGACATTGCCGTCTTTATCAATATACAGGTCATTTGGTAAGGAGCCGGTACCCAGCGCCAAAGTGCCGGAAGGTAGCAAGTCAATTTCTCCGAAAAAGAAGCCTTCCACAAATTCCAGTTCATTGCTGTTGGCAGGGGTAACCGTTCCATTAGTGATGCCCTCCGATGTTATGAGGACTTGTGCCTGTACCGTTAATCCAGTAAAGATAAAAACTGTGAGTGAGAGTAAACTGTGTCGCATAGGAATTGATTTTGATTGATCTGAAAGGATTTCACCATCAAAATCAATCTATACGAGCAATTTCACAAGGAGACATGTAACATATACCTGGAATTTTGTAACATCGGGCTGCATGGTTTACGCCAAAAAGCAGCTACTTGCGAGCATGACTTGGCGGGTACTCAAACTCTTCAGAGAACTGCCGGGAGAAGTAGCTGGGATCACTATAGCCGACCCGAAAGGCGATTTCGGCAATTTGTAAATCGGTTTTTTGCAACAGCTGCCGGGCGTGCTGCATACGTACGGACCGCACAAATTGTGTCGTTGTTTTTTGGGTCAGCGCTTTTAATTTGCGGTGCACTTGCATGCGGCTAAGCCCAACGTGCCGGCAAATGGCGGAGACATCGAGTTGTTCATTATCCAGGTTATCTTCAACGAAGGTTTGGATTTTTGTAATAAGGCGATCATCCGGCGAGATGGCTATTTGCGAGAGCAGCCCATATTTGTATCGTTTTTGCAGATTGCGGCGCAACTCTACGAGTTGCTGTAAACGAATGTACAACTCTTGTTTATTAAAGGGTTTTGTCAGGTAAGCGTCGGCACCGGATTTAAGTCCTTTGAGGCGGTCTTCCTGCGTGGCTTTTGCAGTAAGCAGGATGATGGGCACGTGGCTGGTACGCTCGTCCTTTTTCAAAGTAGCACACAGTTCGAAGCCATCTTTTTGAGGCATCATTACATCGCAAATAATAATATCGGGGATTATCTTTAGTGCTTTATCGATGCCTGCCTGCCCATCAGGGGCGGTTTCTATTTGATACATGGGACTCAGGCAATCCTGTAAATAGGTGATGACATCTACATTGTCTTCGATAATTAAGGCCAGGCTAGCATCAAGAGAAGAGGGTAAGCGGAATGGGGTCTCCGATATTATCTGCCGGTGACCGGTGGTGTCTATGGCCTGCAGCGGCGCTTTACGGCTAATAGGGAACAAGAGAATAAAGGTAGTACCCTTTCCCAGGGTACTATCGACGGTAATAGTGCCCTGCATCAACTGCACTAATTCTTTGACCAAGGCCAGGCCAATGCCCGTTCCTCCTACGGTGGTTTTGTTTTCCGTTACCTGATAAAACCGTTCGAATATACGCGGTACATCTTTGGCGGGAATGCCTTCACCGCTGTCCTGAACGGTAATTTGCAAGTACTCGTCTAACTTTTGCGCAAGCAATTGCACGTTGCCTCCCGGCGGTGTGTGCTTGATGGCGTTGCCGAGTAAATTATGAAGAATTTGCTGCATTTTATCCGGATCGTAATCCACGATCAGTTGCTCCGGGTTAGTTTGGACATCCAAATCAATTCCCCTGCTTACAGCCATGGATTGGAGGGGCTCGGCCACGTAGCGGAAAAAAGAAAAGATGTCGTTTTGTATCCATTGCAACTTGAGTTGATCTTCGTCAATTTTTGACAGATCGAGCAGGTGATCGACTAAACGCAACAGGTCCTGACTATTGCGTTGGATGAGTTCTTTCTCTTTGGGGTTGCCTTTTATTTGCTCTGCCATGCCCTGAATAACCGTAATGGGGGTGCGAAACTCATGAGTGATGTTGGTGTAAAAGCTTTGCCGCATGCAGTTCATGGCTTCCTGCTGTTCAGCCTTTATCCGATTGGCTCGATTGCGATAGCGATAATTCAGGATTAGTAAAGTAGCAATAGCCGATAGTACAATCAGGCCTGCTAAAATAGAGAAAATGATATAGCGTTGGCGTTGTACTTGCAGGTCCTTAGCCGCTTTCTCTTGCTGGAGCAGTGCGATGGTGTTGTTCTTGCGTTCTGTCTGGAATTCCATTTCCAGCCGCTCGATAGATCGTATTTTTTCTTCGTCAAAGAGGATTTCCTGATAGACTTGTTTTTGTTCCAAAGCGGTAATAGCTTGCTCATATTCTCCCAGCTCAAGGTAGCAGGTTTTGAGCTTCTCATAGCAGGCTCGAAGGAGGGTAGCATCCTCAAATGCTTTCCCCCCTTTGATCGCTTGATTGTATTGCGCTATCGCCTGGGTATAGCTTTGGGTTTTTACATAATAGTCTCCAAGCTGTTCGTGCAGGGCAGGTAGAAAATAATGGCCCTCAGCTGTATGGGGCACCAGTGACAAGGCCCGCTCCAATCGCCGGCGGGCTTCCTCAAGTAAGGTATCTCTGTACAGATAATCTAGCGCAAAGTGATAATCAAGCACCAGCATATTCATGGTATCTTGCACTATGGTGGCGTAACGCTCGGCCAGTTCATAGTGATGCAAAACGGAATCCACGGGCGACTTTTGCTGCAGCGCATAGATGTTGGCCAGCGCCAGGTGATAATTGATTAGCCGGGAGGTATCGTCATAAAAATGTGCATAGTCCCGGATTTTTTCAAGGTACTCGATCGCAAGCGCATACTCCTCGCTATACTGATAGTAATAACTTAAGTTGTTGTGGACATCCACCAGGGCAACATCATCCTGCAACTGTGTATATAACTGCTCGCTTTGCTTTAGGTAATATAGAATAGAGTCTCGCTCGATATAGGCAACGCCTTTAAAGCGAGCCATTTGGTAAGACATTTCTGCCAGTAAGGCGGTATCATCGGTTGCCCTTGCCTTTTGTAGTTCTTTATGAAGCACCGCTTCTTCAAAAGGGCTACCCTTCTGCGCAAACAGAACCCCACAAAGAAGTAGGTGCAGTAATACGAGTCTTATATACATAATAATAAGCAAGACTGGGGGTAGAACTGTTGTAAATCAGAGGGTTAAAAGCGCCTCTGTTTAAATAGCAATCAATGTGTAGGCGACTATAATCCCAAACCCTCCAATTCCAGATATTACGTCCGTTTCGAACCAAATGCTATCCCTTGTGCTTGCAAAGGTGGTTTGATTCCACCATCCGACTATTCTGCTCAATGGTTGTTTTGCTTGCTGCCAATGGGTTGAGTATGAAACCTAGGGCATTTCGAATGCTCCTATAAATATATGGCACCAAGCCGATTTTTAAAGATTATTCCGTTCCAATTTAGCACTTTGTGCCCTATGTTTTTATTGTGTGTGGGCAGCTGGCCGTTCATTTATCATGGTTTCAATAACTAGGTCAATTCCCTTTTCGACATCTTTAAACTTATTCTCAACTTCTAAGTCGACCGGAATACCAATCTTCTCATAACATTTCGTGCCCTTAGAAAAATATTTTTCATCGGAAAGCGTGATTCGCCAGCCATTCGAAAGAGTATCCCGATACATGTCAGAGAAGATGCCTTCTGTATTGGTACCTATTATTGATATGTTGGGAAGATATGACATTACAAGCGCAAATACGTCTGCGGAACTTCCACTTGCACCGTTTGTCAAGAGAAAAATTTCTTCACTCTTACACTGATGGTCCGAGTTTGGCGCGATATAAGTCGTATCAGGTATATCAACTAATGAAAGAAAAATGACTTGCTCTCCTTTGATTATCTTGATCTTAGAACTCCACCTTATCTGTTCTTCGGAGAGCTGTTTGCAGACATATGAGACACTTTCAGAAATTATAAATAAGTTTTTGGTCGAAATTTCCTGGTGCATCTTGTGATACCCGCTCAAACCTTCTGATAACCACCTTGTATGGCACAACTTATCCCATTCGATCTTGAGACAGAAGTGGTAACAGTTGAGAAAGATCAAGCACTTTTGGAGTTACCGAATTAATGCAAAAAATAGAAGGATATAGTCGCATTACAGTCTATTCTTTAGCTCTGCCGAAGTGGGATCGTAATAATACTCACTAATAGTCCCATCCTTGATTTTATCCACCACTTGATCAATAATGAATAGTGGTATCAAAAACCATTCTCTTACTTTGACAGGCTTACCAAACCGATCTTTAATTTCTATTTCAAGCCTTGCGGAATCAAAAAAATTATGAATGACCTTTTCAAGTTTTACGCGGTTGATATTGGCTAATTTATAAGTAGCGATAATCTTCACATCGGCCATTAGGAAAGTAGGGTCATTCTTGGCATTAGCAATTCGGGTTTTAACATCGCCACCCGTTACGCCAATTTTGTGAACAACATCATTGTTTTCCTGAATCATTGGGTGATTGGACAAGCTGCGCAGCACATAGATCGTCCCCGTAGCTACATCGTCCTCGCTGCTTTGGCTAGAAAATAGCCCGATCTGCTTGGGGTCGGTAACAAAGCGGCTCGTTTCGTCTTTGTACATCGCCCGGATAAGCGACCGCAGCAGGATGTTGCTCTCCATGCCATTGGAGTAGATGACGCGCAGCCTTGCGTCCTCCTCTCCATTGGGCGCTTTGAAAGACTCCCCGACCTCAGCGATGTAGGCCGTCTGGCCGCCGACAATCACGAATTGTTCTTTTCTTAAATCGGTCTTAGTGAAACCAGCATCTTTACGGAATTGTATCGTTTCCCGTATACCGGCATCCAGCTCTTGCTGTGCTTGCTCAAAGAGGGGCTTGTACTGCTCAAAGTTCTCGCAGCGGGTCCGGTTGGCCATTTCTTCCACCGCCCGTTTTTCAGCGCTCGACCGTACGTGTTTCAGCTTGGTGATGGATGAGTTGCCATCCACCTTCACGCCCAGCTCTTTCAACAGTACATCATCGTCTATGTCTTCCGGTATGGAAAGATCGGCGGACGACTCTGAGGTAAGCAGGTTTTGCGTGTCCAGGTCTTTAAGCAACTCCCGGCACTCCTTTTGGCTCCGGATCCGGTCCAGCCGGACGGCGTAGAGTCGCTCAAAAATATCCTTGTCCTCCCCATGCTTTGGCAATCGACCATGTTCTTCAACAAATTTCTGAATCTCCTCAAAACCTGCTATGATACGCTCTTCCTTAGCCGTATATTTTTTTGCTTTTTTAGCATCGACCTCTACGCCGAGTTCTTCCAAAAGCGCATCGTCCTCTTTCGTAAATTGCTCTTTCTTAGCCATTTGATTGTTCCGCTTTTAGTCGTGCAAGTACCGCAATCCCCTGTGCCATGCGCTGCTCCCAGGGGTCTGAAGATTTGAGGTCTGGCAATCGCCCGCGTTCTTGCTTGAAGATTAACGCGCGCTTCGCCAGGTCGCGTGCCTCTTCTACCGATATGTTGTGCTTCTTGGCCGATATGACTTCCGCCATCGCTTTGAGGCTGCGCTCGGTCATGGCTTTGGACAGGATGGAGTAAGCCTCGCTAAAGGGATTGATGCTGTCGATCCAGTCCACGTCCAGCTCGCGCACGTCCATCGCGAGTTTACGGATGCCATCAATCAATGCCGTATTGC
>CAYZMS010000036.1:0-2469 GCA_964479625.1 uncultured Saprospiraceae bacterium
TCATCTCATCTACGATTTCGCATGGATGGAATTTTCAGATGGTGAGATGCTAATTATTTGGAGTTTCCCCAAAACAAACATTTTGCCTATATTTATAGAAGGTTATCTCAAAAGGCCATCGCTGTATTGTGACATAAAATAAAAGTGGTTCACCATTTTTCTCCATTCGGAGAGAATCTTATCGAAATAACAATTAGTTGTCACAAAACCGTGAAGGCGTTTTGGGGTAACTATTAGACATTTCACCACCAACCCTATCACCAAATGGCTTTAGTATACTACCTGGGAGAAATTCCCGTACTCCGTGAAGAATTGGAAGAACAACAACGGCTTGGGAACCTTGACAAGAAAGACCTGGAATTCCGGGAAGGGCGCCCCAAAGCGGTAATCGCCTTCGATTCGAGTGCAGTAGGGGGCTTCCCCTACAGCCCACTTCGTATCGGCCAGCCCCTGATCATAGAGATCTTGGGGTTCTACACCGGCGATGCCGCCCGCGGATTTCTGGGGAGTAAAAGTGACGTCATGGTCACTAGCGCGCTAAAAGACCGCCGGGAATACAAACAAGCCCCGCAGGCCCTAAACCTCATCAAAGAAAAGGTCGAAAAATTCAAATATTATACTCCCGGTAATGATGTAGGCTGTTCGGTAGTCTATTATTCTCCCGCCATTATTGGAGAAAAGTTTCATTGTACTTATCAGGCGGTTGCCGATGCCTTTAAGGAAAAGTTTATGGATGATGTAGGCGACCTCATGCGGCAGGCCGCCGGTTTCCCTGTTTTGGCCACTACCGGGCCGTTTTTGCTATCTGTTTCTGCTATTATGAAGACGGTTAAAGGGGTGGGAAAGGCCCTTTTCGAAAGCGATCCCTTTTTGACCGAATCCGAAGTATTTGACTTTACCCGAACCGGTGGGTCCAGTTTGCCGCTTACCGGCTGCCGGCTGGTGTGCGCCGATGCGGACTTCTTTGGAGAATTGCGTCACTATGTTGCAAAAGCAGACAGCAATGGAACCATCCGCCTGATCCACAGGGAAACCAGTGTACCTTACTCAGGGAATGCACCTTACCTGCTGGTCAATGTGGATGCCAAAGAACAACCCGACCTGAAAGCCTTTCAACCTTACCATGCTACCGCAGAGACGCTGAATCGATTCTTTAAAGTAGAAAAGCGAGAACAACATCTGATCGAAGAGGTAGGGACTATGATGCAACTATACAACGACTACCAACAGTACAAAAAGTCCCTGGCCATTCAAAAACAGCTGGAGGATCTGGAGCCTGAATCCGAAGCCTGGAGCGAAGCGCAATTGAAGCTGGAGGCCTTACAGAAGAACATGCTGACGGAACATTTTAAAGTAGACTCGGGCCAGTCCTGAGCCATGATCCGTGGTACTTCATTATCATTTAGTCGCTGTCGCCTGGCAGGTTAAGGGAAGGCATTGAAGCAGGGCTTGTATTACTCCTATTTAAAGCCAACCTTTATCCTGTGTTATTCATGCCCTAAAGGAAACTCGTAAGGAGGGAATGCTTTATTCCCTTCGCCACTGTTAAGGGCTTTTCAAATCAAATAGCCTGGGTTTATTGCCCAAGGTCGTAAACCCGTACGTAGTCCACTACATATTCCTGAGGGAAGATGCTGTCGTCAATCTTCCCCTGGTTGAAGTTGCCGCCAATAGCCAGGTTGAGCAGTAGGTAGAAGGGTTGGTCAAAGGGCCAGGTTTTCACGATTTTTTCTTCCGGAGCAAAGGCATAGACGAGCTGGTCATCCAGGTAAAAGCGGATGGCTTCCGAACTCCATTCGCAGGCGTAGAGGTGGTAATCTTCCTGTAAATCAGGATGGGTAGTTTTTGCGGTGTTGATAGTGTTCCCGTGGCTGGCCTGGGTGTGCAGGGAAGTATGCAAGACCCCTGGTTCATTGCCTACGGATTCCATGATGTCGATCTCACCGCACAAGGGCCAGCCGACTTCATCGATATTGCTTCCCAGCATCCAGAAAGCAGACCAGGTTCCCAGTCCGGTCGGTAGCTTTATCCGGGCTTCTACCCGGCCGTACTGGAATTCGAGTTTATCCTTGGTGGTGATCCGGGTAGATGTATAGCGGCCGTTCTCCAGGCGGGCGGTGATGATCAAATGCCCGTTTTCGAGCCGATGGTTGGTATCGGTGTAGATCTGGCTTTCGTTATTGCCCCAACCACATAATTCCGGGCAACCGTCTCCCAGCTCAAAGTTCCACTTTTCCATATCCAATCCGGAACCCTCAAATTCATCGGCCCAGAAGAGTTCCCTCTCCTGCGAACTACAGGAGCTGATCAGCACAAGCAGGAATAATAAGGATTTCATGAGCGTTTTTTTAGTCCTGGGCCATAACATGCCTGATGAGGGGTGGGCCGAAACAGCTTTGCTGTTTCGGCTTGGATTTTTAGGAGGAAGGTCTACTCCTGAAATAAGTTCGCGGACCGGTTTTTCTGCTT
>CAYZMS010000036.1:2569-32300 GCA_964479625.1 uncultured Saprospiraceae bacterium
GCGAACTGAAATTCGCGGACCGATTTAGCCTCTTGCGAACTAAAGTTCGCGGACCGGTTTTTCTGCTTGCGAACTGAAATTCGCGGACCGATTTAGCCTCTTGCGAACTAAAGTTCGCGGACCTTTCTATCGCTATTGATAAACCCTCACCCAATCTACCTCGATAGTACCTTCCTGGAAGTTGGGGTCGATCTCTCCGCCAAAAGTGCCACCTATAGCAACATTCATGATCAGGAAAAAATCCTGATTAAAAGGCCAGGTATCCGCGTCCTGAATAGCCGGAGAATAGGTGTAATAAATCTGATCATCCACCAGGAAGGAGATCTGGTTAGGGGACCAGTTTACGGAGTATACATGAAATGCTGAGGTGGCCTCAGGAACACTGGTAGTCTTGGTATTTACAGTTGCTCCGAAACTGGAGGGTGAATGAACACTACCATGCACCACACCTGGGTTGTTGTCGGCATATTCCATAATATCAATTTCGCCACAGGCGGGCCAGCTGACCTCTGCAAAGTTACCCCCAAGCATCCACAAGGCGGGCCAGATACCGCCACCAGAAGGCATTTTAGCCCGAATATCTACCCGGCCATAAGTGAATTCAAATAAATCCTCGCTTTTCAAACGGGCGGAAGTATACTCGCTACCCTGGAAATTTTCCCGCTGGGCAGTGATTTTCAAAAAGCCGTCTTCGATAATAATATTTTCCGGACGATCGGTATAATATTGAGATTCTCCATTGCCCCAACCGTTCTGGCCTGTTCCGATATCGTACGTCCAGATGGCAGGATCGGGAGCACCCGGACTGTCAAAGTCATCCTCAAAAACCAGGTTTTCATATTCCATATCGAGCCCACTGTCCTCACCGGGAGGGGTGGTGGTAAAAATAAAGTACCAGGCCAGAAAATCGTTATTCCCCTGTATGGCACGCAACCGCATTCGATTCTCTGTGATCTCCAGAATTTCGAACTGACTGGTCCCTATATAATAACTAAAAAAGCCATCATTCGAAAGCAAGATGTCAGTACCGCGGGTAGCTTCTTCCGGTAAGCCAGAGGTGGAGGGCGCCAGAGTAAGCAGTTTTTGACCTTCGGTATTGAAATCATAGCAAAAGTCAAAGCCATTTGTTCCGCCAACCACCCCTTCGTAGGCCACATTAAAATAGGTCTGGCCGAAATTATTCAGTTCATAAAAGATTTGGTCGCCCTCTTGGGTAAAGGTCATTTGATCCATATACAGGCAAAGGCTTTCATCTGCACCATCCTTTTCAAAAGGTACGGCCTGGTAAAATTGTGGAAAGGTACTATTTGGCCCGCCATCATTGGGGCCTACCCCCAGGTGCCCGGTTTCCGCTGCTGACCAGTACCAGGTTTTTGAACTTCCACCCGTGAGGAATTGCTCTGCTGTTGGGTCCTCAAAAGCACTGAAGACATCAACATTCATAGACATGCTGGAGGTCAACCCTCCCGTTCCATTAGCTACCACTGTAACTGTGTAGGTGTTCAAGCCCACCTGCACGTATTGGTGTTGTATGGTCCCGGTGGAGGTGACTTCTTCTCTCCCGTCACCGAAGTTTATCTTATAGGAAATAGCATCATCTGCTGTCACCGAGAAATTTACCAGTCCGGATCCGTCCCCATTTGGAGTGTTGGCGTCGGCACCCACGATCTCGGCATTGAGTTGTAGGTTTGAAGGCGCAACTAGTTCACCAAAGGTAGCTTCTTCCTCTTCGCAGGCCGCCAGCAGGCCGAGCAGGAGTAAGAAACTGTATTTTAAAATTCTCATGCTTATTGTGATTTAATAAAGATCTGTTTTGAAAGTACTAATACGCCAATGCGTTATCCATTAATTACTTAGTTCGACATCATCGAAATAAAAGTCTTCTCCCATCCCGTTCGTTCCGAAATCGAAAAAGAAGACCAGCCGTTGGTATTCTGGTTGGAGATCTAATCCGGAAAAGTCGTAAACCAGTTCTTCCCATTGATTGGCAACGGTGGTGTTGGCATCCAATTCCAGGAAAATATTTGAATCATCCAGATTCTCCAGCTTAAGGCGAACGGCGATCCCCGCCCTGGGAGACCAGGCTTTAAATCTGATCTTTTGCAAAACGGAGAAATCAATGGGTTCTTCCATGTCAATAAAGGCACCGCCCCAGACTTCCGCTCCGTTGGCCTTGTTCAGGTTACCTACCTTTAAGCTGGTGTTAATACCGGTTGGATCAGGATTGTCGATCACGGATGCATTTGCATTACCAAAGCCAGTAAAGGTGTAAGTAAGGCTATCCGATTCGAAAGTAAGCGGAAGCTGTAGTATTTCAGACCCGTCGGTAAAAGCGATATCGTCAAAGTAGTAATCTGCACCCGTCCCGTTATTCCCAAAGTCGAAAAAGACTACCACCCTGGAATACTCCTGGTTCAGGTCCTGACCCGAAAGGTCATAGGTCAGCTCTTCCCATTGGTTGGCAACAGTAGTGGTAGCATCCAGTTCTATAAAAATATTGGGATCAGCTGTATTTTCGATCTTAAACCGAACAACCGCCCCGGCCATAGGCGACCAGGTTTTAATACTAATTTGCTGGAACTCCGTAAAGTCGAGTGGGTTATCCAGATCGATGAAAGAACCCGCCCAAACTTCGGAACCATTTTCTTTGTTTAGATTGGCTACCGTTGCACTGGTATTAATACCTGACGGGTCGGGGTTTGGGATAACCATGGAATTGGCACCTCCAAAGTTGGTGAAAGTGTAGGTCAATTCATCCGACTCGAAATCGAGAGGAAGCCCGAGGGCTACAGGCCCCTGATTGGTTTGTTCGATATTGTCGAAATAGAAATCTGCACCAGTCCCTGTATTCCCGAAATCAAAGAAAAAGATCAGTTTAGTGTATTCCTGGTTAAGATCAGCCGGACTGAAATCGAAGATTAGATCCTTCCAGGCATTTGCGGTTGTATTAACTACATCAACTTCGTAGGCAATATTTGGATCGTTTTCATTTTCGATCTTCATTTTTACAGTAATACCTGCTTCCGGTGACCATACCTGTACTTTGAAGCGTTGAAATTCGGTAAAGTCAATGGGCTCATCCAGTTCCAGGATGGTCCCAGCGAAGGTTTGTGCACCTTCTGTCTTCAAACTGTTGGCTACCTTTGAACTGGTATTTAGGCCGCTGGGGTCAGGGTTGTCGATCACACTGGTTGCAGCCCCTTCAAAGTCATTAAAAGCGTAATCCAGGGTAGTGGATTCAAAATCAATGGGCAACAGTAAAGGGTTCAAAATGCTAATCGTATCCGTAAAGCTTACAAAATTGGAAGCCCCGCTGTAGGCCCTGACCTCGATTACATAATCTCCGATCTCTTGATAAGTATAGGAGACGGTTTCTCCTTCAAGAAATTGAATGGGTTCGGCTTCGGCCTGCTCCCCAAAGGTCACTTCGAAAAACATTTCCAGGTCTGCGGTGGCGGAAACACTAACTTCCAGGGCATTAGTCTGTATGTCGACCATGAAGTTTTCCGGTGGTAAAAAGGAGACCATTAAAGGAATACTGGCATCCGTGCTTTTTCCGCTTACGTTCGTGCCGGTAATTCCTAATTGATAGGCTCCCTCGTCATAGGCGTGGGGGATACTTTCGCCTGCAGCGATAGGGTCTGAGGTTCCGCTACCGTCCCCAAAGTCGATGATAAAAGTATTGGCTCCGTCTCCCAGTGGGGTAATAGTGACCAGACCGGAATTGTCCTGGGCGACCTCAAAATGTGCCGAAAGGTTACTGGGTACCGGTGCGTTATTCAGGAACCCCAGGTTGTCCGACTCATTGTCACAGCCCCAGAAGATCAGGGGAAGGAGCAATAAGTAGAGCTTGAAACTATTGAAATTCATGATTCTTTTATTTTGCAAATAATGGAAGCATTCTAATTTTAAGAGGGTCAGCCAACTCCCTTGCCCGCTGATCCTTTAGTTTAATACCCTGGATTTTGTTCCCAATTTCCCTGGGAGAAATCGATCTCTTCGAAGGGGATGGGAAACAATTCATGTTTGCCTTCCTGAAAGCCGTCGATGGCATCAGCGGCCTGCCCGGTACGCACCAGATCGAAAAAGCGATGTCCTTCGCCTACCAACTCTAATCGTCTTTCCAGGTAGATGGCATCTAACAGAGCGGCTCCAGCAGTTTCCAGGGGAGCCAAGCCGGCCCTTGCCCTAACCCTGTTGAGGTAGTCTCTGGCCTGTGCTTCATTGCCGGTTTGGGCAAAAGCTTCAGCCGCCATCAGCAAAACATCTGCAAAGCGGATGGCCCGGTAGTTGTTCGGGTTGGTCAGGTTCTGGTCCCCGGTATTCAAGTCTCCCTGACGCGGCAGGTATTTGCGGTTGAAGAAGCCGGTATGCTCGAAGCCCTCAGTAAAAGAGGCTCCTGTTTCAGCAGCCCAGGCTTCAATATTAAGGATGGCGAAATCCCGGCGCAGGTCTCCCTCTTCAAAAAGGTCATAGACTTCCTGGGTAGGGACATTGAAACTGAAGCCGGATTCGAATAAGGGGCCACTATAATTGCGGACGCCATTGAAACCAACTGCTACATTTCCTTCACTACACTGCAAACAGCCAAACCCGGCACCTTCTGCATCGGTATACTGAACTTCAAAAACGGATTCGATATTATTTTCATTGGTATTTTCGAAAAGGGTACCGTAATCTGCTGCCAGCTCATAGGGTCCCTCGTTGATGAGGGTTTGAAGGGTTTGGCCCGCCTCAGTGAATTTTTCCTGAAAGAGGTATGCTTTTCCCAGCAGGGCGAGGGCGGAGCCACGGGTGGCCCTGCCCAATTGCACGGGTACGTAGGTCAGGTTTTCAGAAGCAAATTGCAGATCCGATTCGATCTGAGCGTAAATGTCCTCCACAGGGGCCCGGGGCAGGCTGGTCTCATCTCCTACTTCGAAGCGCCGATCTACAACCAGCGGAACAGGCCCGAACCATTTCACCAGTTCGAAATAATAATAGGCTCGTAAAAAGCGGGTTTCGGCCAGGATAACCTGCCTTCCTGGGAAGTCGGTCTTATCCTGGAATTCCATGATATAATTGGCGCGTTGTACGCCTGCAAAATTCCAGTCCCAAAGGTTATCCAGGTCGTCATTGACGGGGGTATGGATCATATCGTCAATCTGTTGCCAACCCACCACGTCAGTAGCGCTTTCTCCACCGCAAAGGGTATTGTCAGAGGCGATCTCCCCCAGAATAACATTCAGGTAAGTTGCCTGTAAAAGGTCGTAGGCTCCGATCAGGGCATTTTCGTAATCTGCCTGGGCGTTGAAGAAATTTTCGGAGTCAATAGAGTAAACCGGGTCCCGGTCCACAAAATCGTCGCTACAGGCCGCGCCGGCCAGCAGGGCGATGGTCAGAAAAAAAGTGGTTATTTTATTTGGAAGCATAGTTTTTAGAATTTCATGTTTACGCCAAAAATGTAGGTTCGGGGCAGTGGGTAGAATCCGAAATCAATCCCACCGCCAATAGGTTGTCCAGTTGAAGCACTGGGGTCGTATCCCCGGTATTCGGTGAAAGTGTACAGGTTTTGCACCCCGGCATACAGCCGTAGTTGACGGATGCGGATCTTCTCGAGAAAATCTACAGGCAAACTGTACCCGATCTGAATGTTTTGGATACGAACGTATGAGGCATCCTCCACGAATCGGTCACTGAACACATTGTTCGAAGTGGCGCCGGTCGTTACCCTTGGGACTTCATTACCCGAACCAGGGCCGGTCCAACGATTGAGCTGGTATTCCAGTCGGTTAACATTGGGTTGGTTGCGCTCATAATTCCGGACTATGTCATTGCCAAAAGAACCGAAAAGATAGGTGATGAAGTCAAAGTTTTTCCAGTTTAAATTCAGGTTCAATCCCATGGTCAGGTCGGGTATGGGGTCACCGATATTGGTGCGGTCATTAAAATCGATGACACCGTCGTTGTTAATATCCACATAGCGAATGTCTCCCAGTTGGGCTTCGCCACCCAGGGCTGTTTGCGAGGGAGCGGATTCCAGTTCGCCTGCCGTTTGGAATATGCCATCTGTTTGAAAGCCGTAGAAATATCCTAGCGGGAATCCAACTTCCATTCGAGCGGGTGCAGGTTGCCCCACACTAAAGGCGCCGCCTTCCAGGAAGTCGGCGCCATTGATCTGGGTAACTTCGTTATCCAGGGTGGTGAGGTTGTAGTTGACAGTGAGTGAAAGGTCTTTACCGATGTTGTCGTTGTAGGTTACTGCAAATTCCCAACCCTGATTTCGAACAGAGCCGGCATTTACAGTAGGAGAGCCTCCACCGGGAGCAGCCGTACCCAGGATGCCGGATACAGGGGTATTGCCGATCAATAGGTTCTCCCGATTGTTAATGAAATAATCGGTGGTGATACTCAGTGCATTATCCAGGAACCGGAGGTCCAGTCCCACATCAAATTTTCGGGCTTCTTCCCATTGCAGGTCCGGGTTGGGTAAAACCCCGATGGCATTTCCATTGGTGAGCTGGCCGTCAATAACGTAAGTGGCTTCACCATTGAGCTGGCCGACATACAGGTTATTCCCGATCTGATCATTGCCGAGCACCCCATAGCTCCCTCTTAATTTACCAAAGCGGAAAAAGTCATTGGTGTTTTCACTATCCTTAAATATCCAACCGGCGGTCACCGAGGGGAACCAGGCTACCCGGTTGTTGGGCCCAAAGCGGGTGGAAGCATCCCGGCGCAGCATGAAAGAAAGTAAATAGCGCTCCCGATAATTGTATTGGATCCGGGTAAAATAGGATAAACGCCGTTCATCATAGGCATAGGAGAAATTGGAAGCATCTTCTCCAACGCCTGTAGCGGTACTAAAATCCGCAAACTCAAAAGAATTGTTCTGAACGTCCAGTCGGGAACCACCCAGGCCTTCGCCCGTTTGCTTATAGACCTGCATACCCAGGGTCCATTCAAAGTTGTGGTTATCCCAATAGGTGTTTTTATAGGTGTTGAACAGGTCAAAGGTATAATCGTTATCAACGATTTTCTGTAGGTCGACCCGGCTTCGGTCGACATTAAAGACCTTTCCGGCACCATAATCATAAATGGGAGTGAAATTCCGGGAGCGACTATTAGAAGTGTTGAACCCGATCCGGCCAGTGAGCTTGAAGTCTTGTAGCCAGGTTAATTCACCCGAAACAGTTCCACTCAGGCGATTGAAGAAAAATTCATTGTAGGTGTTGTCGATCTGACTCAGTGGATTGATGACCTCATTGCCGAGAAATCCGGTGGTGTCTTCCTGATTCAGACTGTAAACCGGGGAATAGTTGAGTGCGTTGAAAAGTACTGAGCCCAAAGCATTCTCCAATAATGTAGACCTATTGGAGTTGTTGTAAATAAAGGCTGTGCTCAGTTTCAGGTCATCTGTGAGGTCTATTCCCAGGTTTAGCCGACCGGTGTAGCGTTCGAAATTTGACTTTTCCGGCCCAACGATACCCTCCTGGTCTACGTAAGAACCTCCAATGGAGTAGGTGATGTTGTCAGATCCACCGGAAACAGCAAGGTTATGGTTCCAAAGGGGAGCGGTTTCGAAGACCTCATCTTGCCAATCAGTTCCGGTTCCCAGTCCGGAAACATTTGGAAATGGGGGCGCCTGGCCGTTATTAACATAACTTTCATTGAGCAGTAGGGCGTATTCGGTGGCATTGAGTACAGGAATCTTTCTGCTGGTTTCCTGGAGGCCATAGTTCCCGTCATAAGTAACGGTAGTAGGCATATTTTTCTTACCGGATTTGGTAGTAACCAGGATAATGCCGTTGGCACCGATCGTACCGTAAATGGCTGCCTGTGCATCCTTCAAAACGGTAATGGTCTCAATATCATTGGGGTTAAGCAGACTGAGGTCCCCAATATAACCGTCAATGATGACTGTTGGTGCATTTTGACCGTTGGTGGAAACCCCGCGTATGCGGATGTCTAGGCCTGCCCCTGGTGAACCAGATTGGGAAGTAACATTGACCCCTGCCACCGTTCCCTGCAGGGCTTGCTCTACCTTTACGGCCCGCAGGTTCTCGATAGTCTCATTGTCCAGGGTGGCAACAGCACCGGTCACCTCCCGCTGCTTGGCGGTGGAGTAGCCAATGACGACCACCTCCTCCAGCGATTGAGCGTCGGGTTGCAGCAGTACCTCAATCGGTGCAGTTCCGGTAACAGGGATATCCTGGGCCTGATAGCCCAGATAGGTGAAGGACAGGGTACTCCCAAGGGGAACTCCCGATAAAACGAAACTTCCATCAAAGTCGGTAGCAGTACCATAAGTCGAATCTCTCAGGAAAACGTTTACGCCGATCAAGGGCGTTTCAGTCCCGGCTTCCAATACGGTTCCGGACACATCTATTGTCTGACTAATCCCCAAAAACGGAAGAGCCACCAATAGCATTGAACTGGTAAGCGTATAGCGCATGGTTCTAGGTTGAATTAAAAAGATGCTTGAAAAAAGCTATTTTATTTCAGAATTTAAACAATTATTCCCCCTTAATTACAAATTTTACTGTCATTTTTCAGCCATTCGCAGAATGATTTTTGTAAGCTGAAGGCTACACCTCATCGCGATGATGCCAACCAGGGCCTAGGGGAAGCAACTTACCTACCAATGCAGGGAGCAAAAATTGGAGACGTAGCCGCGCATCAATCCTTTACCGGCTCACCGCTCTTTGTGCTATGCTCATAGCCAAAGTCCTGAAGGAACCACAATTATCGAAACAGACCATTCGTTTAGGTTAAAAAACAGCTATGTACCAAAAGAAAGCTTTACGCCGGGAGCGAGCCAGACGGAATAAGGCCCTATTATTTACCCTTCTAATCCACCTTGGTTTATTAAGCCTGCTGTACTTCAGTGGGGAGGGAGAGCATGTGGCGGAACTTGCCAAAGGTTGGCTAGGTGGTTCGACCCTCCCAAAGCCATAACTGCGCCCCTTCGGTCAAGCGTCCACTGTTAAACACTTGTTGGATAGAGTGCTTCGCCCGTTGAAAGGTAAATCAAAGGGTTACTTTCCGAAGGGACCCATTGACGTCGAACCTGGAAAATGCTTTGGTTATTGGAAAAGGTCGACCTAGCCAGAGGCGCGTTGAACCAGACTAAAAAAGTCCATGTAATTCAGCCTGAACCTGATTTATGACTTCTCCAAGGTGTTCCTGATTGTGCTCGAAGTCAAGCTCATCGGCATTAATGATGAGTAGCTTGCCGGCTTGGTAGTTAGCGATCCAGTTTTCGTAGCGTTCGTTTAGGCGGCGGAGGTAATCCAAACTCATGTTGCCTTCATATTCCCGCCCACGCAGTTGGATGTGGGCGACCAGGGTTGGAATACTAGCCCGCAGATAAATGAGTAGATCGGGGGGCTGGATTTGAGACGACATGGTCTCGAATAAGCTGGAATAATTTTGGTAATCCCGTTTGGAAAGCAGGCCCATGTCGTGCAGGTTAGCTGCAAAAATATAGGCATCTTCGTAAATGGTTCGATCCTGGACGACGGTACGATCTCCCTGCAGGATCTTCAGGATCTGTTGGTAACGACTGTTCAGAAAGTAGACCTGCAGGTTAAAGGCCCAGCGCTGCATGTCGTTGTAAAAATCAGCCAGATAGGGGTTGTCATCGGTTGTTTCATAATGTTCGTCCCAATGAAACTGCCTGCCCAGCAAACCTGTCAGGGTAGTCTTGCCTGCTCCGATATTGCCAGCAATGGCTATATGCTTAAGTAATACTGGATTTTCAGTTCTCGACATACCGGCCAATTCTATTTTGCCTTAAAATTATGGAAAAATGCTACATTCGACGAATAAAACGGACCAACCATCTAATTCATTTTAATGCAGATCGACGAAGCACTAATTTCCAAACTCGAACGGCTAAGCAGACTGAAACTTGAGCCGACTGAACGGATAGAACTCCAAAACGATTTGAATAAAATTCTCAGCATGATCGAAAAGTTACAAGAGTTAGACCTATCCGATGTGGGCCCCTTGACGTACCTGGGTAATTCGGTCAATATTTTTCGAAACGACGAAATCAAGGGGCAACTCCCACGTGAAAAGGCCCTTCAAAATGCTCCGGATACTAATGGGCCTTTTTTTAAAGTACCGAAAATTATAACTCATAAGTGATAACTGATTAGGATCCGATGTTCCACCGGAGGTCGATAATCAGTCATTAGCCAACAATCACCACCTATGTCAAACATCATCTCCGTAAAAGATCTGCGTAAAACCTATGTAATGGGACAAACCAAGGTACATGCCTTGCAATCCATTTCCCTAGATATTTACAAGAATGAATATGTTGCCTTAATGGGTCCTTCCGGTTCCGGAAAATCCACTTTAATGAACTTATTGGGTTGCCTGGATTCTCCTACATCGGGGCAGTATAATCTGAATGGGACAGATGTAAGCAGTATGACCGATAGCGAACTGGCAGAGGTGCGCAACCACGAGATTGGCTTTGTTTTTCAAACCTTTAACTTGCTGCCCAGGCTTTCCGCTCTGGAAAATGTGGCACTTCCAATGGTATATGGAGGTTTTTCGAAAACACAGCGCACTAAACGAGCTACTGAAGTGCTCGACCTCGTAGGTCTAGGAGACCGGGTAGATCACAAACCGAATGAATTATCCGGCGGACAACGCCAACGGGTAGCCGTAGCCAGAGCCCTGGTCAATAAGCCCTCTATTATCCTGGCAGATGAGCCTACTGGTAACCTGGATACCAAGACCTCTATTGAGATCATGGAAATTTTTGAACGCATCCATGATGCCGGGAATACCATTATTCTGGTTACCCACGAGCCCGATATTTCCATGCATGCCCATCGGATCGTCCGGCTAAGGGATGGGCTGATGGAATATGATCGCAAAAACGAGAACATCATCCGCTCAGATTTTTCAGAACACCGGTACCGAACCGCTGAGCAATAACTCCTGACAGGCTATAGGAATACATAAGTACCAAAGACCTGGTATTTAGGTACCCAAAAACTCAAAACGTTGTCAAGTGATTCTTACCAAACTCTTTCCGCCCCTGCCTACGGAGAATTTCGCGACCGGGGCAGCAAGTTTCAGGCCTATGCCTTTCCTGTTGAAAGTGTAGACGATTGCCAGAATCAGCTTGAAGAGGTGAAAAAGTTGCACCCCAAAGCCCGCCATTGGTGCTATGCGTATCGTTTAGGATTCGACGGAAACACTTTTCGAGTAAATGATGACGGAGAACCATCTGGTACGGCAGGTCGTCCGATCCTGGGGCAGATCGATAGCTTTGAATTGACCAATGTTCTAATCGTAGTGGTAAGGTATTTCGGAGGGACGCTATTGGGAACTTCTGGACTTATTAATTCCTATCGCACTTCCGCAGCAGAAGCTTTAAAAACTGCCAAACCGGTAAGCCGGCTTATTGAAAATGAATTTCAATTGGTCTTCGAATATGAACACATGAGTAAGGTGATGAATGCCCTTAAGAAGTTAGCCCTTCGGATAACAGAGCAGGACTTTGGAGCGATAGGGCGATTGAAATTCACCATACCCCGTTCTGAAACACCCCATAAATTATTGGAATTGAAGGCACAACTTGCAGGGGTCTACCTGGAAGAGGCCAAAGCATTGGAAAGTATTGAGGGCATTACTATTAAAGCTTTATAAAACACCAGGCAGTTGCAGTCTGCCTCAAAGGCCATTTTGACCCATTAATAAAACATGATTTTGCAGGGCGACTTAAATCGGCTGGGACGATTTAAGCCGCCCTGCGATTGTTCTACCGGGCAATGATCAATTTCTTGGTAACCATGCTGCTTCCGTTCGAAATGGCATATAAGTACATCCCACTTGGTAGATTGCTCCCGTCAAAGGGAATGTTGTTTTCTCCGAAAGTCAGGTTGATCATTTCTTCATGAAGAATATGACCCGACAAGTTAAATATACGGAAGAAGTGATTCCCATTTCGTTCCGACTCTACATAGATCTGGGTTAATCCCGTTGTTGGATTAGGCTGGCTGCGTACTTGTACCTGTGCGCCGAATGGGTCGAAGGTAGAAGAAGGCAAACAGGAGGGAGCGTCTTCACTACGGACATAAACGGCATACTCGCCTTCTGGAAAAGTACCGGTAGTATCCGGGAAAGAAACTGGAAAATTTATAACCGTGTTTACCCGTACGTTTCCGGTGATCGTAAGTTCGTTCTTACCCAGGTTTAGGGTATCGTTCGCGGTACCACCAATAACCACGCAGGCGGTAGTATTTGCGGGGAAAATACAATTTGGCGGATTGCAAACATAGGACATTCCGCTGGGTAAGCCCTGGATGGCCCCGGTAGTGTTCAGATTGACATCCTGGATAGGTAATTCTGCCATTTCCCCCTGAAATTCCAATACGACCGTATCGGGGATGTTCAAGGTGAATGTAAAAGAGTAAGGGGTGTTCAAACAGGCTGTGTCCGAAATACCACCGGTTTGTAAACTGTCGGAATACGGTAAGGGGAAAATGAGCACCGAATCTGGTAGGGTAGTGTCGGGCTCACAGGTGAGTGCTTGTGCGCACAGGCTAACCCCAACAAAGAGGGGCAGCGCTACGAGTAGTAGTCGCTTCATAGTGTTGTGTTAAATGACCAAACGAGTTTTGTAACCTATCACGAATATACACATTATTTTGGGTCAAATATGGATTGAATGTGTAAATTGTAAAATAGGGCCTTGGAATCGGCATAACTTAAACATGAATTAACCTTCATATGAAATTTTACCGGAGGCTTGTGTTCCTGGTATTTCTGGCTGTTCCCTTTTTGGGAAAAGCCCAGTTGAATTCGGTAATCGGGAGAGTAGTCGATTCAGTTGAGGCAATCCCCCTCGAAGGGGCATTGGTAGAGATCGGGAAGGAGTTTGCCGTTACAGACGCGAAAGGCCTGTTTACCTTGAGCATGTGGCAGGACAGCCGCGTTTTAAGGGTTGGGTATGTAGGGTATCAAACCCGGGTGGATACCCTCTTTCCAGAGACCTTTTCTGGAGATACCCTGATTATCCCAATGCAGCGGGCAGAAAATATCTTAAACACGGTCACGGTTACCAGTAGCAAATATGGAAAAGCTCTGAGCGAGGTGACCGTCTCCCTGGAAGTGCTGGAACCCCGTTTGCAGGAAAATACGAATAGAAACAGTCTGGATGCTTTACTGGCCAAAGTGCCTGGGGTAACCGTTATCGACGGGCAAGCCAATATCCGGGGTGGTTCGGGATATTCCTATGGGGCCGGTACAAGGGTTTTATTACTTCTAGACGATATGCCCATCCTCTTCGCCGATGCCGGTTTCCCTTCCTGGGATGACATGCCGGTAGAGAATCTTGGGCAGGTAGAGGTTATCAAAGGGGCATCCAGTGCTCTTTACGGAACTTCCGCAATGAATGGAGTGGTTAACTTTCGAACCGTCTTTCCCTCTTCCAGCCCGGAGACCCACCTGGCCGTTTTTACCCAGACCTGGTTTACCCCTGCTGAGCGCAACAGCCAATGGTGGGATAGCCCGCCCGTTACCTTTGGAACCCAATTTAGTCATCGGCAACGTTTTGACCGATTTGACCTGGTATTAGGCGCTGCCTACCTCAACGAAAATTCTTACAACAAAGATACTTATCTGGAGGCGGGGCGTGTTAATGCCCGTTTGCGCTACCGCCTAAGCGAACGCTTACACATCGGATGTAATGGCAATTTCAATAAAGCCTCCAATGGCGACTTTCTCTTTTGGAAAGGGCGTGAACACCTGCTGGAAGGGGCCGCCGGGGCCGAATCGGAGACTGAACCTACACGTTGGAACATTGACCCTTACCTTACTTATCGGCAACCCAATGGCAACCAGCATACCTTAAGGAGCCGGTTTTACAATATTGATAATCAGTCGATCAATAATCGAACAAACACTTCAAAGCAATATTTTCTGGAGTATCAATTTCAACGCAATTTTCCTCGAATTGGATGGAATATTACCAGTGGTAGCGTGTTGCAAGGTGCTCGGTCAGAATCGGAACTTTACGGAGATACTATCTTTACGGCCCGAAATCTAGCTCTATATCTTCAGCTCGATAAAAAGTTTGGAGACCGGCTCAGTATCAGTGGGGGCTTTCGAATAGAGGCTAACCGACTGGAAAACCCGGGTTTTGTTTATGATTTTGGTGAAGTAGCTCCTTCGATAGATAAAGAGAGCCGTCCGGTATTTCGGTTTGGTTTGAACTATCGCGCTGCTCAAGCGACCTACCTTAGAGCTAACTGGGGGCAGGGGTATCGGTTCCCGACCATTGCCGAAAAATTCATATTTTCCGATTTGGGCGGATTTTTCGTATCGCCGAACCCCAACCTTCGGTCTGAAATCGGCTGGTCGGCGGAGATAGGGGTAAAACAAGGCTTCAAATTGGGAGCCTACCAGGGCTACCTCGACCTGGCGGTGTTCAGACAGGAATACGAGGATATGATGGAGTTCAACTTTGTGGGGATAGAAGAAGGATTCCAATCCCTGAATATTGGAGGAGCTACTATCAATGGCGTTGAATTCAGTCTTGGCGGCCGGTTACAATTAGGAAGCATACCCGTTCAATTACTGGGAGGGTATCTCTGGATGGATCCACGGTTCGAGGAATTTGATACTACCAGTCCTGCTCCTGGGGAAAGCCCAAGCCTGGGGCAGATCAATGCCGGTAATTCTAGTTCGAAAGAGAACTATTTGAAGTACCGTTCCCTCCATAGCTTTAAATTGGACGCTGAAGCCCAATTTAAAAAATGGTCATTCGGAGCGGCAGTAAACTATGCTTCGAAGCAAGAAGCCATTGACGCCGTCCTGTTGTTTTTAGTGCCGGGTGTACAGGAATTTCGTTCCGACTACGATCAGGGTTTTCTAACGGTAGATGGACGTTTGCACTGGAAAATAGGACAACAACTAAAGCTGGGACTGATCCTGGATAATGCTTTGAACGCCACCTACTCCGTGCGTCCGGGCTTGTTGGAGCCACCACGTAACATTAGTTTACGGCTTGATTGGGATATTCAATAACTAAAACCATTTCCAATTTCATGTCAGCATACATTCTGGCCATTGACCAAGGCACCACCAGCTGTCGGAGTATTCTTTTCGATAAGGAGGGCAATATGGTAGGTACTGTGCAGCGGGAATTCGCTCAGATCTACCCCAAACCCGGCTGGGTGGAACACGACCCCCTGGAAATATGGAATACTCAGCTCGAAACGGTCCGCAATGTAATGGCTACTAATGGGGTGTCGGCAGGGGATATCGCCGGTATCGGTATTACCAATCAACGGGAAACGGTTGTGGTCTGGGACAAAACTAGCGGCCGGCCTATTTGCAATGCCATCGTTTGGCAAGATCGTCGGACGGCCGCCATTTGTGATGAGCTAAGTGCAATGGGGCATGAAGATTACATCCGGGAATACACCGGCCTGGTCGTGGATGCTTATTTTTCGGGTACCAAGGTCAAATGGATTTTGGATAATGTTCCCAATGCGAGGAAAAAAGCCGATGCGGGGGAATTGTTGTTCGGTACGATCGATAGCTGGTTGGTTTGGAAATTGACCGGGGGTGCAGTCCATATTACCGATTATACCAATGCTTCCAGAACTATGCTATACAATATTCGAAAGCTGGAATGGGATGATCACCTTCTGAAATTAATGGGAGTACCCCCTTCGATCTTACCTGAGGTAAAACCCTCCAGTCATATCTATGGATATACAGAGAAGAGTTTATTGGATAGGGAAATCCCCATTGGAGGTATTGCGGGTGACCAGCAGGCCGCTTTGTTCGGCCAGGCCTGTGTAGAGCCAGGGATGGCAAAAAACACCTACGGTACCGGTTGCTTTATGCTGGTCAATACCGGGACCAAGCCGGTACTTTCGAAGCATGGATTGATCACTACTATTGCCTGGGGTATCAACAGGGAGGTTCATTATGCTTTAGAAGGTAGCGTTTTTATTGCCGGTGCGGCTGTCCAATGGTTGCGGGACGGACTGAAGATCATTGATGAGTCGCCGGATTCGGAATTTTTTGCGATGAAGGTTCCCCATACGGATGGCGTTTATGTGGTTCCTGCCTTTGCCGGCCTGGGCGCGCCTTATTGGGATATGTATGCCCGGGGCGCTATCTTCGGCCTTACCAGAGGGACCAGCAAGGCCCACCTAATCCGGGCTACCCTTGAATCACTGGCCTACCAGACCCGGGATGTTCTAACGGCTATGGAACAAGATGCGGGTAAACCTTTGCAACTGCTAAGAGTTGACGGCGGAGCGGCTAATAACAATCTTTTGATGCAGTTCCAGGCAGATATCCTGGACCTGCATGTAGAACGACCAAACATAATTGAAACCACTGCGCTTGGGGCTGCTTACCTCGCAGGCCTTGCTACCGGTTTCTGGTCTATGGAACAACTCCAGAATAAATGGCAACTCGACCATGCCTTTAAACCCAACATGACGGAAAAGGAGCGGGAGCGATTATACAAAGGGTGGAAAAAAGCAGTCCAGCGTACGATGGGGTGGGAGAAGGGGTTATGAGTTTTGGGTAGCAATACCCAAAACCCCATTTTATCTCTTGATCCGTATTTCCCCAAAGGTGATACTTACCGTAATACTGGGATAGAACTCTCCGGTCGGTTGATAATCTATTCGCTTTAATTCTGGGCTATTCTCGGAGAAGCGGAGTGGAAGGTCGTTAGGATAGATCAAATCAGCCTGTCTGGCTTCGAGATGATAGCTGAAGCTTTTGAGGAAAGGATTGTGAAAAACCACATCAGAACTTTCGGTTTGCAGATTCAGGCTTAGCAGATCCATAGTAGCAAAAAGTTCAAGTTTTCCGTAGCGGGCGTTAATATCGTAGGAACCCCGCATATTTTCCAGTACCAGATCAGAATGGAGAGCAGCGATCTGGATATTTCCATCCAACTCCTTGGCCCTAAGGTCGCCATAACGGGTATCGACATCAATCATTCCCTGAATATTTTCCAGTCCAATTTGAGTAAAGCGGGTATTGAGTCGTAAGCGGTTACTAAGGTTACTGGCATTGACCAAGCCATACTGGTTTTTGATGTAAACGGGGCAGTCGGCGGGGACTTTCACCGTATAAACGGCTTTTATTCGTGAACTGGGCTTCCCTTCTTTTTGGTCAATATAATTGCGCAGGTAGATTTTATTTTTTACCCGCTCACTGAGGTATCGTATTTTTTCCAGGTCCTGGCGAGCAATCTCTCTGTCGGGGTGCCGGGCCGAAAGCTCGAGGCGAACCTGGATATCTTCTCGTTCCCAGGTTTCGAAATAGACCTCGGCTCGTTCTCCTTCAATATTTACCTCGAAGCCTTCTTCATAGGTGAAAGTCCTGTCAATTTGGCGGGTAGCTACCTGCACCACTTCCTTTTCCTGGCCGAAGGCATGGGCGCCTGCCAGTAATAGGTATACCAAAAATGGGAAATAACGCAGCGTTTGCATGATTAAAAGGTATAAAGGCTTTGGGAAAAAGACCGTAGGCCTGGATAATTATGAATTTAGGTTATGGGTGGAGAATGAATATTTCCTTTTATCTGTTTGACTCATTAGGGCTTTATGATCTGTGCTGCCAAGGCTTTAAGGATAAAAGAACGCTCCCTTTCGATCCTGGCCAGTTTTCGAAGCAGGTCACCATCCCTGCCATACAGGTCTATGGCAGTCTTTAATTCCTCCCGGGCTTTATTAATATCCTGTAGATCCGAGCGCAACTGCTGCTCCCGGGGATTAGTAAATGCAGCCTGCGTTTCCAGCAAGGCCAGGACTTCATCTGCTGGATCATCTGGTGAGAGCTCCGCCAGTTCTGGCAGGGTGTAGGCTTGCTCTTCCGTGAACGTAAAGCTTATACGCTCGGGAGCAGTTCGCTGGGAACCGAACTGCCACCACCCGACCACCAATAGTAGCATGGTAGCTGCGACACCCACCATTGGGTTTATCCAGCGTCCCCTTTGGTGGGTATCTTCCAGTTGTAGCACTAACTTTTGCCAAAGCTCCGGGGGCGGATCATAAGCCGTTAATTGCCTAATAGCATCCTGTAAGGGATTTCCGTCAGGTTGATCAATACCCTTGGAAATGGCCTTCCAGAGATCATCCGGGGGAGCGAATTCCGGCAACTGTCGCAGGCCGGCCTTCAGTGTATCCCTGTTTTTTTCGTCCATGCCTTTAGCGAATTTGTTTAATATTATCTCGTAAGCGGCGTTTAGCATAAAATAATTGGGACTTAGATGTGCCTACTGAAATACCCAACAATTCAGCCACTTCTTTGTGCGTATAACCTTCAACTTCTACCAGCAAGAAAACGGTCCGATAACCATCGGGCAATGCTTTGATCGCCTGCTCCAGGTATTCAGCCTCCAGGTAGTCCCCCCAATCAAGGGGCTCTTTTTCGAAACCCCGTTCGAGCGGCTCAAAATGGGGTCTCCGTCTTAATTTACTCAGGGCTGTACGAACAACGATGGTCTTTATCCAGGCGCCCAGGGTAGATTCTCCCCGAAAACTTTTCAGGTTTCGGAAAATCTTCACAAACGCTTCCTGCAAGACATCCGCTGCCAGATCCTGATCGTTGGTCATTCGATAGGATATGGTGTACATAGCCCTGCTGTACCGCTCATACAATTGCTTTTGTGCAAGACGGTTTTCCTGTAAACAGGCGGCAATTAGTTCCGATTCAGTCATTCGAGCGGTAGTCGTCATCAATGGCGATCGCTTTCGTTAAATAATAGAGCTGGGCTAGAGGTGTTTGGTTGTACGGCAAAGCGAACACCAACAGTTGTTTGGCCCAAAAAACAACAGGAGCGCAGTGTGCTAAAACATCCAGGTAAGGGCAAAAAGCCAGCGGCTTAGGGTATTATCAAACTCATATTCCTCGCCAAAGAAACGAAAAGTACCTCCGTTAGCTGTAAAGTTGCCTTCATAGCGTACATCCAGGCCGATTTTCCAAACATCGAGCCCGAGCCCCGCCTGCCAACCAAGGGTCAGGTTCTCAAAAGTTCGGTCGTAATTTCCAAAATCAACAAGATCGGTAACGCTGTCAATGAAAACATGACCTACCGGACCACCGTTTAAGCGTAAAGGGCCAAGCCGGTACCCTAACATTAGCGGAATATCCAGATATTGGTATTTTTCTTCGAAAACGGCCTGGCTGAGCATAAAACCATCCAATTCATATTCGACGGTATTCGAATTGAAAAGCACTTCCGGTTGCAGGTAAAATTTCCCCATTTTAATATTGAACACCAGTCCAGCATGAATACCCAAAGGAGCATTTTTGAGGTCCAGTTCAAATTGCTGGCCCCCGCCGGGAACAAAAATATCCAGAGGGTTTACATCTTCACTATAGGTGCTGATACCACCGCGGATGCCGATCTTCAATTGCGCTCGTACTACCATGGGTAGACAAAGTATGACCAGCAATAGACAAAGGGCTTGAAAATTGGTTCTCATAGTTTTGAATATGGTCTAGTAGTTAAATGGTCCTGTGAGAACAGGATTTGTTAGATGACGTTCAAAATTACGGGTTTATTAAAAAGGATAGATGGATTTAGCATTTAATTAAGAACCAGGGGTTGCTTTTGGTTTTCTTATCTTTGGGCTGTATATCGTGCAAAAGACAGCTTCTCTTGTTTACAATTCATCACAAAAGACGGACTAAAAACTCCCAAGATCTATGGCGGATAAAATGGAGGTTCAAACGGCAGAATACCGGGGAAGTTACCCGAATGTTCGGACCTGCCCACCGGATAGCCGACCGGAATTCGCTTTTATCGGACGTTCTAATGTAGGGAAGTCTTCCCTAATCAATATGTTGACGAATCGGAACAACCTGGCCCATACATCCAAAAAGCCAGGTAAAACCCAAATGATCAATTATTTCTTGATCAATCAGGCCTGGCATTTGGTTGACCTTCCCGGGTATGGGTATGCCAAGATCAGTCAAACCAAAAGGCGGGAATGGGAACAAATGATCAACGGATATTTGACTCAGCGGGAACAACTTCAATGCGCTTTCGTTTTGCTGGATTCCAATATTCCTCCCCAGGCCATTGATGTGGAATTCATCAATAAATTAGGAGAAATACGAATTCCTTTTGTCCTGGTCTATACAAAAGCAGACCGAAGTAAGCCCGGGCAATTGGAAAAAAACCTGGAAGCCATTCGAGCAGCATTATTAAACTACTGGAATACCTTGCCGCAGCAATTTGTTACTGCATCTCCTAAAAAGCTTGGGAGAAAAGAAATACTTGCTTTTATTGCGGAAGTCACTGATCAATACGAAGCCTGACCGCCATGAAATACCAAGTAAACAGTGTTAACCCGCATGTCATCCCTAATATTGACGAGTGGCCTATTTATTTACTAAGTGAGGATCGCAAGGCCTTTGTCAATGAGATTGACGCCTTCACGCTAAAGAAATTACTGCATAAGGATACCGAGGCAGTGACCGATATGATCGCCCAGACGGTTTACCTGGAACGGATCCGAATAAAGGAAGAACTCTGGAAAGTGGACCCGCCCAAGGAGCGTCAATTCTGGAAAAGGATTCAAAAACAGCTGGTGGCCCATTCTCTGGATCGCCCTGCTGTGGAAGCAGATAAGAATAATCGCGAATTATTACAGCAGATCATTCACCGCTACTCCGAGGAGATCGTCGGAACCTTCCGAATAAAGACCTTCCTGTTTGCCCGTCGGTTTTTGACTTTTTTCTTTAACCGTCTGCTGAACACCCGGTTGCGTACCTTTTTCCGCCCGCGAAGAGCAAGACAGGAGTTGTATGAAAAATTGGTCGTGGAAGGAGACCTGGAAACCATTCGAAAGTTGATGCTGGAAGGGACGGTCGTGATCGTACCCACCCACTTTAGCAACCTCGACTCTATTCTTATCGGCTATGCTTTGGATGCCGTAGTAGGGCTACCCTCTTTTAGTTACGGAGCCGGGCTCAATTTGTACAATACCGGCTATACGGCTTACTTTATGAATCGCCTTGGCGCTTATCGCATCGACCGGCGGAAAAAGAATCCCATATATCTGGAAACCCTTAAAGCCATGTCTAAACTCTCCATCGAGAGAGGTACCAACAACCTTTTCTTTCCTGGAGGGACCCGCTCCCGCTCCGGTAATTTGGAGACAAAATTGAAGTTGGGACTGCTAAGTACGGTGGTAGAGGCACAGCGTGCTACTTATCAAAAGGGAGAAAACCGCAAGGTCTTTATCGTACCCTTGGTCCTGGGGTATCACTTTGTACTGGAAGCACAGTTTTTGATCCAGCAGCACCTGAAAAGAATGGGTAAGGAACGGTTTATTAAATCCAAGGATGACTTCTATAGCCCTTTAAAAGTGTTGCGTTTTGCGTGGAAGGTCCTTTCGGAAGGGAATGAGATCGTTTTATCTTTTGGTCGCCCGATGGACGTACTGGGTAACCCGGTGGATGCAAAAGGGAAAAGTTATGATCAATATGGCAACGAGATCAACCTGCGTTCTTATTTTGAATACAAGGGAACAGTAAATGCCGACCTGCAAAGGGAATCAGAATACACGCGATTACTGGGAGAAAGGATCGTTGAGCGCTATCATAAAGACAATATGGTGCTGAGCAGTCACCTGGTCGCCTTTTCCGCCTTTCAATTACTGAAGCAAAAGAATCCGAGACTGGATCTTTACGGAGTGCTAAGGCAACCTACCGAAGATTATGTCTTTAAACCTGAACAACTGACCCGGGTAGTAGAACAGGTAAGGGATAAACTGCTGCGGATGGAGGCTGAAGGAGCAATCAAATTGATTGATGTCCTGAAGGGAGATATTCAATCGATCATTTTGGAAGGGATTCAACGACTGGGGACCTTCCACCTAAAAAAGCCCTTGAAGTTTGATAAAAAAGGGCAAATCATAAGTGAAAACTTTTACCTCTTGTATTATTACCATAACCGGTTAGAAAATTATCAACTGGATAAAGTGATCGAATGGGAAGCTGAGCCCATCGTAGAGGCGATGATCTAACCTGTAACCCAATGAAACAGTTTTTTCTTTCAGAAAAGAATATGATGATCGCCATTATCATCAATGCGGTCATCATATTTCTGTTGTATTTCCTCCGGTTTGAGCATAACTTTTGGCTGGAAGTTGTTGATCAGTCCTTCATATTGTTATTCTTGCTTGAAGCCGTAGTGAAGATACGGGTAATGGGAGCGAAGAACTATTTCGCACGGGGCTGGAATCGATTTGATTTTACCATTGTGATGTTAAGCCTACCTTCCCTGCTTATTTTTTTTTTACCCATCCCCGATACTTTTTTGCTGATCATCTTAAGGTTGTTCCGTCTTATCCGGTTGCTGCGTTTTATTCGCTTTATCCCCAATATGGTTCAGATCATGAGTGGGCTCGGCAGGGCCCTGAAGGCTTCTGTTTCTGTGTTGATGGCTTTGTTTTTTTTGAATTTTTTGCTGGCCATGCTAACCTGCCATTTTTTTGCCGATACAACTCCTCAATATTTTGGGGATCCGTTGATCTCGGCCTATTCCATTTTTCAGTTGTTTACCATCGAAGTATGGAATGAAATCCCTGCAGAGATCTCCGAAAAATTGAACAATGAATTATTTACCTGGTTGACCCGTTTCTATTTCGGGACGGTCGTTTTAATCGGCGAGATTTTCGGGATATCCCTGGCCAATGCAGTGTTCGTGGATGAAATGACAATAGATAATAACCGTCTTTTAGAATAGAAAATCGACCAATTACAGCAGGAAATTGCAGCACTGAAGCAATTTCTGGAAAAGTGTGAACAATGAATTTCATCATATTCGACCTGGAAGCCACGTGCTGGCGTGGCCGCCCGCCCTCCAAGGTGCAGGAGATCATTGAAATTGGTGCCATTTTTATCAATGGCTATGGAGAAGTGGAGGGAGCTTTCAATCGGTTTGTTCGCCCCATTCTTAACCCAAACCTTTCCGCTTTCTGTCAGGAATTAACCTCTATTCGTCAGGAAGAAGTGGACCGGGCTTCCCTCTTTCCGCAAGTGATCGAAGATTTCCAGGATTGGGGACGGATGTTCGAGGAAGATTACCTGCTTTGCAGTTGGGGGAGCTTCGATAAGCGAATGTTAATTCAGGATTGCGAATTACATCAACTGGAAACGGATTGGGCCGAACCCCATATTAACCTGAAACAACAGTATCAGGAGCTTAAGCGCCTGCGGAACCCCGCCGGGCTGCGGCGCTCGGTAGAAAAGGAAGGTTTTGAGTTTACAGGTACCCACCATCGCGGTATCGATGATGCCGAGAATTTAGCAAAGGTCTTCACCAAATACCTGGATGAGTGGCGTTTCTAGATAATGCCAGGGCAATGCAGGCCTTTCATCTGATGCGGCAAGGCAGCATAATCTTGCTGGCCATATTTCTTGCGCGTTCCAATTTGACTGAATCAGAGATCGGCTTATGGGAACAACTCAACTATGTTGGGTATACCCTTAGTTTTTTCTGGGTTACCGGTCTTGTACAAGGCATGCTGACCAGGCACGCTGATCTATCCGTAGAGGAACGGAGGCGGTTTTACCGCTCTGCCTACTACGTTTTTTTAGCCCTTGGTATATTAACCACTGTTGCGGGGCTCCTATTCGAAAGGCCTTTAGCGCTTTTCCTGACCACCAAAGGTGATCTGCAGTATTTACCATTGTACTTGGTGTATATGGGTATTAACCTCCCAACCTACCTGGTCGAAAATTTTTATTTATTGGAAAAACGACCGAAGGGGATTGTACTATTCGGGCTGTTTGCTTTTGGTTTACAATTAGTGGTAGTCTTAACCCCCGTGCTATTGGGCTACGAATTTATTGTTAGTTTTTATGGATTGATCGGGTTGGGTATCCTAAAGCATTTTTGGTTATTGGGATGGCTTTGGAAGAATAGTCATAGCGGAGAGGTCGATCTTCAACCGTGGTTATGGTTGAGCCTTCCATTGATGGGGTATGCTCTAATGGGCGGCTTAATACAGTCATCCGATGGATGGGTGGTCAATTATTGGTTTAAGGGGGATGAAGGACAATTTGCCCTTTTTCGCTATGGTGCCCGGGAATTTCCCTTATCTGTTGCTCTGGCATCGGCATTAAGCGCGGCTCTCCTGCCGGAGATATCATCCGATATGGCCTTGGGTTTAAAGACTTTAAGGGTTAAATCCCTGCGTTTGATGCATTGGTTGTTTCCCCTTTCAGCAGTTCTACTGCTCAGTAGTCATTGGTTTTTTCCCCTGGTCTTTCGACCGGGATTTGAGGAGAGTGCCGCTGTTTTTAATACCTTTTTATTGATCCTGATCCCCCGAATGGTCTTTGCCCGAACTGTTTTGATCGGTCTTAAGGATAATGTGAGTGTACTTTGGTTCTCCGGGTTTGAATTGGTTGCGAACCTTATTTTAAGTTTGTTACTTGTCGCTCCCTTGGGCATCAATGGGGTAGCTATTGGTACCTTCCTGGCTTTTGTGTTGGAAAAAGTACTTATGGTAGGGCGGCTGGTTCGAAAGCATGGGGTTCAGCCTAAACAATATTTCCGCCTGGATTGGTGGTGCGCTTACAGTTTGCTGTTGTTATTCGTTTATTACCTGGTAGATTGGAGCCCCTGGGTGTTTTAATTTTTCACGCGGCGGTCGCGGAGGGTGCGATGGTCGCGGCGGTAGAGTTGGGTTTCACGCGGAGGATCGCAGCGGATCGTTACGTTCGTTACGTGAAAAAATTACTTTCGTCTTCACTTTCGAAAAATAAAACCATGTCTCCATTCGTCTTTCAACAGCATTTGGAACAAGAATCCCTCACGAGGGAGCGTTGCTACATTTATGAGGTCTTTAACCAACCTGAATTTGAGGATTTCTCACTGGCTCGTGCCCGGGTGGAAGCAGGAGTGACAACTAAGCTGCACCTAGTGGAGGGGGCGACTGAAGCTTACTACATTCTTTCCGGGCTTGGCCGGGTAGAAGTGGATGGAAGTGATCAGGGGCTGGTCAAAAAGGGAGATGTGGTGGTCATACCGCCAGGTGTACCTCAACGCATATCCAACGTAGGAGAAGAGGACCTGGTTTTTTTGTGTGTGGTCGCACCGCGGTTTAATATAGACCGGTATCAAAAGTTGGAGTGAGGTGGAGAGTAGACCATTGATCAGGGCAATGAAACTGAAAATGACCGGCCCTATGATTATCAGATAAACCTACAACGCATTAAAAGAATTTAGTTGACTATTCAGAGTAGAGGTGCTCTTTGTTTTACCACTAATTCTAAAAATTGGAATAATTCAACCTACGCTATGGGCATTCAAGTCGACGGATTGACCAAAATGTATGGGACCCAGCGGGCGGTCGATCAGCTTTCCTTTTCGGTAGGGGATGGCCAGGTCGTTGGCTTCCTGGGGCCCAACGGGGCAGGGAAGACAACGACCATGAAAATGCTGACCGGCTATCTGGAGCCTACCTCCGGGTCCGCCAAGGTCGGTGGCTTTGAAGTAACGGAACAGGCCAGGGAAGTCCAAAAACGGGTAGGCTATTTACCAGAGCACAATCCTCTTTATCTGGATATGTATGTCAAAGAATACCTGGGATTTACAGCCAGCTTGCATGGCTTGCAAAAGGCAGGTAGAAGAATAGAACATTTAATTGAGGTGACCGGTCTGTTTAATGAACAACACAAGTTGATCGGGGCCCTTTCAAAGGGGTATCGACAACGGGTGGGGCTTGCCCAGGCCTTACTTCATGACCCGGAGGTGCTGATCTTGGATGAACCAACCTCCGGGTTAGACCCAAACCAGCTGGTGGAGATCCGGGGGTTGATAAAAAATTTGGGTCGCCAGAAAACCGTTATTTTTTCGACCCATATCATGCAAGAAGTGCAACAACTATGTGACCGGGTGCTGATCATTAATCGTGGAAAGTTGGTAGCCGATGATCCCATTGAGCAGTTATCGAATCGATTACAGGGAGGAAGAGTCGTTACTATTGCATTTTTGGAACCGGTGACTGTTACTCAACTGGAAAAAATTAATGGAGTAGACCGGATTCAGCCCTTTGGAGAAACTCGTTTCAGATTGTTTACTGATGGAGAGCGTGATATTCGGGCAGCGGTTTTTCGCTTCGCGGTGGACCAACAGTTAACTTTGCTCGAATTACATCAGGAGTCGCTTTCAGTGGAAAACGTATTTCAACAACTGACGGCCTGATCAATCTAGACTTTTTATTATGTACCTCACCAGATGTAGCGGCATTTTATGGTTTTTTTTAATGTTGACTATATACTCCTTGCCGGGCCAGGATTCCATCCGGTTGGATGAGGATTTTGAGTTTGAGGACGGATGGTACCGCACCTATACCGATTTCAAGGCGAATCGTCCAAATATTCCCTGGGATAATGTACGGCTAGAAAACTTTACGAATCCCAAAAATGGATCCGTACGTATTCTGAGTATGGCGGATAGCAACGGCGACCCTTTGGAACCCACCCAGTTTTGGGGTTGTGCCTATAGCGGAAAGGTCTTTGTCCGGGTACCGGCTGATAGTCTGCATAATGAGCTGCCTGTTTTGGCACCTATTCAACTTCTGGGAAATATCTGCTACTTCAGTTACGAAACCATAGATACGGTCCGTTCCGATATTCGGGCTTATAATCCTTTGACGGGTAAACCTTTTCGGTCAGCTTCAGTGGAGCGTTCAGAATGGGTGATCAAGGATCGCATTTTTCAATTTCGGGATGGGGAGGTCTTTCCCATGCGGAAAGAAATTATGCTTAAGTGGCTGGAAGGGGATGCCCAACTTCGGAACGCCCTGGCAGCCCTGGCCGCTGAGGACCTTTACGATGGTTTGATCCGGGCCGTGGAAGTGTATAATCGAAGGAATCCGGTTTTTATACTCCAATAAAATTGGAAGGTCAAATCCGATAACCAAATAATCCCATGTTTGCCATATACCGCAAGGAAGTAAATGCCTTTTTTAGTTCGTTGATCGCTTACTTTGTGATCGGTTTGTTTTTACTGGTATTGGGGCTGTTGTTATTTGTCTTCCCGGACACTAGTATACTCAATGCTCAATATGCCAGCCTGGATCAGCTCTTCGATCTGGCGCCCTTTATTTTTACTTTTCTTATTCCTGCGATTACCATGCGGACCTTTGCAGAGGAATACCAGCAAGGGACCATGGAGTTTTTGCTGACTAAACCGTTGCGCCTGTCCGGGCTCGTTCTTGGAAAATACCTGGCTTCCGTTACCTTAGTGGCTTTTGCTCTGTTCCCGACATTGCTGTATTTCTATACTGTCTATCAACTCGGTGCACCGGTCGGGAATGTGGACAGTGGAGCTATATGGGGTTCTTACCTGGGTTTATTATTGCTTGGAGCAGTTTTTACGGCCATTGGCTTGTTTGCCTCCGCTTTGACCGAAAACCAGATTGCAGCCTTTGCGCTGGCCACTTTTTTAGGGTTTATTTGGTATTGGGGCTTTGATTTGTTCAGCCAGTTACCCCTTTTTATTGGTCGTGTAGACGATGTGGTCCAAATGATCGGACTGGATTATCACTATCGTTCTGTAAGCAGGGGAGTGTTGGATAGCCGCGACCTGGTTTATTTTCTAAGTTTGATTACCTTTTTCTTAAGCCTTACGGTTATTCGAATTAACCCCAAGCGGGAGGTCGGCCTGGAAGTCGTGGTACCTGCTGTTCTGTTGGGAGGGGTTTTGATCCTGATAAATGTCCTGGCCAATTCGAGGGTTGGTCAGCAACCTTTGTATGCTGCTCTCGATTTGACAGAAGAAAAGCGCTTTACACTTACTTCACCTACCCGCCAGTTGCTGCGCAACCTGGATGAGGTAGTGTATGTGGAAGTGCTGTTGTCTGGGGAATTTCCTGCTGGGTTTAAGCGTTTGCAAAGTTCAGTTCGGGAAATGTTGGAAGATTTTGCAGGCCAATCCGGCTACGTGGAGTTCAGTTTCCGGGATCCATCTGAAGGTAACACTGACCAGGTAAATGCCTTGCGTCAGGAACTCTCCAAAGACGGCATTCTACCGGTCAACCTGAATGTGCAAAACAAAGATGGAGCGGCGGTACAGTTGATCTATCCTTACGCTATTTTCAACTATAAGGGAAGAAGTCAGGCGGTAAACTTTCTCGAAAATGATGTGCCGGGGATGCCTCAGGAAGTGGTGTTGAATAACTCTATTGGTCTGCTGGAATATAAATTTGCGAATGCTATTCAAAAGCTCCAGACTGATCGAAAACCAAACATCGTCTTTACGGCCGGCCAAGGTGAATTAGTTCCTCAGCAAACGGCTGACCTGGAACAGACCCTCCGGCAAAATTACAATACCGGAAGACTGGTACTGGATAGTCTAGTCACCCTGAGTGAAGAAGTAGATGTACTGATATTGGCAAAGCCAAGAGGGGCTTTTTCAGAAAAGGATAAGTTTAAACTCGATCAATATATCATGAACGGGGGTAAAGTTTTGTGGTTGATCGACCCTCTTGCTGTAGATCAGGATAGTTTGCGTGGCTCGGAAGATTATCTCACAAGGGATTACCCCCTTAACCTGGATGACCTGCTGTTTCGGTATGGTATTCGAATACAACCAAATATGGTTCTGGATCTGCAATGCTCCCGGATCGCCCTGGCTACTGGTCGTTCGGGTAATGCGCCACAGTTCAGTTATTTCCCCTACCCTTATCATTTGGTGGTCACCCCCAATTCGAATCACCCCGTTGTGAAAAGTCTGGGCCCTTTGAACCTCTTGTATCCCGCAAGCATAGATACTGCCGTACGAACCAAGACTCCAGTGAATTCCACAGTATTGTTGTATTCCAGCCCTAACAGCAGGATGCAGTATACACCGGTGCGTATGAATTTCGATTTTCTACGCTACGAACTGGAGGAATCAAAATTCAATAAAGGTCCACAGCCGTTGGCAATGCTCTACGAAGGTATTTTCTCATCTATGTACGAAAACCGGGTGACCCCTTCTATGCTGGAGGGGCTTAGAACGCTAGGCCTGGAATTTAAGACCCAAAGCCTGCCCACCCGGATGATCGTGGTCGCTGATGGGGATATCGCCCGCAACCCGGTAAACCCCCGTACCGAAGAGGTTGCTCCCCTCGGTTATAATGAATACGAACGCTACCAATTCGCCAACAAAGATTTCCTGCTAAATGCTATCGAATACCTGCTGGATGATCAAGGCGTGATCGCTGCTCGGTCGAAGGAAATTCGCCTTCGTTTATTGGATACGGTTCAGGCAAAGGCTGAGCGCGGAAAATGGCAGTTAATAAATATCGTCCTCCCCCTGTTTTTCTTAATATTCTTTGGGCTGGGGTATAGATGGGCGAGACGCTGGCGCTATGGTAAGAAGGGGGAGGCGTAGGAAGTATCCAAATTACAAGTTGATGTTGGGTTTTCACGCGGCGGTCGCAGAGGATCGCGGTGGTCGCGGAGAGTGGGGGTTGAGTTTCACGCGGCGGTCGCAGAGGGTCGCGGTGGTCGCGGAGAGTGGGGTTGAGTTTCACGCGGCGGTCGCAGAGGGTCGCGGTGGTCGCGAAGAGTGGGGTTGAGTTTCACGCGGCGGTTGCGGCGAATCGCGGTGGTCGCGGAGAGTGGGGGTGGGTTCTTCACGCAGTGCTAGTTGCGTGAAAAAATTATTGTCGTCTTTACCGGGATTGTTCAATTAACTGTGTCATCTTCCGTAGGAAGCGAATAGCCGGGCGTA
>CAYZMS010000037.1:0-29565 GCA_964479625.1 uncultured Saprospiraceae bacterium
GATCCGCAAGGCATTGCCCTGGGTGATCCAATTCTCCGCATCTAGAGGAAGGAACTCCGCCAGGGCCAGCTGCTGACCCAGGTATAGGACATCGCATTGGTACTCGGCGATGATGAGGGCCAGGCGGGCAATTTCGGCAGAAAAGCCCTTGATCTCGATGCCCCGGAAGTTGGTGAGGGGGATATCGCTGGTGCGGTTGGGCTCGCCCCGGCGGCGGTTGATTTCGTACTCGATTTCCCGTAGTTGCTTGTAGGCAATGACCAAGAAATTGCCCGAGCCACAGGCCGGGTCAAAAACGCGAATGCGAGCAATGCGCTTACGCAAGTTAAGGAGCTTTCTGGCGTTATCCCCCGCCTCTTCCAACTGTGCTCTCAGGTCATCGAGAAACAGTGGATTTAGCACCTTAAGGATGTTGGGTACCGAAGTGTAGTGCATACCCAGGGACCCGCGCTCGTCCTCATCGGCTACTGCCTGAATCATGGAGCCAAAGATATCCGGGTTGATCTGTTTCCAGTCCAGGCTTCCAACATGAAAAAGGTAGGAGCGAGCAATTTTGGTGAATTTTGGGCATTCAGTGGAACCTGAAAACAATTCCCCATTGACGTAGGGGAATTTATTAGCCCAACTGCGGATTTTATTTACCTCTCGTTCATTTACCTTAGTGTCCATTGCCCGAAAAATCTCCCCGATAACCTCATGGATATTGGAGGCATCAGGATTACTCATTTTCTGTACAGTACCTGTGAACAGGTTATCACCATTAAAAATATTGGTATCCTCAGCAAAAAAACAGAATATCAATCGGGCCATAAAGTGGTTCATGTCCTGCTTGCGTTCGGGAGTGGCCCAATCCGGATTTGAACGCAGCAATTCAATATACAGCTTATTGAGGCGGCCAGTTGCCTTGATATCAAACGTACTCTCCTTGATTTCTTTTACGGAACTAATTCCGGCCAGCTCAAAGAAAAAGGTAAAATGTTCATGGAAGTCTTTGTATTCGCAGACAAGGGTTTCACCACTATTTAAATCTTCTGCCTGAAATTCTCTACCATCTGTTGCGAGTATAAACTTTGCTTTTGCTTTAGCCGTTTCCGGGCTATCGTGTAGTAGCTGTAAGGTCTCAGCGACTTTCCCTTCTGCACAGGTAGCGATATGGATGTTATTGCGCTGAAGAACGCCTCCTTCAATACTCGATTTGTTAGAGTTGCCTTCCCGTAACCGTTTAATCGTGGTTTGTTTATTCCCATACGCTTCCAAAAATGAATACGGAAACGCTCCCTGGTCAAAGGGTTGATCAGCCAATTCCGATACAGCTTCCTCTATCTCAACTGCGTTCATTTTTATTATTCTATTTGCTACTAACCTAGTTCATATCCGACAAATGGCCTACTTTTTCTGACTGTTATTCAAGGATGGCTTATCATAATAAGACGAAATTTCATATTTTATTCTTAATACTTGCTGGGTTTTTATCTAAACCTTCATCCACTCCCGAAACAAGGTCATCTTCAAGTTCACTAACCCAAAGCCCCCACAAACCTCCTTATCGAATAGGGTAATAAATAAAAAGCTTATCCTGTATAACTAAATATTCGGGCTCTGTAAGTAATAGTTGCCCATTTTGATGATCCATTTTTATTTGCGTGCTCCCGTAAAGATCTGTGATCCAAATTTCTGCCAAACTTTGGGTAGTATTTTTACGGTAAACTTTTGCTACGAAATCACAATTAGGTAAAGAAATTTATCCATTAAGCTTTCTTCTATAATTTTCGCACCATTCTAACTAGCTAGATTTGATTTTTTGCCAAGGTGTAATCAGTTCTGTGATGCAGGGCGCACAATGGAGAAGCGCGATATAGTAATAGCGGATCTCCCCTAAAAGGCGGTTGCGGTTTAGGAGGGGGATACGGTTGGTGTACAAGGCCAGCCAGGGTTAGTGTATGGAACCGATCTTTCAGGTCCCGTTTTTTGCCCTTATCCCTCCAGCCTTCTGCGTTCGATCAGATCCAATTTGATCTGCTCGACGGTTTTGTCGTCTAGTTTGTACCAGAAGAGGAGGGCGGCGGTTAACAGATATAAGACCCCGGGGACTACGGAAAATAGGAGTTTCAGGGCCAGGATGGAATCATCCGATTGTTGGATGGCGTCGCCGTCGTATTGGGTTAGGGTAAGTACCCAGCCGGCCAGGCCAACGGCAATACCGCCACCGATCTTTTGAGCAAAGGTGGTGGCTGAAAAGAACAATCCGGTGGCGCGCCGCCGGTTTTTCCATTCGGAAAAGTCGGCCGTGTCGGCGATCATGGACCACAGCAGGGGAATGGTGGGCGCAATGGCCAGTTTCGACAGGATGTTGATGGTGTGTAGCAGGTAAAAGTCATCCTCGCCAGGGATGAACAGCGCAATGGTGAGTAGGCCTGCAAAGGCGGAACAAACCAGGTATACCCTGCGTTTTTCGAACCGCCTGGTCAGGGGAGTAGCCAGTAAAACCCCCACTATGAGTGAAACGGTGGTGGCCGAATACAGCAAGGTGGCCTCGTTTTCGTTTCCAACATAGTATTTAAAGTACTGGTTGATTACGGCGCCCTGTATGTTGATCAATACAAAAGTGATGATGCCCAATACAAACAAGATCAGCCAGGCTTGTACGCCGAATACGTTCCGGAGATCCTCGACCAGATTGGATTTTTGGCCCTTTGGGGGCGCAATGCGCTCTTTAGTCGAAAAGAAAGAAATCACCAGTAGCACCGTACCCAGTATGGCCAGTACGATGGCAATGGTCTGAAAGGCTCCGCGTTCCTGCTGAACGATCACTTCCCGTAAAGTGCCGGAGGTGTCCATAAGCCGGGCCCCACCCCAGTTGTGTTGCTGGATGAAGCTCAGGGCTTCCTGGGGCAGCTTGATACTTTGGGCATAGCGCAGGACTTCTCCTTCGATCAGCAGGTTCTTAAAGACCATGGTAAAACTGACGATGAACATGCCGATGAAACCGAGGAAAAAGCGGTACTGATTGAGCTGGGTGCGCTGGGCTGAGTCGGCCGTCATTACTCCGGAAAGGGCGGAAAACGGCAAGTTGACGGCTGTATAGGTGGTGCTGAGGAGCAGATACATGGCAGCTGCGTAAATGATCTTGCCATTTTCATCGAGGTTCGGGGTGGTAAACAGCAGCACCAGGGAAATGCCCAGCGGTGCGGCAAACCAGATCATATAGGGCCGGAACTTTCCGTACCGGGTCTGGGTACGATCGGAGATGATCCCGATCAGAGGGTCGGAAATGGCATCCCATATCCGGGCCCCGAGCATGATGGCGCCGGCCACTGCGGCAGAAATGCCATAGACATCCGTCAGGAAGAAAAAGAGGAACATGCCCGCCATGTCCCAGGAAAAATGACAGGCGGTATCGCCCAGTCCGTAGCCCAGCTTCTCGCGGAAAGATAACTTGGTGGTGCCGACATTCATGGTCTTTTTATTTTGCCTCGATTTTCCCAAAATAAAGAAGGGAATTGGGTTTGCTGAAGGGATCAGCAGATAAAACTAATAAAATAAGTAGGTAATACAACAGCCCATTTGCTCCATATACTGCTTTTGTCAGGCCTGCCAGGTCGAACTTAGGCCGGTAATTGCCTCCCCCGGAACAATAGCCAAAAGATCAATACCAGTTCTCCGATGAAGGTAAAAGCAGCTATTTCAACAGAATAAGTCGGCGAAAGAAGCTTGGCAAGGCCGTCGATCAGGTAATCGGCCCCGGAAAGGAATAATAGGATACCGAGGATGTTGCCCATATAGCCCGCCCGGAATGCCAAATAGCCAAGCAGCGGCAGGTGAAAGCTGAACAACCCCAGGCCGAGTTCCCAACTGGCGAAAAAGTTTTCCACCGAAATCAGCGTTTGATGACTGGCCCAGGCAGGATCTGAGCCTGGAACGGCAGGAAAATGCAACCACTGAAGGGCCTGGACCAGAAAAAAGGTCGAAGCAACTAAAATGGCAGTATAGGTCAGTCTAAACCATGCGGCCAAAAGGGAAAGTTCTTTAGATACCAGTTCGAAAAAAAGATAGAGGGCCCAGGAAGCCAGGACATCCAGTATGGCTACCACCAAAAGCAGGACTATAGCTATTCTAAACAATGACTCCCCTGCCAGGAGTTGCTGGGTGGTTTGGGCGGCATTGGAGGGCTCAAGCATATCTCCAATGATGCCCATTATGGCAAGCGGTGCAATGATCGCGATGATCAGCATAGAAAAACCAGCGAGGAGAGCACTTTGCCTTCGGCTTACCATAAACTTGGAATTGGGTAGGGCCATGGTGTCTGTTTTCTAATAAAAATAGAGCATTCTTTCTTAAGCCTGTTGCCAGTTTCGAAAAAGCAACTTACTTTTACTGACCAAACGATCGGTAAGTATGCCTCGAACAAAAGTTACCAAAGAAGCCATTCTGGAGAAATGCTGGTATGTATTGCATCGGCAGGGATATTACCAAACGGGCCTGTCCACCCTGGCAAGGGAAGTAGGCCTGGGAAAGGCGGGTTTGCTGCATCATTTTGGCTCCAAGGAAGGGTTGATGCGGGCGGTAATGATCTTTGCAGCAGGACGGTACGCGTCTTATGTGCTGGCGGTGGCCAAGGAAGACCTGCCGTTGGAGCAACGCCTGGAAAAAATGCTGCGCCGCCAGAATCGCCTGGCCAAGATAGAAGGGCGGGGATGTTTTTTCGGCAATACCGTGGCGGAAACCAGCCAGGAAGGCTTATTTAATGAACAGATTCATTATTTCTTTTCAGCCTGGGAACAAACCATGACCCGGGTCTACGCTGAGGTGATGAAGGAACAAACCGCCCGGGAAACCGCCTACCTCACACTGGTGGAGTACCAGGGAGCGGTCGTTCTTTACAAATTGACCCGCGATGAAACTCATTTGGAGCAGTTTGTCGGCCGTGCAATCGAACGCTTAAAACACCACCACAATGCCATGGTATAAACGCCTTTTAGCCCGCTTAATTGGGGCTTTTTTCAGCCTTACGGCCTTGTTTGCCCCCTCCTGGAGCGGGAGACAGCTCATCCGCCTTTTTGCAACCCCTCCCCGGCCGCGGATCCGGCCAAAAGAACAGGCTTTTCTGGATACGGCTCTATTGGATCGATCTACCCTTCGGGAAGAGGGAGGCGTGGTTTATCACTGGGGGCAGGGTAGTGGTCCCTATGTTCTGACCAGCTATGGCTGGGGCTATAATGCCGGGCGCTGGCGGCACTATATTCCGCAATTACTGGAGGCGGGCTACCGGGTGATCGCCTATGACCCACCGGGGCACGGTCATGCCGACAAGGGGATGGTGACCGTACCCTCCAATGCGGCCCTGATCCGAAAACTGATCAAAACCTTTGGCCGACCGGAGCTGATCCTGACCCACTCCTTCGGGGGCGGAAGTACAGTAGAGGCCCTATCGGCCCTGCCGCCTGATCTACACCCGAAACGGATGGTGATCATGGCTTCCTGGAGCCGGGCGCCCTGGGTGTTCCGGCACTATCAATACCTGCTTGGTTTTTCGGAAACAGCCTATGGAGCAATGCTGCTCGAGCTACAACGACAGTTTGGTCTGCATTTGGGTACCTTTGACCTGGCCAGAAAAAGTGCGGGCTTAAGCCAAATCCAGGGTCTTATCGTGCACGATCCGGAGGACCAGGTCACCCACTTTCGAAACAGCCAGCGTTATCATCAATACTGGCCGGGCAGTTACCTTCTGGAAGCGCCTCGTACGGGACACCACCTGGGTACACCGGAATTGACGCAAACCATTCTGGATTTTTTGTTGAATGGAAGCATCCCATTGCCTGCAAAACGCCAAAATACTCCCCTACCCGCGGGGCACGACCTGGTTCGCTACTTCGCAGGTATGGAGATCCAAGCAGTGGAGCGACCCTTTATTGTTCCTTAAGGTTTGGCGGTCAACCCGCGATTTATGATCTTTGGCAGGAACACCGTTCTCGCCTATGGAAAATGCGATACAGGTTATTCTGTTGAGTTTTGTCACGGCTTTTACCCTGACCTACTTTGCTATTCCCTCTATAATTCACCTTGCCCGGGCGAAAAACCTGATGGATGAACCGGGAGAACGCCGGTCCCACACGGTAAGTACACCCTCCCTGGGAGGGATCGGTATCTTTGCCGGTAGTATCTTTTCCATTGTACTTTGGACGCCTTTCCAGGATTTTGGGGACCTGCAATACATCCTTTGCTCCTTCATTATCATTTTCCTGATCGGGGCCAAGGATGACATCTCCCCCATGGCCGCCAATAAAAAACTGATCGCACAGATTATTGCTGCCTCTATTTTGGTCCTGAAGTCGAATATCATGCTAAGCGGCCTGTACGGCCTGTTTGGAGTGGATCAGGATCTGCCCTACTGGATCATGGTGCTGGTCTCTATTTTCACCATATTAGTGATCATGAATGCCTTCAACCTTATCGACGGGATCAATGGCCTGGCCGGCTCGGTGGGCGTTCTGATCATAGGTACCCTAGGGTGTTGGTTCTTTCTGGTTGACAAACTGGAGTTCGCTACCCTGTCTTTTGCCACAACGGGAGCCGTAATGGCCTTTCTAAGGTATAATTTTAGCCCTGCGCGTATCTTCATGGGCGATACGGGCTCTCTGCTCATCGGTCTGATCTCGGCCATTCTGGTGATCGAATTTATTGATCTGAACTATTCGATGGACCCTCAGCATCCCTACCGCTTTGATGCCATACCTGCGGTAGCGATCGGCATAATGATTATTCCTTTATTCGATACTCTCCGGGTTTTTGTCACCCGGATGATACGGGGCAGGTCGCCTTTTTCTCCGGATCGTTCCCACATTCACCACCTGCTCATCGATTTTGGATACTCCCACATGAAGGCAACCAGTATTTTGGTCTTTGTAAATGTATCCTTTATCGTCTTGGTGTTATCCCTGCACGATCAGGTGGATGTCCATATATTATTGGGTGGTACGGTGCTCGTAGCGGGCGGGATGACCTACTTTTTATTTCGAAAGGTACAGGAGCGCAAGGGATTAGCCCGAAATCAATAAAGTATGAGTTACGTTTGGGTTTTTATCGGAGGGGGGCTGGGGAGTTTGTTGCGGTTTGAAATTGCCCGGCGAATACCCCTGCTTGTCCATGCCTTCCCATGGGCTACACTGATCGCCAACCTGGCAAGTTGTATCCTCCTGGGTGCCTTGATCAGTCTGCGGGTGAAGGGGGCCCTTCCACCTAGCTGGCAATTCCTGCTGATCACCGGGTTTTGTGGTGGGTTCAGTACCTTTTCGACTTTTTCCTTTGAAAGTTATGCTTTGTTCGAACAGGGAGAGACCGCACTTGGAATAGCCAATATTGCGGGTAGTACGATCTTGGGCCTTTTGGGCGTATTTATCGGGATAAAAATGTTTGCCTGACCCGGGGTTACCTTTTTCGCAAATTCAACGAATGCCATGAAGGATACTCAAGCGATTCAAGAACGCCTGAAACAACTGGAGGAAAAATTTGCCGCCATGGGTCAGGACCTCACCTCTTATTTGGATGGTCTGCTGCATGCCGATTACCTGACCTACTGGGATTATATCCACCTGGATACCCTGTTGAGCCTGCAAAAACCCCGAACGCCCTTCCCCGATGAGTCTATCTTCATCCTTTACCATCAGATCACTGAACTGTATTTTAAGCTTATCCTGAATGCGATCGAAAGGCTGTACCAGCCTGCTCTGGTGGAAGACCTGGGATTGTTCCAACGACAGCTTGTGCGCATAAATACCTATTTCGAACAGCTGATTGAGTCCTTTACCGTTATGGTGGATGGGATGGATCCCAGGGAATTCCTGCAATTCCGGATGAGCCTGCTGCCTGCCAGCGGTTTTCAATCGGGACAGTATCGAATGATCGAGATCTGGAGTACCGATTTTTACCTGTTAGCCCAGGCAGAGGCGCGCGGGAAATTTGGACCGGATACCTCCCTGGAAGAGGTCTATAAACAACTTTACTGGAAATTTGGCGCCACGGAACTGGCCACCGGCCGAAAGACGCTTACCCTTCGACAATTCGAAAAAAAATACAAGGGCGAATTCCTCCGACTCGCTGAAGCCGTTCGTTCCAAAAACCTTCGTCAATACTACCGCCGTTTCGAACCTCTGGATACCGAAACCCTGGACTTGCTGCGTACTTATGACCGAAATGCCAATCAGCGCTGGCCCTTAGCGCATTTGAGTGCTGCGGCCCGCTATCTCGAAAAGAAGCCGCAGGTCATTGAGGCCACCGGCGGCACCAACTGGCAGCAATACCTGCCTCCCCGCAGGCAGCAGGTCGTTTTTTTCCCCGAGCTGTGGGAGGAAGAAGAGCTAGCCACCTGGGGGAGGTAAAGGGATAGCTCCTTTTAAAAGGGCCTAGGAAAAGATTTGATTGATTAAGGTAAAGTAAGGAATCCGCTTCTAGCTGCCTTCAGGTCTTTTTTCCAAGCTTGTACGCACCAAAAAGGCCATACAAACAAAAAAGAAAGACCCGACCTTATCGGTTTCGACCAGGTCGTTAATGATGAGGAAGGCATCAATCACTATGGTACAAAGTAAAAGAGCCATTACCCGGAGTTTTTGGGAAGGGTCCTTAAGTCTATGGTAAAGGTTTTCCCCATAGAGTAATACCCCAAAGCTAAGGGCGAGGAAGAAAAATAGACCGGGAAAGCCCTGCTCGACCAAGGTCATCAGGTAGTAGCTATGTATACCGGAGCGCTCGGGATTATCGCTCACATAGGTCTGAAAGCTGGTAACGGTATAGGCCTTGTAAAAATTGACGAAGTTCCCGGGACCAAAGCCCAACCAGGGCTCTTCGGCACTCATAAATACGCCGGCCGCCCAGCGATAAACGCGCTCCATGGTGGAAATATCTTCCATCTTATAGGTGGCCTCAATGAGGTTGTCAAACTGCTCGTGGGAGATCGTTCGATCGTAATTGGGCGCATATTCCAGGTAGCGATTTTGCTCGGCAATCCACAAAAAGCCGATGAGGACAGCTAAGAGGGAAGCCCCCAGTACATAGCGCAACAATTTCCATCGAATGATAAACCAGGCTGTTGCAGCGATCATCAGGGCCACATAGGCGGCTCTGGTATACGAAAGGTAAACACCGACCAGCAGAATGCCCAGGCCGCCGATTATAGCCCACCATTTCAGGCTGAAAGGGCGGTACCAGAAGCGGGCAAACCAAACAAAGGGGACAAATAAGGCCAAACTGGCCGCATAATTTACGTGATTGCGCTGGTAGGGGTGCAGGACTTTGTGAATATCACCATAGGAAAACCCATAGGCGGCATGCCGCAGGATGGTAATACCGGCGGTCAGCAGCAGCGGGATAAATACCAACCAGAATAGGCGGCGGTAGTCGGGCTCCTTTCGAATAAGGTAAAGACTGACAAAAAAAAAGGTCCCTACGTACCAGAGCTTTGCCAAAAGAAATTTAATTGAAACGACCGGTAGCTGGGAAGTTAAGGTGGTGATAAAGATCCACCCCAGGTGCAAGAGTAGTAAAATCGTGATGGGATGGCGGATCACCCGGGCGTCCAGGTCCTGCAATCGCTGTAATCCGATCAACAGGCCCATGCCGGCTAGTCCTATGATCAGGGGTTCTGTGGGCAGGTCGGTCCCGAGCCCCCCGGGCAGGTAGACTTCCGTCGAAAGCGGGACCAAGGCCCAAAGGAGAAAATAGACCCCTTTTACATCAAGTACTGCCCAATACAGGAATAAAGCAAGCAACGGAATACCCGACAGCCAATACCATTGGCTGAGGGTGGCCGCAAACAAACTGAGCAGTGTAAGCCCACCGAAAGCCCAGAGCTGTTGCTCAACACCATTTTTTTGATCCCAGACTTGTTGCAGGCATTTAATCATCCAGTACTTGCCGCCAGTTTATCGTTTTGGTGGATTCAAATAATAGTACGCCCAGGCAACTGAAAATAAAGGCAATGGCCCCAGCCGCCAGGACCAGGATCGAACGTCTGGGCCGGGATTTTACGGTTGGGACGTCAGCTGCTTCTATCAATATAAGGGCCGGGATATCCGATTCCAATATTGCTTTGACCTGTTTGGCTTTTTCCCGGTCTTCCCCCAGTTGCTGATTGGCTTCCAAATAGGCCTTTTCCAGAATACCGACGGTGGCCATACCCTGGTTTAAGCGGTCTAACCGACGCTCCAGGGTATCGACCTCTATTTTCATTCCTTCCACTTCAGCATGCAGATAGCTAATGGTATCCCGGGGAATACCCCTACTACCTTTCAGGGTATTCAGGCGGGCTTCATTGCGGACCAGTTTTGCGGAGGTCTCGGCCAGCTGCTGGGAAAGCAGTTCCGTTTGGGATTCGGTATTGTAAATACCGAAGTGTTTACGAAGCACCACCAGGCTATCGCCCAACTCCTGAAGCTGTAACTCTTTGGTTTGTATAACCTGATTATAGGTAGCCATGGTACGTTTCAGGCCGTTTTTGATGAGTTCCCGTGTCATTTGGTCGATCAGGTGCCGGGCAGTATTGGCCATATTGGCCGACAACTCCGGGTCGCGGTCTTCCAGGCTGAGGGCTATGGCATCCCGCTTGGTTTTGATGACTTCATAAAGATCCTTAAAGTGGGATCGCACCCGGTGCTCCGCTTTGGCAGCCTCCGGGTTGATGTCGTAGTGTTCGTAGAGTCCAAAGGAATCGACCAGAGCCATGATCAACTCGTTGGATTCGGCTATGGTCAGGACCCTATCCAGGTCGGTATCGGTGCCGTAGTAATTGACCCGCATATTCCCGCTACTGAAGACCAGTTCCGGCCTTGCCTGATCTGGGCTGGCTGCCAGGAAGGTGGTCTTTGCCTTATAAAAATTGGGAAGGGTAAGGGAAAGCAAAGCCGTTCCGATTCCGGCCACCGCCGAAATGATGATAATGGGGCGCCGCCGCCGGTAAAGGGTTTTAAAGACCCCCAGTAGATTGTTGGTATATTCCATTCCGTTGAATATGAAACCGATCCGGTTTATTTAACCTTCGGACTTAGCAGGTAGCCTGCTTTCGCAAGCAGCCAGACTATCCGCTAAATCAGGGCAAATGTAGAAAGTTTATCCATCATTGGTGAACGGCCCCGTACGGAAATAGGTATGTAAGTACCTTGCTTTAACGACCACTGTAGATAAAGATGCCTGGACTAGCGGGATATATCGGATTTCAGTGAAAATAGCTGCCTAAAATCTACCATCCTGAACAGTATGGCACCCAGTCCGCCCAGGCTGATGATCAGGATCAATTCCAGGGGCCAGCTCAGGGTAATGCGCCGGGGAACCCATTGGACCAGTCCAAGGATCAGCAGGCAAAAAAAGCCGATCTGTATCCAAAGGCGGAAGTCAGGTCGGATGAGCCCCATTCGAATACATAAAAAATACTGCGCCAGGAAAATAACCGACTGAGTGATCAGGGTAGCTTGTGCCGCCCCAAGGGCACCCGAACGGGGTATCCACCAGAGGTTTAAGCTGACATTTAAAACCACCCCTACAATGAAAAGTTGATTCATAGGACGCAACCTGCCGCTGGCAGTGAGCAGGGTGCCGAAAATATAGGACCCGCTGAGGGCTACAAAGCTGCCCATAAGCATACCCAGTATTTGACCTCCGTAATAGCTATCCAATTCATACAAAATATTCATGATCTCCTGACGAAAGGCGAATATCCCGGCTGCCAGAGGTAAGGCCATGGCCCAGATTAGTTTAAAACTAAAACGGGCAAGATCCTCTGCATCTTCACCGGGCTGCTTGAGTAGTCGGGCAAACATGGGTAATAACAAACCGGCAAATAAATAACCCAAAATATTCAGGGCATCGAGCAGGCGGTAAGCAGCAGCATAAAAATCGGCCTCTTTAGCCCCTTGGGGTAAAAGGCGTTCGATCATTACAAAATCAATACGGGTATACAAGGTCATCAGGAAAACCACCAGGGCATAGGGATAGGATTGCCGGATGATCAGCCGGACCAGCCGGGGATTCCACCACTTTCCGGTTTTGCCCAGATGGGGGCGCAATAAGATAAATATGAGGGTAAGGCTGAGCAGATAAGTCCCCGTCTGAGCATAAACAAACCATTCGATCCTAAAATAGGAGGTTCTAGGTACGATCCAGAGTAAAACGCTCATAAGAGCGATAAGGATCAGTCGGTCAAGGGTCGAAAGGAGGCTGTCGAGCCGGTAGAAACCCAGACCCGAAAGGTTGGAACGTAAAAAGAGGATCAGGGATTGCAATAAAAAATTGACTGCGATCAGGCTAAGCAAAACGGGATATTGCTGAGTGTAACCGGGAATCAGGCCAAAAAGAAGGATCAAAACCAGAAAAAGTACGCCTAGTAGGATTTTCAGTAATAGCAGGGCAGGAAAATATTTTCCCAAAAGCTGAGGATGGCGGGAAATGTGCCGGTTGTTATAGTTTTGAAGACCGAAATCATTGACGATCTGGAACAAAAAGGCAAAACTGAACAAAATGGCATACAGGCCGTAAACTCCCGGAGCTACCGTATTTTGTACTGTTCGATCAATACCGAACAGGTAAAAAGGCTTGACCAGTAAATTAACCAGTACAAGAAAAAGGGCATTGAGGATGAACTCCCGTTTCATGCCTTGCAAGGTAAAGGGAATTCAGAATTTCCCTTTTATTCATAGCGCAGGGATTCGATCGGGTCCAATTGAGCAGCTTTTAGGGCTGGGTAAAGACCGGAGATCAACCCCACAATAGTGGTGGTCAGAATGGCCATTACAATCCATGTCCAGGGTACCAGGAAGGTCCCTCCCAGCAGCAGGGTGACGATATTACCGACCCCTACGCCGAGTACGATGCCTACCAGGCCGCCCATAAGGGAAATGACGACTGCCTCTGTAAGAAATTGAACGAGGATATGGCGACGGTTGGCGCCAACCGCTTTGCTAATACCGACTTCCCGCGTGCGTTCGGTAACGGAAACCAGCATAATGTTCATCAATCCGATGGCGGCCCCGATGAGGGTGATCAGGCCGATCATGACCGCTGCCAGGCGCAGATAGACCGTGTTTTCTCGAATGGTCTCAATGAGGCTATCGCTTTTCCGGATCTCGAAATCATTATCTTCGGCAGCTTTTAATTTTCGAACACGCCGCATCAGGCCAATGGCATTGGAAACGGCGGCATCCATCTGGGTGGCTTCATTCACGGCAACTACTATACTATAATTGGTGTTATCGGTGCTGTAATACCGCTTTCCGGTTTGGAGAGGAATGATGACCCGGTTGCCTTCCGATTGGCCGGCGGTGCTACCTTTATCCTCCAGGACACCGATGACCTTGTATTTGATATTGCCCACCGAAATCACCTTATCCAGTGCGTTTCTGGTTTTTCCTTCGAATAAGGTTTTGACAATATCCGCACCAATAATGGCCAGGTTAGAGCCATATTTTGATTCCCGTAATGTAAAGCCGCGCCCGGCCTGAAGGTTCGTTCCACTTACGGCCAGATAATCTTCATCTCCCGCCAGTACAGATATAGTGGGATTAGTTTCCTCCTTGGCATACCGGACCACGGCATTCGAACTGGTTCCAAAAGAAATAGCGGTCCGTGCCGGAAAGTCATAGCGTTCTTTAAAATCCAGGGCTTCGTCAAGGCTGATGGGCTCTCCTCGTTTGATTTGTCGACCTCCTTGCCGGCTGTTGATCTCCGTTCGGCTGGGCCGTATGTTAAAGGAATTGGCGCCAAGGGAGGAAAAATTATCATTTAAAGCAAAGATCGCGCTATCTATGGCGGTAAGGATGCCCACTAGCGCCATGATCCCAAAAGCAATAATAAGCAGGGTGAGTACTGCACGTAAAAGATTGGCTCGAATGGAGCGAATGGCCAGATTAATATTTTCGGTAAGGTTCATCTGCTTTGCTTGATACGGCGTAAAATGTACGGCTTTGCTTTTAAACGCCCTGTTTTCTTAGATGAACGTCCAATCCGTTTAGACGGACTCAAAGTGTGGTTTAATAACCGACAGTAATTCCTCGTGAATTAAGCCGTTCGAAGCAATAAGGCTACTCCCGGAAGGATAATCTTGTCCTCCGAAAAAATCAGTAATTCTACCTCCAGCTTCCTGCACCAGGACCAGGCCCCCGGCTACATCCCAGGGCTGCAGGCTATACTCAAAGAAGGCGTCGTACCGACCACTGGCCACATAGGCCAGATCTACAGCAGCCGATCCCCAGCGTCGCAGCCCGCGGCTAGTTCGCATAAAGGTTTCCGCTACGGAGAGATAGGCCTGCATCCATTCAAAATTGTAATAGGGAAAGCCCGTAGCCAGCAGTGCATTGGCTACCGGTTGCCGTTGGCTAACTTTTATCGGGCGTTTGTTGCACCAGGCTCCTCCCCCTTCCCAGGCGTAAAAGCACTCGTTTTGATTGACTTCATAAACGATGCCTGCGACCAGTTTGCCGGCATACTCAAGACCGATACTTACGGCAAAGCAGGGTAATTCATGCAGAAAGTTGGTGGTGCCGTCCAGGGGATCAATGATCCATCTCCATACTCCGTCACTGTTCTCTACGGTATCCTCCTCTGTTAGGAAAGCAGCTTCGGGTAGTAGTTCGGAAAGGGTTTCTACCAGTTGAGCTTCTGCTTGCTTGTCAACATAACTGACCAGGGCATTGTGGCCTTTATCCTCAATGGATTGATCGCTGACCTTGCCGTGTTCGCTGGCGAGAAAGGCACCGGTATTCCTTGCGGCCTCGGCAGCTTTAAGACAGAGTTTCTTTAAGTCGGGTTTCATTCTGTGGTGATTAGTTGATAAATTCCTTTTAATTCCCGTCCGCCGCCTTCGTAATCGAGCCCGTATCCCACTACGAATTTATCCGGGATCTTAAAACCCAGGTAATCCACAGGCAAGGGGAATTGCAAAGCATCGGGCTTGAGCAGTAAACTAGCAATAGACAGCGATGCAGGCTGCTTTTGTTGCAGCAGTTCGGTAAATGCTTTCAAGGTACGGCCGGTGTCTACAATATCTTCAATGATAACGACATGCCGTCCTTCCACGGGTTTGTTCAGTCCAATCGTTTCCTTTACGGAGCCCGAGGAGGTGGTTCCGGAATAAGAATTTAACTTGACAAAGGCTATTTCACAGGGGATATCTGCCGCGCGGATAAGGTCGGCGGCAAAAATAAAAGCTCCGTCCAGGACACCGATGAACAGGGGGGCTTTATCCTCCAGGTCGTTTCGAATGGCGGCTCCAAGGGCCTCTACCCGCAGGTGGATCTGCTCAGCCGTAAGAAAGGGTTTGAATTTAAGGTCGCGCACCTGAATAGGCATGGGGTGGTGTTTTCAGGGCATACTAAAATCAATCTCGGTATTATCTCCGATATTCAGACTTTGGCGCAGGCCGGTGATGGCGGTATCATTTCCAACGACCGAGCTTTCCAGGATAACCTCTTTGATGGAGGCATAATTCCCAATGATCGAATCCCTCAGGATAGCCCGCTGTATGCGGGCATTGTTGCCGATGGTCACATGAGGGCCAATGATGGAATTGGAGATGGTACAATTTTCCCCTATACTGACCGGGTGGATAAGGATGGTATTTTCGAAGGGCGGCAGGTCATAGGAGGCATAACCTTCCCGGTCGAGGAGGGTGGCATTGGTTTCGAGTAAAACATCTTTCCTTCCGCAATTAAACCAATTGTCGACTACTAAACTGGAAAAGATGACCCCTTGGTCTAGCATTCGCATGAGGGCGTCGGTCAAAGGAAATTCTCCATCGGTTCGAATATTATGGGAAATATTGAATTCCAGGGCTTCCACCAACTGGGGCACTTCCCGGATCCAGTAAAATCCGACCATGGCCATATTGGACTTTGGGATCTTTGGTTTTTCCACCAGCCGGACAATCTGCCCCTCCTGGTCATATTGCACCACTCCAAACTCCCGGGGATCCTGAACCCGGTGTACCCCCAGACAGGAATGGGGTTTGGAAAGTACTTCCCGAAAATTGGTATCGATGATGGAATCGCCAAAAAAGATCATGACTTCCTTCGCATCCCGGAAATGCTCCCGGGCTATCCAAATGGCGTGAGCCGACCCCAAACGCATTTCTTGGGTAACGAAGGTCTTTTGGATATCCGGATATTGAGCTTCGACATAATTTTTGATCTTCTCCCCCAGGTAGCCAATAATAAAGATGTAATCCGTGATGCCAACTTCCCGCAATTGGTCAATGATGAAGGATATAATGGGTTTGCCGGCAACCGGTATCAGCGGTTTTGGTTGAGTATAGGTCAGGGGACGAAGGCGGGTGCCTGCTCCGGCAACCGGAATAATTGCTTTCATAGGGGAAAAGATACATCAAATTCAAAAGAGAAAAAAAGCAAAAAGTTGTTCAACTGTTTTTATTTAAATCGCTGGCCTTGATGCGCCATTGTTTTTCCAGGTCTTCCGGCTTAATAATACTTGCTTCGGGAAGGAACTGGCCAATGACGCTCTTCAGGACATCCATTTTTTCCTTCTGTTCAGGAAGATGATCGAGGGCCAAAAGAATTTTTAGGTTTCCACTTTGTTCCATGATCCGTTTGGCTTCCAACCAAAACCACCAGTCCTGCTGTTGTAAATTCCTGCCCGGGATGAAAGGCGCCACTCCTCTCCATATCCAACGTTCCTCGTAATATTTTCCGATGCTATTCAGTCCACGTTTGGTATCCTGGACTTTTACAAATAGGTTTTCAGCCAATTTCTTCGGCTCTTGCAAAGCGGCAATGACCTGACGGTCCCGGGCCGGAAGGCCCGTAAGGCGAAAGTCCTTAACTTCCAGCAGGACCAGAGTGGTTTTTTCGAATATACCAATATAATCTACTCCTTTAAGGCCATGGGCGCTAAAGCCTTTGTAAAAACGATGGAGGTCGTATTTTCGAACGGCCCAATGCTCCGACGAGAACAGGAATTCGCGGTCCCCTTCTCCAAAGGAGCGTTTTTTGTCGTTGGCTGGGTTCATACCGATTGGAAAATAATAGATTCCGAAAGAAAATGGCGTTTTAAAGCCCCAGAGGTTCAAAAAAGCGACCTTTTGAATATATCCGACGAAAATCCCGGAAAAGATTTTGTTAATTTATCTAAATGTTGATGTTCCGTCAAAAAAATATGGAATAGTTGAGGGAATGGACCTGTCAAAAGCCCAGACACTCAAAACAGTCCATTTCTAATTTCCTGCCTCTGGAGGATGGAAGCATAATAAGAGAGCCAGCATGGAGCAAATGAAATTTGCTATACTGTTTTTGATCGGTATTCTGATAGCGGTACATTTTCTGTACTGCCCAAGGGACCATAGCCAAAATTATGAGGCCAAAGGGATAGATGTTTCTCATTATCAACGGCAAATCCACTGGGACTCTGTGGAGGCCACAGGCCGATCGTTTGCTTTGGTAAAGGCAACGGAGGGAGTGCGCTTCCGGGATAGCCTGTTCCCGTCGAATTGGGAAAACCTAAGTAGGGTGCGTATGACCAGGGGGGCCTATCATTTTTTCCGGCCCGCCTTTTCTGCACATGAACAATTCGAACATTTTCAGGAGGTAGTACAACTGGAAGCCGGCGATCTGCCACCCATTCTGGATGTGGAAACACTGGATGGTGTGTCGCGGGTTGAGCTTCTGGCCGGGATGTATGTATGGTTGTACAAGGCGGAAATTGCCTATGGGGTTCGCCCTATTATTTACACCAATCAGGGTTTTTACAACCAGTATTTACTGGGTGCTTTTGAGGGCTACCCGCTCTGGATAGCCCGTTACAGCCGCCGCCCACCAAAACTCCTGGACGATCAGAAATGGTTGTTTTGGCAATATCGCAGCAGTGGAACTATACCGGGCATCCGCGGTTTTGTTGACGAAAATGTGTTTCGGGCTTCCCCGGAGGCCCTGCAAGCGCTCACCATACAGGAGGAGCAGGTTTCTGCTCCTTAGATCAGTTGGAGTGTTTGGAATTGGCCGCCGAGTATTTCCGGGGCCTGCGCATCCAGCCAGCCTTCCAGTATGGTGGAATAGACCGAACGAAAGTCAACCTCATAGCTCAGATCCCCTTCTGTCAATTGATCAAGGCGAGGGCCTGCATTATAAAACCCTGTTTTTTTCAATTGGCCTCCTATAAGGAAAAGGTTGTTCGCTGCACCATGATCGGTACCTCCGGAAGCATTCTGCGCTACCCGCCTCCCGAATTCGGAGAAGGTCATGATCAGGGTGTCCTTAAGAAGGTCGTTTTGTTGAAGATCGCTTACAAAGGCCCGGACCCCATCGGCATATTGCTGGAGTAAACGGTCCTGGACGCCCTTTTGGCGGGCGTGGGTGTCAAAACCTGTCAAGCTAAGGTAAAAGATGCGCGTGTCGGTATCTGCTGTGATCAGTTCGGCGGTTTGTTTCAGTTTTTGCCCAAATTCCGTTTGGGGATAATTAAACCGGGACTGGTAAATCTTCGATTGTTCGAACAGGTAGTCAGCGGAGGATTGTGTATCGACCAGGGTTTTGTACAAATAATCTATTTCCTCGTGCTGGTGCTCATCCGAGTGGTTTTTTGCGGCGTATTGAAGGAAGCGGTTTTGGGTCGTTTTTTGCAGGCGTTGAGGGTCTAGCATGGCAAACCCGTTTCGATCTACCCCTTTAAGCGCCAGGCTAAGGCTATCATCCAGCTCCAGGGCATGGTGCGGAGAGGCACAACCGCTGCAACTGCTATCCAGGTATCGGCCGAGCCAGCCGCTAGTCAGGTATTCCTGGCTCCCCGAAGCGGTATGCCAGATATCCATAGAGCGAAAATGAGAACGGTCGGGATTGGGATACCCGACATTGTTAATGATGCTGACCAATCCTTCCTCATACAGATCCCGAAGCCCGGCCGTGGCCGGGTTGAGGCCTAATTCTCCGTTCAGGTCGAGCACCTCCCTGGAGGGAATAGCCAGACTGGGTCGCGCCTGGTAATAAAGATCATTTCGGAAGGGGACGACGGTGTTTAGACCATCATTACCTCCCGATAGCTGGATGACCACTAATATTTTACCAGACCGGCTTTTTTCAAGCTGGAGGCTATTCATTCCGGTTAAAAAGGAAGGAGCAAAAAAGGCTGTTGATGCCAGCCCGCTATGTTTTAGAAAATCTCTGCGTTTCATGATCGGTATTTAACAAATTTGATATTCGGGCAGGCTCATGAGGCGAATGCCCATTTCAGTGACGGCCTTTGGACCATTTTGCTGCAAGGCTCTTTTTAAGAAGTCATAAGAGATATGATCTCCATTGACTATCAGGAAATCCCGCAATGCCTGAAAATCTGCCTGATCGGCCCGGCCAGACACTAATCCATTAAAATTATTATCAGGGAATTGGACACTTAACTTTCGAACGTCTTCCTCTTCTTGCATGGCCTTGAGGCCGGCTTTGGGTCGAAAATTGATCTGATCCAGCCCGAAAAGGTAAGAGGGGATGTTCAACCTGAGCATGAGGGTGGAATTGTCGATCCAGCTTCGTCCACCCGGCCAACCGGCTACGTTGGGCGGGTTTATGAGTTGTTGTCCCAATCCTTTTTGCAATAAGATCCAGGACCGCGGATCGGGAAACTGCAATTCGAGTTGACGGGTCATACCCACGGCAAAATCTACCGGAGATTTGATCTTTTTCCCCTGATTACCAGGGGCGTAAAACCATTCGCTGGAGAAAATGGATTCCATCAGTTCGCCGATATCGTAATTGGAAGCAAAGAAGGTACGGCTGAGGTCCTGTACTCGCTGCTCGTCAAGTGAAGGATGAACAAAATACCGGTAGATCTTTCGAACAATGAACTCGGCGGCCTCGGGTTTTTTCAAAATAAGGTCAATGACCTCCTCCCCTCCGAACGTGCCGCTTTTTCCAAAAATGGTTTTTTGACCGGTATCGTGCTGAAAAGCACGAAAAACATATTCCCCTCTTAGGTTACTGGACCAACCGGTAAAGGCCCTTGCAGCCTCTTTAATATCTCTTTCGGTATACTGGCCGCGCCCAAGGGTGAATAATTCCATCAGTTCCCTTGCAAAATTCTCATTGGGTTGTTGTTTGCGGTTCTGCTGATTGTTCAGGTATCTTATCATCGCCGGAGTCTGGGCAATACCGAGTAATAGATCTTTGAAATTACCCAGGGCATGCTTCCGGATGGTGTTGAGGTATTGTACCGCCAGTCGACCATCGAGCATTCGACAGGCAAAATGACCGTGCCAGAAAAGGGTCATGCGCTCCAAAAGGGCGGGTTCAGCGGGATTGGCCATGCGCTCCATCCAGGCTGTATTTACTTCGATGACCTGCCGAATACTTTTTTCCCTTAATTCCAGGACAGTTTCTTTATTAATGTCGGGAAGAGTGCCATCGAATAGAAATTCCGGCATGGGAAGGGGTTTAGGCTTAACAGCCTGCCGGCGAAGTTCAGAATAGGCCTGCACAGGGTTCATTTGGCGGTACCGAAGCCACTCCTGGGGTGAGGGCCCGAAGCCGGCCCTCCAGAGCAGTTGCTTTATTTGATTAGCCATAATTGAGGATGATATTCGAAAAGTTTTTTTATTTCATGCAGATCTTAGACCAAGCCGGATTTATTACGTTTAATGTAAAGCGGTTAAAAAAACTTTAAAAAAGAGCGACTATGAAAGCGAGCATCAGTCTTTTTTGCCTTCTTTTTTCCGTTTCCCTGGTCTTGGGGAATGGAATAGAATTCTTTAAGGGAAGCTGGGAAGAAGCCCTGGAGAAAGCCAAATCTGAGGAAAAGCTCCTTTTTGTAGATGCCTATGCCGTTTGGTGCGGCCCCTGTAAGATGATGGACCGGGATGTGTTTAGCAACGAAGAGGTCGGGGCTTTTTTCAATGAGCACTTTATTAACGTGAAAATGGATATGGAACGCGGCGAAGGGCTGGAATTTCGAAAGACCAATCCTGTAAAGGGCTTTCCAACCTTGATGTTTTTTGATAATTCCGGTGAACGGCTAAAAACGGTACTAGGTGCCCGTCGGATCAACGAATTTTTGCAGTTAGGAAAATCCGTACTGGCCTCCATTGATCGCTCCGGCCAGTATGCAGAGGCTTATGAATCCGGAGATCGCGACCCGGAATTAGTATATCAGTATTTTTCCTCCCTTAAGGCTGCCGGAAAGTTAGAAGCCAAAATGGCCAATGAATACCTCCGCAGTCTGGATAAGCCGGAGGATCCCTTTCAACTGAAAACCATCTTTGAACTTACGGAGGAAGCAGACTCCTACGCCTTTAGCCTGCTGAGCCAAAATCGGCTGTCCATTGAACGGATCGTAGGCAAGGATGCTTTTGCGGAAAAGGTTCACGAAGCCTGTTCGGCCACTCGGGATAAAGGTTTTGAATACCATACGGAAATGTTATTCGAAGAGGCAAATGAAAAAATGGCCGGCAATTGCCCCGAAAGAGCCAAAGCCTTCGAGGCCATGACCGTATTAATGCAGACCCGGGAAGGGGATGATCGCAAAGCAGAGGCTAAGGCCCTAAAAAAGTATGTCAAATATGCCGAAAGTGAACCAGCCCATTTATTAAAAGACCAGGCTGTAGAATGGATGCATCGATATGCAGAACAGCCGGACCAGATGGCTAACGCAGTAGATCTTGCCAGAATGGCTGCTGAAAAGGACGGTAGCGGTCAATATTATGTGATCTATGCCGGGATTGCTTTTGAAGCAGGTCTTTACCAGGAATCCGAGCAGGCCCTGGTAGAAGCGGAGACCCGGGCCCAGGAGGTAAACGATACTAAGTTAATGTCCCGGATTTCTGCCATGCAAAAAAAATTAAAAGACGTTCAAGAAAAATAATAACGCCCAGTTCGGGTGTTACCGAAAAAATTACCTGGGTGGCTCCAAGTGTCAAAGGAGTTCGAAAACACCCCTATTCTCGTTGATTATGCGCGTTGTTTTTGCTTTCCTGTTGCTGATACAACCTTTTTTATGCCTGTTTGCACAAGACGGTATTGCCTTTATTGATAACGATTGGGAAGCTGCCTTGCAAAAGGCAAGAACTCAAGATAAATTGATCTTTGTCGATGCCTATGCAGATTGGTGTGCCCCCTGTAAAGAAATGGATCGGGAGGTATTTTCCAATGCCAGCCTCGCAGCCTTTATGAATGCCAATTTTATTAATCTTAAAATGGATATGGAAAATGGAGAAGGCCCTGCTATTGGCAGCAGGTATTCCGTTTTTACCTATCCGAGCTTTCTGTTCATTAATGCTAAAGGAGAACTGGTGCACCGTGGATTGGGGTATCTCACGGAATGGCATTTTCGGGACCTGGCTGAGGTCGCCTTAAATACCGACCTGAACCTCAAGGGCTTAAAAGCCCGGTTTGAAGCAGGAGAAGGGGATCCCGGTTTCCTGAGGGATTATGCCTATTTGCTGTATAGTTTTTCCGATCCACAGGCAAAGGAAGTGGGGGAAGCCTACCTGGAAACCCAGGACGACTGGTTGACTCCAGAGAATATGAAATGGGTATTATTGGTGACCGAGTCCAGCGACCATCCAGCCTTCGATTTTTTCGTCGAAAATATAGATCGGTTTAATGCTTATTTTGGGGTGGAGGAAGTAGCCGATAAGGTCCAGGAGATCGCTATTGAATCCATGTTTGCAGATGTTGCCCTGGCTGAGCCTGCTTTTGATCGCATGCAGTCCCTTTATGAAAAGGTTTATCCGGAGAAAGCTGAAGAGCTAACGGCCCTTTTTCGAATGAATTATTATAGCTTTACGGGAGAAACCGATGCCTATGCCCGAGCAGCCGTGGATTATTTTGATCGCTTTGGATCCGAGGATCCGGCAGAATTGAATAATGCCGCCTGGAAATTTGTCGAAGAAGTGGAAGATAAAAAGCTGCTGAAAAAGGCCTTGGAATGGGCAGTGCAATCAGTAGAGCTGGAACCCTCGTATTATAACTATGATACCCTGGCCTGGTTATACTACCGCTTGGGGAAAAGGAAAAAGGCCCGAAAGGCTGTAACCCTGGCCTTTCAAATGGCAGAAGTAGAAGGGGAAGACCCCGCCCCAACCCAGGATCTGTTAGACTTGATTAACCGCTAATATGGCTGAACCAACGCCTCCCAAACGCACAGATGTAAACGAACTTGGAGAGTTTGGATTGATCGAACAACTGACGCGTCAATTCCCACTTCGGCAAGCTTCCTCTTTAAAGGGGGTGGGAGACGACGCGGCTATAATAGACAACGGCTCCCTGATGACCGTGGTTTCTACGGACATGCTGGTCGAAGGCATCCATTTCGACCTCATGTACACACCTCTAAAGCACCTTGGATACAAATCGGTGATCGTTAACCTGTCTGATATCTTTGCCATGAATGCCATTCCCCGGCAGATAACTGTTTCTATGGCCCTATCAAACCGTTTTTCGGTGGAAGCGCTAGAAGAAATTTACGCTGGTATTCGATTGGCCTGCGAAAGATATGAGGTGGATCTGATCGGAGGGGATACCACTTCCTCCCCTAAGGGATTGACCCTTTCCGTAACCGCTATTGGAGCACAGGAAAAAGACAAGATCGTTTATCGCAATACCGCCCAGGTGGGCGATCTGATCTGTATTACGGGTAATCTGGGTGCGGCCTTCCTGGGGTTGCAGTTGTTGGAGCGGGAAAAGCAGTTATTTCTAAATGACCCCAATATTAAACCAGATCTGGAAAATCAGGACTATCTGGTGGGGCGTCAGCTCAAACCCGAAGCCCGTGCGGATATAATCGAACTTTTCGAAAAGGCAAGCCTCCTCCCAACGGCAATGATCGATATTTCCGATGGATTTTCTTCGGAATTATTCCATATTTGTACTCAATCGAAAACCGGAGCCCTGTTAGAGGAAAGTGGCATTCCTATACATCCGGATACGGAATTACAGGCCATAAAGTTTCGGATGGATCCCGCTACCACGGCCCTGAATGGGGGAGAAGATTATGAATTGCTTTTCACCATTCGACCGGAAGATGTAGATAAAATCCGGACCATGCCGGATATTTACATTGCTGGTGAACTAACTCCTGAAAAGGATGGTGTGCAACTGAGTACGAAGGAGGGAAAGTTACATCCCCTTAAGGCACAGGGCTGGAGGCATCTGGAATCGTAAATTACCCAACTATGATAAATCATCTCAAAGGAGGTAAACTCCTTGTTTTACTGCTTGCCGGGCTGGTAGTCGCCTGTCAGGCTGATAAACCTCAGGAACCGGAAACTCCTTCCATAGATACTCCCAAACAAGTTACTGTGCCTGCGTTTCAACGAGACTCCGCTTATCGGTTTGTAGAAAAGCAGGTGGAATTCGGCCCTCGGGTACCTAATTCCGCAGCTCATGCGGCCTGCCTGGAATGGCTGGCCGGGAAATTGGAGCGCTATGGCGCGGAGGTTCAATTACAAAGCTTTAAGGCCACGGCTTACAATGGCGATGTTTTAAACGGCACCAACATCATTGGAAAGTTCAATCCACAAAATCAAAGCCGTATCCTTTTAGCAGCACACTGGGACTCCCGGCATATTGCCGATTCCCCTTTGTCGACCGAAAGAGTGGATGAGCCAATCCCGGGGGCTGATGACGGAGCCAGTGGGGTGGGGGTATTGATCGAGATAGCTCGCCAGATCTCGGAGAACCCAATACAACTGGGGGTGGATATCGTATTCTTTGACGCGGAAGACTATGGTGAGGATAATGGTAATAATCCAGAAAGTTGGGCATTGGGAGCACAGCAATTTTCCCGAAACCTACCCTATACGCCCAACAATAAACCTAAATACGGTATCCTGCTGGATATGGTGGGGGCAAGTGGAGCCCGCTTCGCAAAAGAAGAGGTTTCCCGTCGGGCTGCCCCGGGATTACTGAATAATGTCTGGAAGTTAGCCCAGGCTATGGGCTACGGGAATTACTTTGTCAACGATCCTGTTGGAGGTGTAACCGATGATCATTATTTTGTCAACACGATTGCTCGTATTCCCATGATTGACATCATCAATAAGCCCATTGAAACAGAAACGGGCTTTGTAGCCCACTGGCACACTCAGAACGATGATATGGACGCGATTGACGCCCGAACGCTTCGGGCAGCCGGGCAGGTGGTGCTCGCCGTCGTTTACCGGGAAGACGCCGGTACCTTCGGTGGCTTGAATTAATGCCAAATGACAAATACATAAAGAATTACATTGGTGGCCATTTGAGCCCGGCAAATTCCGGGCTTTTCCGGGAAGCAGTCAATCCGGCAACGGGTTTACCATTGGTAAAATTCCCCGAATCGGATGAAGAGGATGCTTCTGCTGCTTTTTCGGCAGCTGAACAGGCCTGGCCGTCCTGGGTGGCCATGGATGTGGAGCGACGCAGCCGGGTGCTGCTGCGTTTGGCAGATATTTTATTTCAGGAACAGGAATCCTTTGCCCGGGCAGAAGCTTCCAATTCCGGTAGACCTCTGAGCATGGCCCTCGCCATGAACCTTCCCGCAGCGGAAAGTTGCCTGCGCTACTATGCGACCCTTCCCCTGCATTTGGATGTGCGTGGGCAGCAACGTAGTGGTGGCGCCCTATCCATTCAAATGCGCCGTCCCCTGGGTACGGTGGTTTGTGCACCAAGGTGGGATTACCCCCTTTGGTCTCTCTGTCGGCAGGTGGCTCCTGCACTTTCTGCAGGTAACTGTGTCATTATCCTGCCTTCTGAGAACACGCCTTACACCGCTCATCATTTTGCCAGGGCTTGCCTGCAGGCTGGCATGCCTTCGGGTGTTTGTAATGTCGTTTTTGGAGAGCAGGGCGCATTGTTGGAGTACTTCGCAGACCATGATGGTATCCAGGGAATTGCTATTGGTGACCTTCCACAAAGAGACGAATACTGGAAAACCAGTCACAAGCTTTGGCATAGCCCCTCCGGTAAGAATGCGGGGATCGTTTTCGAGGATTGTACATTCGATGAGATGGTTTTCGGAGTATTGCAGGCTGCCTTTTCAAATAATGGACAGGGGGCTTTTAATATCTCCCGCCTTTTGGTCGAACGACCTGTTTATGCCAACCTGAAGGATGAATTGGTCAAACGCACACAATTTATAAAGGTCGGTGACCCTTTTAATGCCCTGACCGATCTGGGAGCACTGATCAGCCAGGAAAATCTGGATCGGATGCTCAATTCGATCTCCATGGCGGAAATCGAAGGGGGCAGCCTGTTGTGTGGTGGGAATCGTCCTGAACTAACCGGGCTTCACAAGGAAGGCTTCTTTTTTCGACCTGCAATTCTGGAAGGCCTGGGCATGGAAACTCAAACCAACAACAAAGTCCATTTTGGTCCCCTTCTGACCCTAACCCCTTTCGACGGGCTGGAAGAAGCGGTGCATTTGGCTAATGCCGTTGGTCCCCAACGGGCTACAGTCCTTTGGACCAATAAAATAGAAAAAGCTTCTAAAGCCGCTGACTTATTGCATAGCGGACTAATCTGGGTAAATGACTGGCTGGAATTCGAATTGCACCAATCCTATCCCATTTCCGGGGGGCTTGGCTATGCTTATGAGGGGGGAGTGGCCTCGCTTAATTTTTTCAGCCGGGAAAAAGTCGTCCAATACGGGATTTAAAGGGGCTAATTGCCATTTCCTCCTTCCAGTTCGAAGTTTAAATATTTTTCATCCCTGACCTGATGGTCCGCATCGGCATCTTTCCAGCCTTCTGGCTCATCAATAAGGTCAATGCTTTGCTGAAAGGTCCGGCCTAGTTCCTGTTGAATGCGCCGCTTTCGAGCTTCACTATTTTCAAAAGCATTTTTCACTTCCCGCCTGGCTGTCTCGTATTGATAATCATCGATGGAGCCATATACTTTGTAGTGCAAATTGAAAAACCCTTTCCGTCTGGCTTTAAGGGGTTCCAGGTTTGGGTTATAAGCAGCAAAACGGTTGGCAAGCACCTGAGCTGCATTAACCTTGATGAAATATTCAAAGGTGTTTTGGAATGAATGTTGCCCACTTACTGTAAGGTTCATTGCATTCGATTGAATGAACATGGCGGGAATGTAGAGGGTTTGGTTTTCTACCTCCAGGTAATTCTGGAGGTTGACCAGTTTGATGTTCCGCAGGTCCCGAACATTTACGAAGCTCGAAAATTGTTCCAAAAGGTCAAAATTGCGCAGATGCCCATTGACTACCCCTAGTCCTGCATAGGCTTTCAGGGCATCTGCTTTGAAATTCCCCTTTTCGTCCCAGGATGCTTCAATGGTTAACAAGGCATGGAGGCGCCCATCCAGATGCCTCGCCTGAAGTACCTGCTGGCCGAAGTTATCCGTTTGCTTAAAGGCTGTTTCTAATTCAATATCCTTAAATTGTAAATTGGTGTTGAGGTTTTGCTCCATTGCAAAATTGAGCTGCCCTTCCATTTGGATGGTGCCTCCCATGGATCTGGTTTGCCCCTGAATATCCATCGCTCCCTTGCTAAAAGTTAAGGCCCCCTGGAAATCAGCCCCTTCGATCTTTTGGTAGTTGAATGCTTCCACCTGGGTCGTAAAGGTGCCCTCCAACAGACTGATCAGCCGGGTTCGTTTTTGCTGGGTGGCAGTTTTTAGGGAATCCACGGTGGGTTTGGGAATAGCCGAGGTGTACGCATCGGACAATTTGAGCTGGGTCGCCTTTAACAAGCGGTCGATATCCAGTTCTTCGGCCAGGAGGTCCCCCTGGAACTTCAGAAATGCGTTTTGTTGATTTAAGGAGTCGGCAAATAAAACAGGAATGAGGTTTTGGGCGGAGGCACTAAGTTCGAATTCACTGCCGGCCCCTTCGATCTTGAGTGCAGATATGCTTAGTTCGTTTCCGTTCAATAGCAGTTCTCCCCGATCTGCGATCAGTGTTTCTTCGTTAATGGTCAAAGCGGCATCATCAAAGGTCAGGCGACCGGAGGATTTGACCCGGTCAATCCGGTTCATATTGATCATGTCCTCATAGCGGCCATCGAGAGCAATATGGTTTAATTCGATCTCTCCCCTTCCCTGGGTAATGCTAGGACTGTTGAATAATCCATAGACCGCTGCCAGGGGGATGGCCCCGTCTGCTCGAAATTGTATACGGGGATCCTCCATATTTTGAACCAGTAGGTTCATTTGAAAACGCTCCCGCATAAAGTAACCGCTTAGTTGCTCTAGGGTAAAAACAGAAGAGCGAAAGTTGCGATCTTCGCCATTGGTAAACTTGGCGAGCAGGCTTACATCTTTCATATCCTCTTTCAAGCGGGGGCTTTTAATCCGTCCGTCAGTTAGCCTGAACTCCAGTTGCATGCGGGGCTGCATTCGATCATTAGATTGACCGGTAACAGCCGCCTGCAGTTCGAATTTCCCTTTGCTGGTAAAATCACCCAGGTAGGCCTGGTATTCGGTAGGTAAAAGGTCGATGACCGCTTCAGTATTACTGTCGTCACTGAAGGCAAACAGGTCGTAGAATAAGCCGTCATCAAGGCGTTCGATCACCCCGTCCAGCCGAAATACATTTGGGCCAAGGCGGAGATTGACCTGTTCCAGGGTATAGTTCCCTTTTTCGAAATCAACGGCCACAGCGGCTTCATAGCCGATATCCTGGTCACTCAGGTACCGCAGGCCTTCCAATTCCAAAAAATGGGTTTGAAAACGAGCCTCACTTTCCAATTGGAATTGCTTGCTGTTAAAAGCTCCGGAAAAAACAGCCCGGTCCAGTCTGCTTTTAAAGTAAAGGGCCTCCTGCTCATTAGAATAGATGACTTCCATATTTTCCAGAACAGCTTCTTTCAGATGGAATCCAGGGCTGTTCCTCCGAGAGGTAGCGCCTGGGCTTTCTGTAGCTTTAAAAACCTGGTAGTTGGGTTGCCCGCCTTCATCAACTGAAAGGAAAAGTGCCCCTCCACTCAGTTTTATGGACCTCAATTCGTAATGTTTGCGCAACAAACTGAATAGGGCAAATCGAAAGGAGAGTTTGTCGGCCTCCAGCAGGATACCTCCGTAACTGTCCTCCAGCTCTATATCACGGAGATTGGCTGAGACCAGAGGAAAACTTCGAAGCAATGTCAAATCGATAGTTTTCACCCGCAATTCTGCCTCCATGCGCTTGTTCAGTTCAGTAATGACTCTTCGGCTGAGTTGTTCCTCGAACAAGCTCGGCAGACTAATACCGAGGACCAATAAAACAGCCAGGATAAGGCCTGCAATGATTAGGACTTTTCGAAAGGAGGAATGCATTCGGTAAAGTTTAAGGCCATTTATCTGAAAGCTTTTTTGAACCCTTCTGGGGCAGGGCACCCATCAAAAAGGTTAGGAAAAGCAGGAGCTTGCTCATAGTCTTTTTGCAAAAAAATTACGAAATTTTTTATTGCCTTGTATAGTCAAAGGCTATTGCCTTAAACTAAGACAGCGTTTTTCCTGAGAAGTGAGCTTTTAGACATGAAAAGGAAAGGAGGCAGGTCGCAATCTTATTCATTAGGCAGCCGATAAGCTACATAAAGAAAACGCCTCTATTGCTGCAGCAATAGAGGCGCTTGAGTGGGCGATACTGGACTCGAACCAGTGACCCCCTGCTTGTAAGGCAGGTGCTCTG
>CAYZMS010000038.1:0-28307 GCA_964479625.1 uncultured Saprospiraceae bacterium
GCTTCGAAGCCATCCTTAATCTTATTGATAAGGAAGAGCATTTGATTTCGGTTAAGCTTCATTAAATCGCAGGGTTTTTGATAAAGATAGAAAAAACAGGAAAATCCTGGGAAAATCCTGTTCTATGCTTTTTCATGGAAATTCTGGTTGATAAATTCCTGTGAAAAAAAACAGCTAAAGCCTTATATAGTTGGATTGAAAACCGAATTGGCAAAACTTTATTTTGCGGTCAATAGGTGGGATATTTAAATCGTATTCAGCGATTTTCTCAACCTAAAGTTTTGTGTTATGAAGACTTCGAATCCCTTACTCACTAGTATTTTTGGAGGACTAACCAATTGTCGTGATTGTCAAGAGCCTGTATCTTACAGAGCAGCCGTTTGTCCAAAATGTGGAGCTCCCAAACCAGGGAAGAGATGGTGGGTTTCAGCATTTTGGCTGTTTGTGATAACGATGCTTGCTGGAATGTATATTTTAATTATACAGTGGAAAGATGAGATTTCCTCTTTTATTGCATTCCTTAAGAGTAGTTAAAAGCGCTTAAAATAAGGCGACCTACAAATTTTACTCATTGGGCTTTGACTTGGGCTACAATCTCAGTAGATACTAATATTCCCACGCCATCATCACCGTCATTATCCGCACCGTCTGCTCCGGGTCAGTCGGGTCTTCGCTACCATATTCCATGTTATTGTCGTAGCAATCGATCTTCCAAAAAACGCGATCACCCTTAAAATCGAAGGCTCCGAAATCATGCGCTCCATGCGGATCATTACCTTCTGAAAAGTCATTGAAAGTTTTGACTAGGTTAAAGATCTGGAGCTGGTCTCCCAAAGGCAAAGCCTGAATGCCAGGTGTCACGTAGAAAGGACTACCCTGCCCTATCGACTCCCGAAATTCATCGTTGAGCCGGGCAATTTTTTGTGACTGATTATCTTCCATCCGTTACGATCTCCTTTTCAGTAGCGCGGTGTTTTTATAGAAAAGAAGCAAAGAGAAGTCAAGAATAGAATGGGGTTTGGGGGAGCTAGCTCCCCCAAATTTTTTAAGCCTCCTTCCTTTCCATTTCTAGCAAAGTATCGAATGACCAGCCACAAATAGAAATCAAGGTCCGGTTGATCGCTTCTTTTTGATCTTTGGTGGCATGCTCGTAGTAATCCTTGAGATAGGCCGCTTCTTTTTCCGTGTCGCAGCCATCGCTTTGCATTTCTGTAATTATCAGTTCGATCATGTTCATCTTTCTATCCTTTCTGTGTTGATTGAAAGTTGGACAGGGGCAATACTGCCCCTGCCCTGCTCGGTTTTACCACTCACTCGGCAATAGCAGCGTGTTGTTATAGAGCCACAGTGTGAACTTCTTCAGCGGAAAGTCGGTAAACTCTATTTTGAACTCTTCGATCAGATTACCGTCTCCGTCTTCCAACCGGATCACGGCGCTGTTATCATCTTCTACTTTGATTTTCCAAGCCTGAAAGTCTACGGCTTTGATCTGTTCTTCCAGCTGATTAGAGAAAATGTACTCGATCAGCCAGTAAGCTCCGGCCTTTTCGGCCAGAAACTGAACGCCTTCCGTGTAGACGAATTTTCGGAATAGCGGGTGCCGATAGCATTTTTCGCTTCCGGTGAAGTACTGAAGTTCGGTGAGTAGGTTAGTCATTTTCGTATCTCCTTCTAGTTTGGGTCTGGGTGAAAGCAATGCTTGCTTGCACCCCTGCCATGTGGCGAACAGCGGGGTAGCAATTGCAAGGAGGCTCCGAATGAGAGGCTCCGCCGTAAGGTGGAGATACGTTTGGATGCCTTGCAGACGCGAGGGTGGCAATCCTTAGTTAAAAAACAGTAAGGTGCACTGTAAGGGCTCTATTTTTGAAAAGACGGGCCAAAAATTATCGATACTGACGATTAGACTCTCAATACCGGTTTGGGGGTTTTGTTTTGTTTGAAGGTACTCGGTCCTATTTAACTAACTCAACGCCGGCGCTCCGGTCTTCGTATTCCTGATAATGAGGTTGGGGGTACCTTCGGAATTTATACTAACTTTACTGCCTTTGGAGCTGGAAGGGATTTTACTTTTTTCAATACATGGAGATTTTTCTAAAATATTTTGCCTTTCTTTTAATAGCGGCTTTGGCTGTCTCGATATTGGCCATACCCTCTCTTTATTTACGTTACAAGTGGCAAAATACTCAGGGAAGTAAGATGAAGGATAAGGCCAATAAATTTTTTGAGGGTATTTACAGTGATAATGTAAAGCTCTCATGGTTCATTCTTGGCCTTGCCATACTTCTCCTTTTCGGCGTTGGCCTCAGCGCAGTTAAGGGTCTTTCTGTAGATGATGTATTGGAGGGGGTGTTTGTAGAAATGTTTGGGATGCTTTTTGATATCATCCTCTTGGTCTTATTATTCAACTGGATTAGTGCAAAGGGTGAAAAAAAGAGGAAAATTGAGCGGTATCTAGAAGAGATTGATGATTTAAGGCACTGGAAAGCAGAGGAGGCTAAATTCAGGATAAGGGGTAATATTATCCGTTTAAACAAAGAGGGGGTTACTGAGATTGATTTGTCTTTTATCAGTTTGAATGGGGTCGATTTGAAAGAGGTAAAGCTAGATGGCTCAAATCTTGTGGAAACTGATTTTGCCAATTCAAATATGGCGAATGCTGAATTGATCGGGATCAAAGCTTCATCTGCAAAATTTAATGAGAAGAAATGCTATCTCTTGAATGCGAAGATTAACCATTCTCATCTTCAACATTCAGAATTTATTAAGTCTTACTTAAACGGAGCAGATTTCTCGGATGCTACCCTTTCGAGCATTAATTTTAGTGGTGCCGATTTGACAAATACAATCTTCAAGGGCACATATTTATATGATCCGATCTTTGAAGGAGCAGAAGTCAATAAAGATTTCTTAGAAAAACTAAAGAATTGGAAAATCACCGGAAATTTTGATCCTGATTCATACACCGTAGTTGAAATGCCAGTAAGAGGGCTATACTTACCCCCAATATTCGAACCAGTGGCTTAGTTGGTAAAAACCGTAAATTAGCCACTGATTATGAAAAGAAAACGTAGAACATTTAGCGCAGATTTCAAACTAAAGGTTATCCTGGCTGCTCTTCAGGAACGGGAGACTTTATCGGAATTATCTCAAAAATACGATTTACACCCGAACCAAATATCAAAATGGGAGACCGAATTTTTAGATAACGCAGCGCACTATCTGAAGTCTCCAAATAAAAGCAGTAAAGACAAAGAATCAGTTAATATAAACGAGCTTTACGCTAAAATTGGTCAACTACAAATGGAGCTGGATTTTCTAAAAAAAAGCTCTTATGATGCCGGTTATAGATCGCCAGGAACTGCTAGATGTAGATCTCAAGTTTAAAGATCCCCCGTACCACCCGCTGATCGCCCGTTTGACCCATTCGGTAGGACTCTTCTATCTTTATCCGATAGGGGAATCCAATGATCGACTTGACGCCTTTTGTACTGTACCTTGCCTTTAAATTTAATGTTCAAAGAGGCCACTCCAAAATGCAATGGGGCTTCGGAATAGCCTTTTTTTGAGCACCTTTTATGATTTTAGTAGTTTTTGCACATATCCGTAAGAGACCTCTATGCTTTTCAAAGGATCTTCAGAAATATCCTGCTCCACAAAGAAAGCTTCCATTCCAGAGGTTTTCGCGGCGGCGAAGATCGCTTCGAAGTCCATCACACCCGTTCCCACTTCGGCAAATTTTTGCTCGGGGGTATCGTCCATGTCTTTGACATGCCAGAGCGGTACCCTTCCATTATAGCGTTCGAAAAAAGCTACGGGTTCCAGGCCCGCTTTTACGATCCAGTACAGGTCCAGTTCCATTTTCACCAATTCGGGGTCTGTATTATCTAACAGATAATACATAGGCATTTCGCCCTCTATTTCCTGGAATTCAAAATCGTGATTATGGTAACAAAATTGTATACCTGCTGATTTACTGACCTCTCCGGCCTGGTTGAGCAATTCAGCGAGTTTTTTATAATCCTCCAGTGTTTTCCGTTCCTCCGGTACAAGGTAAGCCAGTACCATATAAGACTGCCCCGCAGCCACTGCATCCTCCACAGCCTGTTCCCAAACATTACTGAGTGTTCCCTTTCGATCGGGTGTAGTAATTCCGCTTGCGTAATGGCCACTTTTTATATCTAAGCCGTTATCCTTGACCAACTGGTGGAATTCAGCTGCAGGCATACCGAAATACTCTCCATTCCCGTACCCAAATAATTCAACATGATCGTAACCTACTCCCCTAACTCGCTTAATTGTTCCGAGAAGGTCTTCAGCCATAGGATTCCGAAGGGTATAAAGTTGTAGGCCAGTCTGGGAAGTGGTAGTCGAAGCCGTCTGTGTGGTCTCAGTAGTCGAATTCGAACAAGCCGGCAAAAATAGTGCTCCGGCAGCCATCAGGCTGCTTTGCTTTAAAAAAGTGCGACGGTAGGTTTTTTTCATCTTGAAAGGATTGTTTTAGTTTCTGCAAATTAACGGTAGATATACAAAAGTGGGAAAAGCACTTTCAGGTTGGGAATAAGCATTGGGATCCTTCTTTAAATTTTGTAACCGAAAGCCCATTACCTGAAAGCTTACCAATTGGAACTTAGAAAAGTACGGAAAAACCAAGGCTTAGGGAAAATGATTCCAAAAAAATTAAAAATCCGGCATTAAAAATTAAGAATCCCCTGGTTTGCCTTATCTTTTCCTTCTAATCGAATTGTTGAAGTCTTAATCAAAATCATGAAGCCAATTTATTTACTTACCACACTTTTATTTCTCTCCGGTACCCTAATCGCCCAGGATGCCGGCTGGTTGGACCAACTGGAATATCGCGAGGTCGGTCCCATGCGTGGGGGACGAGTAACGACAGTAACAGGTGTCAGGGCCCAACCTAATGTTTTTTATATGGGAGCAAGCGGGGGCGGGGTTTGGAAATCCGAGGACTACGGAATGAGTTGGAAAAATGTTTCTGACGGTTATTTCGCAAGCCCTTCCATCGGAGCCATACGCGTGGCTGAATCAGACCCCAATGTCATTTATGTTGGTACTGGTTCTGATGGTCTGCGTTCAAATGTAATTGCGGGAAAAGGTGTATACAAATCTATTGATGGAGGCCAAAGCTGGCAACATACTGGACTAGGTCAATGCGGCCAAATTGGCGCCGTGGAGATACATCCCAGAGATCATAACATTGCCTTTGTAGCAGCCATTGGGCAAGCATTTCAACCCAATCCCGAACGCGGGATATATCGTACTAGAGATGGAGGCCAAAGTTGGGAAAAGGTTCTTTTCCTTTCGGATACCACCGGATTTGCTGACCTCGAATTCATGCCTTCCAACCCAAATATTGTCTATGCTGCGGCTTGGCGTGGGGAGCGCAAGCCCTGGACGATCATCAGTGGAGGAGATGAAAATGGCATATACAAAAGCCTGGACGGCGGAGATAGCTGGGAACGGATAGGAAAAGGGCTCCCCAAATTAATGGGAAAGATAGACCTTGCAGTTTGCCCGGCAGATTCCAAGGTTCTTTACGCCCTGGTTGAGGCCCCAGGTAAGGAAGGAGGATTGTACCGGTCAAAGGATCAGGGTAGAACGTTCCAGTTAACAGCTTCTAATTCGGACCTGAAAAATCGCCCCTTTTATTACACCAATATCGAGGTAGACCCCACTAATCCAGATATTGTATATGCAATGGCTCTCCGATTTATTAAATCGGAAGATGGCGGAAAAACCTGGCGTCGGTTATCTAGCCCTCATGGAGATAATCACGACCTTTGGATCAACCCAGATAACACCAATATCTGGATCCAGGCCAACGACGGAGGAGCCAATGTCAGTTTAAACGCCGGTGAAACCTGGTCTACCCAATTCAATCAACCCACCGCTGAGTTATATCAGGTGGAAGTAGATAATCAATATCCGTATTGGTTATATGCTGGTCAGCAAGACAACTACAGCACCATTTCCGTACCCAGCCTACCCCCGCATTCCCACCAGGCCGGGAGCAATGGTTTGATCATGAATACCGGTGGGTGTGAAACCGGTCCTGCCGTTCCTCATCCCCTTAAGCCCCACATTGTTTACTCGAATTGCAAAGGCCGTTTTAGTGTATTTAATAAACAGACCGGTCAGGAGCAGGCTTACGATGTAGGAGCTGCTTTCATGTATGGTCATAACCCAAAGGATCTAAAGTTCCGTTTTCAAAGGGTTTCTCCTATCCACATATCGCCGCATGATCCTGATGTAGTCTACCATACCAGCCAATTTGTACATAAAACGGAAGATGGGGGAAAGCATTGGGTTACGATCTCACCGGACCTGACCGCCTTTGAACCAGATAAGCAGGTAATTTCGGGTAGCCCAATCACCCGGGATATAACCGGGGAGGAGTTTTACAGTACGATCTATGCCATACGGGAATCTCCGCTTGAAGCCGGTGTGATCTGGGTAGGGGCCAATGATGGCCCGGTGCATGTAAGCAAAGACGGGGGAGAGCACTGGAATAAGGTCACTCCAAAGGACTTGGGCCCCGGGGGAAGAGTAGATGCAGTAGAACCCTCACCACATACCCCCGGAAAAGCTTTTATCGCGGTATTGCGATACCAGTTGGGGGATTGGACCCCATACATTTATAAAACTGAAAATTACGGTAAAAGCTGGAAACTGATCAACAAGGGTATTCCCAATGATTATCCGGTGCGCGTTATCCGGGAAGACCCAGAACGCGAGGGCTTACTCTTTGCAGGTACCGAGTATGGACTATTCGTCTCCTTTGACGATGGTGACAGTTGGCAAGAATTCCAGAATAATCTGCCCATCACCCCGATTACAGACCTTAAAATCCATCGGTCTGATCTGGTACTGTCTACTATGGGGCGGGGGTTCTGGATCATGGATAATATGAGCACCCTGCAGCAATTACCAGAAACCCTGGAAACCGCCACCCTTTTTCGACCAAAGGATACGTACCGGTATCGCGGGGGATTGCGAAGCAGCGAACCCTCCATCAACTACCCTACTCCTACTGTTCTGATCGATTACTTTCTCCCCAAGGCTCAAACAAAGCCAGTGCGCTTGAGTATTCTTGACCCGGAAGGTAAGGTGGTACAAGCTTATTCTAGTGAACAGGTAAAGGACCAGGGAAACGATGGGTCCGAACGGGACATGGCGACCAATGAAATTCGGTTTACACTGACCAGTGCGCTTAAAAACGAAAAGGGCTTGCATCGGTTCCGCTGGAATATGCGGGCCCGTGGCCCCTGGAATGCTGACCAAAATCGCTTTGGATATGGCCCTTATGCGCTCCCGGGCATCTATACTTTGCGTTTAGAGACTGATGCGGGAATCCAGGAACAGGCTTTCGATCTCAAAATGGATCCCCGTGTAGAAGAAAGTGGGGTTACTAGTGCTGACCTCATGGCCCAAATGGAGCTGGAAGCTAAGGTTTCTGACCTTATTGAACGAACGAATACCCTACACAGCAAACTCCAAAATGAACATTCGAAACTGACAAAAATAAAGGACCCTGGACCGGCAGATGAAGCCCGAATTGCCAAAATTGAAGGCCTGCTTACAGAATTCGAAAATTCGGATATTGCCTACCCGCAACAAATGCTGCTCAGTCAGGTCAATTACCTCTATCGAATCGTTATAGGAGCAGATCAGAGGCCTGGACAAGATGCTTTTGATCGGTATCAGGAACTGGTTCAGCAGGTGAATGCCCTGGAAGCTGAAAGCACAACGGTTGAATCAGGAAAATAACCCTTAAGGGTATGGAGCTAAAGTTTACTGAAAAATCCTAAGCCTTAACTTTCCGCTCCAGATTCCCTTTCGAAAAAGGTAAAAAGCAGGATCAAAGGTTTTTTTTAATTTTTTATTTTTAATTTACCCACTCTAAATTAATGGCGGGCAGCCTAAGCTGCTCGTTAAATTCTTTACCACCAAAAAATCTACATTATGAGCCAATTCGATAATGCCATCGAAGCAGCAAAAAAACAACTTTCCGGTACCGCGAAAAGCGGAGGCATGGACGAGAACCTCCTGATTGCAGTAGCAAAAGGTTTAGGCCCTTCCATTTACAACGACGATTCCAAGTTGGTGTCCTGTTCCGACAAAGAAGAACGCGAACGCGTAAAGAAAAACTTTCTGATCGGAAAATTAGGTATGGAAGATAGCGATGAGTTGGATGCTGCTATCGAAGAAGTATGCCAGGCTATGAGTAGTGAACGGAATAAACTACGTACAGTTTTCTATTACCACCTGGTGAAAAAATTTGGAAGAGAGTCAATGTACGCCTAAGGGTTTATAAACTCTTTTCTGTGCCTTTAACTATATCCGGCACAGTGTGAACCTGAATAAAGAGGTTGTTTCGAAAGGACAAATAGTCCATGGAAACAGCCTCTTTTTTCATGATTTAAGGTGCTAATGTTATGGTCGCTGTGGAGCTACAGAGCCCGACCAACTGTACTCACGAGCTCCCTCCCGTAAGCCTTTCATGCCCTCTACCCGCTTCAGCCGAAACCCAGGCCTGCCAGGCCATATTGGGTCTTTCCTAAGGCCTCGATGGATTTGTTCATAGGTGGCATAATCAATGGCCCGACGCTGATTAAGTCTTTCGAATAGATGAAAGCGGCCTACAAGCTGTTCCCATCCTTCTTGAATTTTCCCGGAGAACACCTTAGCCTTTGATCCGCTGCCATAGCCAAAAAAACCAAACATGGCATTATCCAATGGTGTGCCGGCCTGTTGATCGGTTTCCAGTGTACTCATCAATGCCAGAAAAAGGGACCCGGCATATACATTTCCCACCAAAGAGGAGGCGCGCTCTCCAGGTTCAATGCTTTTTTGGACAAAGGCATGATATGGTGTACTCTTGGAAAGAGCTTTCAAAAAACTATTATAAGATTTTTTATATGCGTTTTCATCGGCATAGGCAGACCTTTGAGGTGGGGTCAGGCCGGTTTCCCGTTCTATTTCCGGCCAGTCTCCCTTAGCGAGCATCTCCTCAAAGAAAACTTCGGGGAACATTCTTCTGGCCTGGTAGGCGTAAGGCAGGTGAAAGATCAACCGAAGCCATTGGTCGGTAACAGCGGTACCCGCAGCATAGCCCCCTTGTGCCTGATAATGATCCAATGCCTGACGGATCCGTACGCGATAGCAATCATTGGAATAGGGCCCATCATAGACGGGCATATCTCGATGGAGACTTAAAAAAGATTCATTGCTGTCCAGCACTCCATTAATCTTTAGTTTTTCCCCCAACCTTTTTAATAAGTCTTCTATCTCCACATTCTGTATTCCGGCAAGTTCCAGAACCTCCTCGATCAGCTTTTCCTTTTCGACCCGGATAACAGGTTTGAAAAAATCATGGACCGGGGAGGTAGCCACTCCCCATTGTTCATCCAAAGCCAACAGGCGAGGATGCTCTGAAATCAAAACAGCGAATGCTCCCGCACCTTGCGTATATTCTCCTCCTGAAGTTAATTCGTATTTTGCTATATCCGAGGCAACGACAATTCCCTTTCGCCCTGAACCTGCCCGCACCCAATCCAGGGTATTTTGAAGGGCGTCTACTGCTCCTATGCAAGCAAAGGTAAGGTCAACCACGTCGCAATGTAAAAAACTCTCCTCTCCATAGTATTGCTCCAGCATTTCGAGTGCATAAGTAATGGTGGGCTTGGCACCATCCAGGGCACTTTCCGTACCCAGGTATATGCGGCCGATCTCTGAGGGATGGAGATCATTACGGTTCATCAACTCTAAAATGGCATTGGCAGCCATGGTCGCAGCATCTTCGTCCACATCCGGAATGGCCATAGAAGTAAGGCCCAACCCTTTTTCAAGTTTTGCAACTTCAATATTGCGTGCCACTGCAAGTTCCCTGATTGGCAGGTATAGGGAAGGAATGTAAGCAGCCAGGTCCTCTATCCCGATGGGTTGATTTTCCATATCGTAATGTTTCAATAATTATTGAAAACAAAACCTGATCTGGATTTAAGAGTTTGTCCCAATACTGATAAAAAACTGCTCAGGTACGACCTCCCAAGGCAAAATGAAAAACAAACCCTGTATTCAAGCAACTGATGATTAGGTTTTTATAAAATCGGCTTACTGAAAAAACTTCCAATGGCTAATCGATCTTTTCTTTTAGAAATAATTTCAAAACCTAAAAAACCATTCCTGAGGCCCGGATAGCTAATTCGTCTCAGGTAGGAAAACAAGCCGGGTTTTTTATTATCTTTCCTTTTGTAAACCCTAACGCGCCCCCAAAACTTTACTGGCTATGAAGAAGTTGCTGGTCCCTGTCGATTTTTCCGCGAATTCGGATGATGCCATGCAATTTGCAATAGGCTTATCCTCGGCTATTGGCTTGGATATCACGCTGTTGACTACCTATCTGGCGGGTTCAAGGGCGGGGCATTTCCTGGATCCTAATGAAGTGCTTAAAGCAGATAGCAAAAAGCAAATGGAAGACTATCTCTTAAAGTATAAAGATCTGATCCCTTCCGGGAAGAACCTGGATAGTTTCGTGATCAAGGGAAGTCCACAGGCCGCCATCCCACATTTGGCTGACGAAACGAATGCAGACCTGATCGTTATGGGAACCAAGGGCGCCACCAATGCCCTGGAGGTAATAGTGGGGAGTACTACCGGAGGGGTAGTCCGGTACACCCAAACCCCTGTTCTGGCGATACCTGGAGACTATGAGTTTAAGCCACCCAAAAAAATACTTGTGGCTATTGACGGGAAGTCTACACCAAGAGAGGGAACCTATGCTCCTCTTTTAGCAATCGCCCGGCAATTCGAATCTTCGATCGCCCTTTTTCACCGACCAAAAGAAAAAGAAGCTAAACTTCCAGAGAAAATCGTCCAGTACTTTGCCGAGTTTAAGCCCGAAGTCCATTACACCGCCCCAGATGCTTCTCTTTATAATAGCCTGAATGAACATCTCGAAGCCTTTGGAACAGATATGCTATGTATGTTACGCCGTAAACGTACCTTTTTGCAGCGGCTTTTCCAGGGAAGTCAGACTATTCGGCAGATTTACCACACTACCATTCCGCTATTGGTCATGATCGAAGAATAAACAAAGCTATACTTTGTGATCAGGCAACCAATTCCGCTACCTTTCTTAGTCCGTTGATGGTAAGGCGTTCATCCACGGATGTAAACTCCCCAATCAGGGGCGCCATCAAATAAGCCAGGCCTCCGGTAGCAATTGCCTGATATTGCATTCCCGCTTCCGCTCTTGTTTTTTCCAGTAAATGGCGCACCATACCGGCATAGCCATGTAAAATACCGGCCTGTATGGCGTGAACAGTGTCTGCCCCCAAAACAGATTCAGGCACCTTCAATGGAACTTCCGGCAACTGTGCGGTTTTTTGAAAAAGGGCCCCAATAGCAGTCTTTAAACCAGGGGCTATGGCTACCCCAAGCATTTTTCCCTCCTTGGAAACCGTGGTAAAGGTCAGGGCAGTTCCGAAGTCTACAATAATACTATCTGTTTGATGTAAATAAACGGCAGCTAAGGCATTAGCAACCAAGTCCGTCCCGATCTCATTGGTTTGCTTTATGGTTAGGCCAAGCTTGGGATATATTTCCGGACCCAGCGTAATGGGCTCTCTTCCCGTCAACTGGGTGATGAGCTGTCTAAAAACAGGGCGTAAATGAGGGACAACACTACTCAAGACCGATTGGTGGATCGCTTGTGGTAAAAGCCCTTCTTCCAGTAAAAGATTACTCAAATGCTTTTGGTAATACTGTAATGCCGGTTTTTCCTCCGTAAGGGTAGGTAAACGCCAGAAATGACGCCAGTCGGTTCCGTCATGGGCACCAATAACCACATTGGAGTTTCCAATATCAATAGCCAATTCCATAGCGAAGGGTTCTTGATTTGAGCAGAAGGTACAAAGAAGTTTACGGTCAAAAGCGGGAAAATTCACACCTCTTACACTCTTACACTCCGGAACAACTCTGCATCCAGTCTTCTCAAGGCTTCCCCTTTGTGTTCTTCTCCCACCAGAAGAGAAAGATTGTTTCTACTTCCTCCATAGGAAACCATATTAATGGGAATGTTTCCCAGCGCATCAAAGATCAATTGAGCCTGACCACCCTGGCGGTCCAGATTGTCCCCAACAATGCAAATGATGCTCTTACCGGTTTCGAACTGGATATTGCCATAGGGTTCCAGATTCCCAATAATGGCATCCAGATAGGTATTGTCATCTATAGTCAGCGAAACGGATACCTCGGAAGTAGTGATCATATCAATGGGTGTTCGAAACTGTTCAAAAACTTCAAACACCTTTCTTAAAAACCCATAGGCATTCAGCATGCGCCCGGAACGGATCCGGATTGCAGTGATACCTGACTTCGCGGCTACAGCAGTTATATTTCTTCCTGAAGTGGTGTTGGAGACTAAGGTACCAGCCGCCTGAGGGTCAAAAGTATTTTTCAATCGAATGGGTACACCGGCGGTTTCCGCCGGAATAACACAGGTAGGATGAAGGATCTTAGCGCCAAAATAAGCTAATTCCGCAGCCTCCCGGTAAGATATGACAGGTATAGGGAACGTATCCTCTATGATTCGGGGGTCATTGTTGTGAATACCATCAATATCGGTCCATATCTGGATCTCTTCTGCCTGGATAGCTGCTCCAAATAGAGTAGCGGAATAGTCGCTGCCTCCCCGTTGAAGGTTGCTGATATCCCCATTTGCATTGCGACAAATGTATCCCTGGGTTATAAAACAGGCCGAGTCAGGATACTGATCAAGAGCTTCTATTACCTGATTTCGAATATACTCCTGTTCTGGCTCCCCATTTTGATCTGTTTTCACTAGTTCCAATGCAGGCAGTAAGACAGAAGTTCGGCCAAGCTGGCTTAAATAAAGTTGGAATAGCCTGGTAGAAAAAAGTTCTCCCTGAGCCAGAATGGTTCTTGCTCCAATTGGCGTAGGACCTACTTTTAAGATCCTAGAAATAACCTCAAAACCTGACCTGATCACCTCTACCCCCTGTTGATAATACGACCCTTCCAGAAGGTCGAAAACAAAACGATCATAGTGTTGCCGCAGGTTGTTCAGTTCAGTATCTGTCACTTCCCGCTCAGCCCGGATATGGGCTTGGTTTATCCGTTCTAATGCGTTTGTAGTACCTGCGATCGCACTGAGCACGATCAACTGCCTTTTGGGTTCATCTATTATTGAAGCGACCTGCCGCATTCGCTCCGGGTTCTCCAGGGAGGTGCCTCCAAATTTCTTTACGATCATGCCTTCATTAGTTGAAGTAGTAGGTAATAAGCTTTCTCTCATTTTTTCCTCAATTAAGATCTCACAAAGCTATTACCTACAGCAGGCATTTCAATGAATTTAGTAAATTCATACAATTTTCACACGTTTTGTTTAATTTTTAACAGTTTTGCTAAAAATATCAGAGATTGTAACTCAAACTATGGCCAGACGTCCATTTTTGTTCGAAGCATTGTCAGAGGGCCTGATCAATACTTCTGCTTTAGCCAGAAAGTTAAAACCTGAGATTGAAGGGCATCTGGGGAGGTCTGTTCAAACCGGCGCAGTTGCCATGGCCCTGAAGCGGATGCAGATCGGACCAATTGAAGCTCAAAAAAAGCCCCTTCAACGCTTCTTTGAAAGGTTAACAGATATCAGCGTCCGGTCGGGAGTATCGGGATATACTTATACCAATACCGCTGGTTTATTAGGAAAACAGGCCCGTTTATTGGATGTGCTTAGCGAAAGCCCTACTTCTTTTCATACGTTTTCTAGAGGGGTATCCGAGACTACTATACTCATTTCAGATGATCTTGCCCCTCAACTGGAAGAGCTTTTTGCCGAAGAACAATTGCAGGACCGGGAAACACACCTTGCCTCTATCACCTTGCTTTTACCTCAGGAGAATAGAAGTCTTTACGGGGTTTACTATCACATCCTAAAAGCACTGGCCTGGAATGCCATTAACATTATTGAGATTATTTCCACCTCCAATGAGTTTAGTCTTATTGTTCGGGAAGAGGATGTTGATCAAGCCTTTTCTATACTGCTGAAATTGCGGCATTCGTGAGAATCGCGTAATTAAAAGCATATTTGCTATATTATTTAGAATTTATTCAAAATCTCCGCGGTACTTTATCCAAAATTTTGAAAATGGCGCTTTTTAAATTACTTGTTCTTACCGATCACAGCACCCACAGCAAGGAAAACTCCATTTATTCTTTGCTAGGTGAATTGAGAAAAGATCCACGATGTAAATATATAGACGTGGCCAGCAGAAGCCTTCCCGAGAACAGCAACTTCTTCCATTACCCGATAGCTACCGACCTTTGGGCCAGTCGGGTAAATAGCAACTTTAAGTGGAGCCCTGGAGGAGTAGCCTACTACCAAAACAAGCGTTTGGTGAAACTGCTGGATTACGACTATATTTTTATCCGGCTACCCCACCCTGTTTTCGATAAATTTTGGGAACAGCTGGTATGGTTTTACCCGGAGGATCGCATCATCAATCGTCCTTCGGGTATCCGGAAGACAGGAAGTAAAGCCTTTTTATTGAATTTCCCCGAATTATGTCCTCCGATGCAACTCTGCCAAGACCTTGAGTCCGTAGAGCAATTCCGAAAAAAATTCCCAATTATACTAAAGCCACTTTCAAGCTATGGAGGAAAGGGTATTATTCGAATTGAGGAAAACCGGGTTTGGGATGGTGGCACCATTACCTCCTTTTCTGTATGGGTTGAAGGGATGGATACCAGTCGTTTTCCCTTTTTAGGTATGCAATATTTGGAAGGGGTCAGGGCTGGTGACAAGCGCATTGTAGTGGTAAATGGCCATATTATCGGGGCTTCTCTAAGGATGCCTGCAGATAATTCCTGGCTTTGTAATGCCAGCCAGGGAGGTGCTTCCAAACCAGCCTTACTCACTGATGAGGAAATGATCATGGTCGAAACAGTTACCCCCGTTTTGCAAAGGGAAGGTGTTTTGTTCTTTGGGCTGGATACACTGGAAGATCACAAAGGGATCCGACATCTATCGGAGATCAATACCCTCAGTATCGGAGGGCTTAAACAAATTAATGAGCAATCCAGCACTCCCGTGCTTCCTTTTCTTTCAAAGGTGTTCTGGAATTATTTGGAGGACATTTCTCCTCAACGGAATAGCGATCCCGGTGCTTACCAAGCCCTTAATTAATGCTATTTTTTAGGAATTAAAAACAGGCTTAATTACCTTTCTCCAAAGGAGAACTAATACTCCCTCTTCTTTTAAAAGCACCTTTAAACCAACTTACTTGAACGCCTACAACATTCTTGTTCTGACGGATTTTAGCAGCCACAACCCCGGCAATGCCATCTACCCCTTATTACCCGCCTTATTAGCGGACCCAAGGTGTGCTTCTATGGATGTTGCCAGCCGCCATTTGGACGAGAATACGGGTTTTTTTTATAACCACCGCTCCTCCGAGCTGCAAGCCGCTCCGGTTGGATCAACCTTTAGTTGGCATAATAACGGCAAGTGTTATACCGAGCGCCTGCGACCGGTTAACTTAAAAGATTATGACGTAATTTTTATCCGGCTTCCCCATCCGACCTCTACCCTATTTTGGGATTTTCTCAAGGAAGTTTTTCCACCACAACAAATTGTTAACCAACCCTCCGGTATACAAAAATGTGGAGATAAAACTTTTTTATTCGAAGTTCAGGAATGGTGCCCTCCCATGCGCCTCTGCCTAAACCTGGAAGATGTACAATCTTTTCTTCAACAATTCCCTATTGTCCTAAAGCCTCTCCGCGGATTCAGAGGAAAGGGAATCTTAAGGCTGGATGAGACCTGGATTTGGCAGGGAGATCAACGGATCCCTTTCAAAGAATGGGCAAAATTATTGAATCCAGAACAATTTCCTATGCTTGGAATGCAGTACCTTCGAAAAATCCAGGAAGGTGGAGATAAAAGGATCCTTGTTTGTAACGGTAAAATAATCGGAGGCTACATCCGGATGCCATCCAGGGGCTCCTGGCTGGCCAACATCGCTCAGGGCGGAGGAGCCCGGGACGCTGAGATCGAACCGGAAGAAGAAGCAATGGTTAAAGCTATAGATCCTTTACTAAAGGAAAAAGGCGTTGTAATATATGGATTGGACACACTATTAGATGACGAGGGCGTTCGAAAACTCTCTGAAATTAATGTCCAATCAGTAGGCGGCCTGGAAAAGATCCAACGATTTTCGAGTAAGGCAATCGCCGTAGAAGTTAGTACACACTTATGGAATTATATTGATCAGGAGATTTATGCACCTAACATTTGAAAGTATTGCAGACCGCACAGAGTTATTAACCGAACTGGATTTGAGTCTGGTAGCTCCGGGGGGGAAAAAGCGCTTCTGGATCCAAATGATAACTGATGCCTTAGGCTTAACTATGTTTGTACCCGTACTTGTTGCGCGAGGTAAAAAAGACGGTCCAGTACTGGGACTTACAGCCGCCCTTCACGGCAACGAGATCAACGGCATTCCCGTTATTCAACGACTTTTCAGAGAGTTAGATCCTGAAGAACTACACGGCAGCGTGGTCGGCGTATTGGTCGCTAACCTACCTTCTTTCCTCAATAAAGAACGTCGATTCGTAGACGAAACGGACCTGAATCATATCATGCCCGGAGTAGAGGACGGAAATGTAAGCCAGGTTTATGCCTACCGTCTAATGGAAAGGATCGTTAAAAAGTTCGACTATCTGTTGGATCTACACACGGCTAGTAGAGGGAGGATCAACTCCTATTACGTCCGAGCTGATTTAGATGATCCCGAAACCCGCCAGATGGCAATCCTTCAAAATGCCCAGATCATCTTACATAATCCACCTTCCGACAGTACACTGCGCGGTGCTTCCGAGTCATTGGGGATTAAAGCCATTACCCTGGAAGTTGGAAACCCTCAGGTTTTTCAAAAGGGGATTATACGATCAGGTCTAACGGGTATTCATAACCTCCTGGCGCATCTGAATATGGTCGATACGGAGATCGAATTTACCGATGGCCCGGCAGTAGTCTGCGAGCGATCCTTATGGATGTATACCGATACCGGAGGCATTATGACCGTGCACCCCTCGATCACTCAAATGATCAAAAAAGGGGAACGGGTTGCGAGTGTTTACAATGTATTTGGTGACCTTGTTACTGAATACCAGGCCCCGGTAAGTGGGATTGTAATAGGCAAAAGCGTGGATCCCGTCAACCAGACCGGGGGACGGGTTTTACACCTTGGAATTCTTCAGACATGATCGATATTCAACTTCTGGAAACCCCTTTGGAAATTCAAAAATATCAGGAACTCGTTGCTAATCCCGGAGCTGGAGGCATTGTCCACTTTGTTGGTACTGTTCGGAACAATACCCGTGGCCGAAGGGTGCAGCACCTTGAATTTGAAGCCTATTCACCGATGGCTATGGCAGAGATGCGTAAGATTGCCCAGAGCGCATGTAACCGATGGCCGGCTCAGGCAGTAGCTATCCACCACCGCCTGGGAAAATTGGTCATTGGGGATATTGCCGTGATCATTGCGGTAGCTACTCCTCACCGTGCAGCAGCCTTTGAAGCCTGCCAATTCTGCATTGACAGCCTAAAACAAACAGTCCCCATCTGGAAAAAAGAAGTCTTTGAGGATGGAGAAGTCTGGGTAGCCGCACACCCCTGATTAAAACTGGAAATATATAAAGGGTACTACCTCTGTACCGGCTATTTGAACGACCGTCCAAATGACAAGGGCCAGTATTAGGGACTGAATAATGGGTGGAGCTTTTGCATACCAGTTTTCCGCTTTTTTCATCCATGAAACCGGGAGAAAATGCAATATATAACCAAAGCCGATCAATAAAATTACAGAAGAGTAGGCCCTCCAGACCTGGGGCGCTAAATTCCCCTGAAAGGCAATACCGATCTGAGTAAGCACTTGATTTACAGTAAGCAGCGGGGGCAAGGGAGCTCCAATTGCCCCAGCCCGGAAAAGCACCCAACAAAAGCAAACAAAATGAAAGGTCATTATTCCGCTTGAAAAGCGACTTGCATGTCTTTGGAGACTACCCAGTCTTTGGTCAACCATTACCCCCATCCTCCATAATAAAACCCAAAGGAAAAACAATCCCAGGTTGAACCGACTCAGCCCCAACAGGGACTCAAAGGAGATAAGTCCTGTTCCCCAACGTATTAATAAAAGGATCTGCAAACTACTCTGTAAAACAAGCAGTACCGTAACTGCCCTGGTTGCCGGGTTCTTCCAGACTATTCTTCCCGTTTCCCGAAGGTAGCGCTCCAAAGCCAGCCCTACCCCATGTAATCCACCCCAGAAAATAAAGACCCATCCTGCGCCATGCCAAAGCCCGCCCAGTAACATGGTCAACATCAAATTAATATAAGTCCTCAACTTCCCCTTACGATTCCCGCCCAGACTGATATAAAGGTAATCTCTCAACCACCGGGAAAGGGAAATATGCCAGCGTCTCCAAAAGGCTTGTAGATCTACCGCCCGATAGGGCGTTCTAAAATTTTCCGGAAGTTGAAAACCCATCAGTAAAGCCAGACCGATCGCCATATCACTATAACCTGAAAAATCGCAATAGATCTGGATTGCATAACCATATACTGCGAGCAGATTCTCCAGACCGGAGTATAGGGTGGGGTTTTCGAAAACTCGATCAACAAAGTTTACGCTAACGTAGTCGGAGATGATGGCTTTTTTAATTAGCCCTCCAATGATGAGAAACAACCCACTTCCAGCCTGAGACCTGGACAGGCCAGGTCGCATACGGATCTGAGGAAGGAATTCAGCTGCCCGAACGATAGGGCCCGCAACCAATTGAGGAAAGTAGGTAACAAAGAAAGCAAAATCCAATAAAGCCTTCCAGAACTCCGCCCAGTTAGTCACTTCTGCGCTCACCGGTTTGAGATACCCCCTGTAAATATCGATGCTGTAACTCATCGTTTGGAATGTAAAAAAGGAGATCCCAACCGGTAGAAATATTTCCAAAGGACTGGTAACTACCCCCGTCAAACTTCCAAATAAGCCGGTAAAAAAACCAGCATACTTAAAATAGGCCAGCATGCCCAGGTTAGCCAACAAGCTCAATATCAGATAGTATAATTTCCAGCTCTTTCGCTGCGAGCGGTAGATGAGATGCCCCAGGCCAAAATCAACTACCGTGGAAATTAACAGTAGCAAAAAATAGACCCCGCTGGATTTGTAATAAAAAAAAAGGGAGAAAGAAAAGGTATAAAAAAGGCGGGGGTTTATTCTACCCAACAATAACACATAACCTGCATAAAACAGCGTGAATAAAACCAAAAACCCACGGCTGTTGAACAGCATTGGTTGCGCCGGATCATAAATAAAAATTTGGGTGATTTGATCCCAACCCATCAGGTCTTAGGTTTTCGATGGAATTCCTTCATCACTTCCCGATCGGAAAAGTAGGTAGCCCTTAAAAATCCCAACACTAGTTTTTTATCCCTGCATAAACTGCCATTAAATCTACGAACAGCTTTTCAGCAAGCAGGGTATAAGCTGTTTCGGTAGCATGAATATAATCGATATACACCAACTCCCGACTTTTCCATTCCTCAAGTCCCCCCGTGTCCAGCATAAAGCCTTGCCAATCCCAAACTGCAACCCCTTTTTCTGAACCTACCTCCAAAAGGATCTCCCGCATAGTAATATCCCACGGATTCGGATGGGAGTCCCCCTTCTTTACCAGCGGGTTAGTAATGAGTAAAATACCTAATCCCGGTGCTTGCTCCCGGGCTTTGTCAATAAAGTACGTTACTTCCCTTTTAATCGCTTCTGGTTCAAAGCGGTCCTGCAGTGCTTCATTCGTTCCCAGTGTAGCAATGAGGAGATCGGGTTCCAGTTCAGGTAGCTGTTCGAAAAACAGGCCGGCACGGTTAAAATGGTAAAAAGTAACCCCATTGACCCCTGCCGTATGAAACAGGACCCCTGCTGATTCACTACTCTCCAAACTCATACCATACAATGTAAAGGACTGCTGACCGGGCTTTCCCGCACCCTTCAGGCTTAGTGATTTACTCAAGTAAGGAACTGAAAAAGTCTCTGAATGTCCGATCGTATCGGAACTCCCTTGTCCAGGTAAAAAGAAGGTAGCCAATTGGCCTTCAGTACCATTCCATTCTAAAACGCAGTCAAATGTTGTTTTGCTCTTATCGTAAAAAACCTGCACCCGATCAAAGCGGTTGTCTAGCTGGTACCGGTCCTCCAACCTGGCGTTTAACACAAAGTACTTTTCGTAAGTCCATAGACTCATACCGCTGATACCAACTGGTGTGGTCCTATTTGAAAAGGTTTGTCTTCGGCTTTGCCAATCATCAGGACTATCGGTTTTCCAGTCGAGGGGGCTGTGGGTCCCCGCTTGAATATAGGGGAACACCAACCCTCTTCCCGCCATCCCGAAACAATGCTGAAAAAGAGACCGAAGGCGGCCAGGAAGGAAATCAGCCTGAACATGAGAATCGCCTACTTGCAGGACATTCAAACGAAATATTTTTTCGTCCTCAAGGTTTTTCAATTTTTGAAAAAAGGGATATAAATGGTCAGCAAACTTTAAATAGGAAGAGGTCTGCTGCAAGTCGGGGTATTGTTCCAATAATAATGGCATAGTATCCAGAGTAGTGAAGAGAATTTCCGTTACCATATGGCTTTCATCTACCCGGGGTTCTGCCTGGCAGGCCGTTCCAAAACACCAAAGGAAAACAATAAGCCCGTACAACTTAACTATACTCTCCATTAATTGATTGGTTTTTCCTCTAACCCTTCCATCAGATAGTCAAACAGGTAACCACCGGCTATCCGGGCACCTTGGAAATTGAAGTGGGTATAATCAGTATTTGCAAGGGGAGGGCGCTCTTCCTCTACCCACTGCTGCATACTTCCCTCCCCTCCCATAGCCTGGTATAAACTAAAAAAAGCTGTTCCACTAATGCTTGCTGCTTTGCGCTGAGCTACTGTGATCCGGGGTACGGAAGGGTCGGTTTGTAGTCTTCCGTTGATCCGGGTGGCCTTGTCTGAAAGCCCAATGATCAGGATAGGAACTCCTGGCATGGCTTCCTGAAAGTGTTCTGCCGTCTGCACCAACTCCTTGGTATAGTAAGCGAAGTTCTTAAGGTTGGGGCTGAGCACATTTAAACCATATTGCAGGACGATCAGGTCGTAATCTATTTCTTCTTGAAAAGCAGTCAGCATATCCAAGCGGATCCCCCTTAAAGCTCCTCCCGAATTTCCCCTTTGTGAAAAATTATCAACGATCACGCCATTAGCACTTTCAAAGCTAATGCCGTAAACTGGCAAGTCCTCAAAGCAGTAGAAGCGTAGATCCAGCTTCTTACAAGCGGTATTGGTCAATGGCAGTACATTTAGCAAGCCTTTATCCTTTATTTCTTTATTTTTTTCAATTCCATCAACTGTATAATGGAGTATTCCCAAGGTTTCCGGAATGGAATCTGCCCCGTTTACCGTGCCGTAGAATAGACGTGCCGGAGGCAATTGCTTTGTATGTTCGAAATACCGGCTTCCCCGAAAACGCGTGTAGGGCCAGGTGCCCGCTCTGGAAAGTAAAGAATCAATAATTAGGGAGTCCAATGAAACTGAATCCAGAGGTTCAGGTAGATAATAAGCGCCATCGATCCCCCTGTCCATCCCATGACTGTTTCTTTGTCCCACCTGGTTGTGGTCCCAGTTATTGGAAACCCACTGCCGGATAGAGCGCCTAAATCCTGGAATATGAGTCCAGGGAGGTACAAAACCGACCCCTTCTCCACCAAACCGAGACTGCATCGCTTCCCGAAAATCCTGGCACATCAGGTCTCCTTCAATAGAGGAATCCCCATAATAAGCAATTCGGACTTGTTCCTCTCCTTTGCGTAAGGTCTCGAAGAATGGAGCCAGGAATTGAAGACCATTGTAATCACCGGATAATGATTCTACGGGAACAGGCTCGGGTTGAGGCTGTGGCTTTTGAATGGGTTGCTCTGTTAAAAGGGAGGTGGAGTCCAGGAAGACAGTATCTGCTTGGTTATCAATGTATAATGTATCTGATTGATCATTTTCAACGGTTGTTAACCGTCGGGAATCAGCAAGAAGAAAATAAGTCCGGAATTTTTTTTGAAGGAAGGGTGAAAAGTTATGAGCGATGGGATAGATCGACAAAAACGCCAATGCCCCTAATAATACCCAAACAGTTGGTTGGAACCTATCATTGCTCATGTTCTCAAGGTAAATAATCGTGAGAAATTGACAAGCAAATCTGCTCCTGCAGACCTTTTAAAGGAAAGGAAAAGGAGCCTGAAGGCCATTTTGGCTTTTGGAGCTGAAAAAAATGTTAATTCTCTCTTTCCACTCGATTAGAGCGACTCTTTGAGTGGGAAAAGAGAATTAACGAAATTTATGGGACCGTTCCATTGTAAAAAAGGTAAGGTGATCCCCTGCTAGTCCTTAAACAACAACCAGATGGTAAATTGACCAAGTGCTAATCGATCGCCTCTCCAAATACCTGTCTGGTATACCCAGCATCAGGCTCAGGTTTGATTTTACTAGGCTACCTTTGCAAACCACTCGTTGAAATATTCTCCTACAAAAGGCAAAAACTCCTCTTTTTCATTTGCAGCGTTAATAATACCTATGATCATCAAGATCAGCCCGGCAACTCCCAAGATCCAACCTGCCACTGGTATCCAGGAGAAGAAAAAAACCAGTGCAACACCCAGGCCCTGCCGGAGGTGGAAGCTTGCCTTATCTCCCTCCGGTTTGTTGGAGTTTAAAATTAAAGCGATAACCCAACCGATAATCCCGATATAGGCTACAATATTAATGGTTTTGGTGTTTACACCGGAATTAGTTCCAGTTTCCATAATCTCGAATTTTTTAGTTAGTCCATGAAGGACAAATTTGAATCTATAGAATTCAATTTACGATCAATGACCTACATACGCCACCTTTATAGATAAAAAATCGAATTGCACAGATAAACCGTAGGAAACGCCCTCGTTTTTCACGGCAAGATGCGCCAAAAAGGTTTAGCAACTGGTGAAAGGGCAATACTAATATGGAAATCTATGACCTCCCTGAATTCGCCAAATTATATTTCGAATCCTACACACTCCTGTATACCGATTGAGAGCTTTAATGAAGCCTCCTAGGATTGATCGAATCTTACAAGAAGGAAATCGAAAAAAACGAACAAAAGAAGGATAAGTCCCGCATATTGAGTCTGTTATTTCGTTAGAACAACATAAAATGGAAATAAAACGAATAAATGTTAAAGTTAAATTTTTAATCGATTTACAGGGTGATTTAGTCGAAACAGCAGCAACCTTCTCGATTTGCCTTTCGTCTTTCCCTTAAACCCCTAAAAAAGCTTGGACCTTATTGTACATTCATCGATATTTGCAGCGTGAGCCCGAATTTTATTCCTTTACAAGGCTCTTTAATGCTGTTTTTCGGTATAAAATTTCAAACAGAACCCACCACCATGAAAAAGTATTTCAAAAACAGCGTCTTGATGGCCATTTGTTTGGCTTTTACCACTGTTTCCGTATTTGGACAACAAGAACCTCCTGATGGGAAATCAGCAAAGGGGGCTGAGCATACCCAGTTCGAACTAAAGTGGAAGCAGTTTTCTGCCAAATTGGATACTATGGACACTTCCAAAAAAGACAAAGCGGCCATCGAGGCAGAGTATAACGAATTAATTGATGATATGGATGCGCTTTATCACCCTACACCCGCTCCCACCCAAATGGCCAAAAAGGAGCAGCCATCAGGTTTAAGTGTCAAAACGAAAAAGCAGGGAGGCGGAAATGCGGTGCGGCTTATTCCATAAGCCCTGCCCGCATTTTATTCTACCAGCTTACGCCCGCACCACCACCTCCAGAACTACCTCCACCAAAGGAAGAACCTCCGCTGAAGCCACCTGACGAACCACCGCTACTTGCACTGACCTTTGGAATTGTTTTATACTTCGTTTTTGCGTAATGGCAGTTTTTACATTTGTAAACCTGCTTTTGTTTCCCCGTACTGGTTCTGGTTGCCTTTATAATTGTTTTGGTGTAATCAATTTTATAGGCTTGATACCCACAACTCGGGCATTTTGCATAACCGCTAAGGTAATTGGCGTATCGCAAGACCAGCAAGTCTTCGCCATCCTCAGTGACCCATACGTCATAGTCGGCTGACCGAAGTTGCTCTTCGGTCACCTGGCCCTTTTTCAGGTATTGGTCATCTTCAGGCTCTGAAAGCAGGTGCATGGGGGCACCCGAGTTTGGACTGTACCGAGGCTGATACCGCAATTGATGCAGCCGTCGCCGAATGTAAATGAATAAAAAAATGAAGGGCAGGGGGAAAACAAAGATCAATCCCCACCAATTTAGCTTTCGAAGATCCAAGTATTTATCGTATAGCGTTTCCCGGCTGTGCAACACCTCCTGAATCCGTCCGATGATATGCCAGTGTGTAGCAAGATTAATACCGAGGTATCCCAAAATAAGCACCCATACCCACCAAAGCTCCAGGGGGGATTTCCATTCACTACCGGAGGACCGGATTTCTTCTGCCGCATCCGAGTCTTCGAGGATCGTTTTCACCCGTTGTACGGCTGCTAAAATACCCCCATCAAAATCCCCCTGCTGAAATCTGGGAACAATCTCTTCGGTCCCGATCCGGAAGCAAACCACATCAGGCAACACCCCTTCTAGTCCATACCCCGTTTCAAATTCAGTCCGGCGTTGGTCCATCACAGTGAGGATCAAAAGACCGTTATCTACATCTGCTTGCCCGATTCCCCATTCCTGAAACAGATCGGTAGCAAAAACCTTAGGCACCTGACTTCCGATGGAAGGTAACATGACAACAGCCACCTGAGCAGTACTATTCGCTTCCAGTTCCGCTAAGAGCCGGTTAACTGCAGCCCTGGTCTGAGTGCTCAAAATCCCCGAAGGATCACTTACGTACCCGCTCCCCTGATCTTTGGGATTGGGTACAGAAGACAAGGTGAACACCTGAGCCCTGATGGCCCAGGCTGCCAATATCAATAATACTGACAAAACGACTCTTCGGGTCGGCCTTACGCTTTGGGATTTCAAGGATATTATTATTTAGGTATTTCTTCCAGATTCAACAAAGTTGCTGCGTTTTTGAATTTGGTTTCGGGATATTTCCGAAACACATCATGTGCTTCCCCAATTATGGTTTCCCAGGAGGGAGCTGGATTATCCGGTCTACGCTTGCGTCGGGGCCGCAATTTTAGCTCCAACCAGCACTCATTGTTTTCGTCATGAGGTTCCCAAAATAATTTTGGGTCTGCAGCATGAATGAGCACGGGGATGTTCAGCTCACCACAAACCGCCCAGACGGGATCGATCTGGGGGTCATTTATTTTTATTCGATTGCCCGCCCGATCAGTATTGATCATACCCTGGGATTTATAGATTTTTAATCCCTTTGCACCGTTTTGAACATCAAACCGTATCTGTTTTACCGTCTCTTCGGCCCAGTCAGGCTCATCGATACTTTGCATATTTATGTTGGTGAAGACAAAGATCCTGTCCTCGTAGCCATATCCATTAATATTATCGGTAATGGCTTTCAGTGCTCTCCCTCCCTGACCACTCAAATTGACGATCCCGAACATGTTGAGGCTATCCATTTCCCGAATTAGTTTATCCAGATCCTGATCGACCATTCGCCAGTGATGGGAATGGATATCAATGAAGGGCATTTTAGCCCGGGTAGTTGGATGCTCCGGTACGACCAGGGTATTTGGTGGGTCATAAACTTCCCAATCCATGCGGGTTTCTTCTGTCCCCTCCTGTGCTTTTAGGCCGAGGAAGGTCGTCGATAGGAATAACAATAAAAAGGGGGGGGGCAGATAGGTTAGCATAAAATGGTTTTTCGAAAAAAGAGATAAGAATATTCAGGCCTTTTCGTAAAATTAAGCTCTGGAAAAGGTTTAGCAGATTAATTTTACAAAAAACTTTGCAATGGTAAGCCATCTGCAAAATGCAGTTTCAATTAAGCTAATATGTGGAATCAATTGAGAACCCTCAGCGGGTCCCAATTATATACCATCCCCAGTACCAGTAACTTTTTAAGCCTGGAACTTGCCTGGCGCATGCTCCTGGCAGATCTGCTCCTGGGGGTATTCGGTTATATGCTCACTGAGGGGTATAATCTGATCGATGCCATCTACATGGTTATTATAACTATTTCAACGGTCGGGTATACCGAAGTGGAGCCACTGTCTCCGTTGGGGAAAAAGTTTTCTTCCTTTTTTATTCTCATCAATATTGGTCTATTCGCCTACTTCCTTGCAGTCTTTTCCTATTATATCATTCAGGGAGAAATATTTAAGCGTATGCATGCTGACCTTATCAACCAGTCGATAAAAAATGCAGGGTCACGTCATCCTCTGCGGTTATGGAAAATACGGCAGTGAAATCAGCCTTCATTTTCGAAAACAGAATATCCCCTTCGTGGTGATCGACAATGCCCCGGAGCGGATCGAGGCCATGCAAAAATCGGAAAATCGATATTTGTATTTGGAAGATGACGCTACGCACGACGAGGCCTTAATTAAAGCTGGCATTAAAAAGCCAGCGCCCTAATTACCGCCTTGGGGGATGATTCTGACAACCTCTTTGTTGTTTTGACGGCCAGACAGATCAACCCGAAACTGAACATTGTAAGCCGGGGCCGGGATCCCCCCCCCGATCAGAAAAAAAGTTATTACTGGCGGGTGCAAACTGGGTTATGATGCCCGAGCAGATCGGAGGTTTTTATATGGCTACCCTGGTCACCAAACCGGGAGCGGTAGACTTTTTTGCCTTCATCACCAATGAATATCAATCGGATATTGGTTTTGAAGAGTTGGCATATGAGGATGTTCCCTCCCACTGCTAGGGGCTTGCAATCAAAGACCTGGGGATTCGAAAGGCCACCGGTGTAAATATTATAGGGTTTCGAACCAAGGACGGCCATTACCTCGTTAATCCCGATCCCTCTACCATCCTTGCCCCCGGTACTCGTTTCATTATTTTGGGAAGCTATTCCTAATTGGAAGCCCTCCAGGGTTTTTTGGAACACTACCCAGGCCCCGCCTAGGTCTCTATCTTTCAAGTTTGGCCTTCTGGGAAGGTTCTTCTTCACCAAGAAAAACGTTCTCTTGTTAAATAGTAGCTGGCTTAAGCTTAATGGCCATTGCTATTTCACTTTTTAGTTCTTTTTTCGGATTTCTTATCAAACACTGACAAAAGTCATTATAGTAAATTTGGAAAAAAGCTAAATTAAAAGAAAGAAAATTAAAACCACATTTACGAGAGCCTTAACCAAAAGCGTCCGATTATGAAACGCATATTAGTTCCCACCGACTTTAGTTCCACCGCTACAGAAGCCTACCGCTTTGCAAAGGCCCTGGTGGAACACTGGCCGGGTAGTGTCATTGATGTAATGCATGCCTACTTTCCTGCCACTGAGGTTGACTACCCGCACGCACTACTTCCCATCGAAGACTTTATGCAGAGCAGAGAGCACATGTTGACCAGATTTGTCAAGGAAGAGGAAGGGCATGATCCCGAATCAGAACTGGCAGTTTCCAGCCAGATAAAAACAGAACTGGCCATCGGCTTTCCTACCGAAGAGATCGTGAGAAGATCAGGGTCTTATGACCTGATCGTGATGGGTACTACCGGAGCCAGCAATGCATTGAACAGGATTTTCGGCAGTGTCGCCAGCAGTGTTTCCAGAAAATCGAAATGCCCGGTTTTGATGATTCCAAAGGGATTTAAATTTCGGCCGCTGGAGCATTTCCTTTTTGCCGCAAACTCCGAATCCCTTACTGCGGAAAGCCTGGATAAACTGGCGGCATTTAACCAACCCTGGGGAGCCTCGGTACATTTTGTTCATGTACAGACAGAAGAGGAGTTTGCAAGTGGCAAACAAATGCTACTGGAGACCTTACTTGAAGATTCAGAACCGACCTATTCCTTTACCATTGAAGAAGTAGAAGGAAAACAGGTAGCGGATACCCTTAATGATTACGCTTTTCAAAACGAGATCGACCTGATCATCATGTCCAGCCCTAAGCGTACCTTCTGGCATAAACTCTTCCATCCGAGCCGGACACGCAGGATGGCCCATATGACGCAAATTCCGCTGTTGGTGTTTTGAATCAAGACAACTAAACATGAGTCATCCCGAATTTTTTGGGATGATGAAAAAGAAAGGCCTTCT
>CAYZMS010000039.1:0-27257 GCA_964479625.1 uncultured Saprospiraceae bacterium
CTTCTCTTTTCCAAATCAATACACATCTAGACTTTTTATAAGTTTAAATCGCTTCTTTGTTAGTGTGGTAACCAACAATTTAATGCTTTTGCAACATTCTCATATCAACCCTCTTTTGGAGTGACTTTTTAAACAACTTCAATATGTAGTCTGCCCCCTGCCAATAATGGGATTTTGGCTAAAAAAGGTCATGAAAGAGATACCCCTCCAACATTCCATTTAAAAACTGCTTCTAAAAAAGTCGGGCAATACCTTTCTTATAATTTAAAAAGAGGTCGGGGAACAAATTGGAAGCTGCGTACTAGCTTTTGGTGGAGGTAAGGACAGAGTTTTATTGGTTAAAAAAACAGGCTGAAAATTTGACTTTGTGTATAAATTGTTATTTTAGGTGCCTGGCACCTATAAGTGCAAGGCACCTAATGTCCACTAAACTTTTTCACTTCACTTCGATGGCTAACTTCGACCTCACCCCTCCAGAGCGACTGAAGCTCATCGAATATACTTACCAACAACTGGAAGCTTCCTATGGGAATACGCCAAAGGAAAGGGTCTCCCCAATCCTTGATGTAGATAAGCGGCAGTGGATTTTATCCTGGAGGGTCTTCGTAAGCAAGCAGTCCATACTCCTCACCCCAAGTACTTCGGCTTGTTCAACCCAAGAATCAGCTTTCCTTCCGCCCTCGCTGATCTGATCACCGGTATTTTCAACCCTCAAATGGCAGCCTGGAGTCACGCTCCTTTTGCTAGTGAAGTTGAATTATGGTTAATAAAAAATAAAGAGAAAATTTTAACTGGGTAAAAAAAATAGATTAAGTATTTACTTCAGGAGGTGCCGAAGCTAACCTTACTACACTAATCTGCGCACTTAATCCCCACTTTCCCGATTTTGCAAAGAACGGGATCTGGGGCCTTCCGAGGCGGTCGGTCCTCTACTGCTCGGCAGAAGCCCATCATTCGGTACATAAATCTGCCCGTATCGTTGGGCTCCGATTGACTGCTGTTCGATCTATTCCAGTTAATGAACAGTTGACCATGAAGCCCGAAATCCTTGAAAACTGTATTCGGAAAGATATTGATGCTGGATACGCCCCCTTCCTTATCGTTGGAACAGCCGGAACTACAGGAGCAGGGGCTATAGACCCTCTGCCAGAATTAGCTCGAATTGCCAGGCGATTTGAGCTTTGGTTCCATGTAGATGCGGCTTATGGAGGGGCCGCTGTCTTGCAGCCGGAACTCAAGCCACATTTGAAGAGGATCGAAGCTGCTGACTCCATCACCTTTGACGCTCATAAATGGTTATCCGTGCCAATGGGCACCAGTATGTTGTTGACCCGGCATACCGACGTTTTAAGTCGATCCTTTGGTATGACAGCTGAATATATGCCCAAGGAAGGAAAGAAATTGGCAACTACTGATCCTTTCACCCACTCTATTCAATGGTCTCGTCGGTCATTGGGGATACGGTTGTTCCTTCCGTGGTTAATTTTCGGAAAGCAAGGGTTCGAAAAAGTGATTCATCGGTAAACTACCATTGGCAATTACCTGCGCCGGGCTTTGACCCGCCACGGCTGGTCTATCCGAAACCAAACGCCCTTTCCAGTAATCTGCTTTACGGATGAACAAGCTTCAAAAGACCTCGAATTTACGGGAGTTCTCGCCCAGGATCTCGTTGATTCCGGAAAATTCTGGATATCGGTATACCCTATCTATGGGGTAAGTTGTTTGCGGGCCTGCATTACTAATTACAATACCGGTGAAGAAGATATTGATGCCCTGGTTGAAGCATTAAATGCCGCCAGGGCTCCGTTTTTGACAGTTACTTAATGTGGTTTGACCCCGAAGAAGTCATTTTGGTCGTTTAGCGCGTATGTGGTGGTTCGAATTTGGGATAGAAGAAGGGTGGTATTACCCTCCACCTACTTTCTGGAAAAACCCTTTCAAAACTGGACCCAGAACAGCGCAGACATCACCTGTTCTATTTCCCTGTATACCGATTACCTGGTATCATTTAAAGCTTTGCGGGAAGAATTGACCAGGTTGCTCGAGTCCACCCAACTTTGGGATGGGAAAGTAAACGTTCTCCAGGTAACCGATGCCAAACAAACCAATGTGGAGATCCGTATCCTGGTCAGTGCCAAAAACTCACCCACTGCCTGGGATCTTAGGGTATTCATTCGGGAGAAAATGATCGAATTCATTCAGAGAAACTACCCGGAAAGCCTCCCTAGAACCCGTCTACTCCTTCAAAATAACGACCTACAAGCTGCAGGACAAGGAAGAAAAGAGTAAGCCAAAACCCAGGTAGCAAGATGAGGCCTCCGGATAAAGTAAAGTAACTTTGCGCATTTTCTTATCTTTGAAGCGAACCACAAAAACACCGTATGAAAGCATTCTCCTTTCTCTTTTGGAGCAACCTTGTCTGCATGCTGTTGGTCGCTCCACTGCAAGCTCAAACCACTCCCCCGCTCGATACCTTCCCTGAAAAATATGTAACCAAGGGGCGTGCCTATGTCAGTTTGGCACTGGGGCTGAATCAACGTACTGCAGAGAATGATGAGCAATTAGTGAGAACGGTGCTCGACCAGGAGCGATTGCAATTTAAAATATCTTCCTCCGGTGGATATGCCCTTTCCAGTAATCTAGCGTTGGGCCTGAACCTTGCTTATTCGCGCGAAAATGATGAATTGACTTTTATTGATCAAAATGCCCTGGAGATCACCCGAAAGTTTGTGGAGGAGAGCGTTTCCTTTATTCCCCACATGAGAAATTTTATTCCTCTGGGAGACGGTACCATCCAGGTTTTTGTCCAAACGGATATTGGCACAACGATAGGAAAATCCTTACAACGGGATTTTCTTGCGGAAGAACAAGAAAAGGTAGAAACGGAATTTTTCGAATTCACTTTAGGAGTTCGTCCTGGAGCCGTTTTGTTCTTTGACCAGCACTGGGCTTTCGAGACCTCTGTTGGTTTGGCAGGATACTCCAGCCGCATTGCTACTTCTGTAAGTAATGATGATGAGGCAAATGAAACCAGGATTATAACAAATTCTATCGACTTTCAAATTAACCTGCTTACCCTCGACCTGGGGGTCGCCTATTACTTCTAAACCATGAAAAGAAGATCACTTGCAGGCCTGCTGTTCCTCTTCCTGACCTTTACGGGCTGCTTTGAGGAGGATAAGTTTGAACTGTCCCCCTTCAAGGAAATTAAAGCCTTCGAATTGCCGGGACAGGCTGGAGCAACTACCATAAATCCGGAGACCCGCCTGGTTCAGGTTCCTGTAGCCGGGGAGGCTTCCCTGGAAAGCATCAATCCCTCCCTGGTGGAAATATCCAACATGGCAACCCTTACTCCCAATAGAAATGCTCTTCAAAATTTTTCTGATACCGTCCTTTACACGGTTAGGGCAGAAGATGGGTCAGAAGCGGTTTGGAAGGTAATCGCCGAACCCCTTGGTGCAGATCCGCAATTGTCCAACAGCCAGTTTGACGAATGGTATGACGCTGGAGGATATCAGGAACCTGGAACTTCCGCTTTGACCACCATTTGGGGTACTGCCAATCCGGGCCTGACCACTGTTGCAGCCCCTAATACCCTACCTCTTGACCTGGGTAATGGGGATTTAGCGGCAAAAATGGTAAGTGTTAAAGCACCTATATTCGTTAGAATGGCTGCCGGTACCCTCTATACTGGTAATTTTATCACCGAGGGTATTCCCAGTATAGATGATCCCCGCTCAAATATCAACTTTGGAACGCCCTTTACCGCCCGACCTTCCGCCTTTCAGGTGGACTATCGCTGCCTCCCTGGGGAGGAATACCAAGACGCAGATGGAAATGACTTGCCGGGTAGTGATCAGGCGGATCTCTACCTGTTGCTGGAAAAGAGAGAAGGCGATCAGGTAGAACGAATCGGAACTGCCTGGTTTCGATCCGATTCAAGGGTGGAGGAATGGACCACCGTCGAAGTACCTGTAAAATACGGCCGCCTTACTGAAGATGACCCCGAATTCGAATATGCCAATATCCGGGAAGGAGAAAGCTGGGGCGACCCTGATGCCGCCCCCACGCATATCGTAGTAGTGTTTTCCTCTTCTGCTTTGGGAGACTTTTTTACCGGTGCGATCGGCAGTGAATTGTATGTCAATAATTTCCAATTGCTTTACCAGTAGTTCAGAGTAACGCAAATAAGAGTTGAGCAAAGAGGATCTTGGTAATTATGGCTACGGGCCACATTAAAGTAAACCCGATGGTAGGGAGTTTATTTTTCGATTGCCCAACGGCAAAGTCAAGAATGGCCGGTTGACCCGCCACCATACCGGTCAGAAAACTGAAAGGGATCTTAAGGAAAAAGTACCCGATTAGCAGCATACCCATTGCCGTAGAAAAAGCAATGATCCCTCCCAAACTGAATAATAACAGCCCTTCCCCCTCCTGAATAGTATTCATAAACTGGTGCCCGGAATTAACGCCGACGGCGGCCAACAGCAGCATCAGGCCCACTTGTTGCAGTAAAAGGTTTGCACTGTAGGGGATGGCCCAGTTAATGGGGCCGGTTCTTCTCAAGGCTCCAAGTATCAGACCCACCACCAGAGGTCCTCCGGCATATCCCAACTTAAAACTTATACCACCGGGAAGTGCCAATTCTACCATTCCCAGCATTAGGCCGAGGGCCATGCCCAATCCAAAAGAAAGCAGGTCAATTCTGCTAAGTTGATCATAGGAATCTCCCATAAGTTTTCGAATAGCGATCACGTCCTTGCGTCGCCCCACTATTCGGACCCTGTCACCCAGTTCCAGCACGGAGTTAGAGTCAGCCAACATATCTATATCTCCTCGTTTTATTCGGGTGACGATGGCTTCGTATCGTTCCTGTAAATTCAGGCTAGCCAGTGATTTTCCTGCTGTATTCGGCTCAGAAACAAATATCCGGGCGGTTTCGAAATCAGTTTGATCAAAGGAAAGCTGGTATTTTAACAAATCCCCCAGTTCATTGGCGACCAATTCTACTTCATCCCCTTCCCCGACTACGGCCACTTCATCACCTGGTTCGAAGATAGAATCATAATGGAGCAGTCCCATTTTACCATTACGCCGGTATCGGCCAAAAACCACTCCCCAGTCGTATTGTTTTCGAAGGTCCCGGATCTTGATGCCGACCACCTCTGGGCGGGTAATTCGAACGGCAAGGCTTACGATATCCTGGCGTACGGGGTAATGGCGGCGCAACTCCTTTTCTTCTTTCCCATAGTTGATCTTAAACAGTTTCTGACTTAGAACAATGGCTGCCATTGGAGCCAAAACTCCAAGCGGGTAGCTCAGCGAATAACCCACTACCCCATGTTCACTAAAATCTTTTTTGACCTGGAGGTCTAATGGACGATTTGCGATGGCATCAAGCAACCCGGCCAGGGCAGGCGTATTGGTACCCGAACCGGCGAATAAGCCAGCAGAGGTTGCCCCATCCAGTTCAAATAAAAAGTGCAGACCAGCGGTGAGGGCAGCCGAAAAGGTAAGCATCAGAAAAATAAAGATCAGGTCGCCGAACCCTCTTTGTCGAAAAGTGGAAAAAAAATTAGGACCGCTACTTAGGCCAACATTGTATACAAAAATGGCAAGACCGAGGAAAGTTACGAAATCGGGTAAACGCAACTGAGGGTCTAAACTGCCTATGAACAGGCCTACAAACAGAACGGCGGCCACTCCCAGGCTACTCCCCTTTATCCGAATACTTCCAAGGCCATAACCCAGACCAGCCATAACGAATAGAAGAAGAATAGGGTTTTCGACAAATAATTGGATCATTTGCGCTTTTTATTGCGAATCCTGGGGTGGTTCCACTCCTCTTTTTGGGCAAACTGAACAATACCCCGAATAGTGGTCATCATTCCCAAAAATACCATATAGCCCACACTAACCACTACAAAGATCCAACTATAAGAGCCAGCCTCACTCAAAGGAATAGCAGAAGCTAACCAGGCTACCCCTGCCGCAGCTACGGCTAAACCCAAAAAGCTATAGATCGACCGCCCCCAGTATCGCTGCATATTGGGTGTACTCACTGCGAAAACGCTATTGAAAAGGGCGAAGGTAAGCATAAAGCTGGCAGCAGTCATCCACGGGAATCGCTCAGGAACAAACAACCAACCGCTCATTTGCACCAGTTTGCCGGCAAAGGTCACCAGGATCACCCCGCCAAGGAGTATTGCAGCCTGGATAATGGGGTTCTGAACCCGCTGCATAAAAACATCTGTTCCGGTATCCATTATTTCAAATTTCTTTAAATTTAATAGCATTGCAACAAAACTGGAGGAAAAGCATCGGGTATACAAGGTTTATTTCGTTGTTATGTTCAACCCACGTCCATTCTATTCTACCAGAGAAAGACAAGTATGTACCTTTGGCATCTTATTATTTTGCTTATTCCTTACCCTGGCTTGCCAACCCGACCAACGCCCCCCGCTAGTCGGGGACTGGACCGAAACGGTGGGTGATTTTACGATCCGGAGTCGGTTTCAAGCCGACGATTCCATCATTTGCTACGGACAGAACGGTAGGGTGATCTACTCCGGGTATTTCGATTATAATCCAAGCAGGTTCTCCGTCCAGCCCAATACCCCTGATTTTTATGTGCGATTCTATGAGCAGGACGCCAAGGTAGCTGGTGCGCAATGGGAGGGCTATATCATCAGTAGGGACAGTATCTTGTTATCCTTTAATCGAAAGGCCGATACCTCTCTATTAGTTCGAACCCAGTTCCGATCAGCCAGGCAGTAGGCGCCCGTATAGGTCATACTCGGTAGCTTCCGTAACGGTCACCATGGCAAAATCCCCTATGCGTACAAACTGATCTTCGGCTGAAACGAGTATTTCATTGTCCACCTCAGGGGAGTCGCCTTCTGTACGGCCGATGAAATAACCGCCTTCCTTTCGATCAAAAAGGGTTTTAAAGACCTGTCCAACCTTGGCTTCGTTCTTTCGGAAGGAAATTTCCTGTTGAACTTCCATCAATCGGTTGGCGCGTTCTGCTTTTACCTCAGGGGGAACATCGTCCTCCAGGTCATAAGCAAGAGTACTTTCTTCGTGGGAATACTGGAAAACCCCCAATCGGTCAAACTGCATGTCCTGAACAAAATCCACCAATTCTTGAAATTCCGTTTCCGTTTCTCCGGGAAAGCCAACCAGCATGGTTGTGCGGAGTGTTAAGCCGGGTACCTTTTCCCGGGCGATGCCAACCAGTTCGCGAGTTTCCTCCTGAGTGATCTGGCGACGCATTCGATCCAGTACAGCATTGGAAGCATGCTGCAAGGGCATATCCAGGTAGTTGCAGACCTTGGGCAAATCAGCCATGACGTCAAACACCTCTAGCGGAAACTTACTGGGATAAGCGTAGTGCAAACGGATCCATTCTATCCCCTCCACTTCGCTGAGCGCCCGAAGCAGTTCTGGTAATGCTCGCTTTTTGTAGATATCCAGGCCATAATAGGTCAATTCCTGAGCAATGAGCATTAACTCTTTCACGCCCCGGCGAGCAAGATTCTGAGCTTCTTTGACCAGGGCTTCTATGGGCTGGGAGATATGTTTGCCCCGCATCAGGGGAATAGCGCAAAAGGAACAGGTTCGGTTACACCCCTCCGAAATTTTAAGATAGGCATAGTGGGGAGGCGTGGTGATGCTGCGCGTACCGATCAACTCGTGCTTATAATCAGCTTCGAATTTAGCGAGCAAAGCCGGCAATTCGAGGGTGCCGAAATAGGCATCTACCTCCGGTATCTCTTCCTCTAGGTCATCCTTATAGCGTTGTGACAGGCAACCGGTGACGTATAGTTTGTCGATACCGCCCTGCTTTTTCACTTCCGCAAACTCCAAAATGGTATTTATGGATTCCTCCTTGGCCAAATCGATAAAGCCGCAAGTATTGACCACTACTACATTCGCCTCCTCACTGTTCCCGTCGTGTACCACCTCAAAGTCGTTCCCTTCCAGTTGGGTAATGATATTCTCGGAATCCACCAGGTTTTTGGAACACCCCAGGGTCACGACATTGACTTTATCCTTTCTTATACTTTTAGTCTTCATCCTTTTCTTTTAACAAGCCGCAAAGATAGACCTTAAAAAATACACTTTCAAGCCATGGACAAACGTTTGAAGAGGGTTTTGGGTTCTGTTTTACAAGATTTTCGTCGACTAAACCCGGCAATGCTAACTCAGGATCCAAAATCCAAAACTCATAACACCCATGCGTCATTTTCTTTTAGTACTGCTGGTTCTTTTTAGTTACAGTGTTTCCGCCCAGTTTGGACTGACGGGTAGTTGGAATCAAAATTCCGCTCCGAATTGGGATATCACCCGACTAAGTGACGAAGTGGTTACGGCAATGCCGGGTGATGGCCTTGGTATCGGGCTGGACTATTGGTTCCGCTTACGGAACTATCGGGTGGAGTTTACCCCGGAGTTAAACTATCAGGAAAACCGGGTTACAGTCCCGAATAATATTGAGCAAACTACCCGCTGGTACAGTTTCTTTTTCAATGTCAACATTTACCCTTTTGATTTTGAAAGCGACTGTGAGTGTCCGGTGTTTTCGAAGCAGGGCTCTAATTTGGGGAAAGGGTTTTTCCTGCGTGTGTCTCCAGGTCTGAGTTTACCGGATTACTCCACCACTTTTACCGACCCAAATGGACAGGACACTCATCGCACCGGCGATCCCGTTTTCAGTATTGGTGGTGGAATGGGCTATGACATCGGCTTTTCCGATTTCTTTACCTTAAGTCCGATCGCAGGTATCCGGTATTTTCCGGATATCGAATACCAGGCTTACTTTCCGATCGAGGTTCCCACCGATGGTTCCAATCACGAGATCGAGAACATCAACTCCAGTCTGACGCAGTTGTGGGCGGGAGTACGGCTGGGGGTGCGGTTTTAGGATGGTGATAGATTTATTCCCCAGGCCGTATTTTAGGGTGTAAATGGAGATTTAATTATCCCTTCACTGTCCAAGGGGTAAATGAAGGGTGTAGAAATGGAGTTTAGAGCTATTCGTTCTAGCCCCGGCTCCTAACTGCGCTGCCCCTGTCGGAGAACATGCTTGATTTTTTCATGATGCACCTGCTCACCGGTCCACCTGTTCAATAGTTGGTGAACTAAAGATCGCGGACCAGTTCGCTCATCCACCGCTATGCATTACCTTTGAGCGAACGAATGCACAACCACCCATGCCCAAACTTGAAAAGTTCGAAATACAAACAGAGCAGGAGCAGAATGCGCATATGCGCAACTATTACAGACTACAATCCAGGATCTATGACCTGACCCGCTGGTCTTTTTTATTCGGTAGAAAAGAAGTAGTGGAAGCCATCCCACTGGATTCGAACGGCCCCTGGAATATTCTGGAGGTCGGTTGCGGTACCGGCTACAACCTGAATCTGCTGGCAAAGCGTTTCCCCAATGCCCACCTGACCGGATTGGACGTGTCAGAAGATATGTTGAGCATTGCAGGGCGCAGTACCCGCTCCCATAGCCAGCGGGTACAACTGGAGGCGCGCGCCTACACTGCCGGAGCGGATCAATGGATCCAATCATTTGACACTATTTTGTTTTCCTACTCCCTTACAATGATCAATCCCCATTGGATTGACCTGATCAGACAGGCAAAACGCGACCTTAAACCCGGCGGATATCTTGCGGTCGCCGATTTTCATAATGCCAAGGATTGGTTCAAAAAACATATGAGTAACCATCATGTCCGAATGGACGGCCATCTTGAATTGGAGTTGATCACTCAATTTGACCCACAGGTACATTCCGTCAACGAAGCCTATGGCGGGATTTGGGAATACCTGATTTTCATTGGAAAGCACTCTTGACCTTTCCGATTTCCCAATCAACAGCTTGGCATCACTATAAGCTATCCCTGCCAGCAGGCAGTGCAAAACGCCTAACTCATGGAGATCGTACACCCAACTTCTTCCCAAATCCTGTCCAAAGAAGAAAAACATACCCTAGTCTTTCTCTCCGGCCTGGGTATTCTGGCCTTTTTGCTCAACCTGGGGGTAAACAATATTTGGACTCCCAATGAGGGGTTTTATGCGGAAGCTGTTCGGGAAATATTTGAAAGCGGGAATTTTATCAACATCCAGTACAATTATGAACCGCGTTATCAAAAGCCCCCTATGTTGTATTGGTTGATCGCAGCCTTTGCCTCGGTTTTCGGACTGAATGAATGGACCGTACGCCTGCCATCCGCTTTACTGGGGCTTGGGGCCATCTATCTTACCTATCGGATAGGGCGGCTGCTAGCAGGCCCTCGTTTGGGCGCGTGGGCAGCCATTGTAATGTGCTTCAGTTTTCAGTTTACCATCAATGCCCGATACGCCGCTCCCACCGTACCACTTACCTTTTTCTTCACCCTGACCATCTACTGGTTCCTGGTCTATTATGAAACGGGGAAAAAGCTTTTCCTGCTCCTGTCTTATGTTGCGCTGGGCTGGACGATGTTCACCAAGGGCTATCCCTATCTAATCATCGTAGGGGCTATCATTATCTTTTTCATTTTGCTGGATCGGGAGGACTGGCGCTCTTTCTGGAAGCGGATAGGGGCCCTTGGCCTATGGTGGGGAATTCCTTTGTCCATTTTTGTAGGGCTGAGTTGGACGATCTACATGTCTTTCACGCAAGGTGATGAATTTATCGAAATATTGATGCGGGAAACCTTTGACCGGGCCTTTCGAAAGAAAAGCAGTTTGAAACCTTTTTTCTACCTGGAGGTCAATCTATGGGGCTTCCTCCCCTACTCTCTTACTTTCTACCTGGCACTGGTGTTTTTTTTCGTTCGAAAAATGAAGGACCTTGCCCTGAGTAAAACCCTTAAACTGGGTTTTGCCTGGTTTTTGGTTATGCTGGTGGTGTTTACCATTGCCAAAGGAAAAATACCCACTTATTTTATTCAAGGGCATCCCGGCATGTCCCTGTTCACAGCCTGGTATATTGTCCACCTGAAACCGTCAAAAGTCTGGCTCGGGCATCTATGGCGCTTCAGTTGGTGGTTTCCGGCGCTTTTGTTTGTTGTTGGAGGCGTAGGAATGGTATACATTTTCGAGGCTTTCCCGGCCTATTACCTGTTGGCGCTGTCGCCTTTGATCCTGCTTTGGCTTTCCCGCCGCTACAGGAGTAATCAGTTTCTTCAGATGCCGGTCTGGCCGTTCGCGGGCTTTGCAATTATGTATATTATCGTTTCGGCCATCGTCATGCCTAATGTCGAATCTCACCGCCAGCAACACCTGATCGGTGAAGCCCTCCGTCAACGCTACCCTGATCAAGGGCCTACTGTGTTGATGGCGCATAAGCATATGCACAACCTGCCCTTTTACAGCCATCTGCCTATTGCCCCTTATCAAAGCCCGGAGGAGATACGAAGACAGGCCGAACAGGAATCGGTGGTCGCCTTATTGCCTTTAAAGGAAAAATCAGAATACCTTCCTAAAGGGAAGATCCTCTGGCAGGGGCCCTACTACACCAGTAGCGAGACCCGCACCTTGCAGTTCATTATTGATGTTTTAAAAGATAGAAGAGGTGAAAAAAACCGTTTTGAAACCTATGTATTGGTAGTGACAGATGAGCAATAAAAGAGAGGGACGAGGTCGCTACTCCTCCATTCTCTTTGTTATTTCCCTAAAGTACTCCTGCGGGTCCAAATTTCGTAGATCGGATCCCCCTTACTGCTAAGGCCACTATGATGCCATTCCCCTTCGACCAATTCGTAATCGAAGGCCAGTTGAGCACCGACGCGGGAATCATCGCGGTAGAAGTAGCCGATGTGTTCGGTGTATTTACCATTTTCTGGGGTGTAGGTGCCCCCTCCGGTACCGGAGAACTCGCCAGTCTCATCGTTGAAGGCGATCCACTGAAAGCAGGATCCGGATAGGATCTTCATGGTTTTTCGGGACTGGATTTCCCGGCGCTGGATATTGCCATCCCGCTTTCTGCCGGTGATCAACCCGGCCCCTGCAAGATGACCGCCGGTACCGTCCTCGATCTATCGCCAGTCGTATTCATCATCCTCAAAGTCCAGTTGATCGCCCTTAATCTCAAATTTTTTCGTGATGGTCGTTCCCTTCAGATCGGGACGGTCTGAGCTGCAATCAATGGTATAGGCAATGGTGTTGTCCTCCTTAATTTCATACTTTCCAACAAAGGCAGCTATAAAAGACTGGTTTTCGGCTTCGAAAATACCGCCTGCCAAATAGCCATCCATGGTGATAAATACACCATTCAAAGCTAAATAGCAAATTTCCCTGCCCATGGATCCAGAATGCCAGAACGAACACTAAGCAGAGGTGGCTTCAGCCCCTTTCCCAATGCTTAAACCCCTCCAATACAACAACCGCCCCAAAGACTACCTAACATTAGGTAGTGGAATAGTAGAAATTTATCCTCCCCCTTTACCCAAAACCACTATTTATTAGGGATTCTAATTCTTATTTAGACTTTTTAAAAAAAAGCTTCCTTAGTTTTGTCTTGCTCGTTTAATTCTCAAACTAAAAAAAGATTAATGAAGACTCGTTTTTTATGCCTGTCCTTGTTGTTATCCATTGCTCTGGTTAGTTGTGACGATGAGGATGATGAACCCACCCTGGATATTCCTTCCGAATACGTATCTGCATCTTTTGATAATAACGTAGTAGCCGAAAATACGGTCATTGACGAGTTGTCATCCATGACGGCAGCTGCCAGTGCTGCGGAGGCAGCTGCACAGGTTTCCACGGTTAGCCCTATCAGTTATCCATCAAACCTTTCGGCGGTCACTTTACCTGCCTACCGCACTTTAGTCGAAGATTGGTTGATGGAATTAGTTAATGCCGCCAATTCCCCTACTGCCTTTAAAAACCCGGGGTCCGCTGCACCTGCACCTGGAGAAGAAGGTGGTCTATTGGGAAGCAGGTTACTTGATGAAAATGGTCTGGAGTTAAAACAAATGGTTCAAAAGGGTTCCTTCGGAGCAGCCCTCTACAATCATGCTCTGACTATCATCAATGGCGAGCTGAGTAATTCCTCAGCCATAGATAAGCTGGTAGAGATCCATGGTACGGAAGTTACCTTCGACCCTTCCAAGACTACGGCGGCAGCGACCTACTCCAGGAGGCGTTCAGACCTTGTTGCCGAAACCGGTTTTTTCTTTGACATTAAGGAAAACCTGATTACTGCTAAAGCAGCGATCGAAGGAGGTAGTAATTTTGAAGACGAGCTCGATGAAGCACTGGATGCTTATTTATCCAACTGGGAAAGATCCAACTTTGCTACGGTAATCTACTATTGCAATGCCGCTAAAGTGCAGTTGCAGGACGCCTCTGCTCTACCCGATGGGGACGAAAAAAATGCAGCTCTTGGAAATGCCCTGCACGCCTATGCCGAGGGTGTAGCCTTTGCACATGGTTTTAGAGGGATTAGTCAGAAAGAGATCACGGATGCTGAAATTGACAGGATCCTGGAATTGTTACTCACACCAGCCGGACAAACGCCCGAGAGTTACCGCTTCCTGAATGAAAGCACCTTGTTGGCGAATCTGGATCAAGTAATCGATGATATACAAGCCATATATGGTTTTACCGATGAAGAGGTCGATAGCTTTTTCGTTAACAATAATCCTTAATTACTCATAGGAAATGTCAGCCACTCCATTGATCTCCTTTATGGGGAGATCTGGAGTGGCCTTTTTAACGGAACGGTTCTTAGCAAAAGATTCTTCGCCTGGCGAGGGATCTCCCTCTTTTTCAAGCCTCCTATTGATTTAAACCTAACAACTATAGAAAGACTAAATTTTTAACTGATATGTTACCAGTATTCCAAAAGAGACGATCTTCCAGTCCCCTACTCCTTCTGGCGATGGCCTTTTTCATTCTTGTTTCCTGCGATGATGATAACGACAATGTGTCCAATTCCGGTTTCGACCGGGCAGCATTATTGGAAAGCACTGCAACTAATCTCATTATTCCGAATTTCGAATCCTTACAAGCTAGCGTAAACGACTTGGCTATGGCTAGCGATCTATTCGTACAGAATACAACGGAAGAAAACCTAATCGCACTTAGAACTGCATGGGTAGAGGCGGCAATTGATCATCAGCATTGTTCTGCTTTTGGGTTCGGGCCTGGAGAATTATTATTGGGCCCCTATGCGGAAGTATTGGGTGTATTTCCAGTAAATGAACAAAAGGTAGAGCAAAACATGCTCAACCCCGATTTTGACCTACCAAATAGTTTCGACCGGGATATACGGGGTTTTTATACCGTGGAATACCTCATTTACGGAAAGGATATTTCAAATGAGGAATTGATCGCCGGTTTCGATCAAAACAGAAAGGACTATTTATTGCTTATCGTCACCGAGCTAAAAACAACCTTTGACCAGATCGTCAACGAGTGGAATTCCACCTATTTGCAGGAATTCATCAATAGTGACGGTACATCGGCGGGTAGTTCAATATCCCAGTATTACAATGAATTTGTCAAGGATTATGAAATCCTCAAAAATTTCAAGGTGGAATTACCCGGAGGCTTAAGTGCGGGGCAAACCGGCCCCGACGGGTCTTTGGTCGAAGCTTACTACAGCGGTATTTCCAGCACATTAATAGAGCAGCAGTTCGAAAATTCAAAAAACATCTGGTTTGGTCGATCCAGAACGAGTGACCAGCTTATCGGTTTTGAGGCTTATTTGGAATCCGTGGTTGGTGGTCCGGACCTCATCGCGGTAACCAAGGATGCCATTACAAGGATCGATAATACCATCGCTGCCTTACCACAAGAGCCCCTATCTCAAAATGTGGGTGACCCACAAATCAAGGTATTAAGGGATGAATTGCAGAGTAATACAGCAAACTTCAAAAGCTCCATGAGTTCTTTACTGGGCATCAGTATTACCTTTAACTCAGGAGATGGCGATTAAGCAATAAACAGATTGGCGCTCAATAGACTAACATTTGATAATTGGAGCCAGGCATTGAACCAGGCCGTTTCGATTGCCCCATTAGTTACTTTTCGAATAGCATTTGGATTAGTCATGCTATTCAGTACGCTGCGCTATATCTGTTTGGGCTGGGTGGATACCCAATTGGCAGCCCCCCTTTTGCATTTCAGTTATTACGGCTTTGATTGGATACAGCCCTTGCCCAGGGAGGGACTGTATCTGGTATTCTCTTTACTGGTATTGAGTAGTATAGGGATTACCCTTGGTTGGTTTTACCGCATCTCTGCGGTAATCTTCTTCTTATGTTTTACCTATGTTGAGTTAATTGACATTACTTACTACCTCAACCATTACTACTTTGTAAGCATCATTGGTTTTCTGATGATTTGGGTGCCGGCCCATCGGTTTTTCTCGGTGGATGCAATGCGCAAACCTCAGCTTCTCCAAACAACAGTAAGCCGATGGTGCATTGATATCTTCAAACTGCAAATAGCCATTGTTTACATTTACGCCGGACTTGCCAAAATCAATTATGACTGGCTTATTCGTGCTTTACCCCTTTCGATCTGGCTCCCGGCAAAAACCAGTATCCCAATAATTGGGTTCCTTTTTCAGTATAAGGTTACCGCCTTTCTTTTCAGCTGGATGGGCATGTTATTCGACACATTCATTATTTTCAGCCTGCTCTATTCCAAAACGCGCTGGCTTGCCTACATCGCCGTAGTGCTCTTCCATAGCCTGACGGGCATCCTGTTCCAAATAGGGATCTTTCCTTTGGTGATGATCTTTGTAGTGACCTTATTTTTTTCTGCTGATCTGCACGAAAAGTTCCTTGACCGACTCGCCCGGCTTTTCAAACAAAAAATCACATGGGAGAAAGTACTGCCTGCCCCTGTGTCGGGATCAAATAAATACTTACTCCCTTTTCTGGGATTTTTTTTTCTGTTCCAGTTGGTTTTTCCCTGGCGCTACCTTTTATACGAGGGTAATTTATTCTGGACTGAAGAGGGCTACCGGTTCTCCTGGCGGGTTATGCTCATGGAAAAAGCAGGTACTGCCACTTTTTATGTGCAAAACAAGAAAACGGGAAAGGAAGGGGCGGTCATTAATCGTCAGTTTCTAAACCCCCACCAGGAGAAGCAAATGGCCATGCAGCCAGACCTTATTCTACAGTACGCTCATTTTTTAAAGGACTACTATGCTTCCAAAGGTATGGAGGATCCAGCAGTTAGAGCTGAGGTATGGGTAACCCTTAATGGGCGTCCGGCTCAATTGCTGGTGGACCCCATGGTGGATCTAACCCAAAAACGGGATACCTGGGCGCACAAAGATTGGATTTTACCTTATAAAGAGGATATCAAAGCACAATGAAGTTAATAACCTACCTATTCATATCCCTGTCGCTTTTTACAAGCCTTCATGCCCAGACCGTAAAGGTAAGCGGAAGGGTCCTATCGGAGGCTGACGGGGTCCCCCTGCAGGAAACCATGATCGTAGAGCAATCCTTGCAGTTGGTAGATTATACCAATGCGGAAGGTTATTTCGAAATCATGCTCCCAAAAGGCCGGCACAGAATAGAAGCCCATGGTATAGGGGCAAGTTCAAATGTAGTGGAGGTCGTTTTAACCAAAGATACCTCCATCAATTTTTATTTGGGGTCCCTAAACATTGACCTGGAAAGTGTTGAGGTAACGGCCGCCAAAACGACCAATGGCATTTCCAGGCTGCAGGCAGTGGAGGATTTTGGGATCTATGAAGCAAAAAAAAATGAAGTTATCCTTCTGGATGATTTTGCTGCCAATAAAGGGGCCAATAATGCCCGCCAGGTATTTGCAAAGGTGCCCGGCTTAAACATATGGGAAAGTGATTTTGCCGGTATCCAACTGGATATTGCAGCAAGAGGGTTAGGGCCAAGCAGAACGGCCAATTTCAATACCCGCCAAAACGGATATGATATCAGTGCCGATGCCCTCGGATACCCGGAAAGCTACTACATTCCGCCCTTGCAGGCAGTAGAGCGTATTGAACTCGTTCGGGGTGCGGCTTCCCTGCAATACGGGCCCCAGTTTGGCGGTATGTTAAATTTCAAGCTTAAGGAGGCTCCCCATACCCTTTTTGAGTTATACTTTGAGCAGTCGCTAGGTTCATTCGGCTTGCTCAATTCTTTTCTTAGTGCAGGAGGTCGAAACGAAAAGGTGGAGTATTACGGGTACTATCAATTCCGAACAGGGGATGGTTGGAGAACGCATTCCAACTTCGATATGCATACTGCTTTTGCAGGAGTGGACTTTCAGCTGAATGAACGACTCCAACTTGGCCTGGAATATTCTTATATGTATTATCAAGCCCAACAACCGGGTGGGTTGACAGATGAGCGGTTCAACAAGGGCGACCTGACGGAATCTCAGCGCCCCCGGAACTGGTTTGGAGTGACCTGGAATTTATTTGCAGCCACGCTGGATTACTCTTTTTCGCCAGGAACCAAACTTAACATCCGAACTTTCGGGCTGCTCTCCGGTAGGGACGCCCTTGGAAACCTCGAACAAATTGGTGTACCGGATGATCCCAATGCCAACCGGAGCCTTATCACCGATGATTTTCGAAATTTTGGAGCGGAGGCGAGAGTCTTAACCTCCTACCTCCTGGCTCAAAAGGAAGCCACGCTCCTCCTTGGAGCCCGGTATTACAATGGTCTAACCAAGAGAAAGCAGGGGTTGGCCAGCGCCGGGGATACACCTGATTTCGAATTAATAAACCCGGAAAACCCGGAAGACTTTGACTACGATTTCCCCAGTGAGAACTGGGCCTTTTTTGCTGAAAACCTTTGGGAAATTACCCCCAAGTTGAATTTGACCACCGGTGTAAGATTAGAACACATCCGCACCGATTCAGAAGGGACCTGGCGATTCAACAGGTATGACTTTGCAGGCAATCTGGTTTCCTCTACGCTCAATGTCGAGCAAAGCTCGGTAAGCAGATGGGTTCCACTATTTGGGATAGGTGCGGCCTATTACCTGAAGGAAGACCTTCAGTTGTACAGCAATTATTCAAGAAATTTTCGCTCCATCACCTTCAGTGATCTGCGGGTAGTGAACCCGAACTTTCAACTGGATAGCCTCATCACCGATGAAAGCGGGTATAATATGGATCTTGGTATAAGAGGGGCTCTGGGGGACTGGGTAAAGGTTGACCTCAGTTTTTTCTTACTGAGGTATAATGACAGGATCGGTCAATATGAACTCCCAGGCAGCACTACCCTGTTTAGGACCAATATTGGTAATTCGCGACACCTGGGTGTCGAGTTTTTCGGCGAATTTGATCTGTTCGAATTGATAAACCGGAAAGAACAACTCGCCCAACTCGCCCTTTTTGTCAACCTCGCCCTAACGGAGGCGTCCTATATTGAATCCGATATTTCTTCCATCGATAATAGAAAAGTGGAGTACGTGCCCAATATAATGTTGCGTACCGGCTTGAATTACAGGTTCAATGGACTTAAAGCGACCTTACAGCTTTCCTACCTTAGCGAGCAGTTCTCTGATGCCACCAACTCTACCTTTAACCCAAATGCTTTAACAGGCATCATTCCTGCTTACCTAGTTGTGGATCTTTCGGCAGAGTATCAGCTTGATCGTTTCACCTTTTCTGCCGGTATCAATAACCTTGGCAATAAAAAGTATTTTACCCGAAGGGCGGAAAGCTACCCCGGGCCTGGCATCATTCCGGCAACTCCACGAAGTTTTTATGCTTCCGTTGGTGTTCGGTTTTAACCCACAAAGCTAAAATTATGCAGGTGGTTGACGGAGGCAGCCTCCAAAGCTCCATGGCTCTGGAGACTGCTTTTCCGATAGCTCTTTATTGAACTTCCTCCTCCAGATAAACAAAACGTTCGAGCCGGGCAAGCTCCTCTTTATCAACGTATTTTCCAATCTCCCGGCGAAACTGCTCCATGCTTTTATAAGGGCGATATTCTTTAAATTCATGCAACATTCGATCCCCTACCCCCGGGATATTCAGGATCTCTTCATCTGTTGCTGTGTTCAAAGCCACCGGTACGAATACGTACTTTTCATAGCGGGCAATTTCCGCCTCATCGACATATTTGCCCATTTCCCGGCGAAACTGAGCCACCTTCCGATAGGGTCTGTATTCTTCAAATTCATGCGCCATTTTCTCCCCGACCCCGGGTATCATCAGAAACTCCTCCTCAGAGGCAGTGTTCAGATTAAGAGGCACAAAGCAAACGGTCAGCAGGGACTTCATGGAACCCTCATCTAGTCTGTTGATTATCTCCTGAAAGTCTTTCATACCAAGAAAAGGTCGGCCATTAATAATCTGTTGTACTGTTTGCTCATCGAGTTGGGAAAGAGCAGCCAATTCTTCCCTGGAAGCTAAATTAGGATTTAAAACAGCTCCTTCAACAGCGTCCCTTGCCTCCTTTACCTCTTCCTGGGTATTTGCTTCAACCTCTGCTGCTGTCCCTTGCTCAGCAGGAGCTTCGGATTCACAAGCGGTAATAAATAAGACACCTGCAAAAAGTGTCCACCAAAACATACGTTGCATAAAGTAATTATTTGATTTAATTATAAACGAAAAACGTCAACAAAGGGTATAGGCCCAACCAGTGAGGCCGGTGGCGATCATCACTCCCGGCGCCAAAACCGGGGTGGCACCTTTCAGGCTTTCCAGGATCAATGCTCCCCCACTCATAGACGGATACATCTCTAGCTCGAAGGCCATATTGCCATCAAAGTGAAGCACAAACCCCATAATACCACTGATCAGAAAGCCTATAAGTACCACTCTAAAAAGTTGTTTACTTTTTATGGTAGGGGCAAGTTCATACCAGATCCAGGCAATAAACCCTACTCCCGTCAAAACAACTGGGATAAGCTGCCACCCGTCTTCAGTATGCTCTAATAACAAAAGCTCTAAACCCGTTCCAAAAAGGCTCAATAAAAAAGTAGCTAAAAGTAATCTTTTCATTTCATTATATAGGTAGACCAAAAAACAACTTCTTTCCTCCTATCGAAGGCCCCGTAAAGGAGTTTACCCTTCCTGTTTACGGGGAATATCCTCCAGACTAATTTACCCTATTTCGCAAACTAGTCTAGCATTTTCCACGGATCCCTTTTCGAAAACCGTATAGATTAATCTCCCAATGTTCTTTTGGGGTCCTTTCGGGTTGTTCGCTTTCGGCAAAACTTCCATTTGTTCGAAAGAGGCCAATAGGGCGTATTGGAATTCAGGGCTCAAGCATAATAGGTGGTAGTGGCAGCCTTATCAATAAGGGGTAAGTTTTTTTCGATTTATTTTGTTCCATGAGTAAGCGGTTTAAGGGATTCTTCCCGCCATTGCCAGGCATACCAAACAATAAAAGTGCAAGATCCCATTTCAATAATGCTGAAAAAAATATAGTGCAAACTATTGTCCCCGACCATTAGGCTCCTCAACTGAACGAGAAATAGCACAAATCCAAAAACGATATTCATCAAGCGATTGGCTTTATATTTCAGCACCCTTGAAAGTACGATCATAAGCATAGGGATCTCCATAATAAAACCAGAGGTTAGTAAAAACTCCTCGGTAAGCACTACATCACCCACCTGGCCATCAATGATCTGGCGCAATTCAGGAGAGTGCATCAGGGTAAAAACATCACAAAAGATACATTGACGGTAAGGAAGACCCATAGGGTGGAAAGGAAAGTCCTGGCATTCAGGTGTTGCATAATCTTTGTTTTTTTCCGGTTTAATGGTGTAGAAACGTCTTTATCTTTTGAAAGGTAGTAACATAATCTTGATCAAGCCAGAATTAATACCCCCATTCATTGAGGCGGATCGCCAGTTGGGCCTTTACCACCCATAATTCGCCCCTTCTCTCCTTGCCTTAGGCGTTGTAAAATCCTTCTAAATTTCTCCCGTATTGAAGGTCCTGTTTGTTGCCCCACCTTATGGGAGCGCCTATATTCGTTCAACCGGTTCCGGGAGCTAAGGGTCAGTTTTATTTTCGAATGACAAAATTCAGTAAGATTTGCAGCAAGCGAAAGCTGGGTAAACAAAAAAGTGAAGGACACTAAAACGAACGAAAAACATGGCAAAGTTAAATTTTGGTGGCGTAGTAGAAAACGTCGTAACGCGGGAAGAGTTCCCATTGGAAAAAGTACAGGAAACCTTAAAAGAGGAAATCATCGCCATTATAGGTTATGGCGTACAAGGACCCGGGCAGGCGCTGAATTTGCGCGATAATGGTTTCAATGTCATCGTGGGACAGCGGTCTCCCTCTAAATCCTGGGATAAGGCCATTGAGGATGGCTGGGTTCCGGGAAAGAACCTGTTCTCGATCGAAGAAGCCTGCAAAAGAGGTACGGTCATCCAGTATTTACTTTCGGATGCAGCTCAGATCGCCCTTTGGCCGACCGTAAAAAAACACCTCACACCGGGGAAAGCCCTTTACTTCTCTCATGGGTTTGCCATCACCTATAAAGATAGGACCAGCATTGTTCCTCCTTCGGATGTAGACGTAATACTGGTTGCCCCGAAAGGGTCCGGTACCAGTTTGCGAAGGATGTTCGTTGCAGGTCGGGGGTTAAACTCCAGCTTTGCCATCGATCAGGATGCCACGGGTCGCGCCTGGGACCGTGTGGTAGCTCTAGGTATTGGTATTGGGTCCGGGTATCTTTTCGAAACTACATTTAAAAAGGAAGTATATAGCGATTTAACCGGCGAACGCGGGTCGCTGATGGGAGCCATCCAGGGACTGTTCGAAGCCCAATACACCGTACTGCGGCAACGGGGCCACACCCCAAGTGAAGCATTTAACGAGACCGTGGAAGAATTGACCCAAAGCCTGATGCCCCTTGTAGCTGAGAATGGAATGGACTGGATGTACGCCAATTGTTCCACCACTGCCCAACGAGGTGCCCTGGACTGGAAAAATAAATTCCGGGATGCCGTACTGCCTGTCTTTGACGAACTGTACGATAGCGTGGCTACCGGCAAGGAGGCTCAACGTTCTATCGATTCGAATAGCCAGGCGGATTATCGAGAAAAGCTGGAAGCCGAACTAAGCGAACTGCACAACAGCGAAATGTGGCAGGCAGGTCGTACCGTACGCTCCCTTCGCCCGGAAAATCAACCGGCGGAAGATGCAATTCCAGCCCAATAAGAGCTAAGATTAAAGATTTGCCAGGAAAAACCTGACTTTATATTATATCGTGAATTTTTCTTGAGGAATCCACTGCTGGATTCCTCTTTTTAAATAGAGTAACCGGTATGGAAGCTGCCCAGACTAAATCTTCAAACACTTTGGTAGAGATCGAAAAAATTTACCAGGCGAAGGTGCGCCTGCAGGGAGTAGCCGAACCAACTCCTCTAATGAAAAACTACAACCTGTCTGAGCAGTTTCAATGCCAATTGTATTTAAAGCGGGAAGACCTTCAGGTGGTGCGGTCATATAAAATCCGGGGGGCCTATAATAAAATGGCAACCCTTGAGCCGAACGTATTGGGAAGGGGCGTTGTTTGTGCCAGTGCCGGCAACCATGCCCAGGGGGTAGCTTTGGCTTGTCAGAAACTGGAAATCCCCGGCCGTATATATATGCCCGTAGCAACGCCCCAGCAAAAAGTTCGAAGGGTCCGCACCTTCGGGAAAGCCTTTGTGGATATAGTTCTTACCGGAGACAGCTTTGATGATGCTTTTGAAGAAGCGCTGAAGGAGGCACAGGAATACAACAAAGCCTTCATCCACCCATTTGATGACCCAAGAACCATTGAAGGACAAGGAACCGTTGGACTCGAAATACTGGAATCCAGCAAGCAACCGATCGACTTTCTCTTTGCTCCGATCGGTGGAGGCGGCCTAATTGCAGGAGTGGGCAGCTACTTCAAGCGCATGAGCCCCAAAACCCGGATCATCGGCGTGGAACCCCTCGGAGCTCCTGCTATGTTTGAATCTTTGAAGGCCCGGCACAGAGTTCAACTACAGCAAATTGATAATTTTGTAGATGGTGCCGCTGTAAGAGCTGTTGGTGAACACACCTTCCGCATTGCCCAAAAAGTAGTGGACGACCTGTTACTGGTTGATGAAGGAAAAGTGTGCCATACCATTCTTCAATTGTATAATGAAGAGGGGATCGTGATCGAACCGGCGGGAGCCCTATCCATCGCTGCCCTTGACCAATACAAAGACCAGATCGCAGGCAAAAATGTGGTCTGTATTCTTAGCGGCGGCAATAATGATATTACCCGTACGGAAGAGATCCGAGAGCGCGCCTTACTTTACAGTGGCTTAAAACACTATTTCATTATCCGCTTTCCTCAACGGGCAGGTGCCCTTAGGGATTTCCTCAATAACGTCCTAGGGCCCCAGGATGATATCACCCATTTCGAATACACTAAAAAGCACAACCGGGATTCTGGCCCTGCCCTGGTTGGCATCCAGGTACCCGATTCAACAGCTTACCAGGAATTGCGGCAACGGATGCAAGCCCACCGTATTAATTTTGAAAGTGTAAACGACAGTCAAATGCTTTTCGAATTATTGGTTTAGCATAAGGTACCTCAAATCTCCTGTGGTTTTTTTTTTAAGCACCTATCTAAATTTTGTTGTAGTGCTTAGACTGGAGCAGAAGCGCTATAGCTTTTGAGATAACCTCTTCTTGCAGAAAAGGAAAATTCCCCTTATATTAACTAATTATTAACTTAAAATTAATTAAAAGCAAACCAATGGCCGGCCATACCTCCAGACGCGGAGGATTTATACCCCAATCTAAAATACTGGAGTATGAGGCCACTATATGGGATATACTGTATCCTGGCCTGCATATTATGCGGGCCGGTTTGTTCTCCGCAGTTTTATGTAACAGACTATTCAAAAGGCCATATTTACCGGGTGAACCTGACCAATATGGATACGGCTCTGGTAAGCATCTGTACAGGGTTTCGGCAAGTAGGGGATATCACTTTTGACCCAGTAGCCAACTTTTACGGGATCACCATCACGGGAGCCTTATTTCAACTGGACACCTCCACCCATGAAACGGTTTTGCTACATCAATTCGAACGCTCTCAGAGCTATAATGCTCTGGTTGCTGATGAAAACGGCATGTTGTATATCTGCGGCACGCGGGGTATCCTCTACACCTATGAAGTGCAGGAAAAGCGAGCCGGTCGACTTGGCACCCTTCCTTTTGCATCGGCAGGAGACCTGACCTTTTACAGAGGAAGACTGTACCTGGCAGCCACCCGCAACAGGCTTATTGAGGTCAACCGGGAGGAACCCTAAAAAAGCCAGGTATATATGGAGTTCGAGGAGGAGGTAAATATTGTAGGGATCATTTCCTTTTTTTGAAGCCTGCAATAAATCGAAAAGCATCAGCTATGCCACTTCTGACGAGTATCCCTCCAGTTTATTCCGCCTCGATTTCGAGCAAAAAGAGTTACACTTTTACGGTGAATTACCCATTTACGCCGGCGGTGGAGCCGGATTGTCAGAGTATCAGGCAGCCATCCCACTGGAATTAGAAAATAGTGAGGTAAGTCCGGCCCGGTGTGGTGAAGACAATGGCAGGTTACGGGTAAGAACAAATCGCCCTCAGGAAGATCAAGTAGAGTATGCGATCCTTCCGGGGCCATTCCAACTTGCTCCCGAATTTTCCGGTTTGGTCGCCGGAACCTATGTACTCCGGGCAAGAGACCAATATGCTTGTACCGAGGAGCACCAGATTCAAATACCGGGTATAGAAGGGCCTCGATTTTCCATTTTGAAGATCATCCCAAGTCGATGTGATCGCCCCACCGGTTCCATTCAATTTTCTTTAGAGGCAGGCCGACCACCCTATTTATTTCGCCTGGACCAGGGTCTTTTACCCTTCACTCCTCCTGAAGGTGGTTTATCACCAGGTTTACATCATTTATTAATTGAAGACCAAAATGGATGTATCCTTGAACACTCTTTTGAAATACCTGCCGAAGCCTGTGACTTTTATTTACCAATGGCTTTTTCTCCAAACGGGGATGGAAAGAATGACGTTTTTCAGGTGTACGCTCATCCCAACATACAGGTAGAGGTTCGCAGTTTTCGAATTTTTAATCGCTGGGGGCAACTGGTATTCGAAAACCGCTCAAGGGATTTACAGCAAGCTCGGTGGGAGGGAAAGGAAGCCCCCCCCCCTGGGGCTTATGTGTATCAGATCGAATTGGCCCTGGCAGAAGGAAAAACGGAGCTCCTTAGTGGGGAAATAAGTTTGATCCGGTAATGCCTTACCCCTTTACCTTAGTTTGAAAATTGATTGAGGTATTCCCGCAGCGTATTGGCATTCTCTGGCTTCAGGCGACCGCTTAAGATCAGGCGAACCTCCCGGCGCCTGGGCGCTCCTTCGTAGCGCAATTGTTCGCTCTCCGTAAGGGCGATGACCGGCGGAACGGGCATGGTTTCACCTGATTTCTCATCTATGGCAACAAAAGTAAAATAGGCGTGGTTAGCCTTGCGGGGGTTAAACCCCTTTATGTTCGAGGCAAATACCTCTACATATACTTCCACCGAGGAGTTGAAAGCCCGGGTTACCTTGGCATCCAGGGTCACAATATCCCCTAGGCGGATGGCTTGCTCAAAAGAAACATGGTCAACAGATGCGGTTACTACCTGGGCGGCACAGTGCTTGCCGGCACAAATTGCACAAACCACATCCATCCACCGCATAAGGTTGCCGCCCATAAGATTTCCCATAGGATTGGTATCGTTCGGCATCACCATTTCTGTCATGATGGTGTGAGACTCCGCCACCCGTTTAGGGGTGAATTGGCGTTCGCTGGAATTGGGGAAATCGCTGGACATGTTTTTCGTGTTGGGTGGTTTGCATTTGAACAAGGCATCTTGAAAAAGGGACTCAAAGCCGCCTTGCTAATTCAGAGGCGAAAATAGGCTGCTGTGTTGACTTATACAACGGAAAATCGAGTAGGAGAAACGAGCGATGGATAATCCATCGCTCGTTTCGTCCTCTCACACCACCCAGCGTACGTTTCACGTACTGGGCGGTTTCATTAATTTTGAACAATAATAAGCATGCATATCAAACAAACCAATTGAGGCAAACCAGTTCTGGTTCATTGCCTCGTGTGCCTGGGGCGTCTTGGATTTGTGGTACCATCCTTTGCTGGATAGGGCCTTCAGCTTCCTTAAAAAAACCTACTATGACCTCGGCTGACTTCTCTCTTACTCTCGGTCGAGAGATCTCCCTTGGTAAACTATATCCTCTCCCTATTAATGTGCATGATTTACTACCCACTTTTACATTTGACTTTAGGGCTTCTTGATCTATTGCTCAATTACCCAAGTGGTAAGCCTTATATCATGTTCCTGTCCGTCACATCAATAGTTTGCCTTACGCTTCCTTCAGGTTCCTCCTCACGGAGGTCACCCTTGCGATCAGCTAGCGATTCCCGTCAACAGGCTCGCTCGGGACTTGAACCCTAGCAGTATATAGTATGCACGGCACACAATAAAAAAGGAGATTCTGGCTAGCCAGAATCCCCTTGAAGAGCATTATATGATTTTCCTATTAGTATTTCATCAATTTGCGAACACTGGTTCCTTCTGCACTTTGAATTCGAATGAAATAATATCCCGCAGGTATTTCATTCAATTCCATTTCTACCGTTCCACGCTGTTGTTGGATACGGATTCCTTGATGTTGGGTTCCATTCATATCAATAAGCTGCAGAATACCTTCACTTCCAATGAGCCCTTCGTATTCGATGCGCACCACTTCCCAGGCCGGATTCGGGATCATAACCAAACGGTCTACGCTTTCCACATTAACTGAAGAAGTAACATCGCACTCATTTGTCTCAAAATCCTGACGATCAACGGTAATCGGGTTCGAAAGGTCAAAGCAGCCCATCAGGTCGGTAGCATTGCCACCTGCTTCCGCTCCGGCCAGTCCACCTTCGAAATTCAGTCCCCGGATCAGGCAAATGCCGGGACCGACAGCATCCAGATCAAAGGGTGGCGCCGGGGGCAAGGCCAAGATATTCAGTTGATCATCCGTAATGATCCAGCCCGAATTAGAGGTATCAGACTGGCCGGTCAAATTCACATCAAAGGCATTGGTAATACCATCTCCTGCACAGATGGTCAGCGAGGTATCTCCTCTGAAGCAGTAGGTCAAGTTCCCTCCTTCCAGGTCAGATTGTGCCAGGGCTTTGAACCATTTTTCAGGCCAGGAAGTGGCTTAAAATGAAAAACATGAGTCATCCCGAACTTTGAGCCCAAAGAGAAAAGAGGCAAGCGGAGATG
>CAYZMS010000040.1:0-26162 GCA_964479625.1 uncultured Saprospiraceae bacterium
CACAGAAGGCCTTTCTTTTTCATCATCCCAAAAAATTCGGGATGACTCATGTTTTGGCTTTTGGGATTCGGCTCAAGAACTGGAGGTCGCTCACCAGATGGCAGATGGCAGATGGCAGATGGCAGATGGTAACCTAAACAATAAAATAAAAAGCGTAGCTTTGGTCTTTCCTTTCATTTAATTAGTTGTACCCCCTTATACATTTTTTCTCAAAATCCTTTCCAATTCCTGTAACGAATAGAAATTTCTGCATTATACAATCAGATGCAAACGTCAAGCGTTTGCATTTGAAGTTTTTGGCCTTTATTTTTGACTGCCAGTTCGAAATATTCACATTAATCAAATAACCTGACATTTAAATTTTTCATCCATGTTAAAGTCAAAAGGATTTAAATACTTCAAAAACCTGGTAATTGGTTTGGGTGCAGCTGCGGTATTACTCGGAGCTCTGTTCAAGATCATGTCCTGGCCGGGTGCAGATACTATGCTGATCATTGGTATGTCTGTAGAGGCCGCCATTTTTGCGTTTTTGGGTATTATCGGTCCAGAGAAGGATTACTACTGGGAAAAATTATACCCTGGTCTGGACAACTACAAATCCAATATTGAGCCGCTGACAGAAGGCCCTACTAATGGCCAGTACAGCAGTACGCCCTCCCTCAATGGTGAAGTGGTAGAACAACAACTGGGCGGCATGTTGACCGAGCTGCAAACCATGAGCCGCAGCCTGTCCTCCCTGAAAGCCCTGCAGGAGGTTGATTTCTCTGGAACCAAGGATCAGCTGAAAGCCATGAGCAATTTCTACACCAAATTGAACGAAGCTATGGTAGACCTCCAGGACTCTGTTGAGGAAACGAGGTCTTACAAGCAGCAACTCACTGGCCTCAACCAACAGGTGCAGCAATTGAACAATACCTTCGGACAACTCAACAACGTGTACGGCAACATGATCGCCGCCATGCGCCAGTAATTTCTCATTCAACATCAAAAATTAAGCATTAAGACATATGTCAATACCTAAGGAACCGCGGCAGCTCATGATCAACCTGATGTACCTGGTACTGACGGCTATGCTGGCGCTCAACGTCTCCGCTGAGGTTATGAATGCTTTCTTTACCCTCGACAAAGGGAATAAGGAGAGCATCGCCACAGTGGAAAATCAATTATCGGCTACGGAAAAGGGGCTTCGGGAGCTTTTAAATGAAGAAGCAAAAGCCAAATTCAAGCCGATCGAACCCGCACTAGATGAAGTCCGAAGTACTATTTCGGAATTCAATAATTATATCGATGATCTAAGGCACGAACTTGTAGATGAAGGAGGGAACAAAAATGGGGAGGAAGATGAAGGCGACTACAAGATGGATCACGGCAAAAGAGTACCCATCGGTAAAAAAAATAAGGACATCACCACTCGCTTACTGGTTCGTCAGGAACGTGGCGAAGAATTAAAAGCAAAGATCCTGGAGTCGAGGGAGGAATTGATCAATACTTATTCTACCCTCCTGAATGAACATGGAAAGACCTTCGGTTTGAAGGAAACAGATATTGAGAACCGGATTGCGAGTATGACTCAAAACCTGCCCCTGTCCATTGATGATGAAACCTGGCGGGAAAGTAAAGACAAGAGCAGTTGGTCGGATTTCAAATTCCGGCAAATGCCCCTTGCAGCCGTACTTCCGCTGCTGAGTCAAATGCAATCCAATGCCAAATCTTCTGAAGTGGCACTGGTTACCAATTTAGCAGAACTGGCAGGAGGTAAAGTTATCGAATTCGATGCCTTCTTCCCTGTGGTAGAAGCGGAGAAGGCCTATGTGATTGCAGGGGAGCCGTTCAAAGCCAACATTTCCGTAGGTACCTATAGTTCTCAGATCCCTCCGGAAAACATCCGCCTTTCCGTTAATGGGCAATCTTTAAACGTGGGAGATGAGGGAAAGGCCGAATTCACCGCCAGTACTTCTTCTGTCGGCCAAAAGCAATTAAACCTTAAAGTAGCCGTCACCAACCCCCTGACCGGTGAAACCACTGAAGGGGAAAGTACATTCATTTACGAAGTAGGTCGTCGTTCAGTTGCTGTTTCTGCGGATAAAATGAACGTATTCTACATTGGGGTAGACAACCCGATCTCTGTTGCAGCGGCCGGGATATCCTCCAACGACCTGCGCGTTTCTGCCAGTGGCGGCGGTGCGACCATCTCTAAAACAGGAAGTACAAATTACAACGTCCGGGTTACCAGTCCGGGTACAGCGACCGTAAGGGTAACGGGCGGAGGCCTGAATGATCCTTTTGAGTTCCGTGTCAAGCGCATTCCCGATCCAGTGGCCAAAATTGCGGGAACTACCAGCGGTACCATGGGCAACGGAGAATTCAAGGCCCAAGGCGGTGTTATTGCTGAACTGGAAAACTTTGATTTTGACGCACGTTGTGACATTGCCGGTTTTGAACTGATCTATGCGGCACCACGGCAAGACCCTGTACCGGTTACCAATCCCGGTCCTAGGTTCAACAGCCAAGCCCGCAACCTGATCAATCAGGCCAAACCCGGAGATGTGTATTACTTTAATAATGTACGGGCCAAATGCCCCGGGGATCAGAATTCCCGACAGATCAACCCCCTGCTGGTTCGCATTCGCTAGTAAGCAACCCAAAGAGGGACAAGTATGGAGTCCATGAAGTTCTTTGCTGACTTAGGGGCTCTTTTGAAAACAGGTTTTCCATCTAAAATTATGCTGTAAAGCATGGTTTTAGGAGGAAAACCTGTTTTATCTTTATGTGTTTAAAAAAACGGGATCCTGCTGAGCACGCCCGATCTGAGGCTATTTTGTTTTCCGTTTCTATTTTTATTTTAACGGCATAATACAAGCTACCGGAAGGGCGTTAGAAAAGAGAAGAAAATTACAAGGAAAACAGGCGCACCCGGTGCCGCCATTGGAAAACTCGGATAAAATCCATCAAAATGAATGTGCTTACAAAAGTAGTTTGCCTGCTGGCAGTCGTGTTGGTCGCATGGACTCCTCTACAGGCGCAAATCGGCGAACCCATCATGACGGAGTCCGGAGAGCTGCTCAATCCTTCGGATACCCTGGCACCACCTATCGACGGTGTGGTAGAACGCAACATCATAGGTACCAAACGGGTCATTCCCTACGACAATCCACGGCAAGCCGATCTGTTCTGGAAAAAGCGGGTATGGCGCGTTTTGGATGTACGGGAGAAAATGAATAAACGCTTTATGTATCCCCGTCGGCCTTTTCTGCAGATCCTGATCGATGCAGCCACCGGTGTCAATGCTCCCAATGGAGAGTTACCCCCTCTTCGGATCTTTGCTGATGAAAGCTGTCACCCTGATAAAAAGATCGATACGGCACAGCTTAACCAGATCCTTTATCAAACCGATACGGTTACCGTTAAAGACCCTGTTACCTACGAGGTATCTACGCGAGTAGTCAAAAATGACATCAATATCGAAGATGTTCAACGCTTCCGGATTAAGGAAGACTGGTTCTTCGATAGGGAAACTTCTACCATGCAGGTGCGTATCATTGCTATTGCCCCTGTTATTGCCGAACGCGCAGAGGCCCTGGAGGCTGCAGGGGAGGAAAACTCCACCATCGGAGAACGCGCCATGTTCTGGATATACTATCCGGAAGCCCGAAATCATCTGGTGCGGGAACAGGTTTTCAATGGCAATAACGATGCCTCACCAATGACCTGGGAAGACCTCTTCGAGATCCGGTACTTCAGTAGCTACATCTACAAGCAGTCAAATGTCTCTGATATCCGCCTGCAAGATCAATATACCGGCCGGGATCTGCTACTCGAAGCCGAAAAGATCAAAGAATCGATCTTCAGCTTCGAACATGACCTCTGGACCTATTGATCCATAAGTGATAGGAGATGGGTGGCCATGACTCCCCACCTCCCATCACTTATGTAAATAATCAAAAGCGGTCCGGTAGCTTCCCTTCTCTTCACAATAACTAAGGAAATTGGCAAAAAATGGATCGGCCCCGATGGTAGCGCTGTCTCCCACTACGATCAACTGTTTCCGGGCACGGGTCATGGCCACATTCATACGTCGATAATCTTTGAGGAAACCAATTTCGCCCTTGGAGTTGGATCGTACCAGGGATAAGAAGACCACATCTTTTTCCTGTCCCTGGAACCCATCAATAGTGTTGATACTGATGGATAACTCCTGCAGGGAAACCTCCTCTCTTATAAATTCTTCCATAAAGGCAACCTGTTCCCGATAGGGAGAGATCAGGGCAATCGAAGGCATGGCTTCAGGCGTATCGTCAAAAGATTTGATCAACTGGTACAGGTGCTCACACAAGATCTGGAATTCCTCCGGGTTATAACGACTTCCATAGGCCTTTCGAACCCGTTCTTCGAAGCCCGCTCCCGCAGTGTCAATAAAGATCAAGGGTACATTATCGGGAATCGGTAACTGCCAGCTTTCGACCTGATCGGCTGCCTTCAATTGGCTTTCGTAAAATTGCCGGTTCGAAAAACCCATTATGGTTTGATGCATCCGGTATTGCGTGGTCAATAAAGCCACGGGGTGAATCCGTTGCAAGGCTTTTTCTATAAGCGTTACGTTAAAGCCTTGTTTTGCAGCTTTACTGGATTTTACAGTAGGGGGTAACTGGAAGGGGTCGCCGGTAAGGACCACCCGGGAAGCTTTAAGAATAGGGATCCATGTAGCCGGCTCCAAAGCCTGGGCTGCCTCATCGATCACTACCGTTCGAAATTTTAACCGCTCCAGCTCCCGGGAAGCGGAACCTACCAAGGTACAGGTAATTACTTGGGCACTGTTCAGGATCTGGTCCATCAAACGATCTTCCAATTGATTCGCCCAACTGGACAACTCCCCGGCCTCCTTGAACATACGACCTCGTTCTCTTCTTTCCTCAGCTCCAAACCGGCGTTTATACCGTATGGCTGCCCGTCGCAATTCGGCGGCTTCCTTTTTTATCTTTTTGATGGTTTTGGCTTCCGGGTGGGTGGTGAGCTGCACTTCAAGAGTATGCTTCACTAGGTCTTCGTCAACCCGGGAAATATTCCCGATCCGAACGACCCGCAAGCCACCGGCTGCCAGGCGTTCGGTCATTACATCCACCGCTGTATTGCTGGGGGCGGTAACCAGGACCGTATGCTCCGTTTCCGTTAAAAAGCGTACGACTTCCACCAGGGTAGTCGTTTTTCCCGTACCTGGTGGTCCGTGGATGACAGCTGTTTGCTGGGCTGCCCGAACCAGGTCCACCGCCCGGTTTTGAGAATCATTAAGCAGAGGAAAAGGTTCCCGCGAAGGAACAGGCAGGAAATCCGCGCTACGTTTCCCCAGAAAAATATCCCGTAGCTCCGCCAGCCGATCCCCCTTGGCACGCATGACCTGTTTTAAGGCACGCTCCATTTCCTGATAGGTACGATCGTCGAACAGCAGGTCTACACCAAGCATGCCGGTATCCACCCAATCGGGATGATCCTGGGTATTTAGGATGATCTTCATGCGGTGTTTTTGCACAAAATGAATAACGCCCTTTTGACTTGTTTTTTTTTCGGAAGGCTGACGGGTAAACAACTGAACGATCTTCCCACCCCGGAATTGATGTTCCTGTTCCAGCCCCTTGGTCCGTTCTACGGTTACATAGGCCCGGTCTCCGATCGTATATCCTCTTCCCACTATCTGCACCGGGTACCAACTCAGGCCCTTATTCACCCGCTCCTCCAGCGGCAGAGATTCGATCAGGCGCTTGAATTGCTCGTGATCTTCTTCCCGTTCGATCAAAAGTAATTCCAGTAATTTTTCGAGTTCAGTCATTGGTTTTGCTTAATGCCGCTGTTTGTGCTACTACCCTCGCGGTGCAAGTTTCCCTGATGCTCCCCTTGAGTGGTTGGGCTTTCGCACTTCAGGTCTAATTGCTCGATAGTACTTGTATTGCATTCAGCTGGCCGGAATAATTCCCGTTTTTGCCAAGCTAAAATATTGTTCAAGCCTTCTATGTAATGGACAACAGCCTGGAAGTTCAGTAGCACTTATGCCGTTTAACCCAAAGCGAAGCTGAGCTTTTCAACGTTCCCCCATCCAATTTGTTCTTACCTTTACTATAACAAAAAACCAGGCTAACAGCATGGACCAAAGCAGGAGAGGAACCAAACCCTACAAACAGGTAGATTGGCGAAGCCAGCTTTTTGCCTTGCGCAATTTACCGCAATTATTCAAGTTGATATGGGAAACCAGCAGGACTATGACCCTTCTGAACGTACTGCTGCGCCTATCCCAATCGGTTATTCCGCTGGCCCTGCTTTACGTTGGAAAAGAGATCATTGACGAGATCATCAGGCTGATCGACGCCGGTTCCCAGGATATGGACCGACTTTGGATGCTAATAGCCATTGAGCTGGGCCTGGCCGTTTTTTCAGATCTGCTAAGCCGGGCCATTACCCTGAATGACATCCTTTTGGGGGACCTTTTTTCCATTAAATCCTCGGTAGAGATCATGAAGCATGCGGCCGGTATGGACATGTACCAGTTTGAAAGTGCCGATTTTTATGACAAACTGGCCCGAGCCCGGCAGCAGACGGCAGGCCGTACCGCCCTGATGTCCCAGGTTTTGGATCAACTACAATCCATCATAACCGTGATCAGTTTGGGGGTGGGTTTAACCGCCTATAATCCCTTGTTATTACTGATCCTGTTTATTGCCGTTATTCCCGCTTTTCTGGGAGAAAATCGATTCAATCAGCGCAACTATTCCCTTTCCCGGGCCTGGACCCCCGAACGCCGGGAGCTGGATTATCTGCGCTATATTGGGGCCAGCGATGAAACTGCTAAAGAGGTCAAGATCTTCAACCTTTCCAACTTCATTACGGAGCGCTTCCGCGAATTATCCTTCAAGTACTACAAGGAAAATCGAAAGATCGCCATGGCCCGGGCAAGTTGGGGAACGGTGCTTTCCTCCATTGGCACGCTGGCGTATTACGGTGCTTATGTTTTCATTGCTCTACAAACGGTACAGGGTATTATCACCGTGGGCACCCTGACCTTTTTGACCGGGGCCTTTAGCCGTATGCGCGGGCAACTCCAGGGCATTATGAATCGCTTTTCTCGTATCGCCCAGAGCGCCCTCTACCTGCAAGATTATTTCGACTTCCTGGCCATTCGCCCAAGCATCGTCAATAAAGCCGATAGCCTTCCCTTTCCAAGGCCCCTAAAAGAGGGGTTTCATTTCGAAAATGTCAGTTTCAAATATCCAGGCGGAGCTCATTACGCCCTGAAGAACGTGAGTTTCCACCTGAAGGCCGGGGAAAAGCTGGCCTTAGTAGGGGAAAACGGGGCCGGGAAGACCACCCTGGTCAAACTACTGGCTCGCCTTTACGACCCTACAGAAGGTCGCATTCTCGTAGACGGGATTGACCTGCGGGATATTCACCTGGACGACCTGCGCAATAATGTGGGGATCATTTTTCAGGATTACATCCGTTTTCAAATGAGTGCCGGGGATAATATCGCCATTGGTCGAATAGAAGAACGGGAGAATCAGGACCTGATCCAAAGTGCCGCACAAAAGAGCATGGCGGAAGAGGTGATCAACACCCTGCCCGGAGGATATGAACAACTGCTTGGTAAACGTTTCGCCAATGGTGTAGACCTTTCGGGCGGCCAATGGCAAAAAATAGCTCTTGGCCGGGCCTACATGCGCGAAGCCCAGTTGCTCATTCTGGATGAACCTACCTCTGCACTGGATGCCCGCGCCGAGCACGAAGTATTCGTGCGGTTTTCCGAACTGATCGAAGGCAAAACGGCTGTACTCATTTCCCACCGGTTTTCGACCGTCCGCATGGCCGATTGCATTTTATTCCTCGAGTACGGGCAGATCCTGGAATACGGTAGTCATGAGGAATTGATCCAGTTGGATGGTCGCTATGCAGAGCTTTTCCATTTACAGGCACAGGGGTATCTTTAAAAAAGATCCTTATCCGTAGTGCTTCCTTTCTCATGGTTTTATCAGAAGGAAGACAAAAAAGGTTTGGGTAATCGTCATCTATGGCTGGAGATCCCCTTGTAGTTTTTGGAAAAATTAATAAATTTGGTCATAAATATTTTTTCCCGAACAAAATACCAAGATGGAAAGGATTGACCTACAGCCTATTGAAAACAACACATATTTGAGAATAAAGCTCTCCCCAAAAGAGATCCTTTCCACGAGATTCAAATTAAGGGCGGATTAGAAGTTGAGATCAGGGTACTAAAAAGTCATAACCGCCCTGTTCAGGCTTTCATCGCTTCATTTCATTAATCACTAAAATTACACTAGTTTATGAAACGTCTTGCAATGCAATTCGCTTTATTGCTGTGCGGTTTCCTGTTATCCAGCAGCCTTTACGGGCAGTTTACGGTAAGCGGGAACGTACAGGACGAAGCGGACGAACCTCTGATTGGAGTTTCCATTATCGTTGATGGGACCACCAGTGGAACGGTTACCGATTTCGACGGTAATTTTTCGGTAGACATCCCCGAGGGGAATAGCGCCTCCCTGCTTTTTTCATACACGGGCTATAAATCCGTTCGGGCTGAGGTAACCCGGGCCCAGAACATTGTGGAATTAACGATGGAAGAAGACATTGCCCGATTGGATGAAGTCGTAATCACCGGCTTGGCTTCTAATGTAAAGCGCTCTAATTCCGGCAATGCCATTACTTCCGTAACGGGGGAAGAACTTACCGAGAACACCAACATTCAAACCCTGGATGGGGCTTTGTACGGAAAAGTTCCCGGTGTTTTAATGCAATCTCAATCCGGTGCACCAGGAGGGGGGATCAATATGCAGCTCCGGGGTATTTCCACACTGGGGGCCGGTTCTTCCCAACCACTCTTCATCATTGATGGAGTCTATGTGGACAATTCCGTTATTCGAACAGGTAGAACACAGGTGAATGGGGCAAGCGGTGGACAGAACGCCTCTTCCCAGGATGATGTGGCCAACCGGATTGCCGACATCAACCCGGATGATATTGAAAAGATCGAGATCCTTAAGGGCCCTTCTGCAGCTGCCATTTACGGTACCCGCGCCAATGCCGGTGTGGTAATCATCACTACCAAGCAGGGACAAGCCGGGCGCACCCGGGTAAGCCTTAGCCAGGACATCGGCTTTGCAGAAGGCCAGAACTTTATTGGTTTCGATGATTGGGATGAGGAAAAGGTCATTAACTTTTTCGGCAGCGGTGATGCCGGTCAGGCAGAATTAGAAAAACTTCAGCAAGCACAGGCCGAAGGCCGGGTAACAGATTGGGAGGAATACCTCTACGGAGAAACACCCCTGCTCTCGAACACGCAGCTCAGCCTCAGCGGCGGTAACCAAAAAACACAATTTTACCTTGCCGGTGGGATCCAAACAGAGGATGGCATCATCGAACGCACCGGATTCGACCGGTATTCCGTCAGGGCGAACCTGAATCACCGGATTAACGATAAGATCAAGGTCGGGGTAAACAGTAATTATATTAATAACTTTACCCGAAGGGGGTTTACCGGGAACCAGAACAATACTGGAGGTAGTTTGGGCTACAACATCGCATACACTCCCACTTATGCTGACCTTTTCCCCGATGAGTTCGGCAACTACCCAGATAACGATTATTTCAACGATAACCCGATTGCCATCCGGGATCTCGGTGATAACGAACTGCGGGTTAATCGCTTTATCATTGCGGGTAATGCAGAATGGGATATTCTTCAAAGCGCCAACTCCTTCTTAAAATTCAAGGTAAACGGTGGGGTGGATTACTTAAGCGGAAACTCTGAGGTCTACTTTCCTGAAATTTTGCAACACCAGCGGGCACAAGCCCTTCCGGGGGATGTCATGTGGGGTCGCCAAGACGTTTTCAATACGAACATCCAGGCTTTCCTGACCTACAACACCAACCTGGGTACCCTGAATACCAACACTACCGTGGGTGCGATTCGTCTGGATCAGGAGCAGGAATTTGTCTTAAACAGGGGGCGCGGTCTCATTTCTGGCCAGAATAACCTGGGATATGCCTCCAACCAATCCGTACAGGAGCAAACCTTCCAGGAAGTAACCGACATCGGCTATGTCATACAGGAAGATCTGAACTGGGAGGATAAGATCGTTGCTTCATTGGGTATTCGCTTTGACCGTTCCACTCTCAACAGGGATCAGGAGAAATTTTATGCCTTCCCACGGGCATCGGTTGCAGTAAACTTGCATGAATTTGGCAGTTGGGCTTCCAATTCCATTTTCAATCGCTTAAAATTACGCGCCGCTTATGGGGAAACAGGTGGTCTGCCCAATTTTGGGGTAACCTTTAATTCATTGACCCAAAATAATATCGACGGTAATGTCGGTACGGTGGTAAGTACTCGCGGTGTAGACCCGAACTTGGATCCAGAAACTGCCTCCGAGATTGAATTTGGCGTAGATCTCGGTATGTTGGATGAGCGCATAACCTTAGAGGCTACTTATTACAACAAGCAGGTAAATGACCTAATTCTGGACCTTGTACCCGCTACTTCTACAGGTATTACAGCCATCGCAACCAACGCTGGTGATCTGGAAAACCGCGGCGTCGAATTAGCCCTTGGCCTGGTGCCAGTTCGCAACCCGAACTTTAACTGGAATTTACGTACCGCCTGGTGGACTAATGTATCCGAGATCACCCGGCTGGATATCCCCCCCCTGGTTACTGGTGGTTTTGGTAATTCCCTGGGCCGCTACCTCATCGCCGAGGGGTATTCCCCGACCACTATTGTCGGCAATCCTACTGGTAGTGATGATACCCCCGTTGGCCTTACCGTTTACGGAGACCGTCAGCCCGACTGGCAGCTTTCCGTTTTCAACCAGATCAACTTTCTAAAGAATTTCGACTTCAACTTTTTGCTCCATTACCAGAATGGCGGGGAAGCCATCAACCTTTCGGCTCTTTTATGGGACCTGGGAGGTACTGCTCCAGGGTGGGATGATGATGCGGACGGCGACGGTACTCTTAACGGCCCGGCGCGTATCGCTGAATGGTCCGGCGGGAATACCGGTGTTTACATCCAACCAACCGATTACATTAAATTGAGGGAGGTGGGACTGTACTATACCATCCCCAAAACCTCCTTACCCGATTTTCTGCAAAAAGTAAGGGTTGGTATTTCTGCCAACAACCTTTTGCTTTCAACAGATTACGGCAGCTACGACCCGGAGGTGTCTAACTTTGGTATCCAGGCAGTAACCGGAAATATTGAGGTTACGCCCTACCCTACTTCTCGTCGTTTCTTCTTCCATTTAAACCTTGATTTCTAAATCGAATTCACAAAGCATAATATAATGAGTACAATAAAAAATAATTCACGCCTATTACTGCTTTTGTGCAGCCTGGTTTTTTTCACTGCCTGTGAGGTAGAGGAGGTCCTGGACCCCAACAACCCTTCCCTGGAAAGTGTAACAACAGATGCAACTAAAGCGGATATTCAATCTTTGGTATATGGCCTGGAGGGCCGTCAGCGAACCTATTTTGGAAATGCCACCCAGATGTGGGGTTCATTCGCCAGGGAGGTTTTCGCCTATTTCGGTTCCGACCCGCGCTTCCAGTCCGATTGGCTAGGCAGTAACATCTCCGAGACCTATCCCGACTTTTTTGCTTCAGGAGGAACCTACACCTCCCCCTATCTGGCGATCAAGCAGGCTAATACGCTTCAGGAGGCTGCTGAAACCAGCTCTGCCTTAAGCGATGCCGAACGTAACGCCTTAAACGGGTATGCCCGTACCATTAAGGCTTATCAATTCCTTTGGCCTTTGAACCAGCAGTTCAGTAATGGCATCCGGATTGATGTTTCAGAACCACTTAATCCCGGTCCATTCGTCAGCTATGACGAAGGTTTGCAATATATCCGGGATGAACTGGACCAGGCATTTACAGAATTGAACACCGCGGGTGATGGTTTCTTTTTTAGCTTAACCAGTGGATACACCAATTTTGATGATCCTGCTGGTTTCGCTCAGGTCAACCGCGCGATCGCTGCCAGGGCTGCCCTTTACGATGAGGACTGGCAGGGTGCACTAACTGCACTAAGCAGCTCTTTCATGGACCTGGAGGTAGATGCAGCTATGGCCGATAAAATGAATATAGGGCCACAACATGTCTATGGCAATGCGCCGGATGTCAACAACCCCTTATTCTATCCTTTTGATCAACCGACTAATACGATCCTGATCGTTCACCCTGCAATGATAGAAGATGCCGAGCCGGGAGATACCCGGCTGGATAAATTTGCTCAGCGCAGCAATATTGTGTTCAACTCAGGGATAACAGATCAGAATGGTGACCAGATCCCGGGGGAATACCAGGATGCCCGCTGGGCTACGAATATATCTCCTATTACCTACATTCGAAATGAGGAATTAATCCTAATCTATGCCGAAGCTAATGCCCGGCTGGGCAATACCACAGAGGCGGTAGATGCGATCAATACAATACGAAATACCTGGGGTGTAGGCGATTATGCCAGAGCCACCGACCTGGAGAGCCTGATCGATGAGATCCTATTCCAGCGCCGTTACTCACTGTGGGCCGAAGCCGGCCATCGTTGGGTAGACCTGCGCCGAACAGGCCGCCTGAATGGCAACTATGTGGATCTACGCGATGGGGGCAACCTCTTTACAGAAGTAGCCCGGCCTCAAGCCGAGGTCAACTGGGATGAACGGTAAAAGATGATTGATCTGAGGGTGTCTCAAAGCTCCTCTTTCGCTTTGAGACGCCCTCGTTCTTTTTGTATCAATAAGGTAAAATGACTTTGGGGGTAATTTCCCGTTTTCTAATCCATCTGTATAACCTTCTTACTTAATACGTTCCCCTTCTCATCCCTTATTCTTAGCCAAATCAAGCCTGTTGAAACATTCGAAAAATTCAACAGCATCCGGTCTCCACGAGCCTGATGCTGTTGCAGTTTCCGACCCAGGGCGTCAAATACTTCTATAGAAGACCAGGGGGTGGCGTCTTTCCATTTCAACTGTAGCCTTCCTCCCTTCAGAGGGTTGGGAAAGACCTCCAGATAATCATCAGGAAGGAAAGTGGTGTGGACGGAGGTACTGGAGTCCGGTCTAATGGAAATACTACCGGCATTGATGGCAAAAAAGGCATGTCCTGGCGGTTGAATCTTGATTCGCCAGGGACCCTCCAAAACCTGTGTGGGGACCTCTATCTCTGCGCTTCCCGTATTAGGCAATTGATCCGCCAGCAGGATGGAGGAATCCGGACTGGCTTCAGCAAGCAGGTAAACAGCAATATGATCGGCTCCCAGTAATAGATCCGTATTTGCCACTGCCCATTGAATAGGGAGTACTTCCCCCGCCCGAACGATCGTATCCGAAGTCAGGTTTTTGACAAAAAACGGCCCTGCATTTTGGGCCACCTGAAAACGGTGCTGAGCGCTGCCTACCTGCCCTCTTTGATCCCTCGCCGATAGCCGAAAGGTAAGGGGCCTAAACCGGTCTGGCAGTAATTCATCCTCCGGCCTTTCTCCGTTCAACAAGGCCTGCCAGTCGGGAAAGATCCGCTTGCCTTTTGAAGAGGGCACCTGGGATCGAAAAAGGGGGGCCGAACCCGAAGGTTGTCCAAGAAGGACGGCCGGTCCCAGGTCAGCCTGTTCCCAGTTATAAAGAATGGGATCGCCCTCTGGATCAAAGGCAGTGCCGTATAATTCGAAAGGAGTAGAAAGGGGAAGCCATATCGAAGGAGTATCCAGTTCGACCCTTGGCGCCTGGTTGTCCCCTGAGAGGAGTACCGCACAGGTAGCTCCCGGGCCCCGGCGAGCATAAAGCCGGATCTGCTCGATCGAATGCCAAAGAAAGTATGGGCTATTGTTCATTGCCAGGTTATCGGTTCCACAAAGGCCTGCATAGCTCATGATGGTAGAACCACTGCCCGGCTCGAATGCCGAACCGCTTACCCGCTGCCTGCGGCAGATGCCCTGCTCCCCGTTAAAGGTGTGTTGAGCATTAAACTGATGGCCTATTTCATGGGCGACATAATCGATGACAAAGGCATCACCCTGCGGCCTTTCAAAACCGGAAACGGCCATAGCCTTGGTACTGTCCGCACAAACACTGCCGATCACTGCCCGACCGCCGTTGCCCAGGGTAAACACATGCCCCAGGTCGTAAGCAGCCGGACCAAGCAAGGCATCTATCGTTTCCTGATTTTGCACTAATTCACTACCGAGGGTGTAAGGATCCGTTTCGGGATCCAGAAAGATCAGGCGATCATTGTCTTCAGCCAACACAAACCGAATGGCCAGATCCCTCTCAAAAACAGCATTTAAGCGATTGACCACCTGCATAATGGCGGCCAAGGTAGAGGCTATGGTGCCCCCATGGAAGTTCGAATACTCGCCGGTGGCGGCTATTGCCAGTCGATAAACCAGGGTATCTGCCTCAGCTATTCCTCTCAGGGTGGGAAGGGTATGTTGATGCCCTTCCGCCAGACAGGGTAGCCTCCCTCCTCCCCGATTGGGTTCTTTTAGAACATAACCTGCCTTGTTTTTTCCCAATGCTAGCCGGTGAGACGATCCGGATAGTTCAAATTGAATGCCCTCTGGGCCTTTCGTTAGTCGAATTTGCTGATTCTCCTTCAAAAGATTCCTTCCCTTCCAGGCCCTTAATTCCGGATATCGGGCTTGCAGACTTTCCGGTAACAGGTCGGCCTGCTCCATTCGAAAGGGTTCCAGCGTTCCTGCTCCCACTGGGAAGTATACGCTTTCAGGATTGGTTGTCAAAGCCTCGATCAAACCATCCTTATCCAAACGCCAAACTGCTCCAAGGGAGTCCAACTGCCAGTATGCTTGCCCAAAAAGCGAACTGTTCGTTAGCAACAGGATTAGCCAACAAAACGTTTTATTTTGGCGAAATTTTGGAACACTTTTCATGCAGTTTTCTAAATTTGGTGTCTTTTTTGAGCGAAGGAGTAGCATTGCCCGTTCCACCTTCAAGTACAGATGATTCGCTTTTGTTTTTTTAATTCACCTAGTCAGCTATATCGACTCATCAGCTTATAAAAACTATCAGCCTAAAAAAATGAACCAAATTCACCAACGACTTATTGCCGAAAGCACCGGAATAACAGAACGAAAGATAGAAAACACCCTTCAATTATTGACTGAAGGGGCCACCATCCCCTTCATTGCCAGGTACCGAAAAGAAGCTACCGGTTCTCTGGATGAGGTTCAAATCGCCGATATACAACGCGCCTGGAAAAAGCTGGAAGAATTAGAAAAACGAAGGGAAAGTATTCTTTCCTCCATTGAGGAACAGGGGAAACTAACGGCCGAACTCCGAAAGCGCATTGAAGGTACTTACGATGCCACAGAATTAGAAGACCTGTATTTACCCTTCAAAAGAAAGCGCCAGACCCGCGCAACAAAAGCACGGGAAAAAGGTCTGGAACCCCTTGCTCAACGCTTATTCGAACAAAACGAACGGGATGAACCCCAGGCCCTGGCAGTTGATTTCGTTCGGGAAGAAGTTCCGGATACCGAAGCTGCGCTGCAAGGTGCCCGCGATATTATAGCCGAATGGATAAGTGAAGACGAACAAGTGCGAAATGCAGTGCGCTTCCAGTTTAAACGGGATGCGGTGATCCGATCCAAGTTGGTACGTGGGAAAGAAGCCGAAGGCGCTAAGTACCGGGATTACTTTGATTTTGAAGAGTCCCTAAATAAGTGCCCTTCTCACAGGCTCCTGGCCATGCGTCGTGGGGAAGAAGAAGGCTTCCTGCGGGTCATCATCGGTCCTGATGATGAGGAAACGCTCGATCGGTTGGAGCGCAAGCTCATCAAAGGCAATGGTTCGACCAGTAAAGAGGTGAAAACGGCCTTGCACGACAGTTACCAGCGCCTGCTGGCTCCTTCGATCGAAACGGAGTTTCGCAACCTTTCAAAAACTGCAGCGGATGAAAAGGCTATCCAGGTATTCTCTGAAAACCTAAGGCAGTTGCTTCTGGCTGCTCCACTAGGACAAAAGCGTACACTGGGTATCGACCCCGGATTTCGCACCGGTTGTAAACTAGTGGCCCTGGACTCCAGCGGCAATCTTCTGGATCACACTGTTATTTATCCGCACCCGCCCCAGTCTGATTCAAGGGGTGCCGAAGCTATTTTGAAGCAGTGGGTTCGACAATTGGAGATCGAAGCCATTGCAGTAGGAAATGGTACTGCCGGCCGGGAGACCATGAGCTTGGTACAAAGTATACCCTTTGATCACCCGGTAGAAGTCTTTCTGGTGAATGAGAATGGTGCTTCCATTTATTCCGCTTCTGCGATCGCCAGGGAAGAATTTCCGGATAAGGATGTTACCGTACGCGGTGCCGTTTCCATTGGCCGTCGCCTGATGGACCCACTGGCCGAATTGGTAAAGATTGACGCTAAATCGATCGGTGTGGGACAATACCAACACGATGTCAACCAAACCAGGCTCAAGGAAAGCCTGGACCAGGTAGTGGAAAGCTGTGTGAATAGCGTAGGCATTAATTTGAATACCGCCAGCAAGCACTTGCTAACCTACGTCTCCGGCCTTGGCCCTGTATTGGCCCAAAATATTGTAGAATATCGACAGGAGAAAGGCCCTTTTCGATCCCGGAAGGAATTAAAAAAGGTCCCCCGCCTGGGAGCAAAAGCCTTTGAACAAAGTGCCGGGTTCCTTCGAATACGTGCAGCAAAAAACCCGTTGGATAATACGGCGGTCCATCCGGAAAGTTATCCCATAGTCGAACAAATGGCAAAAGACCTGGGCTGCACCGTTTCTGACCTCATCCAAAAGGAGGCTCTGCGCAAACAGATCCGCCTGGAGTGGTATACCAATGAATCCGTCGGGCTACCCACCCTTAAAGATATATTACAAGAGTTGGCAAAGCCCGGCCTGGACCCCAGGGGTAAGGCCCGAACTTTTGAGTTTGCCAACATTCAGACCATTGAAGACCTGCAGGTAGGTATGGTAGTACCAGGCATTGTCAACAATATTACCAATTTTGGAGCCTTTGTAGATATCGGTATCAAAGAAAGCGGCCTGGTACACGTTTCCCAAATAGCCGACCGCTTTGTCAAAAACCCGGCTGATGTAGTTAAACTACAACAGGAGGTGCAGGTCCGCATCCTTCAGGTGGATCTGGAGCGCAAGCGGATTCAACTGTCGATGAAACAAGCGTAAGCCGCAAACCATAGCGCCGAATAAAAAGCGACGAGTAATAGCTGGTGGGGTTCAACGCCAGTTTCCATCGACTCAAATTGATGAACCAAGGTTCAATCCCTAAGCCATGGCCATAGTCGAAACAAAAGCCGAAATTATAAATGGTATAGGGGTTAAGGGTTACACCGATCAAACCATCACCCCTATGAATCTTTAGGCTCTTTCTTCAGTCGACCTTCATTCATCCGCAGCCGACGACTAAAGCCCCTGTACCCATTCGGTGCTGCAAGGCTAATTAGTCAATAGTTGCGGCGCTGCTCCGAGGATCTCTTCACTGGCCTCCTTCTTGAATTTTTCAAAATTACGAATGAAGGATTGAGCCAACAGGTTGGCCTTTTCATCATAATCATTTTTCGAGCTCCAGGTATTGCGTGGATCCAGGAGTTCATCGGGCACATTAGGACAGCTTACCGGCATGGCCAGCCCAAACACCTCGTGAGTATGATAGTCCACCTTATCCAATTGCCCCTCCAAAGCAGCCGTTATCATCGCCCGGGTACAGCGCAGGCGGATCCTGTGCCCCTGACCATAGCCTCCACCTGTCCAGCCCGTATTGACCAGCCAAACGTTAGTATGGTGCCGCTGGACCCTTTGTGCCAACATTTGGGCATAAACCGTTGGATGCAAAGGCATAAAAGGAGCCCCAAAGCAGGCAGAAAAGGTTTCCTCCGGCTCCTCCACCCCTGCTTCCGTACCTGCTACCTTGGCCGTATAGCCGGAAATAAAGTAGTACATGGCTTGTTCAGGGCTTAATTTCGAAATTGGAGGCAAAACCCCAAAAGCATCACAGGTCAGGAAGAAAATATTTTTCGGATGGCCGGCAATGGATGGAAGACGAGCGTTATCAATGTGATAGATCGGGTAAGAGACCCTGGTATTTTGAGTAATGGTGGCGTCCTCATAATCAGGGGTCCGTGAATTTTCGAAAAACCCTATATTCTCCAATATGGCCCGGTGTTTGATCGCACGAAAAATCTCCGGCTCCTTTTCTTCGGTCAGGTCGATAGTCTTGGCGTAACAACCTCCTTCGAAATTAAAAATGCCGTTTTCCGACCATCCGTGCTCATCATCACCTATCAACTCCCGCTTTGGGTCGGCCGAAAGGGTGGTTTTCCCGGTACCCGACAAACCAAAGAATACCGCCGTATCCCCCTTTTCTCCAACATTGGCAGAGCAATGCATCGCCAGTACATCATGATCCTTAGGTAGGATAAAATTCAATGCAGAGAACAAGCCCTTTTTGATCTCCCCGGTATAACCAGAACCACCGACCAATACTTGTTTCTTCGAAAAATTGATGATAGAAAAATTTCCCTGGCGAGTACCGTCTTTATCGGGCTCAGCCATAAATCCGGGAGCACAAAGAATGACCCAATCGGGTTCAAATACCTCCAACTCTTCCGCTGTGGGCCGCAGGAACATGTTATATACAAACTGATTGCTCCAGGGATACTCAGAGATCAGCCGGATATCGGTGCGGTATTTCGGATCTGCGCAGGCATAAGCATCGCGTACGAAGACATCCTTGCCGCTAAAATAGGCACCCACTTTTTCATAAAGTCGGTCAAATTGCTCGGCAGGGAAAGGTTTGTTGATAGGTCCCCAATCGATCGAATCCCTGGTAATGGCGTCTTCTACAATGAATCGATCTTTTGGTGAGCGACCGGTAAAGAGGCCGGTTTTTACCACCAAAGCACCATTATCGGCTACCACGCCTTGCCCGCGCTTCAGTGTTTCTTCTACCAATGCTTCTGGGCTGAGGTTCCAGTAAGCCGTTTGCACATTGTTCAGTCCATGAGCACTGAGGTTGGCCGAAGGATTTTTTAGGCCGAACTTTTCCATCGGTTTATGTTTTTGGTCAGGAGCGTAGACAAAAGAACAAAGATTCGCGCCGGTTAAATGGACGCCAATCTTACCCTTATTTCATCACTCCAAATTGGTTAGGGATGAAGTAATGCGATTCTTATTGCAAGGTATCTATTTTTCTCTTTTAGAGAAAATTTCTCTAAAAGTTTTGCATTTTTGTTGATGCAAGCTAAAAGGTATGTTAAAAACCATTGACGCCGTCCGCTTAACCTTGGGTCTAAAAGTGCACTTGTTGCGCCGACAGCTAGGACTTTCCTATCAACAATTGTCGGATAAAACCGGGCTGGCCGTTTCCTATCTCCATAATATCGAAAAAGGGAGAAAATACCCGAAGGGAGACAAGATCTTGGCATTGGCCAAAGCCTTAGGTACAGACTATGACTATCTGGTCTCTCTGGAGGCGGACAAACAGTTGCAACCGGTCATCGATCTGCTGCATTGGGATTTTCTTCGGGTCTTTCCGCTTGAAGACTTCGGGATTGATACCAACAAATTCATTGAACTGGTCAGCCAGGCACCCGACAAGGTAAATGCCTTCATTTCGACAGTCCTGAAGATCACCCGAAACTATCAATTACAGGGAGAAGACTTTTACAAGGCTGCCCTGCGCTCTTATCAGGATCTACACGACAATTACTTTCCCGAGCTGGAACTTGCGGTCCGTCGATTTCGAAAGGATTTTGGGTTTAGTCAAAGTGAACGGCTAAACATCGTACAACTGGAAGAACTTCTGGTGGCGCAGTTCAGCATTCAGGTGGAGCGCAGCAAACTGCCGGGGCACCCCACTTTGAGCAATATTCGATCCTATTTTCAAAAAGAAACGAATACGCTGTTCATTAATGCCTTTCATCACGAGGCCCACGAAAGTTTCCTGATTGCGAAGGAACTGGGCTTTCAATACCTGCAACTAAATCCCAGGCCCCAGGAAACCCGCATGCTCGAAATCGAGACCTTCGATCATTTGCTTAATAATTTCAAAGCTTCTTATTTTGCGGTAGCCTTGCTCATCGATGAAGGGAGTATCGTCCAGGATATCCATCGAATTGCAGCCCGTCCCAATTGGGAACCTGATCTGATCATCAGCCTGCTAAACCGGTATAACGTTACCTCAGAAGTGTTGCTCCAGCGCCTGGCCAATGTATTTCCCAAACATTTCGCCATTTTTGATCTCTTTTTCCTTCGGTTCTATACCCAGCCGGATATGGAAAAATTCGAAATGACCAAGGAAATGCACCTTTCCCAATTACACAACCCCTATGCAAACCAACTAGATGAGCATTACTGCAGGCGTTGGATCAGTATTAACAGCATTCAACGGCTGCGGGCGCTGCCCAAAGGGACCAGCCTACTGGCGGATGCCCAGATCTCCAATTATGTGGATTCGGAAAATGCTTACCTTTGCATCAGCCTGGCCAAGCCCAGTACAGATGCGCCGGAAAGCACCGTAAGTGTTACCCTGGGTTTGCTGATCAATGACCGGCTTAAACAGGTTTTCCGTTTTCTGGATGACCCCAGCCTAGACAAACGGGACGTCCACACCACCTGCGAACGATGCCCTATAACGGATTGCCAGGAGCGGGCGGCCCCTCCGGTAGTTTTGAACCTGGAAAAGAAAAAACAATTTGTTCAGCACGCCTTGTCGCAGCTTAATACACAACAGTAAAATCTATGGGTATCCCCGAATTCTTTCTCGAACGCTACACTTACTTACACGACCAATTTTTTCCCGGGCTTCGCCAGTCTGTTCCTTCGGAAGCCTTGCGTAAACGACCTGTCCCCGAAGTGCCTCCAATTGCCTGGCTCATATGGCATATGGCGCGCGTAGAAGACGTTGGACTAAGTCGGTTTATCTGGCAAAAACCCCAATTATTCGATGAACAACAGAGAAAGGAGTTGGGCATAGAACCTGTTCATTATGGAACCAGCATGAGCCCGGAAGAGGTGGATGAACTCTCCCAAACCATTGACCTTGCAGCACTTCACGAATATCATATTGCGGTAAGCCAGCGGACCAGGCAGGAATTGAAAGTCCTGGATGTCGATCTTCTCGATCAGGTAGTGAGCGAAGAAGAAGTTCGCCGGATTGTTACGGATGAGGGAATGGCCTCTGAAGCGGCCCAATGGGTAATTCCACATTATGTCGGAAAAACGCGGGCCTGGATCCTATGTCATTTTGGGCTTACCCATAATTTCCGGCATTTTGGGCAAATAGTCCTGATCAAGAAAATGTTGCACCTTTGACCCTTAAAAGACCTTTCCTTATGGCACGAAGGCCCTAATCCCGCTTATTATCCTTAAGGCGATCTTCCAGGCGTTTTAGACGTTCTTCAATCTGCAACAGTTTTTCCAGGATAATGATGTGCGTCTTTTTGGCGTCAATACCCACCGGGCTTTGATCGCTGTGAATGGCTTCTGCTATCGCTTCATACAGTTTGGGATCGATCTCAAATTTCATCTTGACAGGAATTTAAGGGTTTTTAATTACTTGATCTCGAGGACGAGGTCGTCTTGTTCGACCATAGTTTTTTCGGCCAGGTAAATCTTTTCCACCCTTCCTTCGGAAGGCGCAGTGATGGTGCTTTCCATTTTCATGGCTTCAATAATGAACAAGGGGGTATTAGCACTCACCTGTTGTCCTTCTTCCACCAGTATTTTCGAAATAGCCCCTTGTAAGGGAGCTCCTACTTCACCTGGCCTGGAGGCCTTCTGATAGACAACTTTATTAGTCTGGGCGGCCTTATCGCGTACAAAGATCGTACGCGGAGCTCCATTTACATGGAAGAATACCCGTCGAATACCCTGATCATCTGCTTCGGTCGCATCAAAGAATTTGATAAGGATATTCTTACCACGGTCTAGTTCGACCATAATCTCCTCATTTGGCTTCAGACCAAAGAAGAAAGCGGGCGTAGGCAACAGATTTACGACCCCAAACTCCTCCCTGAATAGCCGGAATTCCTCATACACCTTTGGGTATAATTTCCAGGCAAGGAAATCATTCATGTCTAATTCTTCCCCAAATTTTTGTTGAAAGGCCGGTAGCTCCTTTTCGAAATGCACGGGTTCCAGGTGGGCATTCGGACGATCGGTATAAGGGATTTCGTCTTTCAACACCAGCTTTTGGAACTCCAAGGGGAATCCACCCTCTATCTGGCCGAGATCTCCCCGCATCAGTGCTTTTACGCTATCGGGAAAAGACAAACTGCTTCCCTTTTTGAGGACATCCTCCTTATTCAGGTTATTAGAGGTCATGAACATGGCCATATCGCCAACCACTTTTGAGGAAGGAGTGACCTTAATGATATCCCCGAACAATTCGTTAGCGGCCCGGTAATTGCGTTTGATGGTCTCAAATTTTGCTTCCAGACCAAGCCCCCTGGCCTGAGGTCTAAGGTTCGAATATTGTCCGCCGGGGATCTCGTGTTCGTAAACTTCTGCCGTTCCGGAGCGCAGTTCGGTCTCGAAAGGGAAATAAAACCTTCTTACCGCCTCCCAATAGGTAGAAAAAGCATTCAGTTGGTGCAGGTCTATGGGGTTCTCCCTTTCGTGTCCCTGCATGGCTGCTGCCAAACTGTTAAAGCTTGGTTGAGAAGTTAAGCCCGAAAGGGAACTGATCGCCACATCTACAACATCTACTCCGGCTTCTATGGCCTTAAAGTAAGTTGAGCTTTGAATCGAGGCGGTATCATGGGTATGCAGATGAATCGGTAGGTCTACCACCTGTTTCAACTCGCTGATCAGTTTTTCAGCGGCAAGTGGTTTTAGCAAACCGGCCATATCCTTAATAGCCAGTATATGAGCCCCTTCATCTTCCAGTCGGCGGGCCAGATCCAGGTAATATTGGAGGTCGAACTTTTTTCGGTTAGGATCCAGGATATCACCAGTGTAGCAAAGACAGGCTTCTGCGATTGCATGGGTGCGCTCCCGCACAGTTCTTATGCTCGTTCGCATTGCCTCTACCCAATTGAGGGAGTCGAATATTCTGAAAATGTCGATCCCTGTTTTGGCTGCTTGCTCAATAAACTTTTCGATCAGGTTATCCGGGTAAGCAGTATAGCCTACGGCATTCGACCCCCTCAGCAGCATTTGGAGAAGCACATTGGGCATTGCTGCTCTAAGGCTGGCCAGACGGTGCCAGGGATCTTCTTTTAGGAACCGGAGGGCGACGTCAAAGGTGGCTCCCCCCCAAACTTCCATAGAGAACACTTGATCGCCATGGTGCCGGGCAAAACTTTCTGCCACCTTAAGCATGTCATAAGTACGCATTCGAGTTGCCAGAAGGGATTGATGAGCATCGCGAAAGGTAGTATCGGTATATTGGATGGCATGTTGTTCCTTTAACCAGTTTGCCAGGCCTTCAGGGCCCAACTCCTTCAGACGGTTTCGGCTACCATTGGGGTAAGCTTTATCCGGATCAAAAGCCGGGGGAATTGCCCTTAGAAATCCCGGCTTACTCAAGCCGGGTTTCACATCGGGATTTTTATTTACAATTACATCCGCAAGGTATCGCAGCAGGCGAGTTCCCCGATCTTTCCAGGCAGGGGGGGCCAGCAATGCAGGGTTTTCCTTAATGAAGTTGACCGTGGCCGTTCCCTGGTGGAAGGTCTCATTTTGCAGTAAATTTAGCAGGAAACCAATGTTGGTATTCACCCCTCTGATCCGGAATTCTCTCAGGGCCCGATGCAGGCGATTGGCAGCTCCAGGCAGTGTACGCCCCCGAGCCGTTACCTTTACCAGTAGGCTGTCGAAAAAAGGAGAGATCCGTGCGCCGGCATAGGCACTACCAGCATCTAATCGAATACCCATGCCTGAAGCCGAACGATAAGTGATGATGGTCCCGTAGTCCGGTTTAAAGTCCTTGCTGGGATCCTCAGTAGTTACCCTACATTGGATCGCACAACCGTTGAGGGGAATATCTTCCTGTGCACCGATCCTTAACCGCTCGTGCGACAGGGGGTACCCCATGGCGATCAATAATTGGGAGCGCACCAGGTCAATACCGGTTATCTCCTCGGTAATGGTATGCTCCACCTGTATTCTTGGATTGACCTCGATAAAGTAAATATTTTCCTCCTGATCTACGAGGAACTCGACGGTCCCTGCATTATTGTAATTGACGGCCTTTCCCAGAGTAATAGCATATTCGTACAGCTTTTCCTTGGTTTCCTGTCGAATACTCAGGCAGGGAGCGATCTCGACTACTTTTTGGAAACGGCGTTGTACCGAGCAATCCCTTTCATAGAGATGGACCAACCCGCCGTATTGATCCCCCAGCAGCTGTATCTCAATGTGTTTCGGTTGGTCAATGAATTTTTCCAGAAAGACGGTATCATCGCCAAAAGCTGTCCTTGCCTCAGAGCGTGCCTCTTTCCAGGAGGTAAGCAGATCCTCAGGCTTTCGGACAACCCGCATACCGCGACCGCCACCACCGGCCGCAGCTTTAACCATGATCGGATATCCGATCCTTTCAGCTTCCGTTTGGACAATTGCCTCATTACTCAGGTCTTCCTTGCTGTCCTCGATCAGTGGCACATTTACTTTTCGAGCCGCGGCCTTTGCCGCTACCTTATCCCCTAACTGGTCCATAACGTCCGGTTCCGGACCCACAAATACGATGCCTTCTTCTCTGCAGCGCCGGGCAAATTGAACATTTTCGGAGAGGAAACCATAGCCAGGGTGAATGGCTTCGACCCCATTTCTTTTTGCCACCAGCAGGATCTCCTCAATATCCAGATATGGTTTCAAAGGGTCATCTTCTTCCCCCACCTGGTAGGCTTCGTCCGCTTTGTACCGATGTAGAGAATACCGGTCTTCATAGGTATAGATGGCAACAGTGCGCAACTTCAGTTCCTCGGCTGCCCGAAGTACCCGAATGGCGATTTCGCCCCGATTGGCGACCAATACCTTCTGAAAGGCTCGAATAGTGTGCTGCATAGATTGATTGGTTAACCGTTCTCTGTGAAACCAGGATAGCAGGTCATTGCTCCATCTACAAATATGGTGGTCCCGTTAATATAATCTGATTCATCGGACATCAGCCAGGCTGCCACAGCACCGATATCAGAGGGTTGTCCTATCCGCTTGTAGGGGATCAATCGCATCAGTTTGTCCAGGGCCTCTGGTGTTTCCCAGGCGGGACGATTTATGGGGGTTTGGATAGCTCCGGGGGCAATATTATTCACGCGTACTCCCATCTGGCCATACTCCTGCGCCAGGGATTGCATCAACATAATGAGTGCTCCTTTGGAGGCAGCGTAATTAGCGTGACCTGCCCAGGGTATGATCTCATGGACAGAACTCATGTGAATGATCTTACCTAAAGCGATCGAAACCTCCGGACGGGGTCCTCTTCTAATAAACTCCCGAATGGCTTCCCGGGCGCAAATAAACTGACCCGTCAAATTGACATCGAGCACCATTTGCCACTGAGCCAGGGTCATTTCGTGAAAAGGTGCATCCCGCTGAATACCAGCATTTGCGACCAAAGCATCTACCGTCCCGAATTTATCGATGGCAGCTTTGAACATGGCCTGGACCTGGTCCTCCTTGCTCACGTCGGCCTTGAAGATCATCGCACTTGCATTGGTATTATTGGTCTCAATAATGTGAGCCACCTCCTCTGCTGCTTCAGGATTCGCAATGTAGTTGATTACGACATTTGCAGCATCTGCTCCCAAGGCGATAGCTACTGCTCTTCCGATACCGGAATTAGCACCGGTTACGATACAGGTCTGTTCATCCAGACGATCATTTGGTTTTTGATACATTGTTTTTCATTTTGGTGAAGAAGGGGAAATTCAACATGGAATTTTGAAATTCGATATTAAAACCTACCTCGCTAATATAATTCCCCTTCCCGGAGAAAAGAAATTATGCAAAAATTAAAACGGGCTTTTGCGCGATACGCAAAAGCCCGTTATCGGTAAAAATCCTTAATGATGCGTTCCTAGCGAGTATGTATCATCTGTTGCTGCAGCAGTTCCCCTTCTGTTTCTAGGGTGTAGTACAACACACCGGTCACATTGCTCAGGTCGTTGGCCTCCAGGCGTA
>CAYZMS010000041.1:0-25224 GCA_964479625.1 uncultured Saprospiraceae bacterium
TTTTTCCAGTGGCACTTGTTTTTAATTTTTGTTCACTGGCTTAATTCTCCGTCATTATATATTTAAAAGCACAACCCAGTTGTCTCCTTTGGAACTCTCCTCGATTAGCCCTGTCTATCTTTAACCTAAAACCTCTATTTTATGCAATTCAAGTTTATCTTGTTGGGCTTGCTATTTTATGGCAGCTTTTCGCTCCTTTCCGCTCAGATCTCCTCTCAACTATTACCGGATCAATTATCCATTAATGATGCGGGAAGCATTAATGTCTTTGCTAATTACGGCTTGGGACAGCTACAGATCTATAATGGGTTTGACTTTACCGAGGCCACCCCAACTACCATTTCAACGGGTAGTGACCTGCTGCGAAGTACACTGGAGGGAGGCGTTATTTCCATTGAAGATTTTGTTGTCGTTCCGAAAAGCACTATGGAACTTCGGCAAAAAGACCTTCGGTTTATTACGGAAAACCTTCAGGATTTCCCTAATAACTTTTCTTCTACCTGGGATATCGGCATTACCGATTTAGGCCAGGTCGACGATATGGAACCTGCCGCTTCCAATTTTCGGATCTGGAATACCGAGATCTCAACCGATATTGCTTTTTTAAGGCCTGTTTTTGAGGCACGCCGGGATGGAACGGTAAACTTTTACGGCGGCTTTCTGAATGGGTTTCCGATCGAACAATCCCGTCTGTTCGTAGAAGGCGGAGCTTTTTCTTATGGCATTTACTCCCGAAATTCGAATACCACCGGCTCTTTATCAGAAGGGATCATCGGCGTTGCTGATGGAAGTGGTAGCGGATGGCGATATGGGGTTGTTGGGTTAGCCTCAGGAGGCATTTCCGGAAATATTGGCATCTACGGCTCCGGTAGCTCCTACGGGGTTTATTCGGTGGGGGATCTGGCTTATACAGGATCCCTTGTAAAAATTTCGGACCGCCAGTTCAAAACGAATATTGAAGATTTCGAAGCTTTGGAAATGGTCTTGCAACTTCAGCCCAGACGGTTCGAATATCAAACCGAGAACTTCCCTGAGTTAAATTTCCCCATGGGCAAACAATTTGGCTTTGTCGCCCAGGAGGTCCAGGAGATCCTTCCGGAACTGGTAGTAGAAAAGACGCTCGATCGTCCTACCACAAATGCCGATGGAGAGCCAATAGTAGATTCCCTAAGCTTTCTGGCTTTAGAGCCCATTGAAATGATCAGCCTGCTGGTCCAGGCCTTTAAGGAACAGCATAGTCAATCAGGACAGCAAATTAATCGGATCAAATCGCTTGAAGCACAAAATGAACAATTGGTAAACGAGTTGAATGGGCTGAAAATACGTCATCAGCAGTTGCTTGATCGTCTGGAAGACCTAGAACCTGCAATAGACCAGGTTTTGGGCCAAGTAGAGCAGGCACCGCAGCTAGAGCGGGTCACTTCGGCCAGGCTACTGCAAAATAGCCCCAATCCTTTCAGCGAGTCAACCCGTATTCAAATTGAGCTCCCAGAGGGGGTACAACAGGCAAGCCTTCGGATTTCCAATCAAAATGGGAACCTTCTTAAAGAAATAATCATAGAGCAAAGGGGCTTGGCCAGTGTCGAATTACAGGCATTTGCTTTAGCCCCAGGTATTTATTCCTATACTCTTATCGTGGATGGACAAGGGGTAGATACCAGGCAAATGGTGTTGTTGAAGTAATGAAAAAGGGCATTGGAAAACGATTGCTTCGCTGTAATTAGGTGGGATGATTTCCGTTTTTCTCCTTTCACCGATCGGGGATCAATACCTCTGGAAAGGGAAAGGAGAAAAAGGAATTGTTGTTGAAAAGTCCCGAATATCTGTGACGATAGCCTCAAAAAGGGGGCACTGGATTAAAGGTCCAGGAACAACAAGCCTGGGTCTTCGAGCAAGTCTTTCACCTTAACCAGGAAGGTAACGGAGGTGCTGCCATCAATCACTCGGTGGTCATAAGACATTGCCAAGTACATCATAGGTCGGATCTCCACCTGCCCGTTTATGACGACCGGGCGTTGTTTTATCCCGTGCATGCCGAGAATAGCCGACTGCGGCTCATTCAAGATGGGCGTACTTAACAGAGAGCCGAATATACCTCCGTTTGTAATGGTGAAAGTTCCACCGGTCATTTCCTCCAGGCTGAGTTTACCTTCGCGGGCCTTTTTGGCCAGTTCGGCAATCTTGTGTTCGATTTCTGCAAAGCTAAGGGATTCCACATTGTGAACGGGAGGAACCACCAGGCCGTTGGGAGTAGAAACTGCGATGGAAATATCTACATAGTCCCGATAGATCAACTCATTTGTCTCCGCATCTATGGAGGAGTTGACATCCGGTATTTCCATCAGTGCCTTTGCACAGGCCTTGGCGAAGATGGACATGAAGCCCAGTTTAATACCGAATTTTTCAACAAATTTTTCCTGGTAACGCTTCCGCATTTTCATCACCTCGGTCAGATCCACCTCATTAAAGGTGGTGAGCATGGCCGTTTGGTTTTTAGCGCTCACCAATCGTTTGGCGATAGTTCGGCGCATGCGCGACATTTTCTCCCGTCGTTCTTCCCGACTGAAAGCTTCTTTCGGGGTAAAACTAACCTTGGGTCCACCTGCCGATTCCTTCGCAGGGGCCTCCTTTGCCGCAGGTTGAGAAGATTTATTTTGAACGGCTTTTTGCGCATCCTCTTTTGTGATGCGGCCATCCCGTCCGCTTCCCTGTACATCAGAAGTGGTTATCCCGCCTTCTTTAAGGATTTTTGCCGCTGCAGGCGAAGGATGGCCATCGGCATAGCTATCTTTGCCGCCGGCTGCCGCCTTTGCAGCGGAAGATTCTTCTTTTTGCGGAGTTTCTTGTTTGGGTTTTTCTTCTTTGGCTGGAGCTTTTTCCTTTTCTGCGCTTCCATTTTCACTGGTGGCACTGGTGTCGATCTTGGCGACGAGGGCGCCGATCTCCAGGTCGTCGCCTTCGGCAGCCACATGCATAATCTTTCCTGCTGCTTCAGCGGGGAATTCAAGGGTGGCCTTGTCCGATTCGAATTCACAAATGGGTTGATCCAGTTCGACATATTCGCCATCTCCGATCAACCAGGCGGAAAGGGTTACTTCGGTTACGGATTCCCCGATAGTGGGAACCTTCATTTCTACGATGCTCATTGAATTTGAGGTAAGGCGCTTTTTAATAAGTTAATTCAAGGAAGGGTAAAGGAAAAAAGAATTGTGCACATCTCCCTTGATTTATTTTTATTTGACAACATTTTAGGGCCTAATTAGTTGGCTTTGGGTACCGATCATGGCCGATATTCGTATCCGTAGATCATCGCTTTATCTCCCTTCCCTTCATTGGCAATATAGAGGGTACCATCCTTGGTGAAGGCAATACCTTCGGCTTGTTTGTGCAGTTTGCTTTTTAACTGTTCGATATGGAGGATCTTTCCACCTGGTTGAAGGACCATCAGCAGGTCTCCCACGGCAGAGGTAATGTACCAGTTCCCGCTAATGGGATGCACGGCTATTCCGGATGGGGAAAAGCCCAGTTGATCCTCGGAGCCAAAAAACTCCTTCAGCTTATCCAGTTCTTTAACGACGGGGTCGGTCCCTAGAAATTGGTGAACGTCCTCCAGACTTATACAAAGGGTGGGTTGTTCTCCAATCGTATTATGGATCAGGTCAAAGGCGTAAATTGCTTTTTTCCTTTGAAATTCAGGCCCATTACCAGCTTTGGCTTTACAGGCGAGCAAAAGGCAGTTCTTTACCGGATCATAACCCAATCCTTCCAGGTCAAAATCCCTATCCAATGGGGTTTCAAACTTTCGAACAAAGGGTTTTTCTTCTTCGAGTTTAGAGATCTCATATAAGTTGCCGTTGCTTTTAAGCACAAAAATGCGATCCCCGAGCCCCTCTACTCCTTCGTAATCTCCATCTTTCCAGAACTCCACTTCCCGTTCGACCTTACCATTTTCTCGATCGATAAAGAAGAGCTTGCCTTCCTCATCCTGAACAGCAAGCAGAAAGCGTTCATCCTCAGAAATGCCGAGACCGGAAATTTCTTTTAGCCTATTGGGGAGTTCAAAACGTTCATTAGGTTCATCAAAATGATAAGGTGATGTCCAGTCTTCAGCATTGAAAAGTTCCATAGAGGTGGTCGTTTCGCAGGCGTTCGGGTTGATCGTTTCCTTTTGTCCGGCCTGGCAACCTAGCAAGAAGTTTAAAAAGATGGCAATACAGATCATAGTGCTAATTTCCCGGTTTACCCAATGAATTCGAAAATTTTCCATATGCAGATCTTCCCTTTAACGAAAGTGATCCTGGGTATGGTATTTTGGCAAAGGCACCTATGGCTTAACCTTTGATCCCTTCCGGCGCGATCGGTTCCTTTTATCCACTTCCGGATCGATGGGCTGGGGTTCTACTAGTTTTGCCGGTCGAAAAATAAAATACAGACCGATTAAAACAAATGGAATACTCAGCAGCTGGCCGGTGCTCAATACATTGCCAAATTCGCTTTCGAAACCACCCTGACTCACTTTAAAATATTCGAGTACAAACCGGGCTCCAAAAACAAGGGCGAGAAATAACCCGAATAAAAAGCCGGGCTTAAATCGGCGATCGGTTTTCCAATAGGTGAAAAACAGAACAAGGAATATCAAAACATAACCGATAGCCTCATACAATTGCACGGGGTGCCGTACCGGGATAGCTGAAAGATCAGGAACACAGGCAGCCATTTCTTCTATACCGGAGGCAGTCCGGCGGTAAAGGCTGTGTCCGGTTTCCAGACAATCGGGGCCTTCGCATCCTTCGCAGGCCGTCCAGGTATTGCGATCTTCCGTCGACCGTACAAATTTAAATCCCCAGTTTGAATCGGTCGGTTTCCCTACGATCTCAGAGTTCATCAGGTTGCCTAATCGAATGAAAGCGCCAGCGAGAGCAGTAGGGACGACCACCTTGTCGAGTATCCACAGCATGGAGCGATGCGTTACAAAGCGAGAGTAAAGCCATAGAGCGATAATAATTCCAATAGCCCCTCCATGGCTGGCCAGACCACCTTCCCAGATCTTGGGGATCTCTGCAAGGTGTTTGCTGTAATAATCCCAATCGTAAAAAAAAACATGCCCCAGCCGTGCACCAAGCACAGCACCCACAACCACGTAAATAAAAGCAGTATCCAACCAGGCCTCGGGAGCTTTTTCCGCTTCAAACATCTTCCGAACCATAAATAGTCCGACCAAAAATCCGGAGGCAAAAAGCAACCCATACCAGCGTGGGCTTAGCGGCCCTATGGTGAAAATTTCTGGTTGGACGTTCCAAAAAATATAATTGAATAGCATTAGATGGGATTGAAGGGTAAACAAAGTTTGAAGTCTTACCGGTCCAAATATCCGGACTTTTTACGGGGTCGCGAAATAAAATCGGGTTGGAAACCTTGTTTCCATTTTCGAAAACAGCTGTAAGGTAGGCCTTTTCGTCTTGGAAGGGCTATTGTTTTTCCTGCATCGCCCTGCTTCATTAATTCTTTATCCAAAACCAGATGGAATTACCTCCTCCAGGATGCGCTGAGCAGAGTTAAAGGGGCCGAGAGCATTCAGCTCTAAGCCCTCAATAGCGGCCTCGATCAGCATTTTTTCGTTCTTAGGTTGATTGGGAGAAGCATAGAACGCTCCCGCCTGGAGCATGGATTTTTTCGGAGCAAGTCCGATCAATTCAGCACCTCTTACTCCAATACCAAACTCTTTGGCGGTTGCCTTACAGGCTTCGAAGGCTTGATGGAGACCAGTTTCTTCGAAATTGACCAGATTCATGGACACCTGGGCGCATTCATATGCTTGCATGAACCAGCCGATAGCTTTGAGAGATTTCAAACCGCCCGATATCCTTTCTTTTTCCCCGGCTTCGTTGTGTTCCCAGCCACCGGATTCCCGTACCCTACGAGCTATTTTTTGGGCTAATTCGACCTTATCGGTATCGAGATTTACGTTGAAGGCGATTAAAAATGGTCGTGCCCCGATAACGATGGCCCCGCTTAGCCGGTTGAAGATAGCCGGGCCGAAGTCTGGAGCCCAAAGCGGGTCTTGCGTTTTAGCCTCCAGGCCTTCATATTCCCCTTTTCTGATGTTTGCCAGGTTTCGCCGTTCCGGTCGAGTAGCGGAATTTTCGTACAGGAAAACCGGTATTTGCAGTTGATTACCAACTCGTTCTGCCAGATCCCGGGCCCAGCGAACGGCTTCTTCCATAGTCATACCATCCAGAGGGATGAGCGGGCAGACATCGCAGGCACCAATGCGGGGGTGGGCACCCTGGTGTTTGCGCATATCAATTCGCCCAGCCGCAAGCGTGATGCTTCGAAAAGCCGCTTCAATAACCGCTTCCGGAGGACCCGCAAAGGAGAAAACAGTCCTGTTGGCATCCGGCCCAGGGTCCACATGCAATAAGTGCACTTCCGTTACCGAGCTAATGGCAGCTGCCAGTGCTTCAATAACCGCCGGATCGCGCCCCTCCGAGAAATTAGGTACACACTCAAGTAACGGCATAAACGAAAGTGGTCCGTGAAATTATCAGCAAAAAATAGCAATTGTTCTGTGGTATGGAAAACTAATAAAAAAAGCGCAACCAGTGCTTCCTTTTGATGGAGCAAAGCAGGTAATTGGATGGAACCATCTTTTTTAGCACTGAATCCACCAAACAGAACGCCCGGCTTTTATTAGTTTTGGAAAATGATTCGAAATGTAGTGCTACGCATATTACTAGCTCCTGTTTCTCTATTGTACGGTCTTGGTGTAGCCATCCGTAACCTGTTGTATGAGCTGGGGCTGTTAAAAGGCGTTCAGTTTGACCTCCCCGTCATTGCGGTTGGGAATATTTCTATTGGAGGCTCCGGGAAAACCCCTCATACTGAATACCTGATCCGGCTTTTAAAAAATTACATCAACCTTGCCGTTTTGAGCAGGGGGTACAAGCGTAAAACAAAGGGATATTTAAAGGTTTACCCCGATATGAAAGTAGAACAGGTAGGGGATGAACCCTTGCAATGCAAGCGCAAATTCCCTGACATTGCCGTTGGTGTAGCCGAGAGCCGGGCTTTGGGTATTCCCAGTTTGCTGGGTGATTACCCGCAGGTTCAGACGGTTATTCTGGATGATGCCTTCCAGCATCGGGCCGTCACCCCCGGTTTAAATATCATGCTTACCGAATACGACTACCCTTTCTTTCGGGATTTTTTATTGCCCTTTGGGCGGTTGCGGGAGTGGCGGTCAGCCTACAAACGTGCCGACCTGATCGTGATCAGTAAATGCCCCCAGCAATTTACCCCTGAGGGTCGTGCGCATTTTCGAAAGAAAATCAACCTGCAGCCGGAGCAAAAATTATTTTTTTCCTATTACCGCTACGGGGAGCCTTATTATTTATTCAACCCTTCTTACAAAGGTATTATCGATGAGGATACTTCTGTATTGCTCATTTGTGCGATTGCCCGAACGGATTACCTGCTGAGCTACCTAGAGCAAGAGGCGGGCGGAGTTGCCCTTATGGATTTTGAAGACCACCATTATTTTACCAAATACGATATGGGGCGTCTCCAAACCAATTTCAAGCGCATTGAATCCGGGCGTAAGATGATCATTACTACCGAAAAGGATGCCATACGGATGGAACAGCATCATACCTTTCTGAAGGAAAATGACTTACCTGTTTTCGTTTTACCGATCGAGGTACAATTTCACGACGATGATGGGCAGGCCTTCCAGTCGGTGGTACAACAGTTCTTACTGGATTTTAAGGTATGATCATCTTTTGGACAACCCTTGGCCTGAGCTTGCTGCAATTAGTTTTCTGGCTGAGTTGGGTGGGGCGATTTTCCACCTATCGCAGTCCGGCAAAAAAGGAAAGACAAGCCCTTCCGCCTGTTTCAGTGGTTATTTGTGCAAGAAATGAAGCTGCTAATTTACGAAGCAACCTGCCCTTGTTGCTAAAACAGGACTATCCCTCCTTCGAAATTTTGATCGTAAATGACGATTCTTTTGATGAAACTGAATCCCTGCTTTTGGATTTTAAAAAAAAATATACCAACTTTACTTGCATAAACATTACAGGGAAAAAGTACCCTGGGAAAAAAGAAGCTTTAAAACGAGGTATCCAAGGTGCCCGTTATCCATTACTCCTTTTAACCGACGCGGATTGTTTTCCCGCGGGATTCCAATGGATCAAGACCATGGTTTCCCTTCTGGATAATCAAAAAGCAATCGTACTCGGTTACGGCCCTTACACAAAAGAACCCGGCTTCCTCAACCGGTTCATTCGCTTTGAGACTGTTTACACTGCCATTCAGTATTTTTCTTTTGCATTTATTGGACTTCCCTATATGGGGGTAGGTCGAAATTTGATGTACCGCAGATCAGTATTCGATCAGGCGGAAGGTTTTGCGCGCCACGCGCACATAACTTCCGGCGATGATGATCTCCTGGTCAATCAAATGGCAGACCGCGCCAACACGGCTATCATCCTGGATCCAAATTCATTTGTTTATTCTCCTCCGAAAAGAAGCTGGAGGGCCTACTACTACCAAAAACGCCGGCATCTGACCACCGGAAGAGCTTATCGGCCGCTGCACCAGTGTTTACTGGGGGCATTAGCTTTAAGTCATTTCGGGCATTACGCAGGGGTGATCACACTACTTGCACTTGGTTTGGGTCCGGCAGCGATTAGCATTTATTCGGTGCGGCTCGTAGTAGTATGGTTTCAATACCAGCGTATTTTACCAAGGCTAAAGGCTTCCGACCTTTTGGCCTGGGTTCCAATTTTAGACGCCTGTTTTGTTTTGTATTACTGCCTGTTTGCGCCGGTTTCGATAATCGGAAGCAATCCAAAATCATGGAAGCAGTAGTAACAAAGCCAGTAAGACAAACACATCTCCCGGATGATTATGGCCTGGTGTGCCAGGCTGTTCGGGGCAATCAGCGTGCCTATGCACACCTCATGGACCGGTATAGGGAATCCCTGTATCGAACAGTGTATAAAATGGTCCCCAACAAGGATGATGCGGAGGATCTGACACTGGAGGCATTTGGTAAGGCCTTTCACCATTTACACCGGTACCGTCCACAGTATGCTTTTAGCACCTGGTTGTTTCGGATAGCCATAAACAACTGTATTGATTACATTCGAAAAAAACGGCTGCAGGTATTGTCTATCGACGACCCCATAGAAGCCCACAGCGAACAGGAGTTTAGTAGTAACATTCGCTTCAAGGGATTCAATCCCGAAGAACAGGTCATCCGGTCGCAGCGGCAAAAATTAATGCACCGGTTGATTGGGCAGTTAAATGATAAATACCGGATAATGATCCAACTGCGGTATTTTGAAGAATACAGCTATGAAGAAATTGCCCACGAGCTTGACCTGCCCCTGGGCACTGTCAAGGCCCAACTGCACCGGGCCAAGGAGGCCTTATATGAACGTCTTTCTCAACCCGGCGCGAGTGCTTACCTGGAGCACAATCGCCGTAAATAGCCATCACCCGCTCATACTATGAAACAGGACAGGGACGGGAGCCTTTTTTCCGGCTCCCGTTTTTTGGCTGGGGCCCAAAAGATATGACCAGCTGAACCTCGTCCTCTGCAAGGTCCAGATGAGCAGTTTTACCAGCAATCTGTTATTGGATATTTTGAAGCAACTCGAACCGGATGAATTCGATGAGCCCTGAAGTAAAAGCTGACCTGGCCTTCAACGGAACAGCCTGTTACGGATCACTGCTCTTGGCCCGGATGGCAAGGAATACGGGTTGCATCCCGTCATGGCCAGTTTTCAGCGGCTTTTTGCGGAAGGGATAGCAGCCACTGGATCTATTTTGACCTGGGGCAAACTTACTCCCTGGCTGAAATGCGAATTTTGGATGCAACAGGGAAGACCAACCGCACCAAAAAACTTATGAAAGTGGACGGGTGGATACGGCTCTCCTTATTACATTGGCAATTGCACCCCTTCTTTGGTTACATGTAGGGTGCGGTAAGTTTGTGCGCGTTCACTGATGTCATTTGGGGCGTTTTCAAGGCGGAGGACGCCACGTGGGCATACTGCAGAACAAATCCCGCAACCAACACAAGAAGAGCGCACGATATCCTGGCCACGCTGGGCGTACCAACGAACGTCGATACCCATTTCGCAATAGGTGCTGCAGTTGCCGCAGGAAATACACTGACCGCCATTGGTAGTGATCCGGAAGCGGGACTTAAAGCGCTGGACCAGGCCAAGATAGGCAGCCAAGGGGCAGCCGAAACGACACCAAACCCGGTTGCCCATCAAAGGATAAAAACCGGTGCCCACCACTCCGGCAAAGGCCGAACCGATCAAGAAGCCGTACCAGCTTCGAACCGAATCGCTATTGAGGAAAAGAACGTTTCGTTGGCCACTGAAGTAGGAATACAGAACAAGAGCCGTCATGACCACCGCAAAAACCAAAACGCCGTGGATAATCCACCGTTCGAATTTCCAGGCGCGTAAACTTTTATCGGATAACTGCCGGTAGGGGTCACCCATGGTCTCTGCAAGACCTCCACAACCACACACCCAGGAGCAGTACCAGCGCTTGCCGAAAAAGTAAGAGAAAACAGGTACGGCCATCACGATAAGGGCAATGCCCCAGACCAGCATGAACATCCCCAGGGCACCGCTGGAGATGAGGCTGCTAAGGTTGTAGTCGAAAAAGAAGGTATAGTTTAACGGCCAGATATTTTTAAAATCAAAGTAGGGTTGGTTTAGTCGCACCAACATTTCCGGGATGAGAAAGGCGAAAGCCGTCTGAAAAAACATCACGGAACCTGTTCTTACCATTTGATAGCGGTTGTGCCGATATTTAGCGATCATTCGAATACCCATCACCACAACAATGAGTGTATAAAGCAAGCCATACAAAAACCATTGGCTGGCCGGGTTTCCACTCAGGGAGCGGCTCAGCGGGTCGGTGATCGTGATCCAACCCGTGATGTGCTGGGGGGCCCAATAAAGCAAAATGTAAAATCCGATCAAATACACCCCTGTCAGTACCCCAAGCCAGGCGGTCATCTGGGGGGAAGCGGAGCGAGTGGGCTCCTTTAGCTTATTCCCTTCGTAAAACAGGACCAATCCGATGATAAGAGCAGCTACTACTGCACTAACTGCCGGCCAGAACCAGTTGTTGTTCATATAAAAAATCCCGAACAAAAGAACACCCAGTAAAATAGCCGATATAAAGAACCTTCGTACGGGTAATTGTAGCCCACGGGTCAAAGAACTATGATAGATATGGTCATTTTTAATACCGGGGATCAGGTTGAACAGGGGCAGGATATAGAGTAGCCCACCTAATAGGGCGAGGCCGATAGTTCCCAGAAGGAAAAGCAGGGGGTTATTGCTGACCGGACCGAATGCGGCAGCCTTGGTCGTTTGAAAGACGTAATCCTTGATCTTCCAGTCGCCCAGTTTGAAATCCCACTCGGCAACGCCCTCCGGGATCTCTTCAGCAGCTTGCTCTTCCAGTTTTTTTTGGGCGGTTTTCAAAGCGGTTTTATAAGCGGGTACAAAGGCGAAACTACTACGGAAGGTCTGGTCAAAAAGCCCCTTTTCCCGGGCTGCATTGGTGATGGCCTCCCGATGATAGTCATTATCCGCGGTAATAGCCTCCGGCTTGAGCAGGTAGTTATCGATGCCCACAAGCGCTGTAAAAAGGATCAATGCCAGGGCGAAAAGGAAGATGCCAATATTTTGAATGGTTTGCATATGGAAAGTTGCGGGTTTGTTTTAGAATGGTGAAAAATGGGTTCAGGCTTGTTGCAGAAATCGTAAAACGGCCGGCAGGCTGCGCTTTTGACGTAGTTGCAGGTTCTTTCCGGTTTGTACATTGTATTTGGCGACCAATTCCTGTTCGTATTGGGTATAAAATTCCGGGTCGAAATTGGCGAGTCCCAGGTTTTGGAGTACTTTTTCGATGGAAGTACCCTTTGCCAGCCAGCGTTCACACACTTCGTGCCGGTATCGAACACCCATGAGGTTGAAACCGATGATCCGGCCACTTTCCCGCTCGTATACCAGGCGGATACTTTTTCGACCTTGTGGGTGCTCCCAGTAAAGGCTGGTCCATTCTTCCGGCATTTTTGCCGGAGCGTCCCCATATATCTGGTATTCGATATCTAGAAATTTGGCGGAATTAAACCAGATACCCGGATCGTATGCGGTAGGGTGGCCACAAATGGTGTAGGCTACCGTTTCGCCCATCATGCGGCCGGTATACCACACTGCCTCGATAGGTCCACGGCCCGGTTTAGGGTTGCGAACCTGGGCGCAGTCGCCAATAGCGTAGACGTTCGATATATTGGTTTCGAGTTGCTCATTGACCAGTATTCCCTTTTGGGTTTCCAATGGGCTATCCTTGAGAAACCCAATATTGGGGTGTACCCCGGCCGTAAGTCCTACATAACCGCATTCGAGGCGTTCGCCTTCGGAGGTGATTACAGCGCAGGCCTTACCACTACCATCGTCCACGATCTCTTTTAGTTCTATGCCTAATCTAAGGTCAATGCCGTGTTCGAGTATGTGCCGGTTGACCATTTCGGATTCTTCTGCAGGAAGCACATTGTTCCAATAGCTTTGCTCCCGTACAAGCATGCTTACTGCAATATGACGGGAGTGGAACATTTCGGCCATTTCGATCCCGATCAGGCCGCCACCTACGATCACCGCCCGCTTCAGGCCGGGGCTTCCGGCCTCCATTGCTTCGAGGTCCTGAAAAGAATACAGGCCTCCCACGCCATTGAGGTCCTGGCCGGGCCAGCCAAACTTATTGGGCGCTGAGCCGGTAGCCAGGACGAGTTTGTCGTAGTGGATGGCTTCTCCTTCGCTGGTGTGTAAGTTTTGCTGGTCGAAGTCAATACGTTCAATCCAGGCCCGTTTCAGGTCGATGCGGTTTTCTTTCCAGAACCAGGGTTCGTAAGGTTGGGTGTCCACAAACCGCTGATGGCCCATGTAAATGTACATGAGGGCGGTTCGGGAAAAAAAGTAATCGGTCTCTCCGGAAATAAGCGTGATCCGGTGGTCACTGAGTTTTCGAATAAAACGAGCAGCAGTGACTCCGCTGATGCCGTTACCGAGAATGGCGATATGCATTTGCTGGGTTTTGGTGAAAAGACCGGCAGTTCCCGATCTATTTTAAGGTACGGTAAAAAGTACAAACAGAATAGAAGCCGGGTTGAAGGTTTAAGAAATCTTTAGCGCTAAAAAATAGCGGGTGTCGCTGACAGGACAATTGCACTCGTCCTCTGGGAAAGGTTAAACTTTTGGCCCACGGGGCCGCTGGTCGAATGGTATTAAACTATTTAATGCTCATTTTGTATTTGTTTTTGATTCTTAGCTCTTATTGATCACCTAGTGAGGATGGCCGCATGAAAATAGGAATTGTTTGTTACCCTACTTACGGAGGTAGTGGCGTGGTTGCTACTGAATTGGGCCTCGGTCTGGCCCGCCGCGGGCATGAAGTTCATTTTGTGACTTACAAGCGCCCGGCCCGGTTTTCGCATTTTCAGGAAAATGTCTTTTACCACGAAGTAGATACCGAAAATTATCCCCTTTTCGAGTATACACCTTATGATACGGCCCTAACCAGTAAACTGGTGGATGTGGTCAAATTCGAAAAACTGGATATCCTCCATGTGCATTATGCCATTCCACATGCTACAGTTGCTTACCTGGCCAAGAAGATCCTGCTCACCCAAGGAAGGTATGTACCGGTGGTCACTACTCTGCACGGAACGGATATCACCCTGGTTGGAAACAATAAAACCTTCGCCCCGGTGGTCGAATTTGGCATCAATAAATCAGATGGCGTAACGGCAGTTTCCAATAGCCTGAGGGAACAAACCCTTGAATATTTCAATATTACCCGGGAGATCGAAGTGATCTACAATTTTATTGATTTCGACCGTTTCCGACGGGTGAATAAGGATCACTTCAAAAAAGCCATCGCTCCGGAGGGAGAACGGATCTTAACGCATGTTTCGAATTTTCGGGCGGTAAAACGCGTGGAGGACGTCGTCCGTATCTTTCATCGGGTTAATCAGGTAATACCCTCCAAATTATTGCTGATCGGAGATGGCCCTGAGCGCAACAATACCGAACGCCTTTGCCGCAAGCTGGAACTATGCGACCACATTCGATTCCTTGGCAAACAGGATGCTATCGAAGAAATACTGGCCATCTCAGACGTATTCCTTATGCCCTCGGCTAATGAAAGCTTTGGCTTGGCGGCACTGGAAGCTATGGCTTGTGAAGTGCCTGTGATCTCTTCGAATGCGGGCGGGTTACCAGAGGTAAATGAACACGGCATCACCGGCTTTTTAAGCGAGGTGGGCAATGTGGAAGAAATGGCCCAGCATGCTATCACCATTTTAGATGATGAGGGAATGCTGAGCCGTTTTCGGGAAAATGCGCTTAAGCAGGCCAAGCGATTTGATATAAGCAATATCCTTCCTCAGTATGAGGCGTATTATTCGAGTATTCTAAAAGAGGCGGTTTACTGAAGGGCTTCCTCCTGGTGGCGCCACATTTCCTGAAAGTCCGGGCTGCTGATTCGTAAGTCAACAAAACGCCCTTCATCAACGATCCGCCCGTTCTTCATCACATAAACATAATCGAACAAGGTCAATAGGTGCAGTCGATGCAAGGAAGAAAGCACCGCTTTGCCCTTGAATTCTTCGAACAAACGGCGGTAGATCTCCAATTCTGTTTTGGGGTCCACGCTACTCGTGGGCTCATCCAGTAAGATCAGGTCGCTTTCCCGGGCAGCTAAAATTCCACGGGCAAGCGCAAGTCGCTGTTTTTGCCCTCCGGATAGATTGACCCCCTTCTCCTGTATCTTTGAATCCAGTCCCTGCGGTAGTTGTTGCAAGACCTCCGTAAATCGGGCTACATCACAGACCTCCTGAATGATTTCCCTGGAAAAGGGCAGCCCCAGGGTAATATTGAACTCAATAGTGTTTTCAAAGATTTCCGGCTCCTGTGGGAAAAGGGTGATATGGTTGGAAAGCAGCTCCAGAGAACCAGCCGTTTTCCCATCCACCTTTACAGTACTTCCCGGCTTACCCTCGTACAAGCCGCGCATCAAGGCGAGCAGGGTGCTTTTACCGCTACCGCTGGGACCGATAAGGGCAATTCGTTCTCCCCGATTGATCCGCAGGTATAGGTCATATAAGCCTGGTTTTTCTATTCTGGTTTCTGCAAGGACCTGGTGCTGGAAGCGGAGGTTCTCCAGCTCAATGGTCTGCCAGGTCTGTGGTAAGCGGAGTTGGTTTTCCGGCCGGTGTTCGCGTTCATAGGCTTCGAAAATGGTATTGGCTGTTTGAACATCCGTATGTTGTTGAACAATATCGGTGTATAAATAAGCCACATCATGGAAAACACTGGTGAATCGGTCTACAAAGCTGACCAGTGTTACCAGCCCGCCTACCAGAAAGACCTCCCCCGGAACATAATTTTGATAGATATAGCCAAGTAAAATGATAGCGTAAATGAAAACCACTATGGTGTCTACGGTAAACCATTTCCATTCGTTGATCAGTACCTTGCGCTTAAAGGGTGGAAAAACCTGGTCTACCTTTTTACCAAGCCCTCCTTCCATCTGCCTTTCCAGCCGGAGGGTGATGACGGTAAGAATATTCGAAAGGCTGTCAAAAAGGTTGGCAGAAACCTCGTGCTCCCGTTCGTTGGTCTCATCAAGTGCTTTTATAAAGGGCTTATCAAACTTCAGAATAGTCCATATCGCCACTGCTCCCAATACGATGGCAATGAGCCCGAAAAGGGGACTGAAATAGACCATGGCCCCAAAGCTCAAAAGGAATTTTGAAAGAGCATGCAGGTGCCGGAAGCTGTTTTCGAAAAATTTTCGCAAAGCCTCATAAGCTTTCCGGACCCGGTTGATGGTAGAACCACTGTGGTGATCCTGATGCCATTGGACGGGTAAATGCAGCGTTTTATGATACAACTCCTGAAGGTAGTTGCGGCTGAGTTGAAAAGCCAGTTTCCTTTCTAACACCCTGCCGTTACCGTGCAAAGCCCAACCTACAAAGTGCAACACCAGGACGGCCCCCACATACATCCAGGCAGACCGGATGATAGAACTACCTTGTAACTGTATCTGATTAATAAATAAGCCCCAAATAATCGGGACAAGCGCATTGAGCAGGTTGTCCAGGACGAACAGGCTGTAAATGAATAAATAGCGGCCCCTTAATTCCCCGGCGTAGTGCCACCCGGTAAGGAGCATGGAGACGTAGGGGTTTTTAAGGATAGCTTGCATGGGGAAAGAATTTGATTAGATAAATCAGCAAAACACCCCTGCTCGCTCAAAAAGTTCCTTTTTACAAAAATTAAAACTAGAAGGTTTAATAAGGCCTATGGGGCCAAATCAGGTTGTCGGGACATAATTCAGTCCTCCGGGCAAATGAATTTAAAGCCTACTCCGTGTATGTTTTCGATCTTCAACGCAGGGTCGGCACGCAGGTATTTTCGAAGGCGGGAGATAAATACATCCAGGCTCCGGCCCAGGAAGTAATCGTCTTTCCCCCAGATCTCTTTTAGGATGCGGGAACGGCGGATTACCTTATTTTTGTGGCGGATCAGAAAGTTCAATAAATCAGCCTCCCTCTGAGTAAGTTGTCTGCTTTCTGTGGGATGTTGTAACTCCAGGTTGGCATAGTGGAAAGTAAAGCTCCCTAAGGCCGGTTTGGGATTAGAGGTCTGTTGGTCTTCGGATATGCGGCGGCGTTTTAAAAAAATTTCCACCTTCAAAACTAGTTCCTCAATGCTAAAGGGTTTGGTAATATAATCGTCCCCACCTATGCGGAGCCCGTGTAACCTATCTTCTTTCATGGAGCGGGCCGTAAGGAAAAGAATGGGCGTTTGTTGGTCAGTACGGCGGATGGTTTCTGCGACTTGGAACCCATCTGTTTGAGGCAACATGACATCCAGTATATACAGGTCGAAAGCTTCCTTTTGAATTCGATCCAGGGCCTGTTCGCCATCGTAACAACAAACTACTTCATACCCTCGCAGTTCGAGGTTGTCCCGGGTAACAAAGGATAGGCTTTCATCATCTTCAACGAATAGGATACGGGCATTCATGATTTAGTGGTTGGCTTGCGGATGCCGCAAGGCAGATTTTGGGAAAATGATGTGTACGGCAGTGCCGACCATCTCTTTACTATCAAGTTCAAGCTTCCAGTGGTGTGCCCGGCAAATTTGCTGGACGTAGTACAACCCCAGTCCAAAGCCCTTTACGTTATGCACATTGCCTGTGGGTACCCGGTAAAACTTTTGAAACACTCGCTTTTGTTGTTCTGCGGCTATTCCTATGCCCTGATCGCGGATCGTAAGCTTAAGTCTACCGTTTAGGAATATCGAGTGTAATTGAATGTGTGGTCCATTCGGGCTGTATTTGATGGCATTATCCAACAAACTGTGCAGAACATTGGAAAAATGGAAAGGATCTGCCAGCAATTCCAGCTGTTCGCCTTCAAGACTTAAGGCAAGTTCCCCCTTTCGGGATTGGATCTGAAGGGATTCAGATTCCAGGACCTCTTTCAAGATGTACCTCCAGTTGCACCATTCTTTTTTCAGTTCGAATCCGCTGCGTTCGAAACGAGATAGGTCGAGTACTCGTTCGACTTGCCCGTTGAGTCGTAGATTTTGATCGCGAATAATGCGGGCGTAGCGGTCAAGTCTGCTATCGGATTTAATGTTGGGGTGTTGTAGTAAATAGTCGGCCGCGACCTTTACCGTAGAAACAGGAGTTTTTAATTCATGGGTCATATTGTTGATAAAATCTTTTTGAAGAAGGGATAAGCGCTTTTGGCGCAAGACGACCCACAGGGCATAAACGAAAAAAATGACGGTCAGAAAAAGGATAATGGAAAAGATCACTGTCAGTTGCATTTGATCAAACAGATAGCCGGGCCTGTTTGGGAAACGCACTCCGAAATAATAGTTAAGACCATGCTGAGTGGGAAGGGTGGTTTCCGGCCTTGAAGGCGGTTCTTTGTTGGGGTCGTAACTACAGTAGTTGCCATATTCCATTATATCGGTGAAACAGTTGTACACGGCATATTCAAAATCAGTATGAATGACCATGGCCTCCAGTTCCTTTTGCAGGAAGAATTCCAGCATTTCGAAATCGATCTCCGATTCGATATTCACAATATAGTAATTGGAACTCCGCCGTTGAATGACCTCCCTGGGTGGGAGATCGCTTTCATTTATTTCTGCAAGCTGGATGGCCACCCGGTAGAGCGCATAACTGACTTTTTGGTTGAATTCCTGTTCATTCAGGTTCCAGGTACTAACCACCCAATAGGTTTGCAGGCCTATTATGATGGTAATAGTCATAGCTGCAATAACGATTAGCCGAAAAACCTGGATGTCCTTCATGTCCATGAATTTAATATGCCGGAATAAGGAGAAGAAATACTTAACAGCCCATTAACAGTAGCTGGGGGATTCCATCGGAAAGTTTTTATTTTTGAGCTATGGTTCATCAAGTGGGATCGATTTTTAGCCTTCGCCATTCTCTTGCATCCGGTATCTTCAAGCTTGGGTGTGGATTTGGTTTGTCTTTACTGGTGATCTTGCTTTTTTCCACTTGGCTTTCAGGGCAAGCTGCTGAAAACCCATTTGAATTAAAACCAAGATTAGCTGCAACTGCTAAGGAGCAACCGGTAGCAGACAAGCCCCTGGAAAAAGATAGCAGCGGTGGCAATCCTTTTGAAATAAAAAAACCGCAAAGGGAAATGGGCCCGGTGGCCCTGCCCTTAGAAATAGAAAAGATCACCCGCTCTCCTCTGCGCTTATCTATCGTTATCATTATTTCGCTTATACTGGTATTGGTATCAACTTTCCTGCGCCCCTTGATTGCGAAAACCTGGCAAGCTTTCAGGAATGACAATTTACTTAACCAATTGCTGAGGGAGCAGGAGGGCAGGGGAATGGCTCCATCCTACATTCTGTATGCCTTGTTCTTTCTAAACGGAGGCATTTTCCTATACCTTTCGGCCACCATTTTTAACATTGAATTATTAGGCGTTAATCCTTTTCGAACGCTGGTGAACTGCATTGGCCTTATATTGGCTTTAATGCTGTTTAAGCATCTGGTAATCAGATTTATAGGCTATATTTTCCCGATTGATAAAGAGATTCAGCGGTACAACTTTCTCATCATTGTTTTTGGATCCATCATCGGGCTTATCCTCGCCCCTGTCAATTTGCTGCTGGCTTACGGTCCTGAAGAATTGCTGAAACCCACCGTGGGTATTGGGATCGGGGCCCTGCTTTTCATTTACCTTTTTCGAACCATTCGGGCCTTACTCATCGGGAACCGCTTTATTGCCTTTCACAAGTTTCACTTTTTGTTGTATATTTGCACCATTGAAATTGCACCTGTGCTGGTGTTTTCGAAGCTGATACTAAGTCAGTTGTAGGAATAGCAAGAGAGCGTTAGAAATCGTTATTCTGGAAGTATCAGTAAATGGGCCCGGCTGTTATGTATGGCGTTACTAAGCCGTTCTGATCGGCCCCTTGCTGGTTTTTAGTCGAGGGAGTCGAGGTGCAAAAGGAAGAAATAAAACATTAGTTAATGGCTGCCAACGGAACCGCGCACACCGAATCGTACAAACCCGTCAAAACCATTCTAATTTCTCAACCAAAGCCGGAGCGTTCTCCTTATTACGAACTAGAAAAGAAATACAATCTTCAGATAGACTGGCGCCCCTTTATCCATGTTGAGCCGGTCAGTGAAAAGGAGTTCAGAAAACAGCGCATCCGCCCCAATGAATTCTCTGCAATTATCCTGACCAGTAAAAATGCAGTGGATCATTATTTTAGAATGCTGGATGAAATGCGGATCAAACCCACGCAGGATACCAAATATTTTTGCATAACGGAAGCGATCGCCAACTACTTGCAAAAGTTTATCATTTACCGAAAGCGAAAGGTGTTTGCGGGTAAGCGCCGTATTGAAGACCTCGCCCCTGCTTTAAAGAAAAATAAGAAAGAGAAATTTCTGCTTCCCTGCTCGAATCTCGGCGCCAAGGAGGTCTGTAACTTTCTGGAAGAACAGGAATTCGACTGGAAGGACGCCATGATGTACCGTACGGTAAGCTCTGATCTCACTGACCTGAGTGATGTAAAGTACGACGTACTGGTTTTCTTCAGCCCCTTAGGAATTAAATCCCTGTACGAAAACTTCCCTGACTTCTCCCAGGATGAAACCCGCCTGGCTGTTTTCGGGAATAGTACTACCCGCGCTGTTGAAGAGCGTAACTTAACGGTCAATATTAAAGCTCCGGCGCCGGAAATACCCTCCATGACCAGGGCACTGGAACTCTATCTGCAGCAGTCTAATGCCGTAGTTGCCGAAAAATAAGTGGTTTTCCAAAGGTGGAAACTTTCCTGATATGGGATCTGGGGCCAAATCCGGGTCCCATATCTGTATTCCATCAAAGCTAAACCCGAGCTTAGTTTCCCTTGTTCCATGATCAACAATTTAGTAAAATGGTTCAGGACAAACTGATACAAAAAATAGCGGATCGTCTGCAAGCCGGCAACTTGCCCGGGCCGGAAGCCCAGTATCGAATGGCCCATATTGGAAGGAATTCCCGGCTAAAAGTCCCCGCATCTGCTCGAAAAGCAGGTGTGATGGCCTTACTTTATCCGGCTCAGGAGGACTGGAACCTGGTTCTGATCGAACGGCAACATCACCCGAAGGACCAGCACAAGGGCCAGATCAGTTTTCCAGGTGGAAAACATGATCCCGGAGATCCTGATCTGAAATTCACCGCCTTGCGGGAAACAGAAGAAGAAGTTGGCATAGACCGGAATTCCATTGAAGTACTCGGGCAATTAACGGACCTGTATATCCCGGTTTCCAATTTCCTGGTTAGCCCTTTTGTGGGGTTCGTTGATCATCCGCCTGATTTAATCCCAGATCATTCGGAAGTCCGGTCCATATTGACACCTCCGATATCTCTTTTTTTAGAGCGGGAGGTCGTGGGGGCTACCCAAATTCAAATTAATCAGGATATACTGCTAAAAAATGTGCCCTATTTCCCGGTAGAAAATAAAATCCTTTGGGGAGCAACAGCTATGATGCTGAGCGAACTCCTGTATTTGCTGGATGCTTAAAGAAACTGCCCGGTTTAGCTGTTGTTTGCCTAACTTTGCAAGACCAAATAAAACCACCCTGTCACCATGGTTAAGAAACAAGCGCCTTACCAGGCTGCAAATAAAATTCGAATAGTGACTGCCGCCTCCCTGTTTGACGGTCACGATGCAGCCATCAATATCATGCGCCGGATCATGCAGAGCTCCGGTGTGGAGATCATTCACCTTGGGCATAATCGATCTGTAGAAGATATAGTCAACACCGCCATTCAGGAAGACGTTCAGGGGATTGCCATTACCTCTTACCAGGGAGGTCATGTAGAGTTTCTTAAATATATGTATGATCTGCTGCGGGAAAAAGGAGCCGCCCATATCAAAATTTTTGCCGGGGGAGGAGGGACCATACTGCCTCAGGAAATTGAAGACTTGCACAACTATGGGATTGACCAGATCTATTCACCGGATGACGGTCGCGAGTTGGGTTTGCAAGGAATGATCAACGACCTGTTGAAAAAGTGTGATTTTCCTCTGGGAAAGGATACGGACTGGAAATGGAAGGAAATCAAGGCCGGGAATACCCCTTTGCTTGCACGTCTGATCACAGCCGTTGAAAACTACCCGGAAGAAAATGAAGGGGCCCTGAAACAGATCCGGACAACGCTGGATCAACGAGAGAAAAACATTCCAGTACTTGGAATTACAGGTACCGGAGGCGCGGGGAAGTCCAGCCTGGTGGATGAACTGGTTCGACGGTTCCTGTTGGATTTTGAGGATAAGCGGATAGGGGTGATTTCTGTGGATCCTTCCAAACGCAAGTCGGGTGGAGCCCTGCTGGGAGACCGAATCCGGATGAATTCAGTAGTTAGTGACCGGGTTTTTATGCGATCCTTGGCTACCCGCCAATCCAATCTCGCCCTTTCGAAGCACGTACAGGCAGCCCTCGATATTCTGAAAACTGCTGGCTTTGACCTGATCATACTGGAAACCTCGGGGATCGGACAATCGGATACGGAGATCGTAGATCATTCCGACCTCAGCCTTTATATCATGACCCCGGAGTATGGGGCGGCCACCCAACTGGAGAAAATCGACATGCTGGATTTTGCCGACCTTATAGCCGTAAACAAATTCGATAAACGCGGTGCTCAGGACGCCCTGCGGGATGTTAAAAAACAGTACCAGCGGAACCACATGTTATTCGAAGAGGAAGTGGATGACATGCCGGTCTTCGGGACTATTGCTTCCCAGTTCAATGACCCGGGTATGAACACCTTATACGGCAGCGTTATGCGGGCACTGGTAGACCGAACGGGAGCTGAGCACCTGCGAACAACCTATGAAGGAGAGGCCGGAGAAAGCGAGAAGATCTTCATTATTCCTCCCGGACGGGTGCGTTACCTGTCAGAGATCTCTGAGACCAACCGAAATTATGACCAATGGGTCGATAAACAAGTTGAACTGGCCAGGAAGCTATTTGGCCTGCACCAGGCCATAGGTGTTTTCGAAAATCAAAGCCAAGGCCCGGAACGCGACCAAATGCTGGGAAACCTGAAAAATGCGTTTGAGGAGTTGTACCGGGACCTCGACGGCCGCTGCCAGCGCATCCTGGAGGAATGGGAAAACCAAAGAGAGACATACGAGGCTGATGAATATGTGTATCAGGTCCGAGATAAAGAGATCAGGGTTCCTACCTATACGACTTCACTTGCGGGTACCCGGATACCGAGGGTATTATTACCCCGTTTTCAGGACTGGGGAGAGATCCTGCGCTGGAGCCTTAAAGAAAACGTTCCGGGGGCTTTTCCCTACACCGCCGGTGTTTTCCCCTTTAAGCGTCAGGGGGAAGACCCCACCCGGATGTTCGCCGGAGAGGGCGGGCCCGAGCGTACCAATCGCAGGTTCCATTACGTTTCGCTGGATATGCCAGCCAAACGCTTAAGTACTGCCTTTGATTCGGTCACCTTGTATGGAGAGGATCCCGACCATCGTCCGGATATTTACGGTAAGATCGGTAATTCCGGGGTAAGTATTTGTTGTCTGGATGATGCCAAGAAGTTGTACAGCGGGTTTGATCTTTGCGACCCGAAGACTTCCGTTTCCATGACGATCAATGGACCTGCGGCGACCATCGCCGCCTTTTTTATGAATGCTGCCATTGACCAGCAATGCGAAAAATATATCCGGGAGCAGGGAATGGAAGAAAAGGTGGAAGCCCGGTTGAAATCTTTGTACGATGACCGGGGCCTGCCCCGGCCTGTCTATCAGGGGGATTTGCCCAAGGGTAATGATGGCCTGGGCTTGATGTTGCTGGGTGTTACGGGCGACCAGGTATTGGAAGAAAGTGTTTACCAGGAGTTGAAGGCCAAAGCCCTCTCTGCTGTGCGCGGGACCGTTCAGGCGGATATCCTAAAGGAAGATCAGGCGCAGAATACCTGCATTTTTTCGACGGAGTTCTCTTTGAAACTCATGGGAGATGTGCAGCAATATTTTATTGATCACCGGGTCCGGAATTTTTATTCGGTTTCCATTTCGGGTTACCATATTGCAGAGGCAGGAGCCAATCCGATCACCCAACTGGCCTTTACGCTTTCGAACGGGTTCACCTTTGTGGAGTATTATCTTTCCCGGGGGATGGACATCGATGCCTTTGCGCCAAACCTTTCATTCTTTTTTTCGAATGGAGTAGATCCGGAATACGCAGTAATCGGTAGAGTGGCCCGAAGGATATGGGCAAAGGCTATGCGGGAAAAATACGGTGCAAATGAACGTTCGCAAAAACTGAAATACCATATTCAGACTTCCGGCCGCTCCCTGCACGCCCAGGAGATCGCCTTCAATGATATTCGAACGACGCTCCAGGCCTTGTACGCCATTTATGACAACTGTAATTCTTTGCATACCAATGCTTACGACGAAGCCATTACCACCCCTACCGAAGAGAGCGTACGCCGGGCTATGGCCATACAGTTGATCATTAACAAGGAACTGGGGCTGGCAAAAAATGAAAACCCGCTGCAGGGCGCATTCATCATCGAGGAATTAACGGATCTGGTGGAGGAGGCCGTTCTGATGGAATTCGATCGGATAACCGAGCGAGGCGGCGTACTGGGGGCCATGGAAACCATGTACCAACGCGGTAAGATACAGGAGGAAAGCCTGTATTACGAAACCCTTAAGCATACCGGTGAGCTTCCCATCGTTGGAGTTAATACCTTTCTCAACAAGGAAGGCTCCCCCACCGTGATACCTGGTGAAGTGATCCGGGCGACCCAGGAAGAAAAAGAAGCCCAGATCGAAACGCTGAATCATTTGAAAACCGCATGGGAAGACAAGGGAGAGCTGCAACTCAAAGCCCTTCAGCAAACAGCCTTGGAGAATGGGAACCTGTTCGAAGCGCTAATGGAGGCCGTAAAATATTGCTCACTAGGACAGATCACGCACGCCCTGTATGAGGTTGGTGGCCAGTATCGCAGGAATATGTAGAAACAGACTTCAAAAATCTGATCGGACAAAACCAATATCTTTGGTATCACCGGTTTTGGGGTTAAGGATACGCATCTATGGTGTGGCCAGCTTTTGCTTGCAATGGACACTGACACACTGTTCTATGCGGGTCTACTTTTTCCCCAATATTTTTTCTAAACTGATAAATCCTTAAGAATCCAACAATTATGGAATACGTGAAAAATAGCTGAATAATATATCTGGCTGGGCAAGGTGCAAAGCAGTCATCAAATAGTTAGCCAGATACTACATCTATATCATCATAACTATTGGAATAATAATATTCTTTACCCAAGTACTTAGTTGCATCTTTTTGAGGTCCTTGATAGATAGCTTGTCAAAATTATTACTTCTGATTAACTTAATTAGGTTAAATGCTAAAAAGGATACCAATGTGTAGCCTTCTCCCTTTTAGAACCACTCTAAAAGTGACAGGTTAAACAATAGTTCAGCATCAGTCGGCCATGGCCGACTGATGCTGAACCAAAAAATCTACGGGGCTCATTCGTGTTTTGGCCCCATAAAAAGTCGGATTGGATTACAGTTCAAAAACTGTAACTTT
>CAYZMS010000042.1:0-24585 GCA_964479625.1 uncultured Saprospiraceae bacterium
ACACAGAAGGCCTTTCTTTTTCATCATCCCAAAAAATTCGGGATGACTCATGTTTGGGCAAACAGAACTTATTAAAGGGAGGGGAAGAATACCAAAGTTGATTCGAAAGGCTGCTACTTTATCCTTGTTTTCTGTTGAAAACTAACATCTTACCAAGTTATCCACACTGTGGATAAAAAGATCAAATTTTTTGTAGGAAGAACCTTAAATTTGATTTAACAAAATGAAAATGAACCGTTTGTAAAAATAAACGGGCGTAAGCCCTTCCCTTGCTAACTTACTGGTTCGAGGCGAGTCCATGATGGATTCGCCTTTTTTCTGCCTTTCCGAATAAAAAGCAAAGAAATTGTACCATTTTCAGGCGCTTGCCGTTAAACCATTTGAAAACTATTAATAAGTAATAAGCCTATACTCCCCGTCCCCCCTTTAGGCTTGAGGTTTTGCTTCGAGTAATGAATGCATATGAGAATCTACTTTGCGACGGTTTGCTTACTCGCCCTTGCCTGGACGGCTAGTGCGCAAATGGTATTTGAAACTGGTCTTTTTGGTGGAGGTGGGTTATATCAAGGGGATCTAAACCCGGAAACCTATCCTTTAATACAGGAGGTTCAACCTGCCTTCGGATTATTTGCGCGTTGGCGATTTTCTGACTATTGGGGATTGAGAACACAAATAAGCAGAGGAGCCTTTAAGGGTAACGACAAGAACTTTCCGGATGATTTTGCAAGAGACTATAGTTTCGAAACGACAGTAACCGAACTCCATCTTAGTCTGGAGTGGGAGCCATTCGGACAGAGCCGGATGATCAATACCGCTGCATTTAACACCGCTTTCACTCCTTTCTTTTTTACTGGAGCCGGATTGGGTTATTTTGAGCCTCAGGCTGACTTCCAGCTTGCAGGAGATAGCCCGGCCTCCGGGGCAGTTGCTTTGGACCAAAAAGGGGGGGAGGCCGCTTTTCGACCTGTCATTCCGATTGGTGGTGGCATAAAATGGGATCTTTCCCGCGGGTTTACCCTGGAGCTGGAGGCCGGTGCCCGCTGGGCTTTCACCGATTATTTGGATGGGGTTAGTGAGACTGGTAATCCCGACTCCAAGGATTGGTACTGGATGAGTGGCGCCAACCTGGTCTTTCGGTTTAAAAAACCGGACCGCGACGGTGACGGTATTGTCGATGCGGACGACCGTTGTCCCACTCTTGCGGGGCCTTCCATTGCTCAGGGCTGCCCGGATGCAGACTCGGATGGGGTGGAGGATGCTGAAGATGCATGCCCGGATATCGCTGGTTTAATGATCCAGAGCGGTTGTCCGGATACCGATGGGGATGGATTAATGGATCGTGCGGATGCCTGCCCCTCCGAATTTGGATTTCCGGAAACCAATGGTTGTCCCGATCGCGATAATGATTGCATAGCTGATGCCGAGGACCTATGTCCAGACCGCGAAGGCCCCATAGACTACGGGGGTTGCCCGGATACTGATGGAGATGCCATCCCCGACAATCTGGATGACTGTCCAAGGGGTTGGGGCATGCCGGAACACAAGGGTTGCCCTTTAGCTGATTCGGATTGTGATGGCGTTTTAGATTTAGCTGATGAATGCCCGGAAGTCCCCGGTGATTCCTTGAGCATGAGTGGCTGCCCGGATGCAGATGCAGACGGCATTGCAGATCACCTCGACCAATGTCCAATGCTGGCTGGGGATTCCCTCTCCAGTGGTTGCCCTGAACCGGATGAAACCACCCTTGCTTTGCTGGAAGAAGCCCAGGAGCAGGTTCAGTTTAAAACAGCCAGTGCAGACTTGTTACCGGAATCCAGGCGTATATTGGATAGTATCGCCAGCGTAATGTTAAAATGGGACCATTACCAATTGGAGATACAGGGCCATACCGACAACGTTGGTAAGGCAGCTTCCAATCTGAAATTATCCGAACGGCGGGCGGCCTCCTGTTTTGATTATTTGTTAGCTGCAAAAGTACCAGAAAATCGAATGAGCTATGAGGGTTTAGGCGAAACCACCCCCATCGCTGATAACTCCACTGCTACAGGAAGGCGATTAAACCGGCGCGTAGAATTTAAACTGAGTGTAATCCAATCTTCCGATTTTTCCACCCAGCAAGATGAAATGGATAATGAAAATTAAAGCTTGGAAAATACCTCAAACAATCGGGTGGATAGCTTGTCCTTAAAAAAGTGTATTTTTCAAAAAACCGAAATGAACACCAAATGTACCGATCTTTCTGCCTACTCCTTTTAATCCTTTGCTTTAGTAGTTCCAGCCTGACTGCACAAACTGCAACCATCCGACCTATTCAATTAGGCCTCCATCTCGGAATAGGAAATGTATTGGGGGACCTGACTCAGTCCGACCTTCCCAATTTTTCCAGTACAGGCTTTTCTACTGGTGTTTTTGCGAAAATGCCCATCGATCCGAAGATCGGTATACGGGCGGGTTTTACACATTCAAAACTAAAAGGGGAGGACTACGATGACGCATCGGATCGGGGGTTTAGTTTTAACAATAACCTATATGAAATAATGCTCGTGGGAGAGTATGAACCCTTCGGTCGGGATAGGTTCTTTACAGATGCAACCGGTGAAGTACAGATGGACAAACTAATTTCTCCATATGTGTTTCTAGGGTTTGGGCTGGGCCTGGTCAACCTCGATCCAGACTTTAATGAAAGCACAGAGCCGGGAGTAGTTCAGGATCGCAATCAGGGCTCAAATGCCACTACACTGGTGGTGCCGTTTGGGGTTGGTGTTCGCTTTGACCTTTCCGATCTGCTGACCCTGGGGGTGGAAACCGGGATGCGATTCACCACCACTGATTATATAGACGGCATCAGTGAAGCAGCAAATCCAGATGGTAATGACGCCTATGTTATTTCGAATGTCCAATTGCTGTTTCGCCTTCAAAACCCCTGATATCAATGAGCGTCTTCCAGAAGCCGATCCACTAAATCGCGAACGCCCTGGGTAGCAGGCTTGGAAATGATTTCCAGCTTCTTCCGGAGGTTTAACTCAAAGTTATTCACGGCAGGTGCTGGGTCAATATAGTGAACAGGTACAAACCGCGGTGCAAAGCCCACCAGCCCGGCGGCTGGGTATACCACCATAGAGGTACCGATGATAATAATCCGTTCTGCGGTAATCATTTCCTTCATTGCTTTTTCCATCATGGGTACGGCTTCTCCAAACCATACGATATGAGGACGGAGTTGGTAGCCTTCTTCACATCGATCACCCAACTTCAGGTCGTTATCCCAATTGTAAATGGAGTTGGGGTTAAAGGTAGATCGAACCTTGCCCAACTCCCCATGCAGATGCATTACTCTGCTACTTCCAGCGCGTTCATGTAAATTATCCACATTTTGAGTGATGATCGTAACCTCAAACTTTGCTTCTAGTTCTGCCAGGGTAAGGTGCCCTGCATTGGGATGTACCGTGTTCATTTGGGCACGCCTTTCGTTGTAAAAACGAAGGACGAGTTCCGGGTCCCTGGCCCATACTTCAGGAGTGGCCACCTCCATCACGTCGTGTTCTTCCCAAAGACCTCCATTGTCTCTAAAGGTACGAATGCCGCTTTCGGCACTCATACCTGCACCAGTTAGTACCACTATTTTTTCTGCTTTTGCCATAACCAACTGACTTTTAGCGCGGGTCTTACAAGCCCGAAAATTTCAATATGATCCGTTCAAAAACCTTGCCCGGGAGAATAGACTTAAGCGGAATACTCAGGCGCTGTAAAGGTTTTCCGGCAGAATAGACCCGTTTTAGGCTGTTTTTTTTCATTATTCGAATAATGTACTGGGCCATTTTCTCCGGACTGGTACCATGGTCTACATCCGCATCAATGCCTTCGGCTACTGTTTCATAGGTTTGTTTATAGGCTGGGTCCTCCGGCTTGTATTCCATTATTCGGGCGGCACCAATATTGGTACGGATATCACCGGCTCTTATACAGGTTGCCTGAATCCCAAAGGGTTTGATCTCCATTCTCAGGGCTTCGGTGATCATATCCAGAGATGCCTTAGTGGCGCAGTAAATAGACCGAAAGGGAAGCCCAACCACCGATCCTATTGTACTAATGTTGATGATCTTTCCCCCATTCTGTTGTCGCATTTGAGGTAATACAGCCTGAATGGTTCGAATGGGACCGTAGACATTGGTCTGGTAGGCCCGTTCAATATTTTCGAGGGAAAGTTGTTCGGTGGGCCCTGCAATGCCGATGCCCGCATTGTTGATCAGAACGTCAATTCGACCCTCTTTTTTGACCAATTCCCGGATGGCGCTATTTACACTTTCCGTATGGGTAACGTCCATTTGGAGGAGAGGGTAGGCAGTTTGGTAATTAGAAGGGTTCCGACTGGTACCGTATACCAGAAATCCCTCTGAATGCAATTGATTGCAAATGGCTTTCCCCAGCCCGGCGGATCCACCGGTTACTAGTACTACTTGTTCCTTAGGACGCATAGGTGAATTCGGATCTAATTGTGGATTTGTTTAAAGGCTCTGCCCAGGAACTGTACGATATCCCCTGCCAGCAAGGATTCATGCTCCAGGTCTTCGGCGGCCAGATCCCCGGCAAGTCCATGTAAATATACGCCGAGCAAAGCAGCCTGCAAAGCGGGGTAGCCTTGTGCGCGTAGCCCGGTAAGGATACCAGTCAGTACATCTCCGCTTCCCGCCGTGGCCATTCCGGGGTTGCCGGTACTATTGAAATAAATGGAACCCTCGGGGCTGACGATGGCAGTATGGGCACCTTTTAAAACTATAAAGCACCGGTATTTTTCCGCTACTGCTCGGGCCAGTTTTAACCGTTCAAAACCGTTTTCGCTTTTTCCAAATAATCGCCTAAACTCCCCCGGATGAGGGGTTAGAATGCTACCTTCAGGGAGTTTGTCAAGATAAGTGGGTTCCTTCGCCAGTATGTTTAAGGCATCAGCATCCAGAATTAAGGGGGTATTAATCGTTTCTAATAATGTTCCTATCGTTTCCCGGGTGGTTTTCTTCTTCCCAAGTCCTGGGCCCACACCCACAGCCTGGTATTGCTCTAATTTAGGGAACTCCGAAATGCAGTAGGTATGTCTGTCTACACTTACCATCGCTTCCGGTACACTGGATTGCATGATAGCATAGCCCGACTGCGGTAGATGCACCGTCAGCAATCCAACCCCTGCGCGCAGACAAGCCCTGGCTGAAAGGATGGCGGCCCCTATCATACCGTAACTTCCCGCCACCAGCAAAGCATGACCATAGGTTCCCTTGTGATCAAAACGGGCACGCCTTTGGCGAAAGGGAGCAATGGCCGACCGGTCAAGGTATTCGAAAACCGTAGAGCCTTCTGCAAGGAAATTCGGAGCCAATCCAATATCGGCTACCTCCCAATCGCCGATATGATCCGTATTTTCGGGGAGAAAGAAAGCAAGCTTAGGGGCTTGAAAGGTTAAAGTCCGGCTTGCCCGGATACTCAAACCGGGGCTGTAAGTATCTGCAAACATCCCGGAGGGTATGTCCACTGCCAGGCGGACCGCGTCCTGTTCATTGATATGGGAAACCAGTTTTGCCAGGAACCCGTCCAGGGGCCGGTTTGTCCCTATGCCCAGGAGGGCGTCAATGATAAGGGCCTCTGATTGTATTTCAGGGAAAGCTGCTCCTGGCTCCAGGCTTAAATATTCCTGTATGTCTTTAACCGGGAGCCTTTCCAGGTTTTTTTTATTATCCGCAGAAAGTTCCCCGCCCAAAAAACAATGATATACTTTTACCGGGTAAAAGGCACGATGCAGCAAACGGGCAATAGCCAGGCCGTCGCCTCCGTTATTCCCTGGGCCAGCGAATACTACAACAGGACGCAGGGTGTCCTGGTACATACGGGTGAACCAATCAACAAAAGCCTGTGCTGCCTGTTCCATTAAGTCTGAAGAAGAAATAGACTTTTGGGAAATAGTATACGCATCCCATGCCTTAATTTGTTCAGAAGAATAAACTTTCATTAAAAAGGCACTTGTTCCCCATCCCGCACAATGGGTAATGGGTTCGATTAAATTATCTTTGCCAGCTCTAATCTAAGCTGATTTTTTGACTTTATTTTTTGCTCGAAAAGTGTAATATTAGTGGTCCGACTAAAAAATAAGCATGGACGCAGAATTGATTCAAGAAGGGACCAAGCCTTACAAGTTCAAGGAACTGAGGGTATACGCCTCTACCGAATGGCTGGCGGATAACAAAAAGAAGTATCGCCAGGTATTCGACAGGCATAAGATTACCTACATCTATGCTGAGTTGTCTTTTTACAATAAGCTTTTCGATCTGGAGGATTGGGAGATCGAGGTAGAGCTAAAATGTTTTGCTTTGAAAAAGGGGCGCCGGGAGATCTGCTACCTTCCCCTTCGAAAAAAGGTGAGCAAGTACGATAATGTCGTACATATACGGGAAGGTTGGGGAAATAAGTCGGAAGGGTCCTTTTGGAAAAAGGGCGCTTACTATTGGGAAGCCTGGGTGGAAGGAGAAAAGGTGGGGACGAAGTACTTTTATATCGAAGATGCCTCAAAGGATAGCCTATCTGGAGAAAACCCCTACCTCGAGATCCATTCCCTGCAGCTTTATGAAGGGCCGTATGACGATGTCAATGAAGACGATCGCCTCTACTACAAGGGGTTTAGCCAGGAGGAAACCCGCTACATCTACGTGGAGATCGTGCTGCGCAACCTTCATCAAACGAAAGCCTGGCAGTGTGAGTTGTTTACCAAGTTTTACAATAATGCCCGGGAACTCAAAGGGCAGGTCATTCGCCTGCACCGGGTTGAAAAGCGGGATGACCTTATCAAGATCACTGCCGGCTGGGGGTCCAATGTGAAAGGTTCCTGGCGAAAGCACCAATATACCGCTGAGATCGTATTCATGGATCGCCTTTTGGCTGTCGTACCTTTCGAGGTTGGTGATGGCTTTGAAGAGGGTATTGCCCCTGTACTTTTACCCGAACGGCAGGCCCCTATTGTGCTAAGCCCGGGGAAACCTGACGGGCGTACCTTCGAAGAGGTACTGGAAAACCTCGAAAAACTGATCGGCTTGCACGAGATCAAAGGGCGGGTCAGGGATCATGCTGCCTATATTAAATTTCTGCAAATTCGAAAGGAGAAGGGATTTAATGAACAGGACAGTATCAATGTCCACTCCGTCTTCATCGGTAATCCGGGCACCGGGAAGACCACAGTGGCCGGTATGATGGGACAATTGTACCAAAAAATGGGGCTACTTTCGAAAGGCCATGTTCATGAGGTGGATCGCGTAGACCTGGTGGGCGAATATATTGGGCAAACCGCCCCCAAGGTGAAAGAAGCCATTGAAAAGGCCCGGGGAGGGGTTTTATTTATCGATGAGGCCTACGCACTGGCCCGCTCGACGGATGATACCAAAGACTTCGGGCGGGAGGTGATCGAGATTTTGGTCAAGGAAATGTCCAATGGCCCTGGAGATCTTGCCGTTATCGTGGCGGGTTATCCCAAGGAAATGAAACAATTTCTGGATTCCAACCCGGGCCTGAAATCCCGTTTCAAGCATTTCTTTAAATTTCGAGACTACTTACCACAGGAATTGTCGGCCATCGCCCGCTATGCTTGTAGCCAAATGGGAGTTCGCCCTACTACGGAGGCGGCTGCCCGCTTTGATGAATTGATCCTGGATGCTTTCCGAAAACGAGACCGATCCTTTGGAAATGCCCGCTTCGTTTTTGACCTGGTTGAAAAAGCAAAAATTAATCTCGGACTGCGCATCATGCAGATGGATGACCCCAGAAGCCTGGAACGGTCAACCCTGGAAGTGATCGAACGGAAAGACGTGGTCAGCCTTGATGGTAAAGATAAACGGGAGCTGCCAAATATACCGGTGGATGAAGCCCTGTTGAGCCAGTCGCTGGAAGAATTAAACCAGCTGATCGGTATGGAGAATATCAAGACCCAGATAAACGAAATGGTCCGCCTGGTGCGCTTCTACAGGGAAACAGGAAAAGATGTCCTGAACAGCTTTTTTCTGCACACGGTTTTTGTAGGTAACCCCGGAACCGGAAAAACGACGGTTGCCAGGATATTGACCAAGATTTACAAATCCCTTGGGATGCTGGAACGAGGGCATATGGTCGAAACGGACCGACAGGGCTTAGTAGCGGGTTATGTCGGACAAACGGCTATAAAGACAGCCGAGAAAATTGACGAATCCAAAGGCGGGGTGCTGTTTATAGATGAAGCGTATGCCTTAACTTCCCGACCAGCTGCAGGGCAGGGAGATTTTGGAGATGAGGCTGTTCAGACCTTGCTTAAGCGCATGGAAGACGAACGGGGGGCATTCTTCGTTTTTGTGGCCGGATATCCTGAGAATATGGAAGCCTTCCTCAAGGCAAATCCCGGTTTAAGCAGTCGTTTCGATAAGGTCCTGAAGTTTGATGATTACAGCCCGGAAGAGTTGTACCGCATTGCAACTATGATGTTGGAGGAAAAACGGATGCGAATAAGCCCCAAAGCAGGAAAATACCTGGCTGAATACCTGGCATTCATTTATGAATACCGGGATAAGTATTTCGGAAATGCCAGAACTGTTCGAAATATCGTTCTGGAGGCCATCAAAAATCAAAACCTCCGCCTTGCGGCACTTGAAGAGAGCGATAGAGCAACCAAAGACCCAAATATGATCACCATGGAGGACGTCGTTTCCTTCAAAATGAACCAGGAGGACCTTGTATTCAGCAAGAAGTCCATCGGGTTTAAAAGACGTTCCGCCCAATGATTCGGCTTAAGTATTCCTTTGGATTGGTGCTCCTGTTCAGCCTGTTATTAGTGGAGAACTGCGATGATCTTGTATTCGACGATGAGTTGCCCGATTCCAATACGGCTTCTTTTGATTATCTCTGGGAAGAATGCCGGGATAAGTATGCCTTTTTCGAATATAAGGGAATTGATTGGGAAGCCGTCTATCAGGAGTATCGCCCACAGGTCAACGATAACATTACTCAGGATTCCCTTTTTAATGTCATGTGGGCAATGCTTAATGAACTGCGGGACGGGCACGTTAATTTAATTGCTGCTTTCAATGTATCCCGGTTTAATATTCAATTTTTGGGGCCGGAAAATATTAATGAACGGGTGGTCCAGGAATTTATTCTTGGCTCCGATCACTATACCACCGGGCCCTTACAACATACGGCTCTGGCCGAAGGAAGAATAGGGTATATCCGGTATAGTTCCTTTTCCGGGTTTATTGATGAATTTGATCTGGCATTTGCGCTGTTCCGCTATTCGAATACAGAGGGTTTGATCCTGGATCTTCGACAAAATGGAGGTGGGTCCATTGATAATGTATTTACCCTTATCAATCGTCTGGCTGACGAACGAAAACTGCTTTACCGCTCCCGGTTGAAGTCAGGGCCGGGCCCCAATGATTTTGAATCGAATCAGGAGGCTTACTCAGACCCCGAGGATGAATTTAATTATATAGGAAAGCCAGTTATGGTTCTCGTCGATCGGGGCTCTTATAGTGCCACTTCTTTTTTTGCTTTGGCAACCAAAGCTTTTCCAAATATACAACTGCTTGGAGACACTACAGGCGGTGGGTTGGGTATCCCAAATGGAGGGCAACTGCCAAATGGCTGGACTTATCGGTTTTCTGTTTCCCAGACCCTTAGTCCGGACGGAGAAAATTTTGAGGATGGGGTCCCTGTCGATATTCCGGTTACCCTGGACCCTGAACTATCGCAGCAAGGCAGGGATAATGTGATCGAAAGAGCCATTGAAGAAATTCTCAACTAGTAATAAGGGATGCCAACCAGATTAAAGTAGTTTGCAGGATCATCAGCCCATCCATAAAACCCGTATAATAATAATCCGGACGATCGGCCCGGCTCCCCCAGATCAATAAGCAGGTCATCAAAACAGTAAAGGAAAGAACAGCCACCTGGATCTCCGAATAAACTCCTAGTGTGAAATTGGCATAGATACAAGGTATCATGCCAAGGGCTGCAGCCGTTGCCATTCTGCGTATTCCGGTAAGCCCCAGGTGATGCGCCAACGTCTGTACCCCTTGTTGTCGGTCCATTTCGAGATCTCGGAGGTCAAAGGGCAGGGAAAATGCAAAAATAAAAAGGCTCCTTTCCAGAAGCATCCAAGCAACTTTGTTGTCGAGGGGGTAGCCCCCGAACTTTAAAGGCCAGACGACCGTGACCCAGCCCCAGACGGCTCCCACTAAAAAAACCTTGATGTAGTGAATATCGCGTAAACGCCGACCCCGGAAAAGGGGAAGGGAATACGCCAGGGCCAGACCGATTGGAAGGAGCATACCGGCCAATTGACGGTAGGAGAACCAGTTCAGACTTGCCAGGCAAACGGTCAGTGCAATTATTGCACTAAAGTACATGCCCCCTTTCCACTGCCTGAGCTTGATGAAGCGATCGTCTTGCTCAATTGCCCTTGCCATATGCAAGGCCTGAAGCCGATGCAGATTGTAAACCAGTATGGCACCGCAACCGATCAGAAGGTGGATTGCTTTTGGCCGCCAGATACCCGTAAATAGAAAACTGGCTTGAAGGCTTAGGCCGAAAGCGGCGATGCCGATCCAGATGTTCCAGTACAAGAAAGGTGCATACAAAGACTTCAAGCCGGCCAATAATTAGTGCAGTTCAAAGCTACAAAGCAGCTTGCAGATGGCCACACTAAAATGAAGGGCTTCTTATACCTTAAAGTACTTGAAGTCGTGTTGGTATTCGATCACCTGAAGCACTTCAAAGATGAGCCGGATAACATTTTCCACATCATCCTTGTGAGCCATTTCTACCGTCGTATGCATATACCGCAAGGGGAGGGAAATAAGAGCAGAGGGTACCCCCTGGTTCGAATAGGCAAATGCGTCGGTATCCGTACCAGTGCGGCGGGAGGCGGCTTCCCTTTGGAATGGAATCCCCTTTTCCTGAGCGGTTTGAATGATGAGCTGTAGCAATTTATTATGGACAGCAGGTGCATAGGTAACTGTAGGCCCTTTACCTCCTTTCACATCTCCGTGTTTTTTCTTGCTGATAAGAGGAGTGTGTGTATCGTGGGTTACGTCCGTAACAATAGCTACATCGGGCTTGATGGTTCGGGCGATCATTTCCGCCCCCCGTAATCCCACTTCTTCCTGTACCGCATTTACAATATAAAGGGAGAAGGGGAGATCCAACTTTTCCTTTCGGATCAGCCGGGCTACTTCCGCAATACAAAACCCACCCATACGGTTATCCAAAGCTCTTCCGACATAGTACCGGTCATTCAACAACATGGATTCATCTACGAAGGTCGCCACACTTCCCACGTGTATACCCATTGCCTCAACTTCCTTTTTATCCCGGGCACCCACATCGATAAATAAGTTATCTAGTTTGGGAACCAGTTTTGCATCTTCCCCGTGGCGGGTGTGAATCGCGGGCCAACCAAACACCCCCTTTACTATGCCCTGTCCGGTATGAATATTTACGCGCTTGGAAGGGGCGATCTGGTGATCGGACCCACCATTGCGAATAATATGCAAGAAACCGTCATCCGTGATATAGTGGACAAACCAGGAAATTTCATCGGCATGTGCTTCTATAACTACCTTGAAATCCTTACCGGGGTTAATGACCCCATAAGCGGTGCCATAATTGTCGAGCTGCCACTCATCCAGGTGGGGCTTCAGGTATTCCAGCCAAAGTTGCTGGCCGGAAGATTCATATCCAGTTGGAGAGGCATTATTGAGGTACTGGAACAGAAATGATTCAGAATCAGGAGTGATGACTGCCATAGATCTTGTTAAGTTTTAAAAGTTTTCGGCCTTCCAATCGCGAGGCGATCGGCGCCATGCTTCAAGGGTAGCCCGGTCTGAATTTGAGATATACTTCAGGCTAATGGCTCGTTCAAGTAAGGTAGGATAGTTGCTCAAGGTAGAAAAAAGGCAATTTGCCTGGTTGAAGGCAGTGGTTGCTTCCGAAAAACCATAAGTAAAAATAGCCAAAACGCCAGCCACCTCAGCACCGGATTCGCGCACTGCCTGCACCGCTTTCAAACTGCTACCACCAGTGGAGATCAGATCCTCCACCAGTAAAACACGGGCTTTTTCTGGTAATACGCCCTCAATTTGATTTTGCCGCCCGTGTTCTTTAGGGCTGGATCGCACATAAATGAAAGGCAAGCCCAGTCGATCGGCCAGTAATGCACCATGAGGTATTCCCGCTGTGGCTACCCCGCCAATGCAATTAAAAGGGCGGAATGCTTCAGAGGCATCCTTAAAATGCTGTATGACCTTCGAACGCACTTCCGGATAGGATAGTATCGTGCGGTTGTCACAGTAGATAGGTGACTTTAGTCCAGATGCCCAGGTAAAGGGCTTTTGCGGACTCAGCTTTATTGCTTTTATTTGTAAGAGTTCTTCTGCAATGGTAGCCGCGACGCCCATGCACTCTGCTTTAACTTTGATAAATCGTGATTGGCAAATGTATGAAAATCTACGTAAACGAAACCCCTTTGATCCTATGGGATAGTCGAAAACATCCCGAACTTCCCGAAGCCACTAGGGATATATTGGTTGCTCGCTATACCGGCAAGCCGCCAACCCTATTTAACTATGTCGATAGTCTTGAAAAATCAAGACGCTTTCGTAAAGTTGTCCTGTATTCAGATGATTTTGAAGCCCTTCAGGCAGCCTTTATGGCACATTTCAAACTGATTCACGCCGGTGGAGGTTTGGTATTTAATCCGGAAAATGAATTACTGGTATTATTCCGGAGGGGATTCTGGGATTTACCCAAGGGAAAGCAGGATGTAGGGGAAACGATCGAATCCACTGCTGTCAGGGAAGTGAAAGAGGAAACCGGATTGTCAGAAGTCCGTTTGGGACCTTTTATTGCGGATACCTTCCACACTTACCGGGTGCCAAATGGAAGAGTACTTAAACGAACTTCCTGGTTTCGAATGGAAGCACCGACTGCCGAACTGCTCCGACCACAGGCGGAAGAGGATATTGAGATCGCACGTTGGCAGGATGCCCGGGCGTTTCTGGAGCAGGAAAGTCCAATCTATTCGAATATCCGGGCCGTTATTCAACTGGCCCTTGGAGAACAGGCGGGATGATCAAAAAATGAAGTGTAGGGAAAAGATCATAATCATCTCTGCTTTTTGTCGTTTCGTAAGGAATTGGTTTGTAGGTCAATAGATGGATTTGGTAGAAATACGACCGCCATAGTACGGTCATCCTTTCGAAATATTTTTTTATCATTGTAATAGAGATCCTCTAATCTTAACACTTGCTTAAATTTTTTTCTTGCCCATTAAAATGCAGTTCTTGCCGGAAAGAAATAAGTTTGAGCTAATTCCTTACCTTAGACTTCAAGAAAGGCATGAAATTTTCGCTTCCTACTGTTCTTCTAACACTATTCGCAACCTTTATTGGATCTGCTCAATCCGATACCAGTAGATTATTCCAGATCAATAAAATACAGGACTTCAAGATCGAATTCGAGGAAGAGAACTGGCCCTATTTGCTGGATTCCCTTCGCTATAATGGAGATGAACTATTAACCGGAGATCTGTTGATCCAGGGAAAGCGGCTGGAGGGGGTCGGCGTGCGTATTCGGGATGCCCACTCCTTTGATCCGGGAAGCGAGCGCAACAGCCTTTTCATTAAACTGGACCACAGTGATCCCGATCAGCATTTTGAAGGCTACAAAAGCCTGAACCTCTCCGCAGGGTTGCGTGATCCAAGTATGGTCCGCGAAGTGCTTGGGTATGAAATTGCCCGGCAGTTCATGCCCACTCCTTTTGCCAATTACGCCCGCGTTTCTATCAATAATCGACTTTACGGCCTAATGGTCAATATTGAGCCTGTCGGCGACGTCTACCTTCAACGCTACTTTAATGACCAGACGGGTTCCTTGTATCAAAGCCGTTCCGACCGGGACCGGGATACGCCTGAAGGTTGCAGCCAGTCAGGCTTCGCCAGCCTGGTCCGGGAGACCCGGCAAACATGTCTGAGCGATGACTTTTTGTTAATCCGAGGAGATAGCTACGATCCTTTGGTGGAGCTTACCCGGATACTAAACGCCTCCCAGTCAGAAATAGAAAACATACTGCATGTAGATAATGTCTTATGGTACCTGGCTTTCAATAATATTACTGCCAATTTATCCAGCTATCTGGGAATGCAAAGTGCCAATTATTACCTCTATCAGGATGCCGAGGGGCGTTTTGTTCCGATGGTGGCCGACTTAAATCTGATTTTTGGAACCTTCAAAAACCTGGGTAGTGGGTCAGACCTGAGCATTGGCCAACTGGAAACCCTGGACCCCATGCTCTATGCTTCTGATTCGGGACGCCCACTTGTGAGTAGCTTACTTTCGAATACATTCTACGTCAAAGTTTACCGGGCACATTGCCGGCAGATCCTTGATGAAATATTTAAATCGGGTTATTATGAACAACGGGCACGGCAACTACAGGAATTGATCCGGGAGGATTTTCAGCAGGATGATCGCAGTTATTATTCCATAAATGACTTCGACCGCAGTTTAGTAGCTACCATTGGGTCCGTAATAAAGGTTCCTGGCATAGTGGATTTCATGGAAGCACGTACGGATTTTCTTAAAAAGCACGAGGAACTCATCTATCTGCCTCCAAGGATCGATAATGTGGTTGAAAAAAGGCGGGAGCGCTTTTCTTCCGAACAAATCCAGGACTTTCAAATTCAGGCAACTACCGATGAATTCGCCCAACGATTGGTATTGTATTACCGCTTTGACCCCAAAGCAGAATTTTCGGTAAGGCCCATGTTTGACGACGGGGAGCATTTCGATGAAAAAGCAAATGACAATATTTTTGGTGTCAAAATGGAGCCCGGTAAAGGCCAGGATACTATCGAATATTATATACAGGCAGAAAATGTGAAGATGACCGGGTATTACCCCGATCGATATATGCAAAAAAGAAGAATAGTGAGTTTGACTGAGCTTAATTAAGATCCATGAATCGGTGGGTTTTTCTAGGTTTCGCGGTGATTTGGTGTCTGAGTGCTGTAAATGCTCAGGATTTCTTCGACCCTGGCCGGATAGCAGAGATCCGCTTGTATTTCGAGCAGCCTGATTGGGAGAAGACCTTGGCCGCACTCAAAGAAAATGAGGAGGAGGATCGGATAGAAGCAAATCTGGTCGTCGATGGGCTAGAATTCAATGGCGTGGGGGTACGGTATAAGGGAAACAGTTCTTATCATAACGTCAGTCGCAAAGGGGAAAAAAAGCTCCCTTTCAATATAAAGATCGATCACACAGATAAGTCTGCTGCACTTCCCGGGGGCTACTCCAAACTAAAGTTGAGCAATGGATTCCGGGATCCTTCCTTTATGAGGGAAGTGCTGGCCTATGAGATTGCCAGAGAATACATGCCGGCCTCCCGGGCGAACCTGGCTCAAGTATTCGTCAATGACACCCTGATGGGCTTATACACTAGTGTACAATCGGTGGATGACCCCTTACTGGGTGAGCATTTCGATGAACATAAAGGCCCCTTTTTTAAATGCGACCCTGTTTGGGGGTTCAAGACGCCGGCTGATTGTCCTATGGGGGATAAGGCTTCCCTGCAATACCTTGGGGAAGATTCGGCCTGTTATGCCGGCTTGTATGAAATGAAAAGTGAAGAAGGATGGACGGACCTCATTCGGTTGGCCAGGATCTTAAATGAAGAGCCGGAGCGAATTGAAGAAGTATTGAATGTCGACCAGGCTTTGTGGATGCTGGCTTTCGATAATCTGATCGTTAACCTGGATAGTTACCTAGGTGCTTTTTGCCACAATTATTACCTGTACCGCGATCAGGAAAAGCTGTTCCATCCTATTATCTGGGATATGAACCTTGCTTTTGGAGGCTTTACCATTCTGGAGGGTAATACGATACTTTCCACCACGGACCTGGCCGAACTCAGCATGTTTATCCATTATAAAAACCAGAACCCTAAGCGCCCTCTGATTACCCAATTGCTTTCGAATGATCTGTTTCGAAAGGTGTATCTTCATCACCTTTATACCATCCTGGAAGACCATTTTGTGAGTGGGAAATTCAAGGAGAGAGTAATGGAGTTGCAGGCACTGGCTTCGCCTCTAGTTGAGAAAGATACCAATCGTTTTTATTCCGTTGAGGCATTCCGGGCAAACCTGGAGCAAACAGTAGACGCCGACGGGACCCCCATTATCGGTTTGCTTCAGCTTATGGACGCCAGGGAAGCGTACCTGCTCAGTCATCCCCTGGCCAACAAGGAAAAACCAAGCTTATCCGAGGTCCGACATCGACACAATATTGAAAAGGTCACTATAACCGCTCAAGCCTCGGGAGCAGACCAGTTGTGGTTGTGTTACTCCGAACCTTCCAGCCTGGTTTATCATCGGATTCGAATGGAAGACAATGGCCTTAACGGAGATGAGGCTGCGGGCGATCAGATCTGGGGTGCTCAAATTAATTATCGACCTGGCCTGCAGTACTATGTCATCGCGGAGGGGCCTTACCATGTTGCGATAGTTCCAAAGCAGGCTGGGTTTAAGGCCCATGTTGTGGATTAAGTTTTCTTATTATGCCGCTTGTTGATCCCTCCTCTTACCGGGGAGCGCCCTGGTACCAGCCCAATGGGCACCTCCAAACCATTCTTCCTTCTACTGTTCGTCGAATGCCGCCCACCCCCTGGCAGCGGGAACGCCTGACCCTTAGTGACGGAGATTTTGTTGATTTAGACTGGTGGACGAGGGCCTACCCGAGACTACTGGTTTTGTCCCATGGCCTGGAGGGTAATTCGTCCCGTTTGTACATGCGCGGTATGGCCCACTACTTCCATACAAATGGCTGGGATGTGTTGGCCTGGAACTGTCGTTCCTGCAGTGGAGAGATGAATCGCAAACTACGCCTTTACCATCATGGGGAGATCCGTGACGTTAGCGAGGTATTGGAACATGCTTTTCGGAACCATTCCTACCAAAGGGCGGCTTTGATCGGTTTTAGTATGGGAGGGAGTATCACCTTAAAATACCTGGGTGTCAAAGGAAAAGAGCTTCCTGGGCCGATCGACCGGGCCGTTGCTTTTTCGACACCATGTGACCTGGCCTCTAGTGTACAGCGGCTGGAAGAGCCTGCAAATCGTTTTTACAAACGACGCTTCTTCAAACAACTGCTTAGAAAGGTGCAGTATAAAGCCAGGCAATTCCCGGGCGTTTTGGACCTTTCCAAACTGGAAGAAGTTAGGGAGTGGAAGGACTTTGACGAACATTTTTCTATTCGAATAAATGGATTTTCCTCTGCAGATGCTTTTTATGAAAATGCTTCCTGTAATAACTATCTGGAGGGGATAAAGATTCCTGCTTTATTGGTTAATGCCTGGAACGATCCCATTCTCGCTCCGGCCTGTTTTCCAGCGGAACTAGCCCGGAAACATCCTTTTTTCGAACTGGAGGCCCCAAGCACCGGTGGGCACGTTGGGTTTACAGAAACCATTTGGGACCGGCCCTGGTCGGAACGCAGAGCACTGGATTTTTGTCAAGCATAGGATGGAACTGTAAGGCGATCCTACCCAAATCCCAACTGGTTTTTCATACACGCTCATGATAATGCGTCCGGACATGCTTATCTTTCGGTTTATGCCCTTTTGGGTTCACCTACAAGCGGTTTTGATATATGCGTTTACTCCATACTTCCGACTGGCATCTGGGCCAATCCTTTTTAGGGCGCGACCGAGGTAAGGAACACGAATCGGCCCTGGATTGGCTCCTGGAACTGATCAGGGAAGAATCGGTAGAAGGATTGATCGTAGCTGGAGATATTTTTGATACGGGTACCCCGCCCAATAGTGCCAGAAGGTTATACTATAATTTTCTGGTAGGTCTGAGCAGAACAAAATGCCGCCATGTGTTGATCATCGGAGGAAACCATGACTCTCCAAGTATGCTGGAAGCCAGTGGGGACCTTTTAAGGGCATTAAATATTCAGGTTTTCGGTGCCAGCCCGGAATTAAGAGAGGAGGCAATCCTGGAATGGAAAGATCCCGAGGACCGCCTGGAAGCTGTGGTGGCAGCTGTCCCTTTCCTCAGGGAAAGGGATCTGCACTACAGTCGGGCGGGAGAGTCTGGTTTCGACCGGGTGCTGAGGGTGCAGCAGGCCATGGCGGACCATTATGCTAAAATGGGCTACCTGCTGGAAAAATACCAAAAAGAGAAAGTGCCCCTCCTGACCACCGGTCATCTTTACGCAACCGGAGCACAGGCATCCGATAAGCAGGATAATATTTACCTGGGCAATATTGAAAATATTTCCGCAGCATCCTTTCCCGAAATTTTTGACTACGTAGCTCTCGGGCATATTCACCGGGCTCAGGCGGTGGGCGGTAGGGAAAACATACGGTATTCCGGTTCTCTTATTCCACTGAGCTTTAGTGAAACCAAGGATGATAAAGGAGTCTATCTGGTAGATCTTGATGGAAAGTCCCCACCCGGGATTAAATTTATGGCCTGTCCGGTATTCCGTCGGCTAAAAACCATACAGGGCAGCCCGGAAATTGTCCGGGAAAAACTGGAACGCTTCAAATTGAAGCCCCGGGCCCTTGCTTCCTGGGTGGAGTTAGTACTGGAGGTTGACCAATGGCAACCTGGTCTGGAAGAAAAATTGTTAGAAATGGCGGAGGACGAAAACGTTCAGATATTAAGAATACGAATCCTCCAAACTACCCAGGGGTTGGGGGAGAAAGAAACCGAACTGCGGAGCCTTAACGAATTAAGCCCGGAGGAAGTCTTCCTTAAACGCTGCCAGCAATTTGGCCGTCCACCTGAGGAGCAGGAAGAGTTGTTACAAACTTTTCAGGAACTCCAGGCCTGGATGCACGAACGGAATGAAGAATGAAGATCAATTTGCTTCGCATACAGAACCTCAATTCTCTTCGGTATGATAAACCGATGGAATTGGATTTTACCGATGCTCCTTTTTCCTATACCGGTCTGTTCGGCATTACTGGGGCAACTGGTGCCGGAAAATCCACCTTACTGGATGCCATCACCCTTGCGTTATTTGGATTGACCCCCCGGCTTGGGAATCGACAGGTCGAAGACCGGATCATGACTTACAACACGGGGGAAGCACTTGCTGAATTGGAATTCGAACACCAGGGGACGCACTACCGTTCCAGCTGGAAGGCTCGTCGGGCACACAATAATCCAAGAGGTAAGATCCAACCATCTAATCGAAGCCTTTCCAAACTAGATCCTGCCAAAGGAGAATTCCTCATTATTGCAGAAGGGGCTAAGGACGTCAACGCCATGGTGGAAACCATTACCGGTTTGGATTATTCCCGGTTTACCCGTTCTGTGCTCTTGGCACAGGGGGAGTTCTCGGCTTTTTTGCAGGCTAAAGAAGGCGAACGCAGCGAGTTACTGGAATCAATAACCGGCACCGAGATCTATTCAGACTTGTCGAAAGCAGCTTTCGAGCGCCATAAGCTGGAAAAAGATAAACTGGCACAAATGCAACTCCAGCTCGGTCAGGTGGAACTGCTGAGCCCGGAGGTAGAAAAAGAACTGGTAAGTAAATTACGGGAGTTGGAAAAAACAGCCGAGGCTATTCTGGAGGATGGAAATCGACTTGAAAAGCAATTGCAGCTTTTTCAACAAGCTGAAAAAAACCAGGAACAGCTGGAGCTGCACCAAAAAGAAGAAGATCAATTAAAAGCGGCCTTGGAGGCCTTCCAGGTTCAATCCGACCGACTCAGGGCGCATGAGGCTGCTCTGCCTTTCCAGGCTGAAATTTTTAGCTTAAAGCAACTGGAAGAACAACAAGTCCAACTGGAAGACGAGATGCAGTATGGGCAAAAGCACTTGCAGTCTTTGATCGTAAAATGGGAGGAGCTTCAGGAATTATTGCTCCAAGGCCAAAACCGCATAAAGGAGTTGCAACAAGAAAAAGTTGATCAACAGGGGATTTTCGAAAAAGTCAAAGCACTGGATGCACAGATAAATGCTCAGGAGCCAGCCTGGCGGGCAGCTCAGCTCAAGGCAGAACGTATAAAGGCCAGCCTGGCTAAAGTAGAAAGCCAGATCCATCAACTGGAGCAAGAAAAGGGGCAACTGGCAAAAATGATCGAGGATAAAGAGAGCTGGCTAAAAGATAAGAATGCCTGGAAAGGTCGACGTGCCCGACAAGCAACCATATTGAGCCAAAGTGAGCAATGGCTACGCCTAAAGAACAATTACTCCCGACTGCAACAGGATATAGAACAACAGGAGAGGCAGTTGAATGAGCAGGCTACTAAGTTGAAGAAAAGCCAGGCCGCCCTTCAAATGGCTGAAGTACAACTTGATCGTTCGAGGAAAGAGCTGGCGACCCTTACTCAAACTTCAGAAATCTCCCTGGCGCGCGAACGGCTTCAAGCGCGGCTGGATCAATTGCGGCAGGAAAACCGGGATTTGAGCAGAGCGGTAGAGTTGATCGGGGACGAGGAAACCCTTAGCAAAACAATCCACGAGCTGCATTCGAGAATGGAAGAACAGGATCGAAAAAGAGAACGACAGCTCCTTGCCGTTCTCAATGGAATGGACGCCTGTGAAGAAGCGGAGGATCGCCTGCAAGTTCGAAAGCAAATATGGGAGCAACAAAAAGCTATTGCAGGCTATGCCGGTGCTCGGGCAGAATTGAAGGAGGGCGAGCCTTGCCCATTGTGTTTATCCAAAGAGCATCCCTTTCGACATCAATCGATACCGACTTTTGAGGAACAAGCGAAAAAAGACCTTGAAGAGGCCAAGGCTCATCTTGAAAAAAGGAATAAAGCATTTAGGGAGGCTCTTTTTGAGGAAAGTAAATTGGAAAAGGAATGGAATGACTTGCAAACCGTGTTGAAGGAAAAGGAAGCTCAGGTAAAACTCAATGAACAAAAGATCCGGCAGCTGAACGCTACCCATTTAGTTGATGGTCTAACATCCAGGGCCTTGACCAAACAATGGGATGCCAACCAACAACAAGTCAAGGAACTGGAAGGACAATTCGCCAGCCTTAAGGTTTTGGAAAATAAAATAAGTGCTATTCAACAAGACCTTCAACAGGAAAAAGAAAGGGTATCGGAGGCCCGGTTTGAGTATGAAAAGCGTAGGGATGGCCTACAACAAATGCGAACCCAACTGGAAGAGAACCTGGCGGAAAAGCAATCCTTGGGTGACCTGCTCCTACCTGAACTGAAAGCCCTTGGGGTCCGGGAATCTCATCCCGATCTCCCAAAAGAACTGGAGAAGGGATTTGCCTTATTCGAAACAAAAAAAGAACAACTGGTCGAGCTGAATAACCGTCGGGGGGATCTGAAGAGCCAGATATCCAATTTGCAGAAAATGGGCGCTCAGGAGCAAGAGCGATTGAAAGAACAGGAAGAAGAGCAGCATGACCTTGGAAAAAACCTGGAAGGTTTAAAAAAGGAAAGGACATCCCTTTTTGGGAGTGCCGACCCCCTGGAGGAAGAAAGAAAACTGAACCACTCCTTAAAACAGGCGGAGGAAAGCTGGAATGAAAATCGCCGACAGGCGGCAGCGGTAGAAGTGGCATTGAAACGAGAAACCGAAACCCAGGACAAACTGCAAAATGAAATTCAAAAAACGAAAGAAAAACGGCAGCAGCAAGAATTACAATTAGAAAGAGCTATTCGCCCATATGGGTTTTCCGGTAGGGAAGCTTTGAGCGCGGCCCTTTTAAAAGAAACGGAACGAAAGGAATTACTGGAAACACAAACCGCATTAAACCGAAAACAAGTAGAGCTGCAGCGCCTGGGCCAGGACCTTGAAAAAGCATCAAACGAACTGAAAAAGCGGATCACCGCTCTACCTGAACGCTCTGTGATAGAGACCCGGCTTGCCGATCAGCGTAAAGAATTTGAAGGGATTCAACAAGGCATAGGTCGCCTCCAACAACAACTGGAAACCAACAAGGAACAAAGCCGGAAAGCCGGCAACTTAAGAGTTCAACTTCTCGAACAGCAAAGGGAGCGGGATCGTTGGGCCGCTCTGGACGAGCTCATTGGTTCTGCCTCCGGCAAGGTCTTTCGTACCTTTGCCCAGGGCTTAACTCTAGCCCGTCTGACCACCCTGGCCAACCACCACCTCAAACAATTGTACCCCCGTTACCGCATTGAAAAGACCAAAGGAGAAGACCTTGGGCTGGATGTAGTCGATACTTATCAGGCAGATAACCGCCGTAGTATGCAATCCCTTTCGGGAGGGGAGACCTTCCTGATCAGTCTCGCCCTTTCCCTCGGCCTGTCGGACCTGGCAGGGAGTAAGGCCCGCATTGATTCCCTCTTTATCGACGAAGGATTTGGCACCTTAGACGACCAGTCATTGGATATTGCCCTGACTGCCCTCGAAAACCTGCAGGCAAGTGGAAAAACTATTGGGCTGATCTCTCATCGTAATGAATTGAGGGAACGCCTGGCTGTTCGCATTCACATAGAACAACTGGGAAATGGCTTAAGTAAAATAAAAGTAATCGGTTGAATAGGCGGTTTTTAAAGCAGTATAGACTTTTTAATCCCAGAAATCCATGGTAAAATCGAAAATAATAGGCGCATTCGTATGGTTTTTCCGTTCTTTGAAAAAATGCAATACCAGAAACCATCGCTTATCCATCCAATATGCAGAAAAGTTTGAAATCCCTATTTGGCGATCATCACGGGCTCGATGAAAAGAGTATTAAATTTTTAATTCAGGCACTAGAAAAAAGCAACCTGCCCGGTTTCGATTATATCGAATTTCGGCAATCCATGCAGGCCTTATCGGAACTGAACATGGAAGAGCCGGTTATATATAAATCGGCTTTTGCAACTGCTTCTACCCTGGGCCTGACAAAGGAACGGTTGATCCAGACGGCGGAGCACTATAAAAAAGTGCTGGCCAATGAAAAGGTGCAGTTTGATGCAGCTCTGCAAAAACAGGTTAAACAACGGGTAGATAGTAAGCAGGAGGAAGTGGAGCGACTTCGAAAACAGGTAGACGAGTACAAATCGAAAATTAAACAGCTGGAGGAAAAAATCGAGAAAGCCGAGACTACTATAGAAAAAGCAGACGATGTCATTCGAACTTCTATGGAAAAAATCGAATCTACTAAAGATGGATTTGAGTTTACCCTGCAAAGTCTTTTGAATGCCATTGATAGGGATATTGAGAATATCGAAACCTTTTTATAAGATAGGACGGAGGTGATCCCTGCGAAAGCAGAAAAGATTGCAGGTTTTAGTGGTGTCTAAAGCCCTTTAGTACGTTGAGAAAATTCCATTTGCCATTGAATAATTTTATCTTTGAACCAGTTCTTTACCTAAGGTTAGAAACCGAACATACGGTGGTGCAATAAATCCCGGCAAAAAATGGGCCGCTAAAATTATTCACTGCCCCAAAACCATTGATCTATGGCTACAAGTGCAAACTTTTCAAGTGACTCCGGAAGACCCAAATCTTTTTGGAAACGTCCCGAAGGGATTACCGGGGCCATCTTCCTGATCACCATTGTTGGCGGGCTGGGGTTTCTCCTGCTTAGTAATGCTGCCTTGATCGGCACGATCGTGAGCAATACCCTTTATCTGACTCTGGCACTACTGGTGCTGGGTGTTTTGCTTTATATGATCCTGGATCGCCGGACCCGGAATCTTTTTTGGTATATGTATAAAAGTGTTATGCGCTGGATCACCGGGCTTTTCGTCACTATTGACCCTATTGGTATTTTGAAAAACTACGTGGATGACCTGGAAAAGAACCTGAATAAATTGCGGGAACAGATTGGAGCCATTCGCGGTCAGCAGCGCAAATTACAAACTATTGTAGATGACAATAGCAAGGAGATCGAAAGCAATATGAAACTTGCTCAGGCGGCACGTGACGCCGGAAAGGAGCAGCAAATGCTGCTGGCCTCCCGAAAAGCAGCCCGCCTTAAGGAAAGCAATGATAAATACTTACAATTGCTTTCGAAAATGGACGTTTTACAAAAGATCCTGAGCCGGATGCACAACAACTCTGAGATATTATTGGAGGATACCAAGGATCAGGTGAAGCTGAAAGAACAGGAGCGCAAAGCTATCCGGACTTCCCACTCTGCTATGAAATCCGCTATGAGCGTGATACAGGGGGATCCCGATAAACGCGCTATGTTCGATGCTGCCATGGAAAATATAGCCGATGATGTGGCCAATAAAGTAGGGGAAATGGAACAATTCATGGAAATGTCCGCCAACTTTATGGAATCCATTGACCTTCAGAACGGTATGTTCGAAGAGCAAGGCCTGAAAATGCTGGAAGAATGGGAAAAGAAAAGTTCCCTGATGTTAATGGATGGTACGCAGGGGCTGGATAGCCTTGACCTGAACCAGGAGCGACCGCAGCGGCAGGCTGGGGAAAGTTCCAGCAGTTACGATAATCTCTTTGGTGGAAACTAAAGACTAAAAACGGTCAACCGGGACCAGTATGGCTCCTAGTTGCCCGTTTAAAAATAAGGTTGCAAACTAAACATGAGTCATCCCGAATTTTTTGGGATGATGAAAAAGAAAGGCCTTCT
>CAYZMS010000043.1:0-24222 GCA_964479625.1 uncultured Saprospiraceae bacterium
CACAGAAGGCCTTTCTTTTTCATCATCCCAAAAAATTCGGGATGACTCATGTTTAAACTACTTTATCCGCGCAGGCCGAACTAGCAAAGGCATCTGGCTTGGCCTTGAAAACAAAGCCCATACCGAGTATGTACCCCATGGCCTCCTTAAGGGCCTGATTGGATTGAAAATGGGGGTCGGTATTAATGTCGGCATGCACTTCTAGTGCTACATCATTCCTGTCCAACATATCACAAAGGCTGTAGGCCACCTCAACAGATTTGGCTACTTCAGATATCATTCGTTCCCGAAGCCCCATTGTTTTGGTAGTCTTGCTGTTGTGAATGAACATAAAACCGCCTTTCTTTTCCCGAAGAAAAACGATTACTGTTGCAAACTCAATGACCTTTCCACGTACTTGAGAATCGGTACCGATACAGACCTTGAGCTTGTGTCCCTGTGCTTTTTCCCACACAATGGCTTGCTCCACAGCTTCTGCGATAGGAAGATTAATAGAGCGACCATCCAGTCGACGCCATTTCATAATGGTTATGGATTTAAAAACATTCGGATAAAATAATCCTGAACGGTTTCGCCTTCCCTTGCCTGGTGCAGAGCCTGGAGGTTGAAATAGTATTGGCTCTGTAGCTTTAAAATTACCAATACTTTAAAAAAACCAAACCCTGTAAGAATAATTTAAAGCAAAATTAATGCGAACTTAACAGCCTACTGACAAACTAAAGATTGCCAAGCATGAAATATAAACCCGTATTCCCCCTGAAAAAGTTCCCGCCTCCCTTGTTTTTGTTGGGTATAATGTTGGTTAAAGGGGGTCAAAACTTGCCTATATCCCCGTAAATCTATTCGGTAACCTAATAATCCTTATATCCCTTGGCTTCCAACTGTTCATATTTCAGTCGTACGCCGTCTGCCAGTTCTTTCTTATAGGCCTGCATTTTTTCAATTAGGACAGGTTTGTCTGTAGAAAGGATCTGTACGGCAAGCAGTCCGGCGTTTTTTGCAGCATTGAGGGCTACGGTAGCAACGGGAACACCATTGGGCATTTGAAGAATAGAGAGCATAGAGTCCCAGCCGTCAAATGAGTTTGAAGATTTTATCGGCACCCCAATTACAGGTAAGGGAGAAAGAGAAGCCACCATCCCCGGAAGGTGAGCCGCTCCCCCTGCTCCGGCTATCACCACCCTGATTCCGCGTTCGTGGGCCTGCTTACTGAATGTAAACAGCCGTTCAGGGGTACGGTGTGCAGAAACAATGGTAAGTTCGAAAGGGATTTCGAATTGTTCGAGGATTTCAGCGGCCTGCCGCATGACTGGCAAATCAGAGTCAGAGCCCATGATGATACTAACCATAACCTTTTACTTTTTAGCCATTTGCAGCCTGAAAATAATGAATTGAAAGTAGATCAACCCGAAACTGGCTCCGTTGACTTCAGTTTACCTGCGTAGGCCCTAACCATATTGGCTATCGCCTTTATCCAGCGAGGGTCCTCATTCAAACTGGGCACCAGGTCCACTTTTTCTCCTCCCATTTCTTCGAACTCTTCCTGGTACTCCACACCGATCTCGATTATGGTTTCCAGACAATCAGCTACAAAAGCCGGGCTGAAGACCAGGATCTTTTTGGCCCCTTTTTCCGCCAATTCTTCTAATACGGTACTGGTATAGGGTTGCGCCCATTTTTCTGGTCCAAGTCTGGATTGAAAAGATGTGGTGTATTGATCAGCTTGCAGCCCAAGTTGCTCCACGATCTGACGGGTGGTAGCGAAACACTGGGCAGAATAACAAAACTGGTTACGCGTGCTGATCGACTGACAACAATTTTCGTTTTGCAGACAATGCCCTACCCCACTATCGCCTTTTCTCAATTGCCGTTGGGGCACACCGTGGTAACTGAAAATGATATGGTCGTAGGCATTCAGATCAAATTTCCGGGCATTGTCTACAATGATCTCAATAACCGTTTCATTATCGTAATAAGAATTGATCATCTTGACATCCGGGATGATCTGCTGCTTGCGCAACAGGCGCATAACTTCGTCGTGAATAGAGCCTGTAGTAGCCGAAGCATACTGTGGGAACATAGGAAAAACAATAATTTCGGAAACCTGCTGGTCCATTAATTTTTTGAGGGCAGATGGAATGGAGGGGCTTTGGTAACGCATAGCCAACTCTACTACAAAATCCTCTCCCAAATCGTCCTGAACACCCGCAGCTACATTTTCTCCATAAATCTTCAATGGTGAGCCCTCTGGTGTCCATAACTGCTTGTATAATTTAGCAGAAGTACCCGAACGGAATGGAGCTATGATCCCCCTTACCAACAGGTTGCGGGGCAACCATGGATAATCAACTACCCGGGGGTCTAGTAAAAATTGTTTGAGATAGCGATATACGGCTCCACGGGTAGGAGCATCGGGAGTACCCAGGTTGACGATCAAAACGCCTTTTTTTTCTTCTATCATAACTTTGTAGGTTATAAGTTGTGGGCTTCGGGTCCTTAGTTTAGATTCAAAACCCAAAAGGTTTTCAGACAGAGGATTAAACAGTTCCAATCCAAGTTGGTTTGAGGGGTATGTCAGCCTTTTGTCTGTAAATCTTTTTGAAGCGCTTAAAAATGGTATTTTTGGCGCGAACCTCAAAATAATGAGCATGTCAAAACCTCTTATTCTGGTCACTAATGACGACGGTATTGCGGCCCCCGGTATACGGGCATTGGTAGAAGTTGCAAGCAGCCTTGGGGACATCATCATCGTAGCCCCTGACTCGCCTCAATCGGGCATGGGACACGCCGTGACCCTTTCTCAGCCCCTTCGCCTGCATCCGGTGGACGTTTTTGGCGAAACAGTGGAAGCTTACGAATGTACCGGTACTCCGGTAGATTGTGTAAAGCTTGCCAAGCAGGTTCTTCTAAAAGACCAAAAGGTAGACCTTTGTGTATCCGGAGTTAACCACGGGTCGAATGCAGCGATCAATATCATTTATTCCGGAACGCTTTCTGCTGCGATGGAGGCATCTTTGGAAGGAATTCCTTCTATTGGGTTTTCCTTGCTAGATTTTAGCTGGAAGGCAAATTTCGACCCTGCCAAACCCTACATTAGGCAGCTTATGGAGTTTGTTCTAACAGAAGGTATTCCGGAAGGTAACCTCCTAAATGTAAACATTCCGGCAAAGCCTAAAGAGGAAATAAAGGGCATGCGCTGGTGCCGGCAGGCCAATGCCCGGTGGGTAGAAGGTTTTCAACAAGGTATTGATCCCCGTGGTCAACCCTACTATTGGATGACCGGCCAGTTTCTCAACGAGGACGAAGGGCCGAATACAGATATCGAAGCCCTGGAGGCAGGTTATATTTCTATTGTGCCCTCCATGCACGACCTGACCAATTACAAAAGTCTTGAAACGCTGAAGACCTTTGACCTAAACAAAAAAATGCAGGACTAAGCATGCTGAATAACCGACTATGGGTTGGATTGGTCTGGGGCGCCCTGGTCCCTTTTGTAAGTTATGCCCTCCTACTCGTCCTGCAGGAACAACTTGCCTTGGCTACGGGCAAAACTATTTTTCAGGAACGCACCCTGCTGCTCATTGCTATTTGTGCCAACCTGATCCCCTTCCAATTATTTCAACGCAGGCGGGCTCTTTTCGCTATGCGGGGAATCATTATCCTTACCCTGGTATACAGTGCGGTTTGGGTGTTTCTCTTTGCCAGGGATAACTTGTTTAACAACTTATAAGGCATGAAGTACTATCTCATCGCCGGGGAAGCTTCCGGAGACCTGCACGGCTCCCGGCTCATGCAATCCCTTAAGGATCAGGACCAAGGGGCTAGATTTCGCTATTGGGGAGGCGACCTGATGGCAAAGGTGGAAGACCAGCCGGTAAAACATTATCGCGACCTGGCCTTTATGGGTTTCGTGGAGGTCGTTACCAACCTAAGGACCATTTTAAAAAACATTGCCTTTTGCAAGGAAGATATTCTTCAATTCCAGCCGGATGCCCTGGTACTGATCGACTATCCGGGTTTTAATTTGAGAATTGCCAACTGGGCAAAACAGCAAGGAATCACCGTTTTCTATTATATCTCCCCTCAGGTCTGGGCCTGGCACCGAAGCCGGGTTCAAAAAATAAAAAAATGTGTTGACCGGCTGTTTGTTATTTTGCCTTTCGAAAAAAAATTCTATTCAAAATATGACTACGAAGTCGAATATGTAGGCCATCCCCTGATGGATGTCATCGATCAGCATCCTTCCAAGCCCGAATTTCGCAAGGAGTATGGGTTAAATGAACAACCCATTGTTGCCTTATTACCCGGTAGCCGAAAACAGGAGATCGAACGTATGCTACAGGTAATGCTGGAGGCTGCCGGCAGTTTTCCGGATTATCAATTCGTGATTGCGGGGGCACCCTCTCAGGAAATGAGCTTTTACGAAGCGATCATGCAGGAATGCGGGCTCCAGGTTCCCGTTATCCCGAACCAGACCTATGACCTTTTAAGAGAAGCTCACGCCGCCCTGGTGACTTCCGGAACAGCCACCCTGGAAACAGCGCTGTTTAATGTTCCTGAGGTGGTTTGCTATAGAGGTAGTCCACTCTCCTATCAAATCGCAAAAAGGCTTGTCGACATTGAATATATTTCCCTGGTAAACCTGATCGTGGACCGTCCACTTTTGACGGAACTAATTCAAAATGACCTCCATCCTGAACGGCTTAAATCTGCTCTTGGAACTATTCTGGATGAACAGCACCGCCAGCAATTATTTCAAGGTTATGAGGAATTACGGGCCAGGTTGGGTAAGCCCGGAGCCGCTAAACGGACTGCTTCCGGCATCATAAGCTACCTTCAAAAGTCCTGAGCCTTTACTCAATACCCCCTGAAGTGCCGGGATATCCTTCCTGATCGAATTTTATACTTCTTTAATAAAAAAGCAATTATCTGAAAGAAGCCCTGTCTTGGCAGTGTCGTAGCAAGGCAGGAACTATTTTACTAAACTACTATATTTCAACATCTTATGAATATTTTCTCTTCAAACTAATCTGAATCCAAGGGGACGCAGACATCCTGCTTGTCCTTTCCCTCCTCCTTCACCGCCCTTACTTTTGTATAGAGCTGATGAGGAAAGTGTGCGCCGGTATAAGGATAACAGCTTTACACTGCTGAACCGCCTTATTCCAGCCATGCGAATTATCAAATACCCTAGGTAAGCGATTGTTGATTAAATCAGAATGCTGCCGGGGTCTTACCTATCTATTACCAATTCTCCCCCCCCCCATTTTTTAGTCCGGCTTATTGCTGGTATTTCTCGATCCAACATTAAACGAACGCTTACGGGTGTTCGTAGAATTTGCTATGCACAGCATTCGTGCTTCTAGGAAGCTACTGGCTGATCTATACAAATTCTTGTGTTCTAACTGGCAATCTGGTGTGCCGTTCACCTGATGTCCTGAATTTTCATGCCCTCCCCCCACTTCTCCGGCCGCTGTAAAAGGCGGTGACGGCCCGGTAATTCTTTGTCACAAATCAAGGTTTATTGCTATGAAACACATTACAACCACACGCGCTTCTGCAGAAAGTTTTTTACTAATTTCGTTATTCGTGGCCGGCTTAATGGGCGTTTTTCTGGTACTGATGCGATCCAACCGGATGGCCACAGCCTATGAGGATGCCCCAAGCGAGCAGGTTATTGCTCCGGCGGAGACCGAAAATTTTCACCTGGCCTCCATAAACTAAAAGCCGGAAGCATTGTTAATAATTATTGAAAAATTTTTGGCAGGTTAGCTAGTCCCTTTCCTTGCTAAAGATTTTTAAGGTAACCAGACCGAAAGAGCAATCAACCTCCTTTTAAGGGAGGATATTGTTCTTCCGGTTATAGAGATCAGATTGTACGAAAAGTTCTAAAGCGGTGTAATTTTACGCAAATGAATCAGGTCAAAAGCATCCTGGAGCGCTCCGCTTTCGGGGTTTGTTCCTACCTAGGCGAAAAAATGGGTGTAGCCTCCGCTCGTGTTCGAATGTATTTTATCTACTTATCCTTTGTCACCCTCGGGTCTCCTATTATCATCTATCTGTTCGTTCTATTCTGGATCAACGTTAAGGAATACATCAAACAATCCCGAAGTATTATATGGGGGGAATAACCCTTAAGTCTATTGATCTTCTCCCTTGACTTTTTCTTATTCGTACCCCTGTTCAAAGGCGTACTGAATAATATTCGCCCCCATTCGAAGGGCCTGTAAACGAATCTCCGGTGAGTCATTGTGAACGTCTTCATCTTCCCAGCCGTCCCCCAAATCACATTCATAGGTATAAAAGCAAACCATTCTACCCTCATAGATCAACCCGAACCCGCGAGGTACAGACCCATCGTGCTCGTGCACTTTGGGTAAGCCATTGGGAAACTCATATTTCTGGTGGTATATCTCGTGCTCAAAGGGTAGCTCAATAAATTCTAATTCCGGGAAAACCTGTTTCACGGCTGTACGCACAAAGGGGTCCATCCCATAGTTATCATCTATGTGTAAAAAACCGCCTCCGATCAGGTAATGGCGTAAATTCTCTGCCTCTGCCTGAGAGAAGACCACGTTCCCATGTCCTGTCATATGCACGAAAGGGTAGTTAAAAAGCTCGGCGCTGCCGACTTCTACGGTGGCGTAGTTGGACTCGAAATTGGTATTTAAAACCTGATTGCAAAAACGGGCCAGGTTAGGCAAAGCAGTAGGATTGGAATACCAGTCGCCGCCACCGTTATATTTCAGCAGGGCCATCTTCAACCCCACATCCTCACGGGAATATTCCTGACCGACCAAAACACCGAGACTGAGGACTAAAGCCAATACTAATTTCATGTTTCCTATTTTATGGGGGTTAAGTGATTATCGACCTCCGACCGAATCTCAGATCCTCTCACCTATCCCTAATGAGTTACAAAATTCTTGATCTGTGCTGCCGTACAGGCAGCGATTGCTGCTGTTTCCGTCCTAAGGCGACTCTCCCCAAGGCTTACCGGGATGAAGCCAAATGATTGGGCCAGGTCGGCTTCTTCCGGGCTAAAACCACCCTCCGGTCCTATTAGAACGCAAACAGGGCTGCCTGCTTGTATTCGATCGAATAAATGAGTAGTTACCTTAGGACTAATAAAGGCAATATATCGCTGTTCAATAGGAGCGGGCAGTGCTCTGAGGAAACTTTCCAGGTCTTGCAGGGCATGCAATTGGGGCAGCCAGGCCTTCAAGGATTGCTTCATAGCAGAAACCAACAAGCGCTCCAAACGGTCTGCTCTCAGGTTCCTTCGTTCGGAATGCACACTAATTACCGGATAAACCGCTGCAAGGCCGATCTCGGTACATTTTTCCAAGCACCATTCCAGTCGACTAATGTTTTTCGTAGGCGCTATGGCTAAATAAAATGGCGCCTTGCGGTCTTCTTCTTTCCTCTTTTTAAGGATTCGTACACAGGCCTGCTTTTTATTTTCCACCACCAGGGCCCCCTCATACCACCCCCCGGTTCCATCGACCAGGAATACTGGATCACCTTCAGATTTACGAAGCGATTGCAAGGCATGCCGGGCTTCTTCCTCCGGCAAGGGAACCAGTTCGGTGTCCTCAATTTCAGGTATGAAAAACAACTGCATGGGCAATTTTGTCTACTTACTTGTTACCTTTGTCTCAATAATACAACAGCCTAAGAATATTTGAGTTGTTTTATCGGTTGCCTATTCAACCGAAAAGGCAGTTTCGCCTTTAAGGCTCCTGCCATTTGTTCATCTTATTTCGAAACAAAATTAGTATATGGATATATTAATAATGGCGGGCCAGTTAATGTTGAGTTTGTCCATTTTGATCGTCTTACACGAAGCGGGACATTTTTTTCCTGCCCGTTGGTTTGGAACAAGGGTAGAAAAGTTCTACCTGTTCTTTGATCCCTGGTTTTCCCTTGTAAAGAAAAAGATAGGAGAAACCGAATATGGTATTGGGTGGTTGCCACTGGGTGGATATGTCAAGATCGCCGGGATGGTAGACGAAAGCTTCGACCGCGACCAGATGAAGGGGGAGCCACAGGAATGGGAGTTTCGCTCTAAACCGGCCTGGCAGCGCCTGATCATTATGTTGGGCGGTGTTACTGTCAATTTTATTCTTGGTTTTCTTATTTTCGGAATGGTCCTTTTCTTCTATGGCGAACAATACCTGCCGTCAGCCAATGTTCCCGATGGCATTGCCGTGGATTCCCTGGGGTACGAAATGGGCCTACGCGACGGTGATAAGGTCTTGCAGGTCGGAAATACCCCCTTCGAAAAATTTTCTGATCGAACCGTTCTTCGGGAAGTGGTCATCAACAATGCACAGACTATCGCTGTGGAACGGAACGGAACCAAGCAGCAAATCCCCGTCGACCCAAAATTCGTGAGTATCCTTTCCAGTTACGAATACAAGAATAGTATACTTTTCGAACCCCGCTTACCCCTGCTAATACAGGAAGTTGAAGAGGGATCACCAGCAGACTTGTCGGGTATTCTTCCCAATGACAAAATCATTAGTTTGAACGGTACAGCTGCTCCCTATCTTCACACTTTCCGGGAAATAGCTCAACAAAACAAGGGCCAGGAAACGACTATCGGTTTTATTCGTAATAATCGGGATACCATCAGTACTTCCATTACATTGACCGAAAATGGGACTATCGGGATTTTATCCCAACAACCGGAATTAGCTACTCAGGAGTACAGCTTTGCGGAGGCTATTCCGGCCGGAGTGGTGAAGGGAGTTGACTTTCTTTCTGACCAATTCAAAGCTTTCGGTCAGATGTTCCGTGGAAAGATCAAGGCCTCAGAAAGTCTCGGAGGGTTTGGAACAATTGCCGGAATGTATGGAACCGAATGGAACTGGCAACGCTTCTGGACCATGACAGCTATTCTTTCGCTAATCCTGGCTTTCATGAATTTACTTCCCATACCTGCCCTGGATGGCGGTCATGTTATGTTCCTCCTTTATGAGATGCTTAGCGGCCGGAAACCCAGTGACCGCTTTATGGAAATCGCTACCCTGGCGGGCTTTATCATTGTGCTCGGGCTGGTTCTTTTTGCCAACGGATTAGACGTCTTCCGAAAGTTTTTCTAAACGACCAAAAGTGGCGTAAATCGAGTAGGAGAAACGAGCGATGGATAATGCATGGCACACAATAAAAAAGGGCTGTCCAATTGGACAGCCCTTTTTTGTACCGAAGGCGGGAATCGAACCCGCACGGTGTTGCCACCACTGGATTTTGAATCCAGCGCGTCTACCAATTCCGCCACTTCGGCTGCGGTAAACTGTTGAGAATGGTGCCGAAGGGGGGACTCGAACCCCCACACCCGAAGGCACACGCACCTGAAACGTGCGCGTCTACCAATTCCGCCACTTCGGCATTTGCATTCAATCGAAGACGCCTTATATTTGCGTTTTCCAGCCCTTTCAGCTAGCGCGGTGCAAATATAGGTCAATAATTGAATTTACACAAGACCAGATTCAATTATTTATGACTATTGTAGGGCACAACTAAAAACTGCCGAAGGCTCGATGAGCCCCGGCAGCAAACCCCAAAAAACCAAATGAAAACAATTTTTTATCTAAAGGAAGCTAGATGCTGTTTTTATTAACTGAACGTAAATTTAGGTATTCCGTTCTAAAATTTCCAAACAAATCAGGGAAATATTTTTAAAAAAGCTTCCAGGTTGGATCATTAGGCGGGTCAGCGCTAATTTCAACCTGTTCCTTTTTGACCGGATGTACAAAGGAAATCTTTCGGCAATGCAGGTAAATAGAACCATCTTGGTTCGCCTTCGGATATCCATATTTCAAATCCCCAACTATTGGACAGCCAATGGAAGAAAGTTGCACCCTAATCTGATGTGACCTTCCAGTATGAAGATTAACGGAAATTAGGCATCGATTGTTCAATTCCGCTTGTAATCGATATTGCAATACTGCTCTTTTTGCCTGCACAGCCTTTGCTCTATTGCTAAGGCTTGAAAAAGCCTTGGAGACATTTCGATCCCGATCTTTTGCTATATAATGAACTAATTCTCCTTCCAGCGGATCTGGCCGGGTTTGGGTGACCGCCCAATACTCTTTCTCCACTTCTCTATTCTTAAAGAGTTCATTCATTCGACTAAGGCCCTTGCTGGTACGAGCAAAAATAACCACTCCGCTGGTGGGGCGATCCAGGCGGTGGATGACCCCTAGGAAAACATCTCCTGGTTTATTATACCTTACTTTAATGTAGTCTTTTACATATTCGGTCAGGGGAATATCACCAGATTCATCTCCCTGAACCAGATAACCAGGAGGTTTGTTCACGGCTATAAGGTGATTATCTTCGTGCAGGAATTGTAATTGCATGGGATCCATTTTGAAAAATTTAACGCTAAAAATATGAAATTATCCCTGGGCTTTTCCCCTTGTCCAAATGATACCTTTATTTTCGATGCCCTGGTACACAAAAAAGTAAATACCGAAGGGATAGAGTTTGACGTTCGCCTGGCAGATGTGGAAGCACTCAACCGCCTGGCGTTCGAAGATGCCCTGGATATCACCAAACTCAGTTACCATGCCTTTGCTTATTTAAGTGATCAATATGCGCTGCTCACCGCAGGCTCCGCCCTTGGGCACAATTGCGGTCCTCTGCTAATCGCTAAAAAGCCTTTCCCGGAAGAAGAGATACCTGAAAAGCGGATCGCTATTCCCGGTCAGTATACGACTGCTAATTTTTTGCTTCGTTTGGCTTTTCCCGAAGCCCGGCACATAGAAGAATTACTCTTCTCTGAGATTGAACAAGCCGTCCTTGAAGAGCAGATGGATATTGGACTGATCATCCATGAAAACCGATTTACCTATGCAGAAAAAGGCCTGGTTAAACTGATGGACCTTGGCGAATTTTGGGAATCACAAACCGGACTCCCCATCCCTCTGGGTGGCATTGTGGTCAACCGTAGGCTCTCTGCGGAGCTTCAGGCAAAGGTTAACCGTGTCCTTGCCCGGTCTGTTGCCTTCGCCCAGGAAAACCCCCGCTCTTCCCTTGAATATGTTGCTGCCCATGCCCAGGAAATGGAGGAAGCGGTGATGTACCAACACATCAGTTTATATGTCAATGATTACACGACTGATCTGGGACCGACCGGGCGGCAAGCAATCGAACGCCTGTTCGGGGAAGCCCGAAAAAAGGAAGTGATACCGGAGATGAAGGAAAAATTATTTGTGGAGTTTTGAGCCCCTGCTTTGCCTCTGCCCGCTCTGAAAATCAAACCACCCCAGCACCAAAAAGGAGGGAGAAAAGTGCCATGAACTTGAGATCACCCAACAAATGGCTGATCAATCATACAGCCCAGTTTAGTCGTGAAAGATCCCCATAAGCAGTAGGATTACTGTAAGCAGCCGAAGGCATGGAAAAACTTTGAATGTTCATGATCAAAATGCCAAGGACGGCAAAACCGCGCAGAAAGTCCAGCGCTTGAATGCGTTCTGTAGCAAGGCTCGGCAGGGTATTTTGAGCTTGCATTTAGGTGTTTTTAAATTGGCAAACAGTAGCCCTCCTACTGGGCAGCGTTTGGCATAAAAAGTCATTTAGGGAGGAATACTTTATAAAAATAATGGAATTTCTCCTAGAAACCACCGGTAATTCCCTTTGCTTATTATCTTGTTCCAAATTCGAAAATTTACCTATGTCGGTAAACAAGGAAGTCAAACGGATCACCACCCACGTTCTACAATCCATGAAGGCCAATGGCCAAAAAATCGCAATGCTTACTGCTTACGATTTTTCCATGGCCAGGATTATCGATGCGGCTGGAATTGATATTATCCTGGTGGGCGACTCCGCTTCGAATGTAATGGCCGGCCATGAAACTACCCTTCCGATCACCTTGGATCAAATGATCTACCACGCCTCCTCTGTAGTACGCGCAGTAAAACGGGCCCTGGTGGTCGTCGACCTGCCCTTTGGTTCCTACCAGGGCAACTCAAAACAGGCTTTGGAGTCTGCCGTTCGGATAATGAAAGAATCCGGTGCACATGCCGTAAAAATGGAAGGGGGAGAAGAGATCAAAGAATGCGTTACCCGTATCCTCTCTGCAGGAATCCCCGTAATGGGGCACCTGGGGTTGATCCCGCAGTCTATTTATAAGTTTGGAACTTATACCGTCCGTGCTAAAGAGGCCACCGAAGCAGAAAAATTGTTAAGCGATGCCCGTCTGATGGATGAGCTGGGTTGTTTTGCCATTGTCCTGGAAAAGATACCCGCAAAGCTGGCAGGTGAGGTTACCGAGCAGATCAGTATCCCGACCATTGGTATAGGTGCTGGCTCCCGGGTTGATGGACAGGTACTGGTTTCCCATGATCTATTGGGAATCACCAAAGACTTCCATCCGCGTTTTTTGAGAAGATATCTGGATTTATTTGAGACCATTCAGGGAGCAGTAGAAGACTACATAAGGGATGTCAAATCCCTAGATTTTCCCAGCGAAAAAGAACAGTATTAATTTCCATGCGTCGTTACTGGTTATACATTGCTATTCTATTCCTTAGTCTTGTTTTGATTGGCGGAGTTTACATTTACCGTCGCTATGTGGTTCGTTCGGTGGTGCCTCGGAACGTGGAGAACCCCATCGTGTTGGTACCCCCGGGGTCTGACTTCGACGAAGTAATGGATATCCTGTTAAAAAAGGGTATCGTTCGCGATGAAGTTTTTTTCAGGCAACTGGCAGACTATATGGAGTACCCCAGTAACCCTATGCGTGCTGGACGATTCAAGGTGGAACCCGGCTGGACCATGGTGCAACTAATCCGCCACCTGAGAGGAGGAAAGCAGGAACCTGTCAATTTGGTACTAACCAACGAACGTTTACCGGAAAATGTAGCCGCCAAGGCCGCACGCTTCATTGAACCGGATTCGGTGGACCTCATCACCTTATTCTTGGATCAAGTCTTTCTGGACAGCATTGGTTACAGCAATGAAACACTAATGAGCTTGTTTATTCCCAATACCTATGAATTCTTCTGGAATACCAGCCCCAGAGGCTTCGTTGAACGAATGATCAAGGAACACGATCGATTTTGGGAAAAGAACAATCGACGAAACAAAGCTCAAAAACTGGGTTTGAGCGAGGAAGAAGTCTACACCCTCGCCTCTATAGTTGAAAAGGAAACCTTGCGCAATGACGAAAAGAGGCGTATGGCCGGGGTCTACTACAACCGCCTTCGAAAAGGAATGCTACTCCAGGCGGACCCCACCTCCGTTTTTGCGCGACGGGATTTTACCACCAAACGGGTTACGGATTATCACACCAAATTTGATTCGCCTTACAACACCTATGTCTACAAGGGCTTACCGCCCGGGCCCATTGCCATGGCCTCTATTTCTTCCATCGATGCCGTTTTGAACGTTGAATCTCACGATTACCTTTATTTCTGCGCCAGGGGTGATGGAAGTGGTTACCATAATTTTGCCCGAACGCTGGCTCAGCACAACCGGAATGCCGCTATTTACCGGGAAAACCTTCGAAAGAGGGGATTAAGGTAGAACCGGCAGGTGGGCACACAGAATTCCGGCTGCCACTGCCGCATTTAGCGACTCGGCTTTCCCTCCCAGTCGCTGTGGTATGGTAACCCGGCTGCTTAGGAAAGTGGCCGTTTCCTCGCGAATGCCTTGCGATTCATTACCAATCACTAGAATTCCACTCTCGGGGAATGCCACATCCTTCAGGGGGATACCCTCCATATCTGCTCCGATAACAGGCAATGGGGGTTGTTCATTAGCGTATTCCTGTAGACTCATGGTATGGACAGGTAGACGTAATATACTCCCCATAGAGGCCTGAACTACCTTTGGGTGATACCAGTCTACCGTATCAAAAGAAGCGATCACTTCCCGCAGGCCGAACCATTCTGCCACCCGGAGCAGCGCTCCCACATTTCCAGGATCTCGCAGGCCGTCAAGGTACAAACGCCAACCCGGAATCTCTTTTTTTGGACTATTAACCTCCGGCATTTCCACCACCGCCAATACCTGATTGGGGGTGCTTAAGGCACTGATCTTTTTCAAGCTTCTCGAATCAACGGGAAAGACTTTCTCGACCCGCTGGTTTAAAAAAGAGGCTTGTGGAGCCATCCAACTTTCCATCCCCGCCAAGAGTTCTACTTTTAAAGTAGTATTAAAAAGTAATTCTCTGACCAACTTATCCCCCTCCACCAGGAATCTTTTATATTGATGACGGTACTTCTTGTTTTGAAGCGCAATGATGTATTTTGCGATATTTTTCGAAATGGTCATGATTGTTCAAACACTGAATTCGTAATCCTTGCAAAGTAAGCACTTTCTGTTTCCTTCCTTTAAAACATTTTTGCTCCTGCTTATGGTCACCTTGCTGGGAGCAAGCTGTAACACTACCAAATTCCTGGGAGAAGATGAATACTTACTGACCAAGAATACGATCAAATTCAAAGGAAAAGTAAAACCGGAGAACAAGCGCTCCCTAAAATACGAACTATCCACCCTTTACCGCCAAAAGCCCAATACCAATCTTTTCTTTATTCCAAGGGAATGGTTCTATTTTAAAACACAGGACCCAAACGACACAACGCGTTTAGATAACTGGCAACGTCGGGTACTGGCCGAACCACCTTCCATTTACGATCCTACCCTTACCCAAGAAACGGCCCAGGACATGTTATTCCTGCTTGCCGACCGGGGGTATTACGATGCCAGGGTAGATACTACCAGGCTATTTAAAAACAAAAAGGCGAAAGTCAGTTACTTCATCTACCCCAAGAAACCATACCGGGTGGACTCCGTTTTTTTTAATTCAGCGGATCAACGCATTGATAGTATCCTGCAAACCTCCGCTGATCAAAGCCTTCTGAAAAAAGGCGAAAAACTGGATATTCGTCTTCTCCGGAAGGAACGTAAACGTTTGTTAAGTCTTTTGCGTAACCAGGGTTACGCCGCCTTTTTCGAAAATTTTTTCCCGCCCCGGATCGAAGTCGACACCTTCGATCGAAATTATCTGGCAAATATTTATCTCGAAGTCTTACCACCTGCAAGAGACAGTAACCATATGGTCTACTATATTGGGGAAATAAACGTCTACCCTGAATACAATGCCCGAGAGGATAGTGTAAACTGGGTAAGGGATACCGTAAACGGTATTATTTTTCATCAACGATCTGCAGAACCCCTTGTAAAGCCTGAGGTCTTGGCAAGGTCCATCCGCTTAGTTCCTGGCACTAAATTCAGCCAGGAAGATTACGACCAGACCAACCGCATTCTCGGAAGGCTACCTTTTTACCGTTTTGTTCGAATTGACGAACGAATTGACAGCCTAAAACCCAATACCCTTCATATGGATATCCGGCTGACCCCCAACCCCAAACTGGAGGTCGGTGTAGATTTTGACCTAAATTATACCAACCGAAACAGCCCCTCTGTCCCAAACAACCTGATAGGTGTTTCGGTCAGCCCTTCCTACCGAGACCGGAATTTTTTAGGAGGGGCGGAGACCCTGGTTAGCAACCTTAGATTAGGGGCAGAGATCAACCCCAGCTTCGGGGGGGACACCACTGCTACCTTCTGGAATACTGTCGATATAGGCTTGAATACCAACTTGTATTTCCCTCGTTTTCGTGATTATCTGGGCATCTGGAAGGGAGTAGAAAAACTTCCCTTCAGTCAATCCAAAAAAGAACGTGGGGAAGGCTTTTATGATCTCTTAATGAATGGAGGGAACAGCAGGGTGACGGTGGGTTACAACTTCCTTTCTCTGGTCAATTTTTACAGGTATACCCTGCTCAATTTCGCTTATGGTTTTGATGCTCAGAAAGCCCTCCGCCATCGGTACAGTGTAGACCATTTAGTCATTGACTATTTTAGCCCGGAGACCGAACCGGCCTTTGATGAAATTCTGGAGTCTAACCCATTTTTGGAGCGAAGCTTTGGACAACAGCTTTTTGTAAGCCTGCTATTCAGAGGTTTCAATTACCAATACAGCAGCCTTAGCAATAATTTGGGGGAATCTCATTTTTGGGGGGTTAATATCGAAACTGCAGGTACTGAAATATGGCTGGGTAATACGATCTACAACGCCTTTGCCCTTAACTCGGATACGCTCAGGATAGGAGATACAGATTTTTCCCAATATGTAAAATTGGGAGGAGAGTTTCGATATTACCGGCAGTATACACCCAAAACTGCCATCGCTTCACGACTTAGCATGGGGATTGCCCGTCCTTTTGGGTATAGCCGGGAGGTCCCTTATGTCAAACAGTATTTTGTGGGTGGCCCCAATAGTATTCGAGCCTGGTTGGCCCGTGGGTTGGGGCCGGGAGGGTTTTTCGACACCCTTACCGTAGAGGACCAAAACCTGGGTCGTTTGTACCAGTCCGGAGACTTCCGATTAGAGTTCAATTTAGAATACCGCTTCAATATTTTTTGGAGGCTGAACGGGGCGCTCTTCCTGGATGCGGGAAACGTTTGGACCATTCGGGATGACCCCTCCCGCCCTGGATCTCAGTTTTTGTTCAGTGAGCGTACTGATCAAACAGAATACGTCAATGGCCGATATGATCCTTTCTGGAAACAGATCGCCTTGGGTTCCGGCTTCGGTCTTCGCTTTGACTTCACTTATTTTATATTACGGGCCGACCTGGGGGTGCGATTGCGTTACCCCTATCCTCAATTCGAGGGTGTCTTCGACAATGGTGGGGAGTATTGGGTTCCAAGGGAATCGTACTTTAAAGGGAATAATATCAACCTGAACTTTGGTTTAGGGTTCCCCTTTTAGTGCAAGGGAGCTGTTAACTAATCTGTTGCCAGCCAATTTCTAGGGTTACCTCTAAATTCAGTATTCTTATCCCGGTATGGGGTGCTACTTAAACATCGACCTTCGGCCGTATTTACTACAAATTGGACAAGTATGGGGATCGTGGCCACGGGCCGGGCAAAACTGGCGGCCAAAAAAAATGATCTGCAAATGGATCTTGTTCCACTGATCCATGGGAAAGACCTTTTTGAGATCAGCCTCTGTCTTTTCTACGCTTTTACCCGTGCTGAGGGTCCAGCGGTAGGCCAATCTGTGGATATGGGTGTCTACAGGAAAAGCCGAATGACCAAACGCCTGGCTCATCACCACCGAAGCCGTTTTGTGGCCTACCCCTGGCAAACCTTCCAAAGCTTCAAAACTCTGAGGTACTTTCCCCCGATATTCCTCCAGCAAGATCTGGGAAAGCCCGTGAATCGCTTTCGACTTTTGAGGAGAAAGTCCGCAGGGCCGGATAATCGCTTTGATCTCCTCTACTTCGAGTTGCACCATTTCTTGGGGAGTGGCAGCTTTCTCAAAAAGGAAAGGGGTCACTTTATTGACACGGGCATCGGTGCATTGGGCGGAGAGCAACACGGCGATCAATAAAGTGTAGGGATCCTGATGGTCAAGGGGAATGGGTGTTTCCGGGTAGAGGTCATCTAAAATCTGAGCTATCGCAACAGCCTTTTCCTTCCTGCTCAATTTGGACATAGCCTACTGGTATTCAAAGGTTCCACTCGAATGCCTAATTTCAACGGTATTTATGGGATATTCCTCTACCCTGCCGACGACCTGAGCTTCTATATTAAAAGAATGGGCCAGTTCGATTACAGAGGAAGCATATTGTTCCGGTAGGTACACCTCCAGTCTTGCACCGCAATTAAACACCTGGAACATTTCTTTCCAATCTGTACCGGATTCTTTTTGTATCAATTCGAATAAAGGAGGAATTGGCAGCAACTTATCCTTGATCACCCTTTTTCCATCCAGGAACTTGACCACTTTGGTCTGCCCACCGCCCGTATTATGGATCATCCCGTGAATTTGCTCCCGGTAATTATCCAATAATAATTTGATAAAGGGCAGATAGGTGCGGGTAGGAGAAAGGATTAATCGTCCTACATCCGTTTTAATAGTGCCGATGCTGACTGGATCGGTTAGCTTTTTGCTACCAATGTAAACGACCTCTTCGGATGTCTCTGGATCGAAAGACTCCGGATATCTGACGGCATACTCATGGCTGAGCACGTCATGTCTGGCGGAGGTCAGGCCATTGCTTCCCATACCCCCGTTATAGGTAGTTTCGTAGCTTGCCTGGCCATAGGATGCCAAGGCGACCACCACATCTCCTGCCTGGATATCATTAACGATCAGGTCAGCGCGTTTCATTCTGGCAAAAGCAGTATAACCTACATCGATGGTTCGAACAATATCTCCAACGTCCGCCGTTTCTCCACCGGTAAGGTGGATCTTGATCCCGTGCTCCGCCATTTTTTCAACAAATTCCACCGTTCCATTTATGATAGCAGAGATCACCTCTCCGCTGATCCGGTTCTTATTACGGCCTATGGTGGAGGAAAGTAAAAGATCCTGTGTACATCCTACACAGGCCATATCATCCAGGTTCATAACGATGGCATCCTGAGCGATACCTTTCCAGACACTCAGGTCTCCGGTCTCCTTCCAGTAAAGATAGGCAAGACTGGTTTTGGTCCCTGCTGTATCGGCATGCATAAGATTGCACCAGGCGGCATCCCCTCCGGCCACATCGGGGATCACCTTGCAAAAAGCATTGGGAAACAAGCCCTTGTCCAGGTTTTTTATAGCGACGTGTACCTCATCTTTGGTGGCGGAGACACCGCGTTGATCATAACGGTATTTATCGGACATTACGCAAAAGCAGTTGGTGTTTCAGGAAAATCAGGGCGCCAGCAAAGGTACAATAATTCACTTCTTTTATTAGACGATCTGAAAGAAGTGGCTATATTTGTAGTAGTCGCCGTAAATACAGTGCTAAGGTATTCCACTGTAGAAAACCGGTTGGTATTTTAATGATAAAGGCTATACTACAAATCATAAGCCGGAGGCATCCGGCTCATTGTTAATGAAACCCGTCCACGTGGAAGACTTTCACCTCAAGCTTCGCGGTCTTGTCCGCAATGTCTACTCCGGAACCGTTCTCCTTCCCCTTATCCTGGTATCCGCCCTTGCAGTGCTTGTTTTCTTTCTGCCCAGCAGGTACCAAAAAAAGATGGGTGCTTCCATTGCATCGGGAGCCAACCCCAATTTAACCCTTTCTGCTTTTCCAGTGATCGTGCCGCAGCAGGCCTATGGCTTTGCCCTCGACACCTTCCATGTAACCCGTGACACCATACGGTCGGGGTCCTACCTTGGAAAGATCCTGAATGAACACAAGATGGATTATTTAGCCATCGAAACCCTGGCCGAAAATTCGAAACCCGTTTTTGATGTCCGGAATATTCGACTGGGTCGTCCTTACGTTGTACTAAACAAGGATACGTCCACTTGCGCAGATTACCTGATCTATGAACCCAGTGTGTTTGAGTATGTGATCTTTCAGCTGAAGGATTCCTTGAAGGTAGAGCGCATTGAACGAAAGATCACCACTGAAAGCAGCACTACTTACGGGCAGGTGGAATCTTCTCTTTGGGCATCAATGAGTGCACAGGGAAATGATCCGGCGCTCATTGATAAGATGGAAGACGCCCTTCAGTGGTCCATTGATTTTTACCGGATACAACCAGGAGATCAATACAAACTGGTTTACGACCGGCAGTTTGTCGAGGGAGAGGAAGTGGGCCCCGGCAGGGTAAAAGTCGCCTATTACCGTACCCTAGACAAGGAATTTTACGCTATTTATTACGATAAAAACGAGCTCAGCGGCTATTACGACCAGGAAGGTCGACCCATGAATAAAGGGTTTTTAAAATCTCCGATCAAAGCCGGCAGGATCTCTTCAAGATACAACCTTCGTCGATTTCATCCCATTTTAAAGCGCACCAGACCCCATTATGGTACAGATTATGCAGCCCCAACCGGGACGCCTATATACGCCGTGGGTAGCGGGGTAATCACTCATGCTGCTTATACCAAAGGAAATGGAAATTATGTAAAGATCCGGCATGACAAAACCTACCAAACGCAATACCTGCACATGAGTCGGTTTGCTCAGGGCATTCGACCAGGGGTACACGTCAAACAGGGTGAGGTGATCGGGTATGTAGGATCCACCGGTCTCGCTACAGGGCCGCACGTTTGCTTCCGTTTTTGGAAAAACGGAAAACAGGTAAACCATTTAATGCTGGACTTTCCCCCGCCTGCTCCGCTCCCGGATTATTTATTACCCGAATTTGCCGTACACCGTGATAGTTTGTTAGAACAATTGAATGCCATTGAGGTAGTAATAGAATCGCAGGAAACGTAAATCCTTTAGGAGAAGGGTGTGGGAAAGGGTTAATTCCAGTTTACTTCGTCTTTCATCTGGGCGATGACGGTATAAATATTCCCTTTATTGTACATGACTTCTTGCCATACCTCTTCTGCTTCCATATTAAATAGGTAATTAGGATCCATTTGAGCAGTGATCCAGGAACCATACCCCATTTCCAGCCCTAGCTGACCTTCGGACCAACTGGAGTACCCAACAAAGAACCGGATATTACTGGGTTCGATCAAACCGGATTGGATGAGGGCTTTTGTTTTTTCGAAATCGCCTCCCCAGTAAACGCCCTGGGCCACTTTTACGCTATCATCGATCAGGTCTCCAACATTATGCAGGTAGTGGATGGTATCAGTAGCAACAGGCCCGCCATAGAATACTTCTCCCTTAAATTCCGGAAAATCGTGTACCAGATCTTCCACGGATACCTCTAAAGGGCGGTTTAAAATAAAACCTACACTTCCATCCTTTCCATGTTCACAAAGTAAAACAGCAGTACGCTTAAAATTCGGATCAAGCATAAAGGGTTCTGCCAGTAATACATCTCCGGTTTGAACTATATCAACTTGCATGAATGGCTTTTAAGTTGGTAGAGGCCAAATACGGAAGGCCATTTTATGATAACTTTTAATTTTACCAGATCCGCAGCCGGGTTGACTTACCTCCAATATCATGTGTTTTACAAGGACAGATTCCGGGTAGGGATCTTTCGATCTACTTTTTTTATTAACCCCTGAAGCACCTTTCCGGTTCCACCCACTTCGATAAATTCCGTAGCTCCGTCGTCCAGCATTGCCCATACGGTTTGTGTCCATTTTACTGGAGCAGTTAACTGAGCGATCAGGTTTTTCTGGATGATGTCGGGATCCTGCTCCGCTTTTGCACTTACATTCTGATAGATTGGACAAAAGGGAGCCTTAAAGGTGGTATTGGCAATTGCTTTTTCAAGCCGTTCTTTGGCCGGGCGCATCAATGGAGAATGAAAGGCCCCTCCTACTGCCAGTGGAACAACTCTTTTCGCTCCCTGTTCCTGTAAAGCGACCATCGCTTTTTGCACCCCTTTCAAGGAACCTGAAATCACCAATTGCCCAGGACTGTTATAATTTGCAGCCACTACCGTCTCCTCCAATTGCTGGCAGACGGCTTCCACTGCTTCATCCTCCATACCAAGAATAGCTGCCATGATCCCTGGATTTGCTTCACAGGCTTCCTGCATGGCCTGAGCTCGCTCTGCAACCAGGAGTAAACCATCTTCAAAGCTCAGGGCACCGGCAGCGACCAGGGCTGAAAACTCCCCGAGTGAATGCCCGGCGGTAAGGTCGGGTTGGAACGCATCCTTTGCCATACGGACCGAAATGATAGAGTGCAGAAATATCGCTGGCTGAGTTACCCGGGTTTGCTTGAGATCGTCAGAGCTCCCCTCAAACATGACCGCACTCAGGGAAAAACCTAGCAGTTCATCTGCCTGCTTAAAAAGAGCTTTTGCCAAGTCGGATTGTTCGTACAGGTCGTGCCCCATACCTTCGAATTGGGCGCCCTGGCCTGGGAAAACATATGCTTTCATGTACTTATTTTAATTGCCTTTAAAGCGAAGCCCCCTCTACTAAGGAAGGGTCAATCACCACCTGAGGCGGTAAAAAAGGACTGGCATCCCCTCCCCCTTTGATTATTTCCCGAACAATGGTGGAACTAATGTGGGAAAAACCAGGCTGACTGATCAGGAAAATAGTCTCCAGCCCTTCCCCCACAATATTATTCAACTGGGAGATCGTTTTTTCATAATCGAAATCTGAAGCATTTCTCAAGCCCCTTAACAGGTACTTGGCACCGATCTTTCGGCAGTAATGAGCCGTTAAATTTTCAAAATGACCGACTTCGACCCCTGGTTCCTCCTCAAAAACCTGGTGTAGCCATTTTAGGCGTTGGTCCAGGGTAAAGAGGTAACGCTTCTGATTGTTGATCCCCACTGCAACGATGACTTTGTCAAAAAGGGGCAAAGCCCGCTTTACCAGATCGACATGGCCGGTAGTGATCGGATCAAAGGAGCCTGGGAAAACTGCGATTTGAGCCATGTATTATTCAAATTCGATTGAACCGCTAAGGTAGGGAAAATGTTGGGCTGGTAAACCATATGAACCTATAAGATTCTAACAGCAAAGGGAAGGCTCAAATCTTCTGCTTACATTTGTTGCCATAGCGAATAAAATCTCTAACCAAAAATCCAAAACTCTATGTCTGACGCATTTTTTGATCTACCTGCTAGAACCAATGAACCCGTTCTAAGTTATGCACCGGGTTCTGAAGAACGAAAAGCACTTACTGCCCAAATAAAAGAACTAAAGGCTACTGAAGTTGAAGTCCCTATGGTGATCGGAGGAGAAAAGATCACGGATGGAGAACGCATCCCCATTCGGCCTCCTCATGAGCTGGGCCATACACTGGGGTATTATTACAAGGGGGATTCTTCCCATGTTCATCAGGCCATTGAGGCTGCTCAGGCTGCAAAGCCTACCTGGGAAGCCCTTCCCTGGCAGGAGCGGGTAGCCATTTTTCTAAAGGCGGCTGACCTCTTAAGCGGCCCCTACCGCTATAAAATGAATGCCGCTTCCATGCTCTGTCAGTCAAAGAATGTATACCAGGCAGAGATTGATGCGGTAGCCGAGTTGATCGACTTCTGGCGATTTAATGCCTTGTATTTAGCCAAGATCTACGAAGAACAACCCATCAGCTCTCCCGGGATCTGGAACCGGGTAGAGTATCGTCCACTGGAAGGGTTTGTTTTTGCCATAACTCCATTCAACTTTACCTCTATAGCCGGGAACCTGCCTTCTGCACCCGCCCTGATGGGTAACGTCGCCATCTGGAAACCTGCAGAGACGCAGGTTTATGCTGCAAGTGTCATTATGGAAATCCTTGAAGAAGCCGGTCTTCCACCGGGGGTGATCAACCTGCTCCTTGTTGATGGCCCGGTGTCCGGCGATATTATTTTCACCCATCCTGACTTTGCTGGCTTGCATTTCACGGGAAGCACCGGAGTATTTCAAAATCTCTGGACTACCATCGGCAAGAACATTTCTAAGTACAAAAGCTATCCACGCATCGTTGGGGAAACCGGAGGCAAAGACTTTATTGTGGCCCACCGGTCTGCCAATGTAAAGGAAGTATCGACCGCGCTTCTGCGAGGCGCTTTCGAATATCAGGGGCAAAAGTGTTCTGCCGTTTCCCGGGCTTACCTTCCCTCCAATCTTTGGCCGGCAATTAAGGAGATGCTATTGTCTGAGCTTAAAACGGTGAAAATGGGGAACCCGGAAGATTATTCGAATTTCATCAATGCTGTGATCGATGAGCGTGCCTTCGACAAGATCACCAATTACATCTCTTTAGCCCGGGAGGACAAAGAAGCAGAGATCATCGCAGGTGGCAATTACGAGAAATCAGAAGGCTATTTCATCGAACCAACTGTTGTGGTAACCTCCGATCCCAAGTACAAACTAATGCAGGAGGAGATCTTCGGACCAATACTCACTCTTTTTGTCTATGAGGAAGATGCATTCGAACAAACCTTAGAATTAGTGGATCAAACGTCTCCTTATGGGCTAACCGGAGCCATTTTTTCCAAGGATCGCTATGCCACCCAATTGGCAACGACCAAACTTCGTCATGCTGCCGGTAATTTCTACATTAACGACAAGCCGACCGGGGCAGTTGTTGGTCAACAACCCTTTGGAGGATCGAGAGGTTCCGGCACCAATGATAAAGCTGGTTCGATCATGAACCTGCTACGCTGGGTATCGGTACGAGCCATTAAGGAAAACTTTGTTCCACCAACAGATTACCGGTATCCCTTCCTGGGGTAGACGGCTGTTTTACTCCTTTCTTCCTGGAGAAAAATAAAACATGAGTCATCCCGAACTTTAAGCCCAAAGAGAAAAGAGGCAAGCGGAGA
>CAYZMS010000044.1:0-23622 GCA_964479625.1 uncultured Saprospiraceae bacterium
TTATATAAAAAACGATTCTCGGTGGAACGAACAAACGCATGGATCGATGCATTCAGAGCTCTTTTGATCCGCTTTGAAACAAAGGCTCAAAATTGGCTGAGCTTACATTATCTGGCATTTGCTCTCATACTCCTCAGAATCTAAACAAATCATTTTTAAACAATTTCGTGCTTTACACAACTGATATGTAAAAGGCTGGGCGCGCCTCGAAATCCGATAAGTTTTTCGAGGCGCTTACACCACTTTTGTTATTCCTGGTAATCCACTACCATATTACAGAATAAGCGTACGCCCAGCTTCATACCACTGTCATCAATAAAAAAATCAGGGGTATGATGTGGGGCTGCTTCCCTTGGGTTCATTCCCTTTGGCATACCTCCAAGAAACAGGAATAAACCCGGTACCTCCCTGGCAAAGAAGGAAAAGTCCTCTGCACCCGTTACGGCCTGGCTTAGGACCACATTATCTTCTCCGGCGACCCGCTTTAGTGTTGGTCCCATTAAGCTGGTTAAATCAGGATCGTTGAAAGTGACCGGATATCCAACCTGGATGTCCACTTCGGCTTCGGCACCATAAGCTTGTGCAATGGAGGTAGCCACCTTTCGAATATTATCATGTATCTTTTGCTGCATAGCCGTATCCAGGGTTCGGATGGTACCGATCATTTCTACCTCTTCCGGGATGATGTTATTTCGAACCCCTCCCTGGATTTTACCTATGCTAATCACCGCTGCTTCTTTTGTTAATTCCGTCTGACGGGAGATGATGTTCTGGAGGCCCAGAATGATCTGAGCGGAAACGGTCACCGGATCGATCCCTCCCCAGGGTTGAGATCCGTGAGTTTGCTTTCCTTTCACCCGGATCTCCAGCCGATCAGATGCTGCCAAAGCCCCACCGGGCTTAAAGCGTACAGTTCCTACTTCTGTTTGAGAATTTATGTGCATGCCAAAAACCACATCGATTCCGGTTTGGGTCAACAGGCCTTCTTTCACCATTAACGCTGCACCACCCTCTTCCCCGGGAGGAGCCCCCTCTTCGGCAGGCTGAAAAATGAATACCAGGGTCCCCTTGAGTTGGTCTTTCAAATTGGTCAATACTTCCGCAGCTCCCATCAGCATCGCAACATGGGTGTCATGTCCGCAGGCATGCATTACGCCGGTTTCCTTACCCAGGTAGGTAGTTCTAACCTTGGAAGCATAGGGTACATCCACTCGTTCACTTACGGGCAAAGCATCCATATCGGCCCGCAACCCGATGACGGGGCCGGGAGTGCCCGTGTTCAATATCCCTATCAGGCCGGTATGGGCAATACCCGTCTGCACCTCCAGGCCGAGGTCCCGCAAATGCCCTTCTATGTATCTTGCGGTTTCAAATTCCCGGTTACTCAATTCAGGGTTTTCATGCAAATGATGGCGCCATTTGATCACCTTCGACTCAATAGCATCTGCCTGCTCATCAATCAAGCGGTAAAGCTCGGTTTGGGCCTGCAAGGAAAATATAATAAAGATACTTGCAAGTAAGATCAACTGTTTTTTCATATTTCCACAATTTTGGTTAACACCTAATTACTTTGGTCAGTATTAGCACTTTTTCTAAGCAGGGTATTCCCCTGCTCAAAAGAGCATTCCTTCTATTTGAAAGCCAAATAAAATAGCCTTTCCGTTTACTTAGTTTCCAAGTGGTAGATAATGCTTTTGGAAATCTTTCGATAGACTTCTTTACAGTGGACATTTTTTTGAGGAATACCCCGCGCCCAAACAATAAATTTAAAAAAATATCCAAACCTTATCTTCCTTTCCTGAGTGGAGGTCATTCATCGGACCTGCCTTTTCAAAAAGTCGACAGCCGATTCAGGAGAATCGAAAACAGGTCTGGTTGCAAAGGTTTTCATCGGCGAAATAATATTGTACCCTCCCTTAATCGTTTCCATATTATTTTAAAAAGCCTGGAAATATTCTTCAGTTTGTATTTTCGCCCTATGAAAAAAGCAGCCGATCTTATCAATACAGATTTTCGCCTGGGGGTCCTGGGCGGCGGTCAACTGGGTAAAATGATGGCTCTGGCAGCGGGGAACTGGCATTTGCCCATTACCTTCCTGGATACATCGCCGGATTTCCCTGCAGGTTACCTGGGTGTAGATTTTGTCAAAGGTTCTTTTAATGACCCGGATGATGTTTACAATTTTGGTCGCCATGTCGATGTATTAACCATTGAAATTGAACACGTTAATACCTCCGCACTTCAGCGATTGGCTGCGGAGGGAGTAATTATCCACCCCGGCCCGGATCAACTGAATATCATCAAAGACAAGGGACTCCAAAAGCAGTTTTACGTCCAAAAAGGCCTGCCTACCAGTCCATTCGAATTATATGCTGATGAATCGGAAGTTCGAACCAGCATAGCAAGTGGCACCCTGCAATTCCCTTTTGTTCAAAAAACCCGTACGGCGGGCTATGACGGCAAAGGCGTGGCCATTATTCATTCAAAGAATGACCTGGATAAATTGCTATCCGGACCTTGTGTTATCGAGGCGCTTACGGATATTGAAAAAGAGTTGGCGGTGATTGTTGCGCGCAATCCAAGTGGAGCTGTAAAAGCCTTCCCAACTGTAGAAATGGAATTTAAACCCGAAGCCAACTTGGTAGAATTTTTAGTTTGCCCAGCACAGATACCCGAGGAGATAAAGGAAGCTGCAGAAGCTTTGGCTATTCAAACTATTGAGGCTTTTGGCCTTTGTGGATTACTTGCCGTTGAATTATTTTTAACCCGCTCCAGAGATATACTGATCAATGAAGTAGCGCCGAGGCCTCACAATAGCGGACACCACACCATTGATAGTTGTTATACCTCTCAGTTTGAGCAACACCTGCGTGCCATACTTGATCTTCCATTGGGAAGCGTGAAACTAAAAAGCCCCAGTGTGATGGTTAATTTACTTGGTGCTCCAGGACATAGCGGCCTGGCACGCTACGAAGGCCTGTCCGAGTGCCTGAACATGGAAGGAGTGAATATGCATTTGTATGGAAAGTCAATAACCAAACCTCTTCGAAAAATGGGCCATGCCACCATCCTGGCCAATCAGGTGGAAAAGGCAAAGGAGATTGCCCGAAAGGTACAGCAAACCCTTCGGATCGTAAGTGATACCTAACCTCGACTAGGTCTACGACCTTTCATCCATTTTTGAGTCTTCACCATTGCTTCCGGGTAATCGGCACCTAATTTCAAATTGTGTGCTTGTTGCTCCGCATTAGAAAGGGCATCAGGTTGATGAACTTTATCAGCTGGAAGATCTCGCAATTCCGGCAGCCACAGTTTCACATAAGCCCCATCGGGATCATACCGCTGGGCCTGACTTAGGATGTTAAAGTATCGGTTCTCCCTCGGGTCACTGCCCACTCCTGCAACATAGTTCCAATTCCCCCAATTAGAAGTGACATCGTAATCTATCAACATGGATTCAAAATACTCAGCCCCCATCTGCCAGTTAACAGAGAGATCTTTTACCAAAAAACTCGCTACATTTTGCCTCCCGCGATTGGACATGTAACCCGTTTGCTTCAACTCAGTCATGTTGGCATCAATAAAGGGGACCCCAGTTTGCGCATCCACCCAACGCTGGAGCAAGCTGGTATCATTTCGCAAACCGGCCTGAACCTGACCTTTAGTACCTCCGGGAAGGAAAATCCGATTGCCGTATTTTTTTGCAATAAATCGAAAGAAATCTCTCCAGATCAGCTCAAAGATCAACCAATAAGTAGATTTATTACTCCCCTTTTGGGCCTCATATTTTTTAATCTCCTGATAAATTAATTTTGGCGACAGGCATCCTTGTGCTAACCAGGGAGCTAACTTTGAAGAGAAGTCACCACCGATCAAGCCGTTTCGAGTTTCCTTATAGGTTTTGATCAGGTCGGTTTCCTCCACGTAATACTTCAACCTGCGCAGCCCTTCCGTTTCTCCTCCCTTGAAGTGCAGTACCGCTCTTGGGTCAGGTTTGAAAGATTCATGATCCAGATCCTCCAGGGTGGGTATGGTTCCGGGGTCCACATCAAATGTAAGCTGGGCAAATGGCTTGAAAGGCCTTGGAAGCGGGTCCCGTACCTGGACAAATCGCTCGACTTCCTTTCGAAATTGTGAAAAAACGTCCGGTACATGTTGAATGGGGAAAGGGAGATCACTGGTGTGGTAGAGCATTTTACCTCTACTATAGCGCATTTCCTGCCCGATACTCCAAAGGTTTTTCTCCAGCGCATCCTGTACCTTGACCTCCTCGTAAGTCCTTTCCCGGTTGCAAAACACCCAACTGCTTTTGGCTGCCCGGGCAATCTTGAAAATTTCTTCCTCTGGCTTCCCTACCCGAACGATCAGATCACTGCTCAACCCCCGAAGAGATTTGCGGAGATCCTGAACCGATTCGATGATAAATTGGGCCCTGAAGTTTCCCGTTTTTCGAAAACCGAAAGAAGTATTTCCAAAAAAAGTACGTTCGTCAAACACAAATACAGGAACTACCTCTATTGCATGATCAAGAGCCTCCAACAGAGCTTCATTATCGTGCAATCGCAAATCCTGGCGAAACCAAACTAATGCTCGACGCTTTGTCATCTAAGGGGTTATTTTGGTAATTAAGTGGAAATGTTCAATGAGGCCATTGACATTTAAAACTTTCAAAAACATTTGAAATAAGAACACCGGAACCAGTTGGTTGTTTGCCGATCCAAAAACTTTTGCTAAAAATCAAACGGCTTCAATTCTCTTGAAATCGTTCGATGACCATTGCCTTACCATCCAGCTCCCAATTATAGGCCTCAGCTACCTGATCAGCTTCTGAGAAAGTTCGGTAGAATTGTCCGAAGTAAAGAGAATAATAGGCCCTGCCGGAGAAAAAACAGCCTGTCCAGAAGGCATGCACAGGAAGGCCTTTGCGCCGGTATTCCAGTAAAGTATTTCGGGCTTCATTCTTTTCGTAAAACACCCCTATCCGGATCAAATAATTGGAGGATTCGGACAATTCCAGCCAGGAACAGGGGTATTCCAAAACTTTACCCTCCTTTGTGTAGACCAATACCACCTCCCGGTTTCTTCGGACCTGAACAGGTGTAATATTCAAATAGGGTGCAATGTCAGGCTGAAAAGGATATACGAAAGCAGTATCAATTACGGGTAGCGGTAAATCTGGATGACGAGCAAGATAGGGCCTCAGGGCCAGCATTCGAGCGGTATAAGCTACCTCATCCTCATACTTTACCGGCCATTCCTGAACCTGTCGATAGTATAGGACCCCTATCACTATTAACCCAAGCCCTGAAAGGATCAATTGTTTTAAAAACGAGCGCTGAAAGCGCATTAGGTCATTAAACTTTCTATTTCCTACCTTACGAAACCACCAATATCTGACGGGCTGAGGAAGAGCGACTTGTTTTACTTTATGGACGCCCTGGTTCAAGCTTGCTGGCATTTGAACCTTTTTCAAGCCATCCTGAACTTCCTGCATTTTTTTGGAAACCTGCATATTTTGCAAGCCCTGCTGTAAACGTTCCGGCATTTTCAAATTTTCCATCCCCAGTCTAAGCCTTACCCCCAGGTCACTTTGCCGTACAAATTGTTTAACCTGATGCTCTAACCCAAGATCATCATCCTGGGCAGGAGTGGCATAGACATGATGCCGGTTTTCAGGTGAAAACTTTACCAGGCCGATTCCATTTTTTATGCATTGGTTTCGCAGTTCCTTGAAATATTTTTTTTCTGAATCCGGGAACACATCACTGGAAAAGGCGATCCACTGATCATGTGCGAAATAGGATTTAAATTGCTCTATGGCATAGATATAACGATATCGCTTCCAGGGGGATAAGATCAACGTCCATGTCAGCCATAAACCAAGTAGAAACAGCATTAACAACAAAGCTCCTCGCCTTAGTCCATAGTCTGCTAAAACGAACCACCCGGCCGAATACACCCAGGTATACAGGGCTGCCATGCTTAAACAAGCCAACATCCAGGCATCTGCCAACAATTGAGGGATCAGGATAACATACCTTAGTTCTTCCCTGGCCCCCTGATCTGTTACTTCAAAGGTGGCAATAAAAGGCTTTTCCGGGGGCTTACGCGGGATCTCAAAATACCCATCGGCAATAATTTCACCCCTTGCTTTCATATCTGTTTCGCAGATTACCGCCCTCCATCTGTCGCGATATCGATAATACCCCCTCAGGTATTTGCACATTTCCCTTTGTATGTCTTGGGTGCTTAGCAAGGAGTTATCAGTTATGAGTTATGGACTGTTGCTTTGTTTTCGGAAGGATGCAGCATTTGAAAGAGTCGAATGACCTGACTGGCCTCTTTTACATCGTGTACCCGCAAAACCGAGGCCCCTTGTTGAAGGGCAACCATATGCAAGGCAGAAACGGCAAACAGAGATTCCTCTGCTTTGATTTTTAAGGGTTTATAGGTCATAGATTTTCTCGAAATACCTGCTAAAACCGGTAGGCCCAACTGTTGAAAAATATGTAAATCCTTTAAAAGATGATAGTTGTGGTCCATTTTTTTACCAAATCCAAAACCTGGATCCAGGACTATATCCTTCAGACCAAGAGCCCTTAATTCCCCCAGTTTTTCGATAAAAAAATCAAATATTTCCAGGCGGACATCCTGGTAGGCAGGAGCTTTTTGCATATTTTCGGGTAGCCCCTGCATATGCATTAGCACATAAGGTAAGTCCAACTCGGCTACCGTTTCGAACATGGCCTCATCCATGCTCCCGGCGGAAATATCATTGATAATACCAGCCCCGGCCTGAGCAGCCTCCCGGGCAATTTCGGCCCGGACCGTATCAACGGACAGGACAAGCTCGGGAAAACGCTTGTGAATGGCGGCGATCACAGGTATTACCCTGGAGCGCTCTTCTTCAATCGGTACGGGTTTTGCCCCAGGGCGGGTCGACATACCTCCCACATCAATAATAGCAGCTCCCTCTTCAAGCATCTGTTCCACCCGTCCAAGAGCTGCATCCATGGTCAAATACTTCCCCCCGTCATAAAAAGAATCTGGGGTGACATTAAGAATACCCATTACCTGTGGATGATCCAGGCTTATTAACCTTCCTGCGCAATTGAGGGTTCGTTGAGGGTGTAGCATAATTGGTTTTTCCTTAGGTTTGTTGTGGTATCCTTTTGATTTAGGACAATTAATAAAAACAAATCAGACTAATTTAAGGTACAATTATAGCAAGCTGTTTCCATTTCCCGGCCTTCCGATCACCGCTGAATAGGATTTTCAAGAAAATTCAAAACAGCTCTAGGGCCAGGAGGTTTGGAAAAAGCAGCCGCGTTCACAAAAATTAAAACTATGGCGCAACCTTTAAACCCGATCTCCATGCGGCGCTTTGGCATAATTATGATCATCATACTTTTGATCAGCGTTCTGACTATTGCCGCTTTAAAATTCATTCCCAATCAGGGAAGGAGCAGGGTGGACTTCACACGGATACCTCAGGAGATCCAGTTGAACTATACCGATGCGGCTTACCAGTTCTCCTTCGACGAGGAGGATGCCTTAGCTATTATGTCAAATCCTTCCAGATACCGCCGGGAATTCAATCAACTGGTGTACGACCTAAATTTGTCTATACTGAATCATGTAGCCAACCGAATGGGATTAAGCCCCAGCTTAAAGGATAGAATACCAGAGGAGTACGATCCCCACCACAACTATTTGCGCAATATGTATTACCAGGATTTCCTGGCCATACAGGATACGACCTCAACCCTTTATCAGACCTGGTATGACAATGGTTACGCCAGTGTAACGGAAGTCATGCAACAGGTAGCTTCGAAATATACCTGTTATTTGGTGAATGTTGTACTAACTGACCTTCTACCCCTTGAAGAAGGTAAACTTTACGCCAAGGGTAAAGGAGTGGATACACCCTGCGGGATTGCCATGATGGAAGCTCTGCAACCCGTCATGGCCCGCTTGAAGCAACGAGCCGCCATCGAGGATTTTTCACGCAGTCGCGGGCTCATGCAGGAACGAGTAGAAAAAACCATTGCAGAGTTAGCAACTATTGAGATACAGGATAAGAAGGGTTTAAATAAACAACTCCAAACCCGCCTTTGGGGATTCGCGGTATCCAGTACCGATATTGAGATTTCCGCCATTAGTATCATGAAGATAGGGTTTCGACTGGATGACTATTTTAATGTTGATCTTAATTCAAGGAACAGAACCATAGTGGTTACGCTGCCAGAACCGGTCATCCTTTCTCATGAGGTTTACCCAAAGTTCGACAAACTCAATATTGGCTGGTTGCGAGAAGTAAAGGACGTAGACCTTAACGAGTCCTTTAATATTCTCCGGGAAGAATTCCGCCGGGAAGCCTATGAAGGAGATGATATGAACCAGGCCAAGGCTAGGGCACAGGAGGTCATGGAAACCATGTTTGGTCCTGTGGTTGCTTCTGTAGGTAAGGATTACAAACTAAGAGTGCGCTTTCAGAATATTGCGCCTGATTCAGGAGCGTTCACACCCGAAGATGAGTTTGCAGAGTTTCAATAAACCAGCGTGTGAAAAATAGCAATTCTGTTTTCTCCTTAGGTACGGTCCCCTCCAAGTTTAACAGAAGCCAAGCGTTGTTTATCAAAAAAATACAAGAGGTCCGAAATCCGTTCTTTCAGGTCTGCGCGGTCCACAATGAAATCAAGAAACCCATGCTCTAGCAAGAACTCGGAAGTTTGGAACCCTTCGGGCAGGTCCCGTTTGATGGTCTCCTTGATCACCCTGGGGCCAGCAAATCCAATGAGTGCTTCGGGTTCTGCAAAGTTGACATCTCCTAACATGGCGAAGGAAGCGGTCACCCCACCGGTGGTTGGGTCTGTTAACATAGAAAAATAGGGTACGCCGCTTTTTGCAAGCCGGGTCAATTTTACAGAAGTTTTGGCCAGCTGCATCAGGGAAAAAGCAGCCTCCATCATACGAGCTCCTCCTGATTTCGAGATAAGTAAAAATGGGGTTTCTGTTTCCAGGGCGAGGTCAATGGCCCTGGAGATACGCTCTCCCACCACCGAGCCCATAGACCCCCCTATAAAGCTGAAATCCATCGCCGCTATGAGCAGGTTTTTTCGGTTCACCTTTCCCTGAGCCACAGTAATGGCATCGGTAATGTGCCTGTTTTTTTTGTAAGCTTGCTCCAGACGTTCAGGGTACGGTTTGAGATCGGTGAAATTCAAAACATCCTTGGATCGAAGATCCTCAAACAAGGTTTCGTAATTACCGTCAAACAAAAGTTCAAAATAGTCATGTGAACCAATGCGGACGTGATAATTGCATTTCGGGCACTTTAGGTAATGCTCTCTCAACTCCTTCATAGTACTGGTTTCCTTGCAACGCTTGCAGTTAAACCAAAGGCCTTCGGGAGTATCCTTTTTATTCCGCGTGGCGGTTTGAATACCGTCTTTTAGTCGTTTGAACCATCCCATAGATCAGTCTCCTTTTTTCCTCGCTTTGCGATTTAAGGTAAGGAAATTTCTGAGCTTGCAGATGAAATTCCTTCCTTTTGCCCTTCAAATTAAATCAACTATTCAGGGTCAATATCGAAAATTTTTAACGGCATTGACAAAAGCACGTACTCCTTCTAGGGGAGTGTCCGGGTAAACTCCGTGACCTAAGTTGGCAATGTGCTGCTCCTGGAAGCGTTCCAGCATTTCAATGGTTGCCCTTTCTATTTGATCCGGCGGGGCGTACAACTGGCAAGGATCAAGGTTACCCTGAAGAGCTTTTCCACCCGTTCTTGATCGCGCCCATTCAATGGGAAAATTCCAGTCGAGGCCAACAACCTGGCAATCAAGTTGAGCAAGTTCCTCCAGAGCGAACCAGGCTCCCTTTGCAAACAGGGTGAGCGGAACCTCCTGAATGGCCTTTGCTATTCGGCTAAGTTGGGGTAGTGCGAATATTTTATACTGCTCTGGAGATAGAATACCCGCCCACGAATCAAAAACCTGGACCAGATCAACCCCTGATCGGATTTGATGCTGCAGGTAAACGATGGTGGCCTCCGTGATCCGCTCCAGTAGGGCCATACTCAAGGAAGGCTCCTTGTACAACATCCGCTTGGCTTTGGAAAATGTTTTACTCCCCTGCCCTTCCGCCATATAAGCAAAGATAGTCCAGGGAGCACCGGCAAAGCCGATCAGTGGAACCCTTCCATTCAGCCGTTTTTTGGTTTCGGTTATTGCCTGGTAAACATATGAAAGGTTTTCTGCAACCTCCTCAGGAGGAAGCAAGGTTTCTACATCCTTTCTTGATTCGATCACCCTGGGAAATCGCGGTCCCTTTTTTTCAATCATTTCATAAGGCAAACCCAGCGCTTCCGGAATGACCAATATGTCGGAAAAAATAATTGCTGCATCTACCTCCAGGGCATCGATAGGCTGAATAGTCACCTCTGCCGCCAGGTCCGGCGTTTCCACCAATTCCTTGAATCCGGAAAGTTTAGCCCGAAGTGCACGGTACTCTGGAAGAATTCTTCCGGCCTGCCGCATGAGCCAAACGGGCGGCCGCTCCACCTTCTCTCCCCTGGCGACCCGAAGCAATAAATCATTCTGAAGTTGCATAAACGCTCCTTGATATCCGCTGCAATTATAGAAAGAAAAGTTTAAACTAAAGCTTTATCAGTGTCAAACCGATCCCTTCTTACCCCGCTTAAAATGAATAAAAAAGTCTGTCTTTTTAGGCCAACTCGCGAATTTCTTTAATTTTAGCTGACTTAAAACATCCGTATGAATAATATCCCTTTGCACATTCAGATTGTGATCGGCCTTGTTCTGGGTATAATTTACAGTTTTCTTTCAAGCTACCTGGGATGGAATCAATTCACCTTAAACTGGATTGATCCCTTTGGAGTCATATTCATTCGGTTATTGAAATTTATTGCAGTCCCGCTCGTCTTGTTTTCCATTATTTCAGGGGTTGCTAACCTCCCCGATCCCTCCCGACTTGGGGCAATGGGTGCAAAAACACTCGCTGCTTACATTCTAACTACGATCATTGCGGTAATTTTGGGCCTGGCTGTGGTAAATGTATTCAAACCTGGAAATTCAATTGCAGAGGATCAGCGGATCAAGAACCGCATGAAATACGAGCTTTGGGTTGCTCAAACCGATGGTGTTGAGATACTGGACAAAAAAAATTATTTGACAGACCCGGAATACGCAGATTACCGTAATGCAGCCGAACAGGCGGTTGCTGATGAAGCAGAGCAAGCAGAAAGCGAGGACGTTGCAAAACGATTGGAATCCGCCCAACAAATGGAAGGGGCCGGGCCCCTGCAAACCTTCGTGGAAATGGTGCCCGATAATATTTTTGCCGCCCTAACTGATAGTGGGAAAATGCTTCAGGTGATCTTTTTCGGTATCTTTTTTGGGATCGTTTTGCTGCTTATCCCCGTTGAGAAATCGGGCCCTATCAAGCAATTCGTAGAAGGAGTGGATGCTGTGTTCTTGAAAATGGTAGAAATCGTCATGGATGCCGCACCTTTTTTTGTGTTTTGCCTGATGGCGGGAATCATTGCGAAAATGGCTGACACTCCGGCAGAGGTTCTTGAAATATTTAAGGGTTTGTTGAGCTATTCGTTGGTACTACTAGCTGGGTTATTTGCCATGATCTTTGTGATCTATCCTGCTATCCTACTGACCTTTGTTCGTAAGATTTCCTACATGGGTTTTTTCCGCCGGATCAGCCCTGCTCAGTTTTTAGCTTTTTCTACCAGCTCCAGTGCGGCAACACTGCCCGTCACTATCCAATGTGTAAGAGACAACTTGGGCGTATCTCAGAATGTGACCAACTTCGTCCTGCCTATCGGGGCTACTGTAAACATGGATGGAACCAGCCTTTACCAGGCGGTAGCCGTAGTTTTTATGGCTCAAATGCACATGGTCGATTTATCCATCGCCCAACAGATCACTATTGTCCTTACGGCTACCCTGGCCTCTATTGGTTCGGCTGCTGTTCCAAGTGCCGGTTTGGTAATGATGATCATTGTACTGCAATCGGTCGGTTTAAATCCAGCCTGGATTGCCATTATTTTCCCGGTTGATCGAATTCTGGATATGGTTCGAACAGTAGTAAACGTAACGGGGGATGCCACAGTGTCTACCCTGGTAGCTAAGTCCGAAGGAGAATTGGACGTACCTCCCCTTTCGGAAATTGGTATCCAGCACACATAATCGGTCAAATCGGGAACAAAAGGGAACCTCCTTGCGTATTGTGGATGAATTTTTTTTTAAGTGATGGATACCTTATGAAAAATGCATGGATTGCAGGAGTTCTTGCCCTGCTTTTATTTTCAGCCGTAGGCTGTTTTACCTTTCCCAACAAGTATACGAAGCTTCCTCCCGGGCCCTATCGCGCTGTCCTGAAACTGACCGATAAGCCGGTAAGTCCAAATCCCAAAGGAGAACCTTTACCCGAAAAAATGAACCTCCAGTTCGAGGAGGTTTCAAGAGGAGAACTGCCTTTCAACATGGAAGTCACTTACGTTACAGAAGATAGCTTCTACATAGAGATCATAAACGGAGAAGAGCGAATATTACTGGATGATATTACCTTCGGCCGAGATAAATCCATGACCAAAGACACCGTGGTTATTGAGTTCCCGGTTTTCGATTCCTATATCAATGCCATATACGAAGAAAAGGTTATCGAAGGAGAGTGGGTGCTCCGCAATAAGGAAAATTATCGCATCCCTTTTGTAGCCTATCACGGGCAGGAATATCGCTTTACCACTCTAAAAAAGGTTCCGATTACCGATATCAGTGGTAGATGGGCGGTACAATTTGGCATAGATACGGATGAGCCGTACCCTGCCATTGGGGAATTCAAGCAGGAGGACAATCATTTGACGGGTACCTTTCTAACTGAAACGGGGGATTATCGCTTCCTCGAGGGCACCCTTCAGGCAGATAAGCTTTACCTTTCTACTTTTGACGGGGCCCACGCCTATCTTTTTGAAGGAAAAGTACAGGAGGATGGTACCCTTATCGGCAGTTTTCGATCAGGTACACATTATAAAACCCTCTGGGAAGCACAAAAGAATGAAAAGGCGGTTTTAACCCATCCAGATAGTCTTACCTTTCTCAAACCCGGCTACGAACGTTTTGATTTTGCCTTCCCTACTCCCGAAGGAAGTACGATCACGCCCTACGACCCGGAACGGGAAGGAAAAGTAAGGATCTTCCAGATTTTCGGCACCTGGTGCCCAAACTGCCGGGACGAAACAGCGTTTTTGACAATGTACCTAAAAGATCACCCCGAGCAGGATATTTCGGTAGTTGCCCTCGCCTTTGAACGCCATACCAGTCCGGAAAAAGCCTGGAATGCGATTAATACCTATCGAGATCAATTGGATATTCCGTACCCCATCGTCTGGGCCGGGTCATCTGATAAACAAGCTACTGCTGAGGCCCTGCCAATGCTAAGCTCTATCGTTTCTTTTCCCACTTTGATCATTATGGATCAAAATGATGAGATCGTTCGAATTCATACGGGGTTTTCCGGGCCGGCGACCAGCGAGTATCAGGCATTTACTCGGAAGTTTAGTGAATTAATGCAGCAATTGACCGAGGAACCCGGTTGATCAATAAACTGTGGCCTTACAATTTCTTGGTTTTCGGCAGGATAAACGTAAATTTGGGCAGAATCTCACGAACGGGCCACTTCCCCTACTTTCGAAATAAAAAGCTGGATAGAAGCCTGCTTCGTTCATGATAACCCAATAACCATGACCCATTCCAGGAATATTGCTCTCGCTTACTGTATTGATAACCTTAATGTTGCAGAAGCCATTACTAATACACTTAGCGACACCCCTTATCGTTTCGAGCATTTTTATTGTAAAAAGGACGAAAGTGCTGCCCCACTTGCTCAGCAACTGGAGGACTTCACAGGTACGATCATCCTCCTGATAAGCGATAATTTTCTAAGGTCGCTACATTGTATGCAGGGATCCCTTCAGTTGCTACAGCAAAAAAATGAACAAATCCTGCCCCTGGTAGTAGACGGTAGACGATATGACGATCTAAAAGGAACTGTGGATATTATCCCCACTCGGTTCGAAAAAATAGGGGATATAATTCCGTATATTAATTATTGGCAAAATCAGTACCTCGACCTTCGCAGCCAAAGGCGTCGCCTGGAAGGAGAAGAAGATTATGACCGGGAGGTTTTAGGTGCTCATATCCGAAACTTGCGGCAAGTTTCCAGTGAGGCCAGTGAGTTCTTACGCGTTCTTCGTAACACCCCTCATTACCCGCTAAGCGAATTCTCGGAAGATCATTTTCGCTTGTTGTTCGAAGCAATGGAGGAAGAAGAAAGTTGGGAATCATTCAAAAACAATCACCCTCAGCCTCAACTACAATTGGAAACAGAATCCAGGGATATGCCAGAAGAGCAAGAGGACGAAACCAAAGACCTACTCCATTCCAAACAGGAAGATCAAGTCGAAGACCCCATTGTAGAACAAACCCTAAACAAAATCCCAGGCATGGAAATGTTAGAAGGGAGGGAAAATATTGCCAAAATAATTGGTGGCCGCCTGGGCGAAAAGGTCGATTTTAATCAGTTCAAAAAAGAGGCAGCGGAATCGGAAAGCATTACCGAGCACACCCTTCAGGATCAAATCATTGAAGAGGAGATCGAAGAGCCCGCTGAAGAGGAACAGGAGGAAATCGGGACTATTTCAACACCCAATGAATCTGCTTTTCCCGAAGAAGAAAAAAAGCTACCTGCCAACGAGGCCGGTTCCTTTTTCGAATCACCTGAACACCTTTCTGATCCCTCTGTTTCGGAAACTAATTTGGAATTAGAACGACCTAATGATCAACAGCCTGCGGATCCTTTGGAACGGGCCAATGAACTGCTAGCCGACGGAAGAGTCCAAGAAGGCCTAATGCTGTTACAGGAAGGGATCCATCAACAGCCTGAACGAAATGATCTGCGGTACCAGTATGCCTTACATCTCGCTCAAAATGGTTCCAATATTGATCAGGCAATGGAAGAGCTGGAGGTAGTGCTATCCAATGATCCCGGCCATGTTGACGCACAATTCCTCATGGGCGAACTAGCCGAGCTTAAAGGCGATTTTTCCAAAGCGGCTGCCAATTATCAAAAAGTCGCTGATCTGGATGAAACCTTCCCGGATATCTATTATCGCCTCGGGATACTGCATGTTGCCAACCTGGAGGATTTCGAACAAGCCGCCAAATATTTCAAAAAGGCCGTAAAACATAAACCTGAACATGTTGATGCCCAATATCAATATGGACTTCTGCTTGGCGAACAACTTAAAAAGCCAAACAAGGCCATAGATGCTTTCGAAAAAACCCTGGAATTACAATACAACCACCCCTTTGCCAACTATGACCTTGCTCTGTTATTCCACCAAAAAGGAGAGTTTAAAAGGGCCCGTCGGTACTACCAAAGGGCAATAGAAATCAACCCCGAGTTAAAAACTCCCGAGAATGACGCGGCTTTTTTCGAAGCACCTAATGCAGAAGTGAAAAAAGCAGAACTACCTTCCTCAGCCGAAACTGCCCCGCAACCATCTACCTTAACCAGTCAGCTGACCGTGGAGGAGGAAGGGGGGACAGAAGCAAGTATGCTAGCTTCCTTAAAGCGAAACATTTCCCGACTGGAAGAACTCCTGATCGAACGTAAGGCTGAAGTGAAAAAGAAAGAAATGCCGACAGTGGACCAAACGGTATTGGTAAGTGGAGCGACTTCTGGAATTGGCCGGGCGATTGCAGCAATATTTGCCGAAAAAGGATATCGCGTAATCATCACCGGCCGGCGGCAGGATCGGCTGGAAGCTCTGCAACAAGAGTGGCGGGAAGCCTTTGGTGCTGAAGTCCTGCCCTTACAATTTGATGTTCGAGAAGCCGAAACCGTTAAACAAGCAGTTATAGACCTCCCCGAGCCCTGGCAAAAAGTAGACCTGCTTATTAACAATGCGGGAAAAGCAAGAGGCCTGGCCCCCATTCACGAGGGCGAGCTCGATCATTGGGAGGAAATGATCGATACTAATTTGAAAGGCCTGCTTTACCTTACCCGGGCAGTGGCTCCAGGAATGGTTAAACGGCAATCGGGACACATTATCAATGTAGGGTCTATCGCAGGAAAGGAGGTCTATCCCCAGGGAAATGTCTATTGTGCCACCAAGTTTGCAGTAGATGCTCTTACCAAAGCTATGCGAATGGACCTTCACAAGTACAATATTCGGGTTAGCCAGGTGAGCCCGGGTCATGTGGAAGAGACGGAATTTGCACTGGTGCGATTCGACGGTGACGAGGAACGCGCCAAGATCTATGAAGATTTTCAACCTGTTACCTCAAAGGATGTGGCAGAGATCATATACTTCATGGCGACCAGGCCCGCCCATGTCAATATCCAGGATACACTAGTAATGGGTACCCAGCAGGCTTCAGCTACCATTATCGACCGCTCAGGAAGAGCGTAGGTGAAAAGTAAAAATAAGGAATGCTCAATGGGGGGGGGCTCATTGAGCATTCTTTGTTATAGCGTGATAATAGCTTTCTAGCGCAATTGTTTATAGTGGTTGATCAGGCCATTCGTTGAGCTATCGTGCGATTTAACCGGTTCTTGTCCTTTTAATTCTGGCAGGATATTCTTGGCTAATTGCTTTCCTAGTTCTACCCCGAACTGATCAAAACTGAAAATATTCCAGATGATACCCTGAGTGAAGATCTTGTGTTCGTACAATGCGATCAAACTTCCCAGGCTACGGGGGCTTACCTTTTTCAAAAGGATGGAGTTTGTGGGTTTGTTCCCCTGAAAAACCTTAAAAGGCAAAAGGCGCTCGAGTGCCTCTCCTTCCAACCCGTCGGCTTCCAGTTCGGCCTTTGCCTCTTCCCTGGTTTTCCCCATCATAAGGGCTTCCGTTTGGGCAAAGAAGTTAGCTAAAAGCTTTTCATGGTGATCACTGATGGGGTTGTGGGTTTGGGCAGGAGCAATAAAATCGCAAGGGATTAATTTAGTTCCCTGATGGATCAATTGATAAAAGGCATGCTGCCCGTTGGTCCCTGGTTCTCCCCAGACAATCGGGCCGGTTTGGTACTCAACCGGGCTACCATTTCGATCCACGAACTTCCCATTGCTTTCCATATTCCCTTGCTGAAAATAGGCTGCAAATCGATGTAAGTACTGATCATAAGGAAGAATAGCCTCCGTCTGAGCTCCAAAAAAGTTGTTGTACCAGATACCGATCAGTCCCAATTTAACCGGCAGGTTCTCTTTTAAAGGTGCAGTTCGAAAGTGTTCGTCCATAGCATGAAACCCTTCCAATAAAGCATGGAAATGCTCAAACCCTATGGTACAGGCAATGGAAAGACCAATAGCAGAGGTCAGAGAATACCTCCCTCCTACCCAATTCCAAAAACGGAACATGTTGTCGGGATCAATGCCAAACTTGGTTACCCCTTCTACATTTGTAGACAAAGCCACAAAATGTTTGGCTACTTCCGACTCGTCCTTTGCAGCTTGCAAAAACCAATCCCGGGCCGTATGAGCATTGGTCATAGTTTCCTGGGTAGTAAAGGTTTTGGAAGCGATCATGAACAGGGTATTCTCCGGATTCACTTTTTTCAATGTTTCCCCCATATGGGTGCCGTCTACATTGGAAACGAAGTACACCTGCATCCCCTTTTTCCAATAAGGCTTTAAAGCTTCGGTAACCATTACGGGCCCCAGATCGGAGCCCCCGATGCCTATATTAACGATATTTTTGATGGGTTTGCCCGTATAGCCTTTCCAACTTTCCGATATAATTGCATATGAAAAGGATTTCATATGGTCCAGCTCTTGATGAACCTTCGGCATAATGTCCACTCCTCTTTCCATGATAGGGCGACCACTGGTGTTGCGTAAAGCGATGTGCAATACGGCCCGGTCTTCCGTTTCATTGATGTGCTCCCCCGAAAACATAACCTGAATGGCCTCCCGTAACTTGCAACTTTCCGCTAGATCGAACAACAAATCCATAGTTTTCCTGGAAATCCTGTTTTTCGAATAGTCCACTAAGAAATCTTCCCATTCCTGGGAAAATTCTTCAAATCGCCGGGCATCCTGTTCGAACAAGCTGCGCATATGAACCGACTCCATTTCTTGAAAATGGGCTTGCAGTTCTTTCCAGGGGGTTGTTTCCGTTGGGTTTACTTTTGGGAGCATTGGTAAAATTTTAGGTTTTCGTAAAAGAACAAATTTATTGTTAAGCCAAAATTAAACTAGTCCTGTAAGAAAAAGATTTAGGCGGGAAAAGAGTAGTAAAAATCATTATTTACGATAGTTATTTGTAAGAACTTAATAAGAAAACGCAACAATGGATAAGTCCTATAAAATATGTCAGAGCTGTGCCATGCCCCTTAAACGTGGCCCCAAAGGAGATACCAGGGAGGCGGATGGCAGCATTAGCAAAAAGTATTGTAGTTATTGCTACGAAAATGGGGTATTCCTGCAACTGGATGTCACTGCTCAGGAAATGCAAGTATTTGTTAAAGGGAAATTAAAAGAAATGGGCTTCCCGGGTTTTATTGCCGGCTTTTTCACGAGTAGAATCCCAAAACTGGAACGATGGAAACACTAAAGGGCAGGCGTTGGCTGGTTTTTTTGACTTTGCCACTTTCCTTTTCCATCGGAGTCCATTTTCCGTTCGCTTGGAAGTATTTAGGGTTTTCGGATGGTCACCTAACGGAGGCTGATCTGGTGCGGGCCTCTGTTTATCCCATTCTCTCTTTTCTGGGGATAATACTCACTGTATGGTTAGGTTAGCTAATTTTTCCAATAGGGAAATCGCTATCAGAGGGCTATCTTCAACCAACCAATTGGATAATAATTTTACTGACCTTTACGGGAATGCTTTTTGAAATCTTCCTGCTACTTTTTTTTGACCATGGAGGCGGAGGATAAGCGTAAGGGGCAGTTTTGAGTAGCAAGAAAAAATAATTTCTAAGCCCCTGCAGGTATTTCTACCGAAGAGCCTGATAGCAAAATCCAGTTTGAAATTGTGTAAATTCCCATTTTAAATGAAACGGGGCGGAACATGCGTTTTCTAATTTGTTTGGGAGTGCTTTGCACTGTCTTTAGCAGCCAGGGCCAGGTGTGCGAAGGGAATACAGGAGAGAACCTTTTCCTGGACGGTGATTTTGGGTCCGGTTCTGAAAATAACATTCCTTTTGATCCCGGTATAGCCCCAGGCTACCTGTACCAACTCAACCCACCTCCCAATGATGGGGCTTACATTATTACGAATGATATAGGGGAGTGGTTTACTGACTTTGGTTGGATGAACATTGGGGATAACAGTGGGGACCCCAATGGGTATATGATGGTGGTAAACGCCAGTTTTGACCCTGGATTATTCTATCAACAAACCATAAGCGGGTTATGTGAAAATACCGATTACGAGTTCTCAGCAGATATCATTAACCTCCATAGACCGGGAACAAATATAATTTTGCCTAATGTTTCTTTCCTGATCGATGGCGAAATCCAGGTTTCTACTGGAAATATTGAAGAAACTGGCAATTGGCGCACCTATGGTTTTGGATTTTCCACCGAAGCTGGCCAAACAGAAGTTACCCTTGCCTTACAAAATAATGCTCCCGGTGGGATCGGAAACGGACCCGCACCTGCATACGCATTGCTTTGTGATGAACGCCACCTGGAATGAAAAGAAGGGACGCTATCAAGCTATAGAGGTCGGCAACATCAAAAAAAATGCCCCCTACTACGAGGCGCTCTACCACAATCACCTAGCGCACCAACTCCAAGAAGCCGGTTACGAGATCGAGCGCACCAAGAACAGCTTTGAGATCAAGGGCGTTTCGCGGGAAACCATCGAAAAGTTTTCCAACCGTACCCAGGAGATCGAAAAAGCCGCAAAGGAAAAAGGGCTGAACTGGGCGGAGGACAAAGCCGAACTGGGTGCGAAAACCCGCCACAATAAAAACAAAAGCGTTTTGGAAACCCAAATGGGCCAGGACTGGTCCGAGCGACTGACGGTCCAGGAGCGCTTTACCATCCACAGCGCCAAAGGCGCAAACCGGGCCGCAAGCGGCCCTGCTGTTGAAAAGAAAACGGACGGCCTCACGCCCAAAATGGCTATCGACCAGGCCTTGCAGCATTTCATGGAGCGCAAAAGCGCCGCCACGGAAAAGCAGGTGCTGGCCTATGCCCTGAAACTGAGGGTGGACCGGTTCAAACCGGAGCAGATTAAGGCGGAGCTGGAAAGCCGCAAAGGCCGGGAGGTCTTCACCGGGGAAAAGAATTCGGATACTTTCATTACTACTCGCGAAGCCCTAATGGCGGAAGATGAGATGAAGCGGTTCGTCGTTTCCACCCGCTCCAAATATCAGGGCATCAATCCGGATTATGAGCCTCAGAAAGACTTTATCAATAAGGGACAGAAAAACGCTATCCGTCACGCCCTGAATTCCAAAGACCAGGTGATCCTTATCGCCGGCGGGGCTGGCGTCGGGCAAACCACTTTAATGAAGGAAGTCAAGACCGGCATCGAGCAAGGCGGCAAAAAGCTCTTTGCCTTCGCTCCCTCCGCCGATGCCTCCCGAGGTGTGCTGCGCGAAAAAGGCTTCAAGGAAGCCGATACCATCAAAAAGCTGCTGGATGATCCGGAGCTGCAAAAGCAACTCAAAGACCAGGTGATCCTCATCGATGAAGCCGGGATGGTCGGCAACCAGACCATGAACGGCATTTTCGAGATAGCCAAAAAGCAAAATGCCCGAGTCATCCTCTCCGGCGACTGGAAGCAACATAACTCCGTGGAAGCCGGTGATGCCCTAAGGCTTTTGGAGCACCATACCAAAATGCCGGTGGCCAGGGTGAATGAGATCGTCCGGCAAAAGGAGCGGTCGGGCTACCGGGAAGCCATCAAAGACCTGGCCGCAGGTAAAACGGCTAAAGGCTTCGAGAAGCTGGATAACCTGGGCAGCGTGGTGGAGATCGAAGATTCCCAAGAGCGGCACGAACGGATCGCCAAAGATTACCTGGAGTCCTTGGAAGCACCCAAAGTACGGGAACGGGACGGTTCCTATCGCTCCCGGACGGCCATCGTGGTTTCTCCCACCCACCGGGAAGGCCGGGCCATTACAGAAGTCATTCGTCAAAAACTGAAAGATACAGGCCGAATCGGATCGAAAGAGCACAGCTTCCAGATACAGCGCAATCTTTCCTTTACGGAAGCGGAAAAGCAGGATCACGCTAATTTTCAGCCCGGCATGACGGTGCAGTTTTACGGAAAGATCAAGGGCTTCAAAAGAGGCAGCAGTTACGATGTGGTCGGGATCAGCGATGAGCGCAAAGTGATGATCCAGGAACAGGGTAAGGAAGAGATTACCCCCCTGCCCCTTGACCGGTTTAAGAATTTCCAGGTCTACCAAAAGGAGAATATCCAGGTTGCCCAAGGCGATGTGCTCAGGATCACAAGTAACGGTAAAACAGCCGAGGGCAATAGCCTGAATAACGGCCAAAGTCACCGGATCAAAGGCTTTACTCAGGACGGCCATATCCAGCTCGAAACCGGCCATACGCTCTCCAAAGACTATCGCAACTTCACGCTGGGCTATTACCGGACCTCCCATTCCAGCCAGGGCAAGGATGCGGATGATGTTCTCATCGCCCAGAGCTCCGTCTCCTTTCCGGCCTCCAATGAAAAGCAGTTCTACGTATCCGCTTCGCGGGGTATCGAAAGATGCTTCATCTACACCGACGATAAAGAAGCCCTGAAGTGGGCTGCTATACAGGATGCCAACCGGATGAGCGCCAATGAGGTCGCGGAAGTCAGCCGGGATCAAAGCCTGTGGCTCGCTGCCCGGAGAGCCATGAAGGAGCAATATCCCGAGGTAGTGGAACCGAATTACGATTACGAAACCACAAAAGAGCAAGCTTATGGAACAGCAAAAGAATCGCTCGAACGAGCATTTTCAGCTGAGGCAGGCCGCTCAGGAGGCCATGAGCCAGGCCTCTGAGTTCGATCTGCCCAACCTGGATCAGCCTTTCGAAAGCGCCAATGAGAATGACCCTGCCCTTTCCGGTGTCCGGTCTTTTTCCTGCGTGGGTATCGCGGAGTCCGGAAGGATCGCCTACAAGCTCAAACTCATTTTCAAAAACGGCAACCGGCATTTCTTTCCCTATGCCTATATGTCGGAAGTCGCCTTCGACATCGAGGGCCGCCTAACCATCCTGACTTCGGAGCGGGAGATCGTCATTGAAGGCCGTGGCCTGGATAACCTGGAGGAGTGGATCTTCGAAAGCCGGGTGACCTGGGTGAAGGAGGATAACCGGTCTTTTGATCCGCATGAGGAGGGGATGTTTGTGAGGAGGATTGAGGTGCGGGATCGGCGGGAGAGGTAAAAAGCAGCAATGTTGTTCCTCAAAAATTTGATTTATTAAAATCTATGGAAAGTTTCAAAACTTTAGCTACGACATTATATGAAATGCGCCCCATACAGTCCTACAGTGGCGTCCGCTCCCGGCTCACCATCTCCGCCGATTGGGGGGTCGCCCTGCCCCCGCGGCCGCTTCACCTCAAAGAGCACGCTCACCGGGCTGCTCGCTTTCTTTTCGCTGTGGATGACCAAATCCGCCCGCCCCTTGGTGGCGATGAGGTGCTGGTCCTTATAACCCGTATCGTTGAGGAAATCGCGCAGGTGGTTCTTGGCGTTTTCCTCGCTTTCGTCGGTATTGATGCGGTCGAGCAGGGTGCGCAGCTGCGCTTTGAAGTTATCCAAGTCCTCCCGCAGGACTTTCTCTTTGCGGTAGGCTTTGTTTAGGGCGCGTGAGATGGTGGTGTATTGGAGCTGCATGGTTTACGTATTCTGGCTGTTGGGGAAGATAGGGAATTTTTGGGGTTTGGGGTGAATTGGGGATAGTCAACGGAAGACCGCCCGGTTTTGGTGGGTCGGGCGGTCTTGGGGTTAGAATTCGATTTCGCAGTTGGGTAATCTCTGCTGGATTGAATCTCTTAGATCAGATGAGAACATATTATGATTATCAGGATTATTTTGATAATTTTCTAAATGTAATTCCCTGTATTTTTTTTGCAAAAGTCATCGATTTCAAATAGATTTGCAATATCATGAGGGAAATCAATTTTGGTGTTAAATTATTTTTGTCAACATAATTTACTGAAATTTACTCTCATACTCTCTTAATTTCTCGACTATTGCCTAATTTTCAATGAATTAGTCTCTAAGCTAATGTTAAATTAGGGTTCATAGAATTGGTAATGTAATACAAACAGCATGGAGGTACCACTTATAGGGATCTACACAGGAGTATACCTTGTTATTTGCTATCTCATCGCAAAAGCTGGTCAAAAACGAAAGATTGGATATTTTAGAAGTCTTTTTGTATGTGTTTTTCTGACTCCAATCATTGGCGGGGTTATTACAATGTCAAGTCCAGAAGTTCCTGAAAACGAAACAAATGACAATTAAATAGCGCTATTTTTTCAACTTGTTCCGACCCCACTTACGGGCTCCTTCCTCTTTAAAAATATACAGACCCAGTACATCGCGCTGCCCCTCTGCATCTACACCG
>CAYZMS010000045.1:0-18256 GCA_964479625.1 uncultured Saprospiraceae bacterium
CTTTTTTTATTTTAGGAAAAATTACCTGTGCCCATGCTTAGAATGCTTTGCTTTTTATGTTTATCCGGCTTTTGCCTGCCCTCAAGTGGGCAACGCGGCCTGGAATATGCCAAAACCCAATTACCAGAGGTGCTCGATAGTATCGAACGAATAATGGAAAACCAGCATATTCCCGGACTTTTGCTCACTCTCGCAACCCGTGATTCCATCCTGTACGATGGGGGGCTTGGTTTAGCACGTGTGGAAGAAGAGCAAGCGGTGAACCGACACAGTCAGTTTCGCCTGGGGTCGATTTCGAAAAGCTTTGCGGTACTGTGTTTGTTACAACTGGAAGCCGAAGGAAAGTTGTCGCTGGAAAATCCCCTTTCGGAAGTGGCTCCGGAGGTTCTTTTCGACAACCCCTGGGAAGAGACCGACCCGGTCCGGATAGTGCACCTGCTGGAGCATACAGCGGGTTTCGATGATATGCATTTCCATGCGATTTACAACGAGGCGGATGCAGAACCGGGGCTTTTGGAAATGGTTCAACGGCACGAAAAGTCATTGGTTTCCCGTTGGCGCCCTGGAACCCGCTACTCCTATTCTAATCCAGGCTATGTAATTGCCACCTATCTGATCGAGAAGTTTAGCGGTGAGCCCTACCACGATTTCGTTAGAAAAACAGTATTCGAACCTTTAGGCATGCCGGATGCCGATTTTGAATCTTTCCCGGGAGACGATCCGCAATACGCTCAGGGGTACAGATACGAATCTAGAGGGTATGAGCCTATCCCTTTTTACCCTATCCTGGGAGGTATGGCCGGTGCGCTTAATGCTTCCGGAGCGGATATGGGGCCCTTTCTGCAGTTCTTGCTCAATGACGGTAAGGTGGATACGGTACAGGTTTTCCCTGCCGAACTGCTTCGAAAAATGGAGAGAACGACGACCACGCTGGCTGCTACAAACGGCTTGACCGGCCTTTACGCCCTGGCTAATGCCCCGGCTTCTATGGATCGCCCCTTCCAGTTTAGGGGCCATGACGGGGGCATCGATGGGTTTTCTTCTTCTTACGGTTATGCCCGGAGACTGGGCTTGGCCTACGCCCTTTCCATTAACAGGAATACCAACCTCTCTCCTATTAGGAACCTTCTGCTGGACTACCTCAGTCAAAGTATGAGTACTATGCAGCCCTCCAAAAAGAAGATACCGGCGGACACCGTTTCGGCTTACACCGGCTATTACGAGTATCGCAGCCCGAGAAATGAGACCTTCTTTTTTATGGAGCGTTTGCAAAGGGATGCCCGGATTTACTTTAAAGGGGATACCCTTTTTCGAAAACAACTTTCTGCCAAACCTCAAAAACTGGTCCACATCGGGGAGGGGCAATTCAGGGCTCCAGGAGATTATCAGCCAACTTATGTATTGGCGAGAGACCAGGAGGGGAAACTGGTTTTAGCTGGTTGGGATTACTATGAAACGGCCCCCGCCTGGAAGGTTTTAGGCCGGCGTTGGGGAGTGATCGCTGCATTTTTCCTGTTGCCGGTCTTTTGGCTGATCGGCCTGATAGCGCTGGTCATTGGTCTGGTACGCAAGGATAGGCGGCTGAACCTGGCCTTATTGCTTTTCTGGATCGCAGCTACTGGTTTATTCATCATGGCACTCCCGATTTTCGATGATGTAGATCCAATGGTGTTAGGTAAACGCAACCTGTCTACCATGAGCATTTACCTGGGCGGTCTTATTTTGGGATTGGGAACCATAGCGGGATGGTTGTTTTTTATCTTTCGAAAAACCACTTCTCCGCAACCCGCATGGCACAGCGTCGGATTGGCCGGGTTTGGATTGGTATTATTGATCCTGGCCCTGTACTTTTGGGAACATGATTGGCTTGGATTAATGTTCTGGAGAGCCTAAAGGGTAAAAAAACCATGAAAACAAAGATACTCCTGCTGCTGGCTTTAAACCTAGTTTGGGTACTGCCTTTATCCGGACAGGGAAGCGTCGCAGTTGATTTTTATAAGTCAGCCGAACAGGCCTTGTTGCAGCGCAAATACAAAAAGGCGATAAGGATGTTCGAGAAAGCCTTGGACCGTCAACCTGATATGTTGGCCGCCAAACGAGGCATCGGTGCTTGTTATGAGCTGTTGAATGAGTACGAAAAAGCCCTAGAATATTACCTGGAGGTCCAACAGGCGGATTATCGCTATTCGAGAAATCTCTATTACCAGATCGGGAACGCTTTCTATAAGACGGGGCAATACGATAAGGCGATCGCTTATTTTAAACAATTCGAGACGCTTCGTCCCTTGAGTAAATATGAATTCAAGGTGTTCGGTGAAGAGGAGATCAAACAAACAGAAGACTTCTACCTGGATCTCCCGGTCAGCATCCGGGGGGCAGAGATCTCAAAGGATAGCAGCATGTTCAGGGAAGGGGTGGTCGTTCGAAACCTGGGGAAGGGGGTCAACTCCAAGGCGGAGGAATATTTCCCCTTTCTGGCCAACGACCAAAGCTGGATGTACTTCACCAGCCGCAAGGATGCCTTATCGGATGAGAACCTTTACCTGGCGAGAAAGCGCAACGGAAAATGGCAATCAGCAGGGGGCGTGAAAGGGCAATTTAATTCTAGCTTGAATGAGGGAATGGCTACGGTGGTCCGCGATGGTCGGCACCTGTATTTTACAGCTTGTAATCGCCCTGAAGTTGAGGGGCCCTGTGATATTTGGGAAGCCACTGTACGGGATGATAAAATTGAAGACCTTCGAAGTCTGTCCGGCCAGTCGAATTCAGAGAATTGGGAATCCCAGGCGGCCATCAGTTGTGATGGGGGGACCCTTTATTTTGCCAGCAACCGCCCAGGTGGAGAAGGAGGGACAGACATCTGGTACAGCAAGCTGCAATCCGACGGGTCCTGGAGTGCGCCCATCAATATGGGGCCTAAGATCAATACACCAAAGGATGAAGAATCCCCTTTCATAACCAATGACGGTCGGACACTCTACTTTTGCTCTACCGGGCACCTGGGCATGGGCGATCAGGATATTTTTATGAGCCTGCTCGAATTTGGAGACCAGTGGAGCAGTCCAGTTAATTTGGGACCAGAGGTTAATACCCCCTATCGGGAATTAGGGTTTTTCCTCTCGGCTGATGGGAAAACCGGCTACTTCGCCAGCGATCGGCCTGGCGGACAAGGGGGGATGGATATTTACGAAGTGGAGTTGGGGGAAAGCCTATATAGTGAACCCATGACTTTCGTGGAAGGCTATCTCCTTAATGCCTATGACCAAAAAAGAGTCGCCGGGTTATTGCGTATCCAGGGTAGGGGAGGGCGTGCTACAGAGCCCGACGGGCGTTTTTTCCTTTGTGTCCGGGCTGGTGATTCCTTGCGAATTTCTGTAGAGCAAGAAGGCTTTCACCCTTACACGGAGACCTTCTATATCCTAGAACGGGACAACAAATCGTTTTTCAATATCGAGCTTTTGCTGATCCCGGTGGATGTGTCTCTGGATGAACCGGAACCAGTTGTAGAAGAGGAAGCAGCAGAACCGGGACCTCAACGTCGGATCCGACAACCGAGGAGTTACCAACACGTTATTTATTTTCCATTTAACAGCAGTGAGATTGAATTCGAAGAATTTAATGAGCTGGATGATTTTATTACCCTTCATGCGGAAAAGAATATCCAAAGGATCGAATTGTCAGGATATGCGGACCCGGTAGGGGAGGCACAACTCAACCTGTTGTTATCCGAGCAACGGGCTAAAAACCTGACGATCTACCTAATGGATAAGGGCTTCGTCCCGGAACGGATATTCCTTCAGGGAAACGGGGAACTATTCAATGAGGCTTCTGATCAGGAAAAAAGGAAAGTAGTCCTGAAAATATACACCCTGGAATAGTTTTTAGTAAGGTATTTTTAGTTGTTGAACTCAGTATGGAGTAGTTGTAGCAATACGCCGTTCGTCCAGCCAAAGCCATCCTGAACCGGGTATTCCCCGCCGCCTGCTTCCAGGCCCATATCCAAGACGTTGTATTTTTCGACCATTTTACCGGTATTGCGGTATACTTTTACATTCAGAGCGACCCACCGCTGGGCTATGGTGTCGGCTAGCGATATTTCGTTGTAATGGCGCAGACCCTGAATGCTGATCCAATGCAGGGGTGCCCAGCCATTAGGGGCATCCCATTGTTGACCGCTGCTTTCCAGGGTCGTTACCAGACCGCCGTCCTGTAAAAAGTTGCTTTGAAGGAAGTCGGCTGCCGCTTCAGCTTTATCGGCAGGAGCCAATTGAAAATAAAGGGGGAACATACCCGCCAAGGTGGGTCTTGGAAGACGTTTGCCCTGCACAAAATCGTAATCCAGATAATAGCCCAACGCAGGGTCCCAGCAATATTGGTCAATAGCTTCCTGTCGGGTTCTGGCTGCAGTAGCATAGTGTTCAGCTTTTTCCGCCTGACCCGATTGCCGGTAAGCCTTCGCCAGTACAGCTTCCAGGTTGGCCAGTAAAGCATTGAGGTCCACCGGGATGATCTCCGTGGTGTGGATGGTCTCCAGGTTTTGTCCGTCCCTTAACCAGCGGGAGCTGAAATCCCAACCGGATTCACAGGCAGCTCTGATATCCCGGTATAAAGCTTCAGCAGGCCGTTCCGTTTTGTGACTGGTCTCTACATCATCGCGGTACATTTCCGCTCTGGGATCAGAACGGTTATCGTAATAGCGATTCAGGAGGCTACCGTCAGCTAAACGAACCACCCTCAGGTTGGCGTGACTGCCGCCTGCTCCGGATGCATTTTCTGGTTTTTTGATCCTCTCCCTGCCCTTCATCCAGAACTGGTATTCTTTTTCCAGGTAGGGTAGGTATTTTTCAAGGACTTCCGGTCCTTTTTCCTTTTCCAGCAACTGGACCATCGCAGCAAAAAATGGCGGTTGGGAACGGCTTAGGAAATAGGTCCTGTTGCCGTTGGGAACATGCTCGACCTCATCGATGAGGTAGGCAAAATTATCCAGCATATTTTCGATCATTTCGATTTTACCGGCTTGTCTTAAGCCCAGCATGGTAAAGTAGCTATCCCAATAGTAGATTTCTCCAAAGCGTCCTCCTGGGACGATATAGGAGTTGGGCAATTCGACAAGGGTGCCACTGGTCTCCGAATCAGCGGAGCGGGTTAGGACCGGCCACAAGGCATTGATGTGTTCAGCCGGGCTTCGACTGGTATCACTTTCGAAACCACTGCTGTATTGCTTCGGTAACTCAAAGTACTCCAATACGAAGGCCTTTAGATTAAAGCCTGTCCCGTTTTTCTGGTTTTCATAGGCATCCAGAAGTTCTTTGGTAGGAACCTTTGGTGTACAATCTGCAAAGGTTTTTCCATCGGGGAAGATCGCAGCCATCTGGACCTCAACGAACAACTCACCATACCGTTCCACTGGCGGCAAGTCCTGTAGCTGGGCTTCAGATAAATGAGCGGAGGAGTCGACGGTTTCGCGGCAGGCGTAAAAGGTAGCGGTGAAGAGCAAAAGCACGAGGGCAGTTCGAATGGTATGCATGGCGGCTGTTAAAAAGGTTCAGAAGGAAGGTCTAAATTAGCAGATTTCCCGGGTTTTATTGATATGGAGTCCAAAGATATTCGATGGATATAGGAAGGCATCATGTTGCAATAATCCTGGGATAGTTGCACAGTGCTGCTGCGGGCTTATCAGGGCGAACTTGCTTTGGTAGCTAGCCTGGAGGTCTTAAACTCCAGTGTAGGTAATCCACAACTCCAAAATTCAGCTTTCCTTAGCTTCCTTCCAGGTTTGGTAGAGCACCTCTTGCTCCGGTTGATCCTCGGGGATTTCGGTCAAAGGGTTACAAACCGTTAATTGGGCTTTCAGATCAGCGGGTAATCTTTGGTAAAGGCGGGTCCCTTCCGTCTTCCAGGCGATCATTTCGTCTGAAACCTTTTTGACGACCTTGCCCGGGTTGCCAACCACCAGGCTGCGGGCCGGTATCTCGGTATCTGCTTTGATAAATGCCAGGGCTCCGATAATGCATTCCGAGCCGATGAATACCCGGTCCATGATCACGCTATTCATGCCGACCAGACTATTTTGGCCGATAACTGCCCCGTGAATAACTGCTCCATGCCCTATGTGTGCCCCTTCCTTAAGTCGTACCGTAACACCAGGGAACATATGTACCGTACAATTCTCCTGGACATTACAGCCATCTTCAATGACAATACCGCCCCAATCCCCCCGAAGCACGGCCTGAGGCCCAATGTAAACCTTTTTTCCAATTACCACATTGCCTACCACCGTGGCCTGAGGGTGTACAAAAGCGCTGGGATCAACGACCGGACGAAAACCTTTAAAGGCATAGAACATAAAACTATGGTTTGATTATAACAATTATTTTACGTAATTTGCTTTGGTTTTTTGATCCATTCGAATCCGAAAAGCTGGTTGATTGCTAACGCTGTGTGAAGGAGCCTTATCATGAAATGGATCTTACTTTTATTGGTTTTTATGGCATTTAGCAAACTCTATGGACAAGGCTTGCTGAATCCCCATGAAAACCCTCTATCCAGTCTTTCTATTGAAGAAGGACTTCAATTGTCGCCTTTTGGTTTGTTCGTAGCGGGAAAGACGAATTACGCTGCCTTGGAACAAACCGACGCCTATGCCCTTTTTCATATACTGGAGGGGTATGTTTCCCAATATCGAGAAGGCGGAACTCCTGCCCTTTTCGAGGAATCTGTTCCGGAATCATTAACCTATCTCCAACCCTTCGAAAAAGGAACCTTTTTCTATCTGCAAAGCCGAATCATGGGACCAGGGGTAAAGTTTTCCGTTGGAGAGCAATGGAAATTGGGGTTTTTGAGTTCTGCCTGGGGCGAATTATGGGGAATAGGGGATCGAAATTTGCACGAACCCACTATTGACGCCCAACCCTTTTTTGAACCCTTGCCGGTGGATCATCTTAATGTTCAGGGACAGAGCAGCCTGGAGTTTCAATTGCATTTCGAATACAGCCAAACGACTGCCGCAGGTCAATTTCGAATTGGGGGAAACGCAGGCTATCTGCTTCCGATGCAGGTGGTTTACTTACGGCAAATAGGGCCCGCTGAGTACACCTGGCACCATTCCAGCTATGCAGAAATTAGCCCGGCCCGTTTTCAACTGCTCCTCCCGGAACCCCTGGCTCCCCGGTTCAACTTCTCCGGTTGGGGTTGGACGGGAGATATAGCCCTGGCTTGGGCCTATGCTTTTGAAAGACAAGGTCCTGTTTTGGAAGCCACCCTTGGGCTCAGTCGTTTTGGTGTCCTGCATTTAAAAAGCGGACATACTGCGTATGAGTACACCTCAGAGCAACCGCTTGGGTTAAGTTATTCGAGTATAGAGAACTGGTTGACCGAGACCACCCGGTCAAAGCGTTTCAGGGAAACGGAAAGCCGGCCACAACTGCCGCTTCCGGCTCGCTTTCATTGGTCGGTCGATATGGAGTGGGAGGGAGGTTACCAGATTTTTGCCCGAGCTGCTCATGGTTTGGGCGTAAATAAAGGACTGCCTCTTCCCAGGGTTTTTGGTCTAGGTTATGGCGGTGATTGGCTGGGATTACGGGTGTTTCTGGATCTGTCCAGTACCCGAACCACCAGCCTGGGTTTCGAAGCCAAACTAGGGGGGCTTCGGTTCGGAACCACTCAAATCGGCCCCTGGGTGGGACCGGTCAGGCTAAATCGTCTGGATCTCTTTGTTGCTTATGCTTACAGTTTTGACCAAAAGAGTAAGGAAAAGCCAGCTTGCCTTTCCTTTTAAGGGAATCAGGATAGGAATTGGTAAGCCGCCAAAGCACTCAGATAGGCCAGGGCAGTCATGAAAACGAATTGAATGATCGGCCACTTCCAACTATTCGTTTCCCGTTTCACCACGGCCAGGGTGCTCATACACTGCATGGCGAATACATAGAACAACAGCAGTGATAAGGCCGTAGCCATCGTATAAACCGGTTGACCATTTACGGGATTGACCTCCTTGGCCATTCGGTCCTTGATACTGGCTTCATCATCAGCAGAACCAATACTGTAAATGGTGGCCATGGTACCCACAAAAACTTCCCTGGCAGCAAAAGAGGTGATCAGGGCAATACCGATCTTCCAGTCGTATCCTAACGGGCGTATGACCGGTTCGATAAATTTACCGATATGGCCGGCAAAGGAAGCCTCTATTCTTTGAGAAGCAATGAGGTTGGCAGTCGCGGATGCATCCAGCTCCCGGTCTTTGGCAAGCTGCAAGGCCTCGCTTTCCGCCCTTTGCATGGCTTTGGGAGGACCATAGGAACTAAGTCCCCAAAGGATAACAGAAATAAAAAGGATGATCTTACCTGCTTCCAGGGTAAATGTTTTCACCTTTTCCCATACGGTCAATACTACATTGCGCATATTAGGCCTCCGGTATTCCGGTAATTCCAGCATGAGGAAGCTGTGTTCTCTGGTCGGAAGGATCTGCTTGAACACCAAAGCAGTCAAAAAGGCTGCCAGTATTCCAAGCAGATACAAGCCCATAAATGCCAGTCCCTGCAGGTTGAAAAACCCCCAAACGGTAACGGCCGGTACTACAAATCCGATCAACACGGTATATACAGGGATGCGTGCAGAGCAACTGATGAACGGGGTAACCAGGATGGTGATCAGCCGCTCTTTCCAGTTGGCGATGGTTCGGGTACTCATCACCGCAGGTATGGCACAGGCAGCTCCCGAGATCAAGGCGACAATACTTCTGCCGTTTAGCCCAAAGCTCTGCATGATCCGGTCAAACATAAAGGCAGCCCGGGCCATATAGCCCACTTCTTCGAGCAGAGCTATGAGAAAGAATAAAATGGCGATTTGAGGAATAAACACTAAAATTCCCCCCAAACCGGCCAGTATGCCATCTGCCACGAGGTCAGCGATCCAACTTTCAGGGAGTATGGCCCGTATACCCATTCCCAATTCTGCAAATAACCATTCAATTCCATCCATAGGTGTACCCGCCCAGCTAAAGATAGCTTGAAAGACCAATAACATGATACTGAAGAAGATAATGGGGCCCCAAATAAAATGGGTGAGTACTGTATCCAGGCGTTCTGTTTTTGACCTGCCGGGTCGGTCTTCTGTTTGAATAGCTTGCTGGACCAGTGGGGTGAAGCGATCATAGCGTTGCATTGTTTCCCGGACCTGCAGGGGGATATCCTGAAAACCGGTTCGGTCTACAGCAGCTGCAATGGATTGTCTTTGTTGGGTGCTTAGCCCAGGTAACCATTGGTGATGGTGTGCCAATAACAAGCGTTGATAGGGAGAGTAGGAGGGAAAGTCGGCTTCCATTTCTGCTGTCATCCTGGCTTCTTCCTGGGAAGGTCGGTAGAAGGTAGATTGAGTGTTGGGTGTTGGGGCTTCGATACACCCTTCCAAAATACTCAGTAATCGGGGGATACCCTTGCCGGTACGGGCACTGATCTGAACGACCGGACTACCCAGTTGGCGTTGTAACTTTTCCAGGTCTATATTAATACCTTCCTGTTCTGCAAGGTCAGCCATATTTAAGCCCAGAATAGCAGGGACACCCAGGTCGCGTACCTGAGTGAATAATAAAAGGTGTTTTTCTAACTTTTGGATATCGGCCACGTAAATGATGGCATCCGGATATTCCTCGTCATTTGGATTGGTGAAAATTTGAACGGCAATACGCTCTTCGCTGGAGGTGGGATAAAGGCTATAGGTGCCGGGTAGATCGGTAAGTATAGCTTTTCGGCCACCGGGCAGCTTTAGCTGGCCCGTTTTTTTTTCAACGGTTACTCCGGGGAAATTTCCAACCTTTTGTTGCAAGCCGGTTAGCTGGTTGAACAGGGATGTCTTGCCACTATTAGGGTTTCCAAGGAGGGCTATTTTACATGGGTCAGTCGTATCAGACATAAGTAAGTAAGATCAGATCTTGCAGTTCTAGGCCCCAATAAAAATGGAACCCGCTTCGGATTGCCGCAGGGCTATGAAAATACCACCAGCTTTAATATAACATCCACCGCCAAAAGGGGCTTTTCGTACGACAGTCAGTTGGGCCCCGGGTAAAACGCCCATTGCTATAAGCCGGCTCGCTATGGTGGAGCCTTCAATATGGATGACCCTGCCGGATTGCCCGGCCTTGAGATCGCAAACGGCTACCTGGAATTGTGAAGGAGGTGATTGTACCATTGACGTTTGTATTCAGCTAAAATAGGTGGTTTTTTAAATCCCAATAATTTACTTTACACGGCAACCGGAATGAATACCCGCTATTAGGTAGGCACTACCTAAGATTAGGTATTTTTTTAATTATCGAAAATTACCAGGGAATTCAGCCTGGAACTGCCGGTATTTCGATCGCTTTTTCGCTCCAGGTATCGGGCGACGATCTCCGCTTCTGCCTGATTCCTACAAGCCTTGACAGATACCAATTTGAAGCCTTCTGAAGCAAAGAGGTATTGTCGTACTTCCCACTGTTCCCTTCGGCTCCGGACTTGCACGTGCAGTCGGTTGTCCTTGGATGTCAAGGGGAAAGGACCAGAAACACCTGCCTCCTCGATTATATCTTCCCGGCCCACAGCATCTACCCATTCGGCCAGTAACCTATGATAAGAGGGTCCTTTTTGCATATTTTATTTGTAATTAGTCTAAATACGGTCTGCTAATAGAATAGTACGAAAGTAAAAAAAGTTCTCATTCGGTTGAAATGACTTTCATCATGTTCTTTATTTTGAGGAGAGGATGGGATAGAGGAGTAGTACTTTGTATTCTGTTGTACCAAACGCCAACACAAAACGCCACCATGCCCTTATTCCTTTCCATATTTGCGAATGACAGTGCTGCTTCTCTTGGGCTTCAGGAGGAAAGCAGGGTTTTGAGAAGCTATTTTGGCGGACCCGATGCTCTTTTTGAATACCAGGAACGGATCTTCACAGATTTTTCTATCCTGACCGAGGCATTGAATGCAGCTCATCAGGAACTTGCGATCCTGCATTTTGCAGGCCATTCGGACAAGTCTGGGGTCGAGTTGCTGGATGGAGCTTTAAAGCCTGATATACTAGGGCGCCTATTGCAGGTGGAGCCTGGTTTACAATTGGTATTCCTGAATGGCTGTGCGAACCTAGCATTGGTTGATTCCCTGCTTGCCTATGAGATCCCCCTCGTAATGGCCACCAATGCTTTGATCAGGGATGAACAGGCGGTACAGGTGGCTCATGACTTTTATGGAAACCTTAAGGCAGGGCTAACCTTTGAAGGGGCCTTTGATCGGACGGCCGCCCAATTTGATCATCGGTATCACCATCAGCTTGGATTGTACCGAGGTATCGAGTTGAAAACTTCTTCTCCAGGCAGGGATGCTTTTCCCTGGGGTTTGTATGCCAGTGCAGCTGGGAATCGATTGTTAAAGCAAACCCTACAACAAGGCCTGCATTTCAGTTTCGGGCATCAACAATTGGAAGACTGGAAAAAAGAAGTGGAAGCTCAGGTTTTGAAAAACCTGGGTGGAGCGATACGGGAGTTGCTCAAAAGGGTGCGCTCTTCCACTCAGTGGGGCCGCGCAGTCATCATTCAGGCCGCTAATTACCAGGATTTTTTAGGCCGGGAATCCGCCGGTCTGGAACCTTCCAGGGTGGAATTGAATAAGATCAGAAATACATTGCTTGGCATTATCCAATACCTGGAGCCGGATGACCTGGTGGACTAGGGCAATGGAAGGAGCCAAAAGCCTAACTTTATCCTTGAATAGGTCCCGCCTACTCCTCGCTGATCAAGCTTTCTTCCAGTAGGTCTGAGGCCGGGCATTCGAGGCCGAATTGGCTTTGGAAGTAGGCGAGATCATTAATTACTGCTTCGTTAAAGTTAGTATACCACTCAATTTGTGGCATAGGTCGACCGTCATAGATGCTGCAGAGTCGTTCTACTTCTGCTTTTCGATCCTGGAAGGCTGCGATCAGGGTTTGAAAAACCAGAAGGTAATCCCTTTCGGCGAACTCCAGGCCCTTTTTCACTGCTCCCAATGCTTTTTCATACTCTTGATGAATGAGGTATTGTTCTGCGATCTTTTCATAAACTGCAGCCTTATTCAGGTCCAGGCGGTCCCGTTCCGCAGGCGGAAGGAATTGCTGTGCGGTTTGGTAGTTGTGAAGGGCTTGTTCGAAATAAACAAGGCGTTGCTCCAAAGAGAATTTTACTTCTTGTGCCCGTTGGAAGGCGATCATTGCTTCGCGTTGATATTGGGCGGGGTCATCCTGTGCGAGGGTGTTCAGATACCGCTCTGGCAATTCCAGTTCTGTTAAGCTGAAAGGGATACCAGAGAGAGGAGCAATATGTTTTGATCCCGACGCCTTATTGATGTTTACTCGTTCCCCAAGGGCGCCGATCAATGTATTGGGAGCAGACCAAATACGCCCAATATTGTCGTGACTACCTGTGATAAGGGTATCAGCAGTGGGACTGAAAGCAATAGCATAAACGCCATTTGGATGGCTAATGGTGGTAATGTTTCTACCGCTGGAAATATCCCAGATTTTTACCGTTTGATCCCAACTGGCACTTGCAAACATGGAATGATCTTCGGGGAAGGCGATCCAATAGTTCTCTCCTCCATGTCCGTAAAAGCTTTTTAGCAATGTTCCCTCTCTACTCCATTGGCGAATGGGGAACTCCCGGGCAGCTGTAAAGATGGAGTTTCCGTCCGGATGGAAAAAAGCGCGATATATGACATTTACAGATGCATGTGCAAAGCTGTCCTGAAGGTTACCCTGCAAGTCCCAGATCTTGACCGTATTGCCCTGGGCGGTGACCATGCTTTTCGAATCGGGATGAAAATCCAGGCTGCCAACTGATTTTCCACTTGGGTTGGCCATCCATTGGTGAAGTAATTTCCCCGCTTTATCCCAAACCAGTACCTGGCCATCATAGGTTACGGCAATAATTTGCTCCCGTCTGGTCGTTGCTCTTGCCATATTTAGTCCGGTAGTATGTTCCAATTGCATTTCCAGCTGACCGTTTTGGTTGAAAATTCGGATCACCCCATTAGCATCCGCAGTGATCACTTCTTCGGTCCCCGGGATGAAAAACGCACTTTGAAAGGAAACACTACTGCCCTGGAGGTCGAGTATCCACTCCCCTGAGGGCTTCCAGAGTTTTACCAATCCATCTTTTCCGGCCGTCAACATTTTTTTCCCATCATTAGAAAAATCGACCCCGTAAATAAAATCTGTATGCTTGTTACGCTGTAAGCCCAGGTTATAAGCTACATCCCACAGTTTGGCTGTAAAATCAAAACCACCGGTAAGAATGACTTGCTCATTCGGGCTTATGGTGGCGAAGCTTAATTCTTTCTGATGCCCGGTCAAGGCCAGCATTTCTTCCCCCTTCAGGGTCCAAACCCTGGCAATGCCGTCCTCACCTGCAGAAAGCATGTAAGGGCTGTGGGGAAACAGGCTCAGATCGGTTACCTCTCCCCTGTGGCCCGTAAAACTCAGGATATTCCTGCCTTCGAAATTGATCAGTTCGATCAGCCCATCTTTCCGGGCCAGGAATAGCTGATCCTCCTGGTTATGGAAAACCAGAGCATTAAGGCCCTGGCCAGTCGACCGCAACCTTTTACTCGTACCATTATCCGATGACCATAAAATGACCAAGCCGTCCTGTCCGGCAGTTGCAAAAAGCTTGCCCCCTGGATGAAGTTCCAGGTCTAAAACCGGACCCTGATGGCCGGATAAGATTTGGATCAGCTCTCCACTGGGGGTCCAGATACGGATTTCGGGATCATCTGCGGTTGTGTATAACCGGTTTTTTCCCGGATCGAAGGTGATGGTTCGTATTGCTGCTTCATAGGCTTTCCATTCGTAGGAAAGCTCCCCGGTTACGGTATCCCAAACCTTTATATATCCATCCTCAGCTGCAGAGTATAATTTTTTTCCGTCAGGGGTAAAGGCAAGGTCGGTGACGCGGGCCGAGTGGCCGGGCTGATCAGCACCCGAAAGACTTCCCCGGAATTGATGGACGACCCGGCCCGTGGAATCCCAAAGGATAACTTTTTGATCATGGCTGCAGGTAGCATATTGTTTACCATCTGTAGTGAATTCCCCTCGCAGAACCTCGAAATTATGCTCTTCCAGTACCTTTTCGAAAAAGCTGGTTTTGGGGTTGTTCAAAATTTCAAAAAGGGTTTGCTGGACTTCAGCGTTTTCGGGGTCGATCCGCAAGGCCGCTTCGGCCAGCCTGAATGCCAACGTATGGTTTTGAGGGTAAATCTCCCAGGAATGGGCTGCAAGGGCAGCGGCCGAGGCCTTGCGCTGGTTACGCTCCGCTTGTTGATACTTTTGCCAGGCGAATAATCCCGATATAGCTGCCAGGGTGAAAAGAGAAAATCCGATTATGGCCAGCCATCTGGCGCGATTACGTCGCCGACGTTCCTCTTTGTTTCGGGCTTCTGCGGCTGCGAGCTCCCTTTCGATCCTTTCCTGTTCTTCTTTGGCAAGTCGGTTTTCTTTTGCCCGGGTAACGGGCTCCACCAAGGTGTCGTGACTGAGTTCGTAGATCTTACCCAGGTGGATATTTGCTGTCCGGATCAATCGACTCTCCAATAACTTTTTCAAGAGGGCAGGTTCTACCCCAAAGCGTTTTCGCTCAGAGCCAGCCGTCATACCAGCCCGGGCCCCGTCTACCACCAGGCCTTCCTCTATAAATCGGCGTGCGATCATTTGTTCATCAGCTGAAAGCTGGCCCAGGTGCCGCTCATAGTAGCTGTGTAGGATATCCCGAACCCCTTCCTCCCCTCCAAAATCAGTAGGTTCAATTACAGAGAGAGTGGGCGTTTCGATCACTTTTTCCTCCAGGTATTGACAAAGTAGTTGAAGTTGGAAGGGTTCAATTTCCCCCGCCTCATTGCTTAAGCTTTGCAGAATAAGAGCAGTGGCTGCGGGAGAGTAGGAAAAGGCCGGACTTATGAATTGTTCACCTGTTTGCTGAGCCGGTTGCAAAATTGCACGTCGGGAGGCTGCCGCACCTAAGGGTTTAAGTTCATAAAGGTTCACCAGTATATTGGGTAAATGAGTGGTGAACTGATCCAGCAGGCTCAGGCGATCAGACCGAACGGTGATCAGCACCTTTATTTCCAGGGGGGCTAAAAGGTGCGCTCGTTCTTCCTGGCTGAGCTGTTTGTTGCCCGAGCGGGCGTTACGAATCAGCTCTTGGCGCAGCCAAAGGGGGGTGCCTTCCTGCATAAGGGCAGCCAGGGCTGATCTGAAGTGGTGAACTTCCGGTTCGGGATAAGAGAATAACTCTTCAAATTGATCAAAAACCAGGAATAAGTGGGAGGAGCCGCCTGCCAGGGCCCTGCTTTTAGCGTGCAACCAGGGTTGATCGGATCGCGGGGCTTCGTGAATAAGTGAAGGATGTAGATCCTCCGGCCAGATCCCTTTTTCCAACACTCGCAAAGGAGATACCTGGGTGGCCTCCGTGCGGGCTCCGAACCGAATTTCTTCCACAGCATAACCGTCCAGTTCCTTGCCCAGGGCAGGAAGTATTCCTGCATTTAGCAGGGATGATTTACCCAGGCCGGATTTCCCGTAAAGTACCACCAGGTTTTCCAGGCGAATCATGCGAAGTAGGGAAAGAATATCCCCTTCCCGGCCATGGAATAAAGGAGCCTCGGAGGTCTGGAAAGAGCGCGTTCCCGGATAGCGATACTGGCCCATGTTATTGGTATTGTTGTAGGAGATCAAGCAGATCGTTGATCAGAATATTTCGCTGGACGGTAAAGTCTCGGTAGTCCAGTATGCCTTTATGGTTGTCCCCCTCCAGCGAGTGGAGCCGGGCGGAAAGCTCCACCTGTCGTCTACAGCAAGCTGCTGGTAAAAGGCCTTTATCACAGACGGTTTGTAGGTTTTCGAGTGCTTCTGTAAGTTTATTTTGGATGACCAGCTTTTCGAGTCTTTTCCCTAAATCCACTGGTATTTTATCCTGTTTAAGGTGGGATTCGGTCTTTTTTAATAACATTCCTGCTTCTTTACAGACCTGATGCAATTCCTGGACAAAGGCAGCGGTATCCATTCGGGTAAAGTTCATATCGAATTCATTAACGAAGAAGGTTTCCAGCTCCGGCCGCTCGGGAATATCCATTCCGTAGACTGTTTTTACCTTTTCCTGGAGGTTAAGCAGGCGTAGCAGGAGCTTGAGGTACCACTTGCTGTAGCTGAAACCAATGAATAAAAAGAGATTGGCGTCTAAGATCGTTTCCCGTACACTGTCGGGAAGTCGGTAGTTATTGAAAATGCGTTGTAGGAATTCGAAAAGGTCGTCATAGGAAAGGATGAGCGACCCCTCGTTGTGGATACTTCCAAAAAGGTTATACAACAACCTTTGATCTAAAGCGGGTTTGAAATTCAAAATTCGATCGTCCTCCTCCTTGTTGTATTTCCGCTTGTCATAATGGTGAAAGGTAAAGGTCCCGCCCTGTTTCTCCATTGCACGGGCCATTAGGTCATCGGGCGAGAGGGAAATAATGAGGTGGAAGGGCAGTTCAGCCAATTGCTCATGTACTTTTGCCGGTTCCAGTTGCCGATAGAATTGGGTGATGGGGTAGATCAATTCGGATTTGTAGTTGTCTTCCACATGGAAGAAGCCATCTTCCCCATAATATTCGAGCTTTTGAAGATCGAGGTCCTGCAGGATTCCTTTTAGATCTTCCCGGACGTAATCCTGCAGGGCATCCTTTATCGGGCGGGTTTGGGCCTGACCCAACATGGGGACTTCCGGGCCTAAGAGCAGGACAGCTTTTTGCCGCTCCAGGCGTCGAAGCAATTGTTTCCAGTTTAGGGCGATAGCAATTTCAGGCATAAGGCTTACTGGTTTTGTTTGTTGCTACTTCCGGAAGCCTCAATATTAATGGGCAGCTTACCATCCTGCAGCTCTGAAGGGGTTTGCATAGTTGCAAGGATGCCAAAGGCCTTGGGATGGAGGTAAGTCCCTCGTTTTTCTTTTTCTTTTTCAACTTCCACCTCTAAGGGGTTATTTCGGGCATAAGCATCGTTTCGAATCCCCGTTACCTGCCAGCTGACCTCGATGCCGGGTTGATCGGTTTGGATAAGAAATTGATTATTTTGGATTTTTTCAGCGATAATAGCCTGTGCGAAACTACCGATGACCGTAAGGTGATAGCGGTAGTCCTTATTTAGCGCTTCGAAGTAGGGGGGAAGTTGTACCGTAGCATAGCCATCTGCGTCAGTAGTTACAATGCCATCGTACAGGGTTTTGCGTTCGGGGCTTTCGACGGTAGAGTGGTAGAGGTATTTATCCCGGGGCGCTAAAGGGTGGTCGATCTTGAAATTTTTGGAACCTGCATTGAATTCATCGGCAACCTCAAGGTCATCGCTTATGCTGACGTCTCCTTCAAAAAAACCTGCCAGGTCAGCCCCTCTGGCGGTCGCTCTCAAGGCGGTTTGTCCATTATTGGAACCCAGGGCCCAAAAGCCTATTCCGTTGCTTTGCCTGGTGATGGCAAGCCCGCCAACGGCACCTCCCTCGAGTATACCACCGATCCCAGAACCGTTGGAGGCTGTAACAGCCCGTCCCCAGATACCGACCCCATTATTGGATCCCGAGGCCACTCCTTCTCCCAGTACTCCTGAAGCGAGGGTTTCGGGGTCCAGGTCATCGGGAACGGTCAGGCTTCCGTTTTGAATGGCGGAGGTGCCTCTTAGACCATGACTTTCCCGTGAAGTAGCGACTATGCCAGGGCCGCTGTCATTCTCCAATTGGATCATGCTACTACTTAAGTCAGCTGACTTTTCAAGGGGTAATTTAATCTCCAGGCTATTCCAGTTTCCACCGACTTCCCCTTGCAAGGGTGCCGCCATCCACATTTCTTTGGAATCATCATAAACAAGGGAAAAGGCTTGTCCACCGGTCGGGGGCATACCTCCAATGGGGCGGCCAAGAATATTTACCTGTAAATTGTCAAAGCTTCCGGAGATATCACCCCCCAGTTGACCTGCTCTCCATTCATCGGTTCCCGGGTCGAGGACCATAAAGTAGGGTTGCCCACCGGTCGGGGGCATACCTCCAATGGGGCGACCGAGCAGGCTGGAAACTTGTAAATTGTCAAAGCTTCCGGTGACATCACCTCCCAGTTGGCCGGCTCTCCACTCATCGGTTCCCGGGTCGAGGACCATAAAGTAGGGTTGCCCACCGGTTGGGGGCATACCTCCAATGGGGCGACCGAGCAGGCTGGAAACTTGTAAATTGTCAA
>CAYZMS010000045.1:18356-22307 GCA_964479625.1 uncultured Saprospiraceae bacterium
AGCTTCCTGTCACTTCTCCCGAAGCTATATCGTTAAAAGTGATATCGTCATCGGGGTTACCGTCGATCCGGCCTTGCTGCTGCCAGCTACCATCGATCTTTTGGTAAAAATCTCCGGTGGTTTGAAAGTAAAGGTCTCCACTTGTGCCCTCACTGCTTTGGGGAATACCTGAGCCCGTTAGCCACATTGTCCCGGATCCACTTCCGGATCCATCTTCCCCCTTAGGTCCCTGGGGCCCGGTCAGGTCAGAGGTGGTAAAGCTGGTACCGTCGGTGAAATTTAGAGTAAAGGTGCCATCGCCATTGTCGACCGTCCCTGAGATCCCTTTTCCAGCTGGGCCTTGGGGGCCTGCTCCTCCCTGAGGCCCTTGTGGTCCGGTCGGTCCGGAAAGCGTACCGCGGTATATCCAGGATTCGTTAGCCTTTTGATAAAAATCCCCATTGTTACTGTTCAGGAATAGGTCGGAATCTGCACCCTGGTTATCAGGAGGAGGACCATTTCCGACAAGCCAGGAGGAACCACCCCCACCTCCATTAGCTGCATAAAGGGCATAAGGTACACTCCAAAGTCGAGACCGGCCCAGGTTTTGAAATTGACCGTCCTCCACTAATAATACTTCAAGAAATTTTGCCCCCCCGCCCCAGTCTATATTCGAAAATTGACCAATCTGAGGAGTACCCTGGCCTATAACATGGTTGATCAGGCCGAATTCATTGGTGGATGTTTCAAAATTTTCCTGATATACAATGGATCCTGTCTGACTGCCTGTGTAAACATTGAAAATTAGAGCGACCGGCTGGTTGGCAACCGGCGCACCCGTTTCAATATCTCTTACAACCGTTTGATAGTTCAAACCCTGGGGAGTGGACTGTGCAACAAGAGCAAGAGGCCCCAAAAAAATAAAAAACAGGTTAAAAAAGCTTTGAAGGCGCATACCTTGTGAGTTTTTAAAGTTTTTGGAATGGCAAACTCAGAACCCTGTTATCCTTTGTTTGAAAGCGGAGGAAATAGGTGCCCTCAGGTAAATTCCCGCAGGGAATTTGCAGGTTTTTCGCATTCCAGGTTTTTTGAAGGATCAGTGTTCCCTTCGAATCAGTCATTAACAGTACCCCATTCGGTGAAACGGTAGCTTGTATATTCAAAAACTCTGTGGTAGGGTTTGGAAAAATGGTCAATCCCAATTCCTTAGCAAGGGTTGAATTGGCAAGGCCTACAACGATGCCTGCTTCCGGTTGGTTAAACCCCTGGGTTAAGGTTCTATCCATGCCGGTTAAAGTAAAAATGGCGTGTTCACCAACCGTGTAGGTGAATACCTGATCTTTGACTACCTCACTACCTCCAGCTGTGGCAATGACGCTGGTGAAAGGGATAATGGTCTGCGCGGACAATCCCGCAGGAAGTAATACCATAAGGAACAGGAATCGCATTTTTCAAACTGCTTGGTGATGATGTTATGTCGTATTTAAAAATAGCATATTTTTTTTAATGCCCCAAAAGGTAGGTGGTTGAAGGATTGGACTTAGCATTTTAACTGGTGCAGCAATGCCTCACCAGTCGCACCAGCGTTACAAGTCCACAAGTTTACCTATCTTTGCTTCTAGACTAAGGTGCACCTATCGAACATAGGTTTGATCGGGGCTTAAAAGGGAATCCTGTGAAAAACAGGAACTGTACCCGCAGCTGTAATTTCCATTGGTCAGGAGTACCAAATGGCCACTGTTCGAAATTCGAATGGGAAGGCGGTACTCCGAGGAATAAGTCAGAAGACCTGCCAAAGTCTATGTTTTCACCATCGCTTTCGGGCTAAAAGCGGCGTGAGTAAACGATTAGCTGTTGGAGTTTACTTGGTTGGCAGGTCGAAAGTGTAGGGAAAACCTCTATCTGGTCATGCGGCTGAGTCTGTTTCGACAAACTTATCTTCTCGCCCCACTTTTTAGCCGGACATAATGACTACAGCATGTTCGGTATGCGTTTCCTAGTAGTTTGGGTTTTTGGTCTATCAGGTAATTGCCTTTGGGGACAAACTTCTATCACCGATTCTATCTATATACTCCCGGAAGTGGAGATTCAGTCTGGCAGGATAGAGCCAAGGGATCAGACTGACAAGGTGCTGGTATTAGATAGTCTGGATCGCCTGGGATTTGGGCGGACCCATCTTTCCGATCTTTTACAGAACGTTACTCCTGTTGGCATAAAGCAATATGGCCCTTCTGGTATTGCTACTTCCTCATTAAGAGGCGGCAGTGCCGCCCAAACCAGTGTACTTTGGAACGGCTTTCCCATCACCAATCCGATGCTTGCACAAAGCGATCTTTCCCTGTTGCCGACTAACCTAATGGATGAGATTCGAATTACCCTGGGAGGAGGAAGTGCGCTTTGGGGAAGTGGTGCAGTAGGGGGGGTAATTTCCCTGGATAACACCTTTTTATTTGACAATGGCTGGAGTGCCCGGGCAGGCATGGGCTGGGGGGCGTTCAGGGAGCGGCAACAGGATATACAACTAGCGTATGGAAGCAAGCGATCAGCTACCCACTTACAATTATTTCATGCGCGGGCAGAGAATGATTTTCCATACCAGGACCTTTTCGGTGAAAACAAACGCCTGGAACATGGAAAAACAGTTCAAAGTGGGCTTTTACTTGGGCAATCCTTTCGGTGGAGGCAACACCATATTTCTGTTCATTTATGGTCGCAGGAGGCAGAGCGGGAAGTGCCTCCTACTCGAGTGCAGGACATAAGCGTAGCTTCTCAAGAAGACGCCTCTTTACGGTTGGCAGCCGATTATAAATACCTTTCCCGGGATTGGTACCTCAACCTGCGTGCAGCCCGAATGTCTGATCGCCTGGAATACACGGACTCCCTGTTGAACTTGGACTCAGAAAGCCAGGCACTTAACTATTGGGGGGAGGGGCTGATTGGTTGGATCCCCATCAAGGGGCATTTGCTGGAAACAGGTTTTCAAGTCAATGATCAGCAAGGAAAATCAGCTTCTTATGTCGAAACCGGCAGCCGGCAAAACTGGAGCTGGTTGGCTCGGTACCGGTTTCCATTGGGAGCCCACTGGACAATATCTACCCGCCTGAGACAGGAGTGGTCGGATGGAAAAGCTCTGCCTTTTATTCCCTATTTCGGTTTTCAGGCTGAGCTTAGCCCGGCAGTTGAAATAAAGGGCAATATCAGTCGGAGTTTTCGGCAGCCGGGGCTCGATGATTTGTTCTGGAACCCTGGTGGCAATACCAGCCTTTTGCCAGAGGAAGGCTGGGGGCAAGAGCTGGGGATGGGTTGGAATCCCACCTGGGAACCCTTTTCTTTTTCTTACAGGCTAACTGCCTTTAGCAGGCAAATTGAAAATTGGATCCAATGGGTTCCGGGGCCTGCTTATTGGTCTCCTCAGAACATCAAAAAGGTTTGGAGTCGAGGGGTAGAACAGGAAATTGAAGGGGGATTCGTCCGCCCTGGCTGGCAAGCTACACTTGGTCTTTTCCTGCATGTGGTGCGTTCCACAACTGAGGCTACCTCCGGTCCGGGAGACCACAGCCTTGGACAACAATTGATCTACACTCCTGAGTATCAGACCGGCGCCCAGGGGGCTTTTGAAACGGGACCTTTGCTGATTCAATACCAACACCGTTGGACAAGCCGGTCTTACACCACTGCTGATAATTCCGAATGGCTGAATGGCTTTCAAAGAGGTAACCTACACCTTGCCTATCAATGGAGCATCGGAGATCTGAAGGGGACTGCCATTGGTAGTATCCAGAATATCTGGAATGCAGAGTATGAGCTTGTTGCCAACAGGCCCATGCCCGGTAGGTACTGGGAGTTGGGAGTAGAATTGGTATGGAATGAAAAATAGGATGGAGTGCTACTAGGTGCCTTGCACTTATAGGTGCCTAGCACCTATAAGTGCAAGGCACCTAGTAGCACTAATTAAACACTACACCAAATTTA
>CAYZMS010000046.1:0-22007 GCA_964479625.1 uncultured Saprospiraceae bacterium
TGAGAGGACGAAACGAGCGATGGATTATCCATCGCTCGTTTCTCCTACTCGATTTAAGCAAGCCCTACCAGGTGCTGCCAAAATGGCACATAGGGTAAAAATTATTTGTATCTTTGTCATCTCCAATCCATAAGGGGAGGGAAATGGACCAGGTCGAAAGGCTTCGGTAAGTCAGCTTTCAGAAAAGCGAAAAGAGCATATGAAGTTATACAACGATAATCCCACTTTGACAAATCGGCAAATGGATGAAACCCGTCAGGGCGAAGTACTTTTGATGGAATCCAAAACCGACAAAGGAAATGGCCGCAGGTTTTACATCGAAAGCTATGGCTGCCAGATGAATTTTAGCGACAGTGAGATCGTGGCCTCCATTCTTGCAGACATGGGCTTTTCTTCAACCCGGAATATGGAAGAGTCGGACCTCATCCTGATCAATACCTGTTCCATCCGTGAAAAAGCAGAGGACACTGTTAGAAAGCGCCTTCGGATCTTTGATAAAGTGAAGCGGCAACGTCCCGGTGTTTTGGTTGGTGTACTGGGCTGCATGGCAGAACGACTCAAAACGAAATTGCTGGAAGAAGAAAAATTGGTGGACCTGGTGGTGGGCCCCGATGCTTATCGCGATCTGCCCACCCTGGTAACTTCGGCTTCCGATGGCGATAAGGGGATCAATGTATTCCTTTCCAGGGAGGAAACCTATGCCGATATCAGTCCGCTGCGCCTGGACTCCAATGGGGTCTCGGCTTTTATTTCGATCATGCGGGGCTGTGATAATATGTGCTCGTTTTGTGTAGTTCCTTTTACCCGGGGCCGGGAGCGTAGCCGGGATGCCTTCAGCGTGGTAGCAGAAGCTACCGATCTGTTCGAACGTGGGTACCGGGAAGTAACCTTGCTCGGGCAAAATGTGGATAGCTACAAATGGCAAAATCCGGAAACCGGGCTGCACGTATCCTTCGCCGCCCTGCTGGAGATGGTAGCCCGGGTCCATCCGGACCTGCGGGTGCGTTTTTCTACCTCTCATCCCAAAGACATGACCGATGACGTGCTGCATACCATGGCCCGCTTCGAGAATATTTGTGATTATATCCATCTTCCAGTTCAGTCGGGGAATTCCCGCATCCTGGACCTCATGAACCGTACCTATGATCGGGAATGGTATATGGAACGGATCGAAGCAGTGCGTCGAATCCTTCCAGATTGCGCTATTTCGTCAGATATTATTGCCGGTTTCTGTTCAGAAAGGGAGGAGGAGCATCAGGATACACTTAGCATCATGGAATTCGCGGATTTCAGCATGTCCTATATGTTCTTTTACTCCGAACGGCCAGGCACGGTGGCGGCGAGAAAGTTGGCGGACGATGTTCCGATGGAGGTGAAAAAGCGCCGGCTTCAGGAGATCATCCGCCTCCAGAATCAAATTAGTTTTCGGCATAATCAACGGGATATCGGGAAGGTTTTCAAGGTGTTGATCGAAAGGGATTCCAAGCGCTCAGCGGATGATTTTTGCGGTCGCAACTCTCAAAATAAAATGATCGTCTTTCCCAAAAAACCGGGCCTGCAGCCCGGGGATTATGTTGAGGTAAAGGTGAAGGAAGCAAGCAGTGCTACCCTGAAAGGGGATATTGTTTAGTGAATCGAAAAAATACCTATGGATAACCTGCAAACCATTAAACAACGATTCGGCATCATCGGCCAGTCCCTTTTACTGGAAAGGGCCCTGGATACCGCTATTCGGGTAGCCGGTACCGATCTAACCGTCCTGATCGTTGGAGAAAGTGGCGTAGGTAAGGAGGTTTTTTCGAAAATCATTCACTCGCTTAGCCCGCGCAAGCACAATGGCTTTATCGCCATAAATTGCGGGGCCATCCCTGAAGGTACGATCAATTCGGAACTATTTGGCCATGAAAAAGGCGCCTTTACCGGAGCGACCAGTGACCGGAAAGGGTATTTCGAAACCTACGATGGCGGTACTATCTTCCTGGATGAGATCGGGGAAATGCCAGCTGATACCCAGTCCTATTTACTAAGGGTTTTGGAAAGTGGGGAGTTCATTCGCGTAGGTTCCAGCAAGGTACAGCAAACGGATGTTCGGATCATTGCTGCGACTAACGTAGACCTCGGAGAGCAGATCCGGAAAGGTAAATTCAGGGAGGATCTTTATTACCGACTGAACACAGTAACGATCAATGTGCCGCCTTTACGCAACCGACAGGAAGACGTTAATCTCCTTTTTCGAAAATTCGCGCTTGACTTTGCGGATAAATACCGAACGACTCCCGTACAACTGGATGATCGGGCAAAAGTGCTGCTTGAACAATACCGCTGGCCCGGTAATATCCGCGAATTGAAGAACTTGGCAGAAAAAGTCTCCGTGCTTGCTGAGGATCGGCTGATCACTGCTGAACGCCTGTATGATCTCCTTCCCGGCCTGGGAGATAGCAGCCTGCCCGCTATACGGGACGAAAAATCCGACACCCTGGCCGAACGAGAGATCCTCTACAAATTACTTTTCGATATGAAAGGTGACCTGAACGATCTCAAGTCCCTGGTTTTCGAACTGATTCGAAACAATGACCTGCGGGTCCCTGATCTTGGCCGGCTAAAGGCCCTACAAGCAGGGCCTGGTCCTCAGGAGCTAGCGAGGGAAGAAGATAATGAGGAGGAGGGGTTCCACTATACCGATGAAGAGGAAGATTATTTTATGGGTAAACATTTGACCCCGGCCCAATTCGAAAAACTGAAACCCGTCATTATTTCCCAGCAGGAAGCTGCCCGCAAGGAAGAGGGCTACGAAAGCGTTGAGATCCTTGATGACAATCTTTCCCTGGAATTTCATGAAAAGCAATTGATCCAAAAGGCACTTCGCAAACACAATGGACGGAGGAAGGATGCCGCTCAGGAATTGGGTATCTCTGAGCGCACCCTGTATCGAAAAATAAAACAATATAGTCTTTGAACAGACCAAAAGAGACCGACTTCTTTTTTAGTGTACCACCAAAAAAAATCCTAGCTTGCGAATTTTGATCCAAGGAAGCCGCACCTTTGTACACCTGCTTTTACTGCTGTCTATGAGCCTGCAAGCCTGCTATTCCTTTCGGGGAACCAGCATTGATTATGCGACTACCAGCACTTATTTTGTCAATCCCTTTGTAAACAATGCCCAGGCGGCCCTGCCTGCTTTGGAGCAAACTTTAACGGAGGACTTAAAAGAAAAGATCCGTGCGGAATCAAGACTGGTTTTGAGCGAGGAAGATCCAGATATTGAATTTTCCGGAACCTTAGTCAGTTACCGCATTACTGCCGAAGCGCCAACCGCAGGGGAGGTTACCGCAATTAACCGTCTGACCATCATCCTGGCCATAGAATATTACGATAATGTGAAAGATGAACAGGTCTGGAAACGTAATTTTTCCTTCTTTTACGACTTTCCTTCCAATGTCGACTTCTCTTCCGTAGAAGAAGAAGCCATCTCTACTATATCCACGCAAATAATGGAGGATATTTTTAATGCGGCCTTTTCGAGTTGGTGATATCTCAGCATAAGGCGGAACAATAAGGTGGAATTCAGCAACCAGCCTTTAGCTGCCGCTATCTTCTAAAAGCAGCGGAGGGCACCCCATTTCCTGGCAAAACCTGCTATTAACTTGTTTACCCTTGGTATTTTCTGGATATTGATGGGGAGGATAAATGGTAGGTATCGTTATTGGCGCAAGGCGCTACTCGGCTGGACAGGCCAAAATATACCCCTGTGCTAAAGCAGTTTGAAAACTTAAAGTAATGAAAATAAAAATTGTAAGTATCCCGGTTAGGGACCAACAAAAGGCCCTGGATTTTTACACAGGTACTTTAGGGTTCATAAAAAAGGTGGACATCTCTTTAGGGGAAGGAAATCGCTGGTTAACCTTGGTTTCTCCGCTTGATCAGGAGGGCCCGGAGTTACTGCTGGAACCTGCTCCCGTACATTTCGGGCCTGCTAAGGTCTATCAGGAGGAACTAATGAAAGCCGGTATTCCATATACCCAATTCTACGTGGATAATGTTCAGGAAAAGTTTGAAAGCCTAGTAAAGCAAAGCGTCGAATTTAGCATGAACCCAACAGAAATAGGTACCGTTAAAGTTGCTGTTTTTAATGATACCTTTGGTAATAATATCCAGTTAGTGGAAGAGCAATAAACAAATCCGGGTAGGTCTAAAAACACCAGACCGATTTCCACCTGTCTGGGGGAGGCTAACGGAGACGGTATGCCTTAAAGCCTATAACCCTACGGAAAGTGCTAAGAATATCGACGAGTGGAGCAATATCCCCAACCTAAAAAGAAAAATTGATAAAAAAGGCAAGGCTCTCGGGGTTTCGCATCGCATCGGGATTTGCTGCCTTTTGCACGGGCATGCCCATCAGGATCTTTTTGACGGGAGCTTCCAGCTTTTTTCCACTGATCGTATAGGGAATATCCTGGACAGCAATGATATCGTCGGGCACATGGCGCGGGCTGTAATCCGTGCGAATTTGCGCATTGATCCTGGCTTTGAGCGCGTCCGTTAGGTGTTGTCCTTCATTCAACATGACGAAGAGGGGCATATAGTGTCGCCCACCTTCCAATTCCAGGTTCACGATAAGGCTATCCTTAATCTCAGAGATCTTGTTGAGGGAGCGATAGATCTCGGCGGTGCCGATGCGAATGCCGTGGCGGTTTAGGGTAGCGTCGGAACGGCCGAGTATGACCAGGCCTTTCCTTGGGGTTATTATTACCCAGTCCCCGTGTCGCCATATACCGGGGTAGTGATCGAAGTAGCTGCTTTGGTATCGTTCGTGATCCGGATCGCCCCAGAAGTAAATGGGCATATTCGGCATAGGAGCGGTAATGACCATTTCCCCTACTTCATTTTCAACAGTCTTCCCATCTTCATCGAAAGCGTATAGTGCACAACCCAGGCTTCGGCACTGGATCTCTCCCTGATAGACGGGCAGGGTAGGGCAGCCCCCTACAAAAGCAGAGCAAACGTCCGTACCCCCGCTCATGCTACACAGCCAAAGGTCTTTCTTGATGTCGTCGTAGACATAATCAAAAGCTTCGGGCGGAAGGGGCGCACCGGTAGAACCAATAGAGCGCAAAGGGGAGAGATCGAAAGTGTTGCCCGGCCGCAGGTCTTTTTTCATGCAGGCGACCAAATAGGGTGCGCTCGTTCCGAAATGGTGAATCCCTGCCTTCTGGCAAAGTTCCCACAAAACATTCAAATCAGGGTAGGCCGGACTGCCATCATACAGGACGGCGGTTGCGCCGTGTAGCAAGGCTCCCTGTACAATATTCCACATCATCCAGCCGGTAGTAGAGAACCAGAAGAACCGCTCTCCTGCATGCAGGTCGTTATTAAGGGCCAGGTATTTAAGATGTTCGAGCAGCATCCCTCCATGTCCGTGGGTAATGGCTTTCGGGCGACCGGTAGTACCCGAAGAATACAACACCCAAATGGGATGATCAAAGGCAACCGCTTCAAACCGGAGGTCGGGCTTGGCGCCTTTTTGAGTGGTTTCCCAAAGAACCCCTTTTTCTAGATGATCCGCTGCAGCTTGAGGGTCGAGATAGGGAAGGAGCACGATCTTTTTTAAAGAGGGCAGATCCTGCTCCAGTTGCCGGATCGTAGCTGTTTTGTCGTAGGGCTTCCCGTTGTATTGGTAGCCATCAACAACGAACAATACTTTCGGCTCTATTTGTTGGAACCGGTCTACGACACTATCCGCACCGAAATCAGGGGAACAACTGGACCAAACGGCCCCAATAGAGCAGGTGGCCAAAAAAGCAATGGTGGCCTCCGGGATATTGGGTAGAAAAGCAGCCACCCGATCACCTTTTTCCACCCCTTGCGCTCGCAGCCAGTTTGCCAGTTTCGCTGTTTGATCCTCCAGTGTGGACCAGGAAACCGGCCGGAGGGCTTGTCGCTCAGATTGGAATAAAATGGCGGGTCGATCCGGACTGGCCTTTCGAAAAACATGCTCCGCATAATTCAAACTAGCCCCCGTAAACCACTGTGCGTCGGGCATTTCTGTCGATTCCAGAACCTTGTCGTATGGGGTGTGGGCCTGAACCTTGAAAAACTGCCATACCGACTCCCAAAAAGCAATGAGCTCCGTTGAAGACCATTCCCACAGTTCGTGATAATCAGCAAATACTAGTCCTTTTTCTTTTTCAAGCCATTGCTGAAATTCAGTGAGGCGGGCATTTTCCTTAAATTCCTGGCTGGGTGACCAAAGTAAGCTGGCCGTTTTATTGTGTTTGTTCATAAGGGCAGTTTAAAGCTTTTTTTCCCCAAGGATAACAATTTCTGAAAATATAGGTTGGAATTAACGATCGGTGCATTTGTTCTGCTGATGGCTTCTTACCCTGGGCACATGCTAAACGAAGTGGCAGCAACCTCCTTTTGAAGTAAAAGGAAATGAAATTACCTTCCATCCTTTGCATCGACCGCAATAGTTTTAAGTTTTCAGTGGTAAACAAAGCACTAATGGAGCAGATCAATTATAACGGGCGGGTTTTCAATGCAGAACAACCTTTGTTGACAGCGGCAAACCGTGCTTTTCGGTACGGAGATGCCCTTTTTGAAAGTATGTTCTGCAGATCGGGACAAATTCCCCTTTGGCCCTGGCATTATGCACGCCTTCTGCGGGGAATGAAGCAATTGCAACTGGAAACAGAAGAAGAGCGATGGCATGCCGTTCACCTGTTGGAGGAAGTGCAAAAAATAAGCAAGGAGCTCGAATTGGGCAGGATTCGGTTTACGGTCTTTCGAAAGGAAGGAGGGCTCTACACCCCGGCCACCAATGAGGCAGCATTCCTGATCGAAGCAAGCCCGCTGTCATCAGATCCCTATATCTGGACGGGAAAAGGGTTGGAAGTAAAGGTGTTTCCAGAGCCTGTACTCCTAGCCGGTAATTATCTGAGCAATTTGAAAACGGCCAACGGCTTACCTTATGTAATGGCCTCCCTGTACCGGAAGGCGCAGGGAATAGGCGATTGTTTACTCCTCAACCAGCATGGTCGCATTGCAGAGGCTTCCTCATCCAATATCTTTGTTTACTGGAAAGGTCAATGGCATACACCTCCACTTTCAGAAGGAGGGCTGGATGGGGTAGCTCGAAAAGTACTACTCGAACTTTTTGGAACCGACCTGGGTAGCTCGCCTATCACCCCAAAAGCGCTGGAACAGGCCGAAGAAGCGGTCCTGTGCAACGCCATGTGGGGAATTCGCCCAATTCGAACATTCAGGGAAACAACTTACGGGATCAAAAAAGGGGAAGCCCTGTTTAGGGATTTTTGCATATTTACCGGCTGTTCTGCCTGATTTTGCACATAAATTAAAAAAATGCTCAATTTTTAGCTGCCTTCATCGTTGACAAAAAGGACTCTTCGAAAAGGGCGATAATTTCCCCTCTTTCTGACCAGGAATGGATAGAATCCAATTAGAGCTACAAACGATTAAGCATTTCATGCGACTGTTACTCTGTTCATTGGCCTTTTGCTATGCGCTAACCAGCTATAGTCAGGCTTATTTTCCCGTCAAAATTCAAAATCGCTGGGGGTTGATCGACTCCGAGGGGCACTTGGTGGTCGAACCCCGCTACGAAGCGATCGGTTCCTTCAAACAATTTGGTTACGCAGTCATGCAACGCGGGGGTAGGGTAGGGTTAATGAACCAAAATGGGGAGGAGGTCGTATCTCCAGCCTACGATGACCTGAAAGTTTTGGATTCGGTTTTGGTAGCCGTTTTGGAAGACCGGCAATGGAAGGTCATTGACCTGGACGGGAATACCATTCTGGATCGTGGTTATGAACGGGTGGTCGTTTGGGAGGAAGGAGGATATCTCAGCTACCGAAGAGCAGGAAAATGGGGCCTGGTTGACAAGAGCGGACGAGAAATAGCACCGCCGGTGTACGAGGACATTCGGCCTGAAAAAGGCGATTGTTTTCGAATCATAAAAGAACACCTGCTGGGTGTGATCCGGGCCGATGGCCAGATCCTGCTTCCCCCCGAAGCAGAGGCCATCGATGTTTTGAACGACAGCCTGATCCTCTTCCAGAAAGATCGAAAATGGGGAGGCATCGACCAGAAGGGGCGTCTTTTGTTCGAACCGGAATTCAAGGCGTATTATGCCCTTTCTGAAGATTACCTTCAATTGGTTCGGCCGGCCTCATTGGCTCTTTTTAGCCTCCCCTGCAAAAGTGTGATCGCCGACCAGCAATTCGAAGCCTATCACCCCTTGAACCAGGATTACATCATGGGGCAAAAAGGCGACCGGGTCGGGTTGATCGACTGGTGCGGGGATCGCATTTTACCACCCATGTATGAAGAGGTACAACTTTTCTCCGACCAACTTTTCCGGGTGAGACTTGACGATCGATGGCTGGTCGTCCATAAGGGAGGGCAACCGGTAAGCGGAACCACCTACTCCTATATCGCACCACTTCGCAAGGGGTTCAGCCGGATACGCCATACCGAAAAATTTGGGTTATTGAATAGCCTGGGAGAAGAAGTCTTGCCAGCTGAATATCATCGCCTGGAATGGTCGGAGGGACAGGTTAAAGGTATTCGGTTGGAAAGCGAAAAAGAACAACTAACCCTTTTCGAAAAGGGACCGAATGGCGCCTTGCAGGAAGCCGGACAGCTAGGGCGGCATCTGCGATTGAAGGTACTGCCGGATCAACCCACTTCCGAGGAAGTACACTACACCCTGGATAAGTTCGAATGGTTCTATGAAACAAAAGAAAGCCGCTGGGGATTGCGACGGATTGCAGACGGAAAAGAACAAATACCTCCCACCTTCGACCGCATTCGTGTGGATGTCAGGCTAGACTTAAGTTTGGTGGGGATGCGCAGTTCGGGAGATTATGATTACGAACGCACCACCTTCCGGTTCAACTTTGTGTATGGGCTGGTCAACAACGAGATTGGCTCCCTGGTGACCGATATGATCTACTGGGATATCCGTTTCGATGATTTTGTGGAGGGCAATCCCCTCGCAAGGTGCCTTTTGAACAATGGCCGCTACGGCCTGCTGGACCGAAAAGGCCGCCAAATAGCTAATGACTATACCTTTATCGGCCCTTTTAAGGACGGCCGGGCAAGGATGAGCAGATTGGGTGTTTTATCCGGTCATATGGAAGCAGACCTGCATTTGGGGCTGCTTTCTGATTACCACGCCAGTCTTCTGGCCAGGCCCTACCTTTTGGATTACACCCAGTACGACGAACTATTTGCCAGGGAGGCCTACTTGGTTTGCAAGGGTTGTGAGTGGGGGTATCTGGATCAGGATGGCTCGGTAGCAATACCGCCGGCATACGATCATGCCAAGGATTTTGTAAATGAGGTCGGCATTATAAATGAAGCAGGGAAATGGGGCGTCGTAGGGCGCTCAGGCCGCTTGCTCATCCCTCCCCGTTATGACCAGGTCCATTTTTTGGAAAATACGGACAACCGGATCATTCGCCTTTATGTAGAGCGCCCCAAATACGGCTTGATCGATACCCTGGGGCAACTCACGGTGCAGCCCAATTACGACGAGATAGGATCTTTACGAGAGGGCAGACTGGTCGTAATGCGGGATAATTTCTGGGGGTTTGCGAATACCGAGGGCCTGGAGGTGATCCCCTGCCGGTTCCTGGAGGTGCGCCCTTTCAGTGAGGGCCTGGCTGCCGCCCGTATCGGCAAGAAATGGGGGTTTATTGATAAGCTGGGGCAGGTAGTGATCCCATTCGAATACGACCAGACGGGTGATTTTCGAAACAACTTAGTTTGGGTGGCCTCAGCGAGGGAAACGGTCTATATTGACCGGGAAGGCCATATCGCCCTGGCCGGCCCATTCGAAGAGGCGACCGATTTCTTTCGGGGGGTAGCCCGCGTGCGTCAGGGGGGGAGCTTTGGGTTGATCGATACCAGCGGGACGTTCATTGTCAAACCGAAATATAAATCGATCAGCCCTTTCGACGAGCATGGTCTGGCCATTGTTGACTTGGGGCGCAGGAGGTCGAGCTACGGACTTATCCGGATGGATGGCCAGCTGCTTACTTCGGAGGCCTTCGAGTCCATAGAAGCTTTTTCCGAAGGTTTAGCCGTTGTAAAAAAAGATGGGAAGTACGGTTTTATTGACACGGCTGGCCGGTTGGTGATCTCCCTGGATTACGCCCGGGCGGAATCCTTTTCCGAAGGCCGGGCCGCTGTGTATCGCGCCGGCGATTGCGGGTACATCATCTGTACGGGACAGGCTATTTCGGATTTTCATTTTTCCCGTTGCCTGCCTTATTCCGATGGCAAAGCGATCGTTTATAAAGGCCTGCGACGGGCTGGGCTGCTAAATACCGAGGGCGAGCTCGTACTAGAGCCCAGCGTCGACCGGTTGCTGGACTTTAATGAAGGGTTGGGCCTGGTTCGCGACCGCCGCTACCGGTTTTACTATATCACGGAGAAGGCGGATGTCCACCATGGGTTCTATGAACAGGCTACCGGCTTTCAGAATGGGGTTGCGGTCGTCCAACAGGACGGCAAATGGGGCGTGATCAACCGAAGAGGTATTGAACTGGTCCCTCCCAAATACAGCCATATTGACCCCTTCCGCAATGGATACGCCAAGGTCAAGGTCGAGGGCTTCAGCGGCCTGTCCAAACTCTCCGGAGAGCTCATCGCCGAACCCGATTATGAGCTCATTTCCTATGCTGGCGAAGGCCTCTTTCGCGTTGAACAGGGTGATAAGGTGGGCTATTTTGACGTGGACGGCGAATGGGTCTGGAACCTTTCGAACTAATAATCGGTCCGCGAACTTTAGTTCGCTAACTTTCAAAAGGCCCGCTAACTGAAATTCGCACACCTTATAACATAATAAACGCCACAACAAGAGGATGTTGGTAAGGAATCGCTCGTCCAGGTATTCACTAGTGGGGCGAACTGAAGTTCGCGCACCAATGCACTTGTTCGCGTACCGATTTACCAGTTCATCAATTCCTGGTATACCAGGTCGGTGGGCAGGCCCATAATATTGGCATAGGTGCCCTCGATGCGGGTGATCTTGCACAATCCGATCCATTCCTGTATGGCGTAGCCACCCGCCTTGTCGTAAGGTTTATAGCGGTCTACATAGTAGGTGATCTCTTCCGAGCTCAGGGGGTCCATATGCACCTGGGAGATGCCGGAGAAGACCCGCTCCTTATCCAGGGATTTGAGACAGACGCCCGTCACGACGGTGTGGACCTGTCCAGAGAGTTGTTCCAGCATCCAGATGGCTTCGCGGCGGTCGGCGGGTTTGTTGAAAATGCGTGCTCCCAGCAGGACGGTACTATCGGCCGTCAGAAGGATCTCCCCCACTTGCAGCAGGTGCAGCTGGGCGGCCCCCTTGCGCTGGGCCAGCCAGGGAGCCACCTCCTGTACGGGCATATCCTCCGGAAAGGACTCGTCGATCTCCACTACCCGCTGGCTAAAGCTGAAGCCCGCCTGCTCCAGCAGTTGTCTGCGGCGGGGAGACTGGGAACCCAGGATCAATCGGTAGGAAAGTGGTTTCAAACTGGTATATAATTTTTAAAGGGATTCTCCTTATTCAAAAACTGTTAATGGCCATCCATTCCAAAAAAAGTATCTGCGCCTAACCCTTTTTCTTGCTTCATCGGCTTCCTGCTTATTGGCTGCTGGTCAAAAGCTTGCCTGAAAATAAAAAATATGTATCTTTTAAGACGCGGGGGCTTATCTGTTACTTCTTTTTTTTTGCAGAATTTACTTGTCAGAATCAGCATTTGCAGGATTGGAGCATTTGCAGAATTATTAAGGAGGGAAATTTTAGTATCCGTCGAATTATTACAAGCTGGCAATAGCAAACCATTCTGCTAATCCTGAAATGCTGAGAATTCTGATTCAGACAAAAAGGAAATAAACCCTTCTTAAAACAACAACCCCACCACCAACAATAACAAACCATTGAGCATGACCACTTTCAATAAAGTGCTGATGAAATGGTATTCGCTGGAGGAATGAGCCACCAGCAGCCGCTGAAAGCTGTATCCCAGGGGAGCAAGAATGGTGAAGAGCAGGAATACGGTTACCGGCAGCCCGAATTGTTGATTGAGGGTGATGCCCTGAAAGGTAAGAAAAAGAAACAAGAGCAGACCGGAGCCTCCGGCCAGCCATTTGGCGGCCGGTTCCCCCCAATGGATGGGAGTGGTGCGGCAGTTTTGTTGTTCATCGCCTTTCATGTCTTCCAGGTCTTTGACGATCTCCCGGTAAAGGGTGACCAAAAAGGCGAAGACCATATACCAAATAAACAACAGGCGGATCCTGGAGGCGGCCACAGGGGCTTTTTCCACTAATTGCCGAAGCGGTTCCATTTCGGCCAGCCAGACGGCACCTGCAACGGCAGCACACATCAGCGCTACCAGAAAATTGCCTGCCAGGGGCTCTTTTTTCAGCTGGGCAGAATACCAGTATAAAAGGACCAGCGCCAGGGGGTAAATGAAAACCAGATGCACCCGCTGGGTATAGAACCCAAGAAATAAGGCCAAGATAAACCCGCCAAAACTGATCGCAGCGTACAGCCAGGTGGTAGCTTGAATGGATATTCGCACGCCCACCAGGGCCTTTTCGGGGCGGTTTACCTGGTCGATCTCCCTGTCATAAAGATCGTTGATGATGTATCCGGTGGCGGTAATCGAAAGGGTGACCAGCACATAAGCTAAAAAATGTTCCTGATTGAGCGCAGGTCGAATGTTATTCAGGCGAAGGGCGGGCAAAAGAATGAAATCGTGTAGCAGGTATTGGGTCAGCGCTACGATCAAAAGGTTGGAAAATCGTATCAGCTTTAATAAGGTCATAGTTCTATTCGTCTTGCCATTTCCGGTGAAGTTTTAACACCTTTTCGATCACATCCCTGACGCAGCCCTCTCCCCCGCGGTAGGGAGAAACATAAGCGGCAATTTGCCGGAGCTCCGGAGCTGCGTTCTCCGGAATGGTCGGCAACCCTACCTTGCGCATGACTTCATAATCGGGCAGATCGTCGCCCATGTATAAAATGCCTTGTCGATCGAGCTCGTAGAGGCTGGTATATTCCTCAAAAACTTCCAGCTTATCCTCTACCCCTAAATAGATATCCTGAACGCCTAAATTTACTAAACGCGTTCGAACCCCTTCATTTTTTCCACCGCTGATTATACAAATCCGGTAGCCCTTCTGAATGGCTCGTTTGAGGGCATATCCATCGCGTATGCTCATTTTCCGAAGAAGTTGGCCGTTTTCCAGGACGAGGACGGAGCTGTCGGTCAACACGCCGTCAACGTCGAAAATAAAGGTGTGTATAAGGCGAAATTGTTCCAGTACATTCATTGGTTCAAAATAGTCTACTGGCAAACATACGTAAAATTGAATAGTGGGCGGTTTAGGCGAGTACTCCCGCTATAGCTCCCGTAGTAAAACAGGCAATGGTGCCCGCGATCAGGGATTTTAGCCCCAGTTCGGTCAGGGTTTGCCTTTTGCCGGGGGCCAGGGCGCCAATCCCTCCGATCTGGATACCGATAGAAGCAAAGTTCGAAAAACCGCAAAGGGCATAGGTCGCGATGAGAACGGATTTAGGTTGCATTTCGATCCCTGTTGCCCGGATGTTATTGAACTCCTGGTAGGCTACAAACTCGTTGATCACCGTTTTTTGACCTAATAATTGTCCTACCAGGATCATATCCTCTACGGGTGTGCCCAACAACCAGGCGAAGGGTGCAAAAAGCATACCAATCAGATAGGTAAAGGTCAGGCCTTCAAAGCGGTTGTCGGTGGCCTGGCGGATCAGGTCATTCAGGTGGAACCAGTTGCCCGGGCCGTTAATTAAAAGCTGGTTGAACATATAGATCAGGGCTACAAAGGCCAGTAGCATAACCCCCACATTTACCGCCAGGCGCAGCCCGTCGGCCGTGCCTCTAGAGATGGCGTCCAGAATATTGGTAGCCTGGTTGGCATCTTTCATATGCAATTCGTCAGGGCTAAGCGATTCCTCGGTCTCCGGTACCAGCATTTTTGAAGTAACGATGGCAGCCGGGGCCGAGATGATGGAGGCGGTTAGTAAGTGTTTGGCGAAAAATTGCTGCTGCTCGGGGTCATCGCCTCCAAGAAAGCCGACATAGGCCGCAAATACACTACCGGCAATGGTGGCCATGCCTCCCGTCATGAGCAGCATGATCTCCGAGCGGGTGAATTTTTCCAGGTAGGGCCTGACGACCAGAGGGGCTTCTGTCATTCCGACAAAGATATTGGCTGCTACTGCCAGACTTTCCGGCCCGGTGATGCCCATGGCGCGCTTCATCAGTACGGCTGCTCCCCGGATGATCCATTGAAGAATACCTAGGTAATACAACATGGCCGTAAGGGCAGAGAAAAATACAATGACGGGCAAAACCTGAAAGGCGAAGATCACGCCAAAGGGTTGGTTTTCAGTGCCCAAGGGGCCAAAAACAAATTCCGCTCCCGCTTTCGAATATTCCAGGAGCTGCCGAAAAAAACCAGCGATGAAATCAAAGATCAAACTAACTCCCGGGACTTTTAGGATGAGCAGCGCCAGGCTAATCTGAAGCCCAACCCCGATAAAGACCAGTCGCCAGTTGATGGCGCTGCGGTTACTACTGAGCAGGTAACAAATGCCGAGTAATACTGCAATACCGAAACCCGCGCGGAGAATATCGATGAGGAGGTGCATTGGTTTTTGGATTTTTTTCCTTGCCGGGGACAAAATAGTAACTTTGCTGCAATTACCGTCAATTATGGGAAGTAGTACCAATCCAAAACCACTTGTCATTGGGATAACCGGAGGCAGCGGCTCCGGTAAGTCCAGTCTGGTTAAAGCTCTTCGGGCCAGCTTTAGCGAGGGGGAGGTCTGCCTGCTGCCCCAAGACGAGTACTATCTTCCCATCGGCCAACTTTCCCGGGATGAAGAAGGGATCGTCAATTTCGATCTGCCTTCCGCCCTTAACTGGCCGGAGTTTGAACGAGACCTGGATTTACTACTGGCCGGGGAGCCTTTCGAACGCCCTGAATACACCTTCAACAATGAAAAGCTTGTTCCAAAGGTCATTTGCTACCAACCAGCTCCGGTCGTCTTGGTCGAGGGGGTGCATGTCTTTTACAAGGCTTCGGTTCGAGACAAACTCGACCTGAAAGTATTTGTGCATGCCAAGGAGAATTTGAAGATCATTCGCAGGATCAAACGGGATCAGATCGAACGGAACTATCCCCTCGATGATGTCCTTTACCGCTACGAAAACCATGTGGCTCCAATTTTTGAAAAGTTTATCGAACCCTATCTGGAGGAAGCGGATCTGGTGGTGAATAACAACGCTTCTTTTGATTGGGGCTTAAGAGTGCTACAGGGATACCTGCGGGATTACCTGAAGGGATATGGTGCTTGAGTTTTGAAACTTATTCTGATACTAGATATTCCCCCCGGTTTGAAATTAAAGCAGCTTAGCTTTCCAGCTCGGCGATTTTATCCAGCAGCCATTTTCGGGAGGCGATCTTTTTATTTTCCTTTACCTCCTTTTTCAGTTTTTCGACCGCTTTGGCATCGCTTGGAATGATGCGGGTAAGGCGTTTGGTGTATTTGATGAGGTTTTTGAAGTTTGCCCGCCGGGATTCAGGAATATCTTGTTTTCGGTTGAGATAGACCCTAAAGCTTTCAAGCAGGGACTCCAGCGGATCAAATTCATCCAGTTCGTAATAAGTGGCAATTAGAATGGTTTTTGAGTTTAGGTTATAGGAAATATCATCATATTCAACATTTCGAAGTTGGTCTAATACTTTTTGGTATTTATTCTGATAAAAATAGAGCTGGGCCAGGTTGAAGGTGATGGCATTTTCTTGCTGGTCTTTGGGTAGCAGGGGCCCATATTGGTTAATAAATGCTTCGACCCATTCATACCTTCCCAGGCGTAGACCAACCACCACGGTGTTCCGGAAATGAAAAGCAGGAGTCACTCCCCGGTTTTTGACCTCCATTTCGATATAGCCTCCGTATAGGTCGAAGAGCTCTTCCAGGAATTCACTTCTGCCGCTGTTCAACCGTTGAATGGCATAGCCGATGGTGGCTTCATAGATCTCCTGGGCTTCGCTAACCCATAGCCCGTCGATCTTTTCGATCAGTTCTTTTTTTAGAGAGTGATAGTTCTCGAGGTTTTCAGGTTCTTTGAACAGCCGGCAGGCGAGCAGGTATAACTGCACAGCGGGAACTTCGATAAGGTTGCTTTGGGGGATATCTTCAAGGATCTCTTCCGTGAAATTGATTTGGTAGTCGTGATTGGCGATAAGGACCTTTTGCGTAAGGGCGGTAAGGTAAAGGCGTAGTTTTTCTATAATATAAAAACAATCAAGGTTAATGGACATTTCGTCCAGGTTATATCTTTCCGCTCTTTTGGAGTCAAAATCGGTTAAATCATATATATTTTGCTCTATTTTATATTCATTAAGGTAATGAGTTGCTCCTTTTTGGGGAAATTTTCCGGAAACCCTGCGGGCGGCTCTTATACTGGTTGGATAGAGGGTGTCCAGTTTTCGTTTGTTCACCGCCTGCATGAGGTAGTTGGCCTTTTCCAGTTCGTTCTCGTCAAAAACCTCCTGGACCAGGAAACCTTCCCCTAGCTTCAGGAGGTCGGAGAAAAATTTGCGATACCTGACATCGTCAAAGGGCTCTCCGGGGTTTATAATCTTCCAGATCTTTTCTTTTGAGGGCTCCTTTGAGGAGGCTCCGTTGATGTCCTTGATCAGGAATTCGAATAAATCCAAGAGGGCCTGACTTCGATTGAAATAAGGGGATTGCAAATACTTTCTAAAGCGGTTTTGTTCCACTTTGGAAAAGTCCTTGAGGAGGTTATATAACTTGCTTTCGCGCATGTTTGTCTGCGGTTTTTGGAGGAATGATTTTTTAGGGTTTTAGGGGAGGTTTGTTAGGCAAAAAAATTGTATCTTGAGCCAAAATACGGAGTTTCGAACGAAAGTTCGACTTTGTCGACCGATTACAAATCCACGATTCATGAATGTATCTTTACCAAAAACCATTATACTCACTGCGGTTTTGCTCCTGAGCTGGGAGATGCTCCAGGCGCAATATCGCATTGAGTATGACCTAATTGAGGGGGGGTCTAGTATTCACGAGTACGAATACACTTTCGGCATTTTCGGGACCAATATCTCTACCCAGCCGCTGCACGGTACTGCTTCCCGCCTTCAAGGTAACACTCCCACACAATATTACATCCAGTATATCCCCGAACCTGGCTTTATCGGGCAAGATTCCCTGGTCTTTTTCACCAGTAAATTCACTTTTCCCGGGCAGGGAAGAACTTTTTTCAAGATTATTTACAACGTCTTACCCGGCACCGTTGATATCCGCCCCGATTTTGCTACACTGCAATTCGATGATGTACCTTTCGAACTGGATGTTTTGAAAAATGACAGCAGCACCTCTGGCAACCTGGTCGTTACAGATATCAGCCTGACCAGCAACTGTCAGGCCAGTATTGCGCCGGGGGGCGAGCATTTGATCATTCAACCCCAACCGGGTTTCTTGGGTCTGGCGCATGCTCAGTATGTTGCCTGTGACTACAACGGCACCTGCGGAAAGGCCATGGCAAGCATTGTTGTCCTTGATTCCAACCAAGTGATCTCCGACACCATCCAATTGGTTACCAAAAAGAACGAAGCCATCCCCATCCTGGTACCCGATATTTTTGAACTTACCGAGTTGCCCCTGAATGGAGACTTTGTCCATTACTGGGATTTCCCCTATTACGAGCCTTTACCGGACTTCTCCGGAGATGATTACATGGTCTTCTCCTACAAAGATAAGGAATGGGTGTACGAAATAACCGTATTGGACATCGAAAGCAACCGCTTTGCCTTCGATGATATCATCAGCGTCTTACCGGGAGAAAGCATTGAAGTGAATGTTCTGGCGAATGACAGTATTTCCAACGGGGCCTGTTTTGATGGGTTCACCCAACCGGAATTTGGGTTTGTAAGCCAGACGGCTTCCAATGGAGTACTAAATTATACCGCCCCTGAGGGCTTCAGTGGAATAGATGAATTCACCTATACCCTCCGGGAAGGTGATTGTGATGGCTCGGCGGAAACGGCAACGGTAAAGGTCTATGTCAGCTATTTTGAGCCAAGCAAGGCCAAGTTTGAATTGTCGACGCCCCAGATGACCCCTCTCGTTATCGGTTATAATGCCCCGATAGATAATTTTGGTTTCCTGGTCAATGATCAACCCGAACACGGAACGGTACTTGTCCTTCCGGGGTATCGGGATACGGTAATTTACGGCCAGGCTTTATCCGGCTACAACCTGGTGGTCTATATTCCCGACCCGGGAGCCGTCAACCTGACCGATGCCCTGGAAATGGCTTATTGTAATTATATTGATCAGGGTGGTTGTGTATCCCGAAAGAATGTAAAAGTGGAAATCGATATCCTGGAAGTTGGAAATGGACAGGACCCTGAGTGCTTTGCAGATTGTATCTGGGCCGGGGATACCAATTTCGACGGGGTGGTGGATGTAAAAGATATTTTACCCATTGGACTTTACATGGGACAGAATGGCGAAGGCCGGACAGATAAAGATCTTAGTGAATGGTATGGTCAATATGGGGACGATTGGGAAATGGCATTTATGTCTACTCAGGAGGTTAACCTGAAACACGTAGATGCCGATGGAGACAGTCTGGTCACTACCCAGGATACCTTGCCCATCCGACAGTTCTATGGTCGTTCTCATTCCCTGCAGGCTACAGAAGTAGGCAATGGGGATTACCAGATCATTTACAAAGGGGACCTCAGTAACATTCGTCCTGGTGATATGATAGAGTTAAGCATGGAATTGGGTACGAGCTCCCAACCTGCACTGGATGTATACGGATTTGCATTTGGCCTGAATTACAGTACTGACTTTATTGTACCGGAAAGTGTAAATGTCCAATTTGATGCGACAAGTTGGTTGGGCTATAACTCTCCTGCCTTATCCATGATCCATAACAACAAGGGAGGTAAATTGGATGCGGCCTACAGTCGTACTACCGGAGTTGCGATCAGTGGTTTCGGGGAGATTGGAAAAACCCGCCTGGTAGTAGCCGGTGATATCGATGGCTTCCGCCCCGGGGCCGATGGAAAGGTCCGTTTCCAGATAGGAGGAAAAGCAACAGCTATGAATAGCGCCGGCCAAATGACCGGCATTCATGTGGAGCCGATTACCATCACTATTGACCTGAACGAAGCGGCCGAAGAAGTAAACCCGATAAGTGGCCGGCTGGTAGGACTGAATCCTCGGACGCCTGATCATCGTGACCTGAAAGTCTACCCGAACCCAGCAACAGATCAGCTGCAACTATACCTCAATGGAGGCAATTATATTCGTCGCGCGCAGGTCTTCAATATGGCCGGTCAGTTAATGTATGATACGGGCGATCGCTACCAACGTGGCCTGGAAATACCGGTCCGGGACTTAGAAACCGGAGTTTATGGGGTAAGAGTCTTATCCGACAAAGGTGTTTTGAATAAAAAATTCGAAGTCGCACGTCAATAAGGAAGGGGCAGGCAGTTTTAAGGAAGAGAGCCTTACATTAATCATGCCCTGTTGTCGAACAATTTGAGTTTTAGCTAAATAAAAAAAGAATATTTGCGTTATTTTTATATATTTAAAAGATTTTAAACTTAAGATCCTTCGAAAATCTTGATGGAATATAGTCCCGGAAAAGATTCTCTCAAGATACATTCAACTAAATCGTGGAATTATATTGCCAGAGAGTCGTACCCCAGGTACGGCTTTCTTTTTTTATTAATAAGGCAAGGAGAAAAAGGAAAAACGTACTGATAATTGGAGCGTTTTTCAAAGTTTTTTTTCACAAAAAAAATGATTAACTATTAAATAAAGCACTTTAGTTGCTTAGAGGGGCATTTTTTTTTCACAAAGCCTCTTATTTGTTCTTTATTACCCCCTTGAAAGCTTGCATATTTGTAATGTGCTTAGGTTGCAAAGGCAGTCAAGTCGAAAAGGGAAGGAGGAAATGAACAGCAGTATTTCGACTGCACTCTAATTTGGATATGTTCATGGGATTATAATTTGTTAGTGGTGAGTCATCTCCCTGCTTGGGGATGACTTACTGTTTTGAAAGGCTTTCCCGGATTAGCATAAAAGAAAAACGGCTCAAGATCATTTTGAGCAGAAAAATATAGCTCTTGATAGAGCAAAAGAAGTTCATGGGATTATAATTATTGTGTCGGTCGCGTAGGGTTCCCCTTCGCGACTTTTTTAGTGGAAACAGGGAGGTACTCGCCTTTCGGGAGCCTCCCTGTTTCCAGTAAGGGTAGGGGCTCACATGCGCTTTCTACGCCAATTGATAGTCCCCGGTTTGGGGACATCCAAATGGTGTAACTGTTCCCTGTACAATTCCCGGGCGAGCAATGCGGCCACCTCAACTTCTTCGCGTTCTCCTTCAGCAATCGTTTCGGGATTGTAGTAATTTTTTACAAAATGGGTGTCGAAGTTCCCGCTTCGGAAGGCCTCATGCTGAAAGACAAATTTGCCAAAGGGAAGGGTAGTAGCTACGCCCTCCACTTCATAGGCGGCAATTGCTTCGAGCATGCGATTCATGGCGGCTTCACGATTAACCCCCCAGGTAATGAGTTTGGCCAGCATGGGATCGTAAAAAATGGGAATATCCATGCCTTCTTCGAAGCCGCCATCTACACGGATATGGTCGCCAAGAGGGAGTCTGTATTTGTTCAGTTTCCCGACACTGGGTAAGAAATTATTCAAGGGGTCTTCAGCGTAAACCCGCAGTTCTACCGCATGCCCTGTAATGGTCAGGTCCTCCTGTTGAAAAGAAATAGGCTCCCCGCGAGCGATCCGGATTTGCTCTTCGACCAGGTCTACTCCGGTGATCATTTCTGTTACCGGGTGTTCGACCTGCAGGCGGGTATTCATTTCCAGGAAATAAAAGTTTCGATCGGCATCCATCAGGAATTCTACCGTTCCAGCCCCCAGATAATCACAGGATTTGGCAACGTTCACCGCTGCTGCTCCCATCTCTGCGCGCAATTCCGGACTTAGAATGGCAGAAGGAGCTTCTTCCACGACCTTTTGATGGCGTCTTTGAACACTGCACTCTCTTTCGAAGAGGTGAACGGTATTTCCGTGGCTATCTGCGAGTACCTGAACTTCAATATGCCTTGGCGAGTTTACGTATTTTTCTATAAAAACAGACCCATCTCCAAAAGCTGAGGTGGCTTCAGAAATGGCCCGCTCCATTTGTTCCTTCAGTTCCCCTTCTTTTTCTACTATCCGCATTCCCTTGCCTCCGCCTCCCGCAGAAGCCTTGATCAGGATAGGGAATCCGATCTCCTTAGCAATTTCCAATGCTTTGTCCACTTCAGTAATGGCTTTGTCGATACCGGGAACCATTGGGATGTTGTATTGCTTTACGGCATCCTTTGCAGCCAGTTTTGATCCCATTACCTGGATGGCGTGTGGTTTTGGCCCTATGAAGATCAGGCCTGCATCTTCTACCGCCTGAGAGAATTCCGCATTTTCGCTGAGAAACCCATAGCCCGGGTGAATGCCCTCTACTTTTAGTTTTTTCGCCGCCTCGATGATGGCCTCACCTTTTAGATAGGATTGGTTAGAAGGTGGAGGTCCGAGAAGCACAGCTTCATCTGCAAAGCGAACGTGTGGAGCATTTCGGTCTGCTTCGGAATAAACGGCTACGGTCTTAATGCCCATTTTACGAGCTGAGCGCATGACCCTAAGTGCGATCTCTCCCCGGTTGGCAACAAGTATTTTTTTCATACGGAATAATTTAAATAGGGTGTGGGTTTTAATTGGACCAAACTAAAAAAATAATGTAAACCAGGGGGTGATATTTCGCAATCTTCGGGCTTAGTTCCATAAACTAAACAGGAGTCATCCCGAATTTTTTGGGATGATGAAAAAGAAAGGCCTTCTGTGTAAATTC
>CAYZMS010000047.1:0-21815 GCA_964479625.1 uncultured Saprospiraceae bacterium
GCACCTATAAGTGCAAGGCACCTAGTAGCACTAATTAAACACTACACCAAATTTATTTTGTCTGAAATCTTAAATCATTGTTATGCAAAAAACACTTTTACCTTTCCTGTTTCTTTTCCTGCTTGCCCCAATGGCGAATGCCCAGGATATATCCGATTTTGAGCATCTATTGGCGGAAGGAGACAGCATTTTCAACGGAATAGATGGAACCACTGAATTCAGCTCCGGTGGAGCGATTTTCCCATTACGGTATGATACCAGTTTTGGGGGGTTCTGGGCCTCCGGGTGGGCCGTTTCCTCCGTGCAGGATAGCAGCACCTCTGGTTTCGAGAACCTTTATGGAGCCAAAGCCTTTAAGGGGAATCGGCAATCCGAGACCTACGCAGTGGCACAACAAAACGCAGGGGTGCGATTCCAGGAGGGAGCTGTGACTGTAGGGGGGGTATATTTGACTAACTCGACCTATGCTCACAACAGTATGCGGGATGGGGATGACTTTGCCAAACAATTTGGTGGCCCCGAAGGTACCGATCCGGATTTTTTCCGTTTGATCATCCGGGGTTTTATGGCAGGGGATGAAGCTGCAGACAGTATTGTATTTTACCTGGCAGATTATCGATTTGAAGAGGACAGTTTGGATTACCTAGTCAATGACTGGCGCTTTGTGGACCTCAGCCCATTAGGGGTGGTGGATAGCTTGGGCTTCGACCTGGAATCCAGTGATGTAGGGGCTTTCGGAATCAATACCCCTTTGTTTTTTTGCATGGATGATTTAGTCTTGCCGCAGCAAGCCCCTGAATATATCGCAAACTTCGAAACTCCTTTCCTTGGTTTTAACGGTACGGACGATGGCAGCGATGGTGCCGGCGGCTTTGAACTGGGCCCTGTCTTTTTACCAAACACCTACCTGAACGACCCCTTTTTCGGCGGATTTTGGTCTGCAGGATGGGCTTTATCAGGTAGTACTGATTCCCTTACCTCCGGCTTTGGGAATTTGTTGAGCGCGGTGACCGGAAAAGGGCTGGATAATTCTTTTCAGTATGCCATTGGGCAACAAAATGCAGTCTTACGATTGCAGGGAACAGCCGCTGGAAATCGTGTTCAGGGGCTCTATCTTACGAATACCACCTACGCCTACAATAGCATGCGTGACGGGGATGATTTTGCTAAACAGTTTGGCGGTCCAGATGGGTCTGATCCGGATTTTTTCCGTTTGACTATTCGAAAGTACCTGAATGGTCAGTTGGGTGCGGATTCCGTTGAATTCTTTTTAGCCGACTATCGCTTCGAAAGGGATAGTCTTGATTATATATTGAACGATTGGACCTTTGTTGATCTCCAGGAACTCGGGCCTGCTGATAGCCTTCTATTTACCCTTTCATCCAGTGATGTTGGAGAATTTGGAATTAATACCCCCCTTTTCTTTGCTATTGACCAGTTGATTCTGGCAGACCCGGCCATAGAGGATGGTATTGCAGGGGATTCCTCCGCCATCGTAGCTTGGGCCACCGGTGCACTCGTAGACCGAGGCCTTCAGGATATCCGGGACCCAAGTTCTGATACTACCACGGTCGGGACCTTGGATGCCGTTCTCGGATCCGCGGATGGAGCTACCCTGAGTCTGGGTGATAAAGGGATGGTAAATTTGACTTTTGAAAAACCGATAACAAACGGAGATGGCCCCGACTTCGTTGTTTTTGAAAATGGTTTTCCCAGTGGAGATGCCTACTTTCTGGAGTTGGCGGTAGTAGAGGTAAGTTCGGATGGTCAGCGATTTTTCCGTTTTCCACCTACCTCTTTGACGGATACCTCAGTGCAGGTAGATGGATTTGGTACTATTCGTCCAGAAAATATTCGCAACCTTGCTGGGAGGTATCCCGGGCGCGTGGGAACTCCCTTTGATCTGGCAGAATTAGAGGGCATAGAAGGACTGGACGTCAACCAGGTAACTCATGTCCGAATTATTGATGTGGTGGGTAGCCTCGACCCTGACCTGGCTACCTTTGATAAGGATGGCCGTGCCATCAACGACCCCTTTCCAACGCCCTTTGCTTCCGGCGGTTTTGATCTGGATGCCGTGGGCGTCCTTCACCAAGGAGAGGTTACCAATGTTAAACAGGTCATAAGCGGACAATTGCGGGTTTATCCTAACCCTGTAACCGACCTGCTCAGGATAGACTTGCCGGAAGACTGGGAGGGAGGTATAGTCCGGATATTTAACCTACAAGGGCAATTTATCGAAAAAGAAAACGTCCAAACGGGAGTAACTTTAGAGATCAGCCTTGGGGCACTTTCGAGTGGGGTGTACCTTCTTCAACTGGAAGGCCAGGGAAAGCGATTTATTCAACAGATCATAAAACAATAATCTAAATTGAAGGCCATAGGCCCGAATTAATGATGGGAGCCAGGGGTGGTTGGAATAGTTTCTACAACAGCCACCCCCGTGTTTCCTGAAAAAATAAACGAAATTGAAAAGTATTGATGTTTTGGTGCGGATAGTCGTTGTATTGGGAATGAGCCTTGGACTTGCAGCATGCAGCGAGGAGGAGCCAGAGGGCCCCATCATTCCCCCATCCAGTACCTATCGGCTGTTGATCGGAAATGAAGGAGGGTTTACCTTCGGAAATGCAAGTCTAGATGCCTATGATCCAGAAGAGGAGAGCTATTCGACTGCTGTTTTCCAGGCTGCAAACGACCGTCCCTTGGGAGATGTCCTTCAGGATGTGTCTTTGATCGACGGCAGGCTATACCTTGTAGTAAATAATTCGAATAGGGTAGAGGTGGTGGATACCAGCGATTTTTCATTGATCGGCAGTATTACGGGTTTAACCTCTCCCCGCTATATCCTTCAGGCTACGAAAGAAAAGCTCTATGTTACCGATTTTCTGGCAAACGAGATCCATATCATCGATCCCGTACCTTTCAGAAAAACAGGAGCTATCCCCCTACAGGGGTGGACAGAGGAATTAATTAAGGTAGGCGAGGAAGTCTTTGTAACGAATCGTTTTTCTTCTTTTCTTTATATCATTGATATACAGACGGATGTACTGGTAGATAGCATTCAGGTGGCTTATGGTCCCGGGGCTATTATCCAGGATGCAGAGGGCATGCTGTGGGTATATTGTGCCGGCGATCCTGTTACCAACGAGGATGGGGGCTTATTTCGGATTGAGCCTTCCAGCCGGAGGATAGAAAAGCAATTTACCTTACCAGTGGATGCAGGGCTTTTCCCTCGTCTGGCACTTGATTCGGAAAAAGATACCCTGTTTTTTCTACTGAATGGTGTTTATGAACTGGATATTCGAACTACACAACTACCTATCGACCCCCATATAAGTGCGAGTGGAAAAAACTTTTACGGCTTGGATTTCGATACGCGCTCGAATTCCCTCCTGGTAGCTGATGCAAAGGATTTTCAACAAAAAGGAGACGTGTTGTTTTTTGATCGATCGGGAAGGAACATCCGGAGGCTTCAGGCTGGTATCATACCTTCGAGAGTACTATTACTCCCTTAAGGCTGAGGTTAAAAGTTAAGGACTGGGGGAAATCTTATTGATAATCCATACTGCCAGGGCAGCTTCAAAAAAAAAACTAAGGGGAATGACTATCGGTAAACTTCCATAAGGAAGCACCTGCAAGTTACCTATCACCAACCACATCAAGATAAACCCACTTGTCCAGCAAATTATCGTGGTTTCCCAAAAAGAGAACCGTCGACTGATCATATAAATAAGAGTGGCAAAAACCAAAGATCAAAGTCCCCAAACCATGCCGTTGACAGGGGCGTCCGGAAAGTCCAGGCCCATTTCTGCATAATGATTGATCCATTGGCTTTTTATCAGAAATTCGTTTCGAACGAATTTGGAAAAGCTAAACCAGATGGCAGCTGACACAGTGGGAAGAAAGACCTTTCGGAGGAACATAGGCTTGCTTTTTGTTACTAATCAAACAGCCTGAAAGTGTACGTCTCAAGGCGACCAGTCACCTTGAGACGGATAAATGATTTTTTCTTTTCCCATCCTAATACATCCCCCTTTAAACGGGGAAAAGGGAAAACCCTATTTTTTAACACGTTGATCTTTTATCAGCTACTGATCAAGCCAAATGGGCACGAAGCATCCAGGCCATTTTCTCGTGTTTCTCCATTAAGCCTGTAAGGAAATCGGCAGTTCCCATATCGTGCAATTCCTCATCCGCGGTATCCACATCCTTCCTAAGGATCTGGATCAGGGCTTCATGATCGTGCAGAAGGTTAGTCACCATAGTTTTTGCATCTCCATCTACATGGTCGGTTTCTACTAGTCGTCCAAGTTGGAGGAATTGCTGCATGCTACCAGGGCAAAAATGCCCAAAGAAGCGGATGCGTTCGGCTGTATCGTCAATGGCTTTTTCCAGAAATTCATATTGTTCCTGGAACAATTCATGCAGGGGGCCAAAAAACATTCCGGTCACATTCCAGTGATAATTACGCAATTTGATATACAGGTAATGTTGGTCTGCTAAAAGTACAGATAGTATGTCGGCTAGTTTTTGCCGGGCTTCAGCTGGGATCCCAATTTCCACTTGCCGACTGGATACTTTTGTCAATTGATTTGAATTGGACATATAAAAAAAGGTTTTTGTCTTTGAATGAACCCAAAGGTAAACATCTAGATGAAAATAATAGAACCAACTTGTAAATTCAATTGTTTCGGGAATCTTTAATTCTTGATAAGAGGAGGAAAGGAGGAGCTAAGCGGAAAATAATATAAGAAGCTCGTGAATATTCTGGAGTTAATACTCGAAAATCAGTATTTCATATAAAATAACGTTAAAAGAATTAGAAACCGCCCGATCCCTTATAGCAAAGCCTTACTTTGAGATCAGTTTACTAATACATATTTACCCGCCACCTCCTTTGATCGGAGGGGCGGGTTTTTCGGGCGGTTTCCAAAGGTTTTAGCGTGACAGCGTCACGAGGATAAGAGCCTTCCGAAGTGTATTTCGAAAGTTAAGCTTTTAGGTTCTTAGGCAGCAGCAGCAGCAACGGTTTTACTTTCTGCTTCCGTGCTGGATACAGCCAGGCTGTAAATGACCAGACCAAATCCGATCTTGTTGATGGCATCACCAATGTTGTAGATCAAATCCATAGCTTCGATAGACAAAACATTGCGCAATAATCCATCAGTTTCGATAGCCATATAACCGATGGGATAGATCGCCCATCCTACCAATATAAACCAACCCAAAGCGCTGAAAGCCTTTTGCAACCTTGGATCGTTAGAATTGTTTGCCAGCCTTTTTGCCGGTCCAAACCATACTTCATAAAAGATGGCAGCATAACCCAGGGTGGAAATGAATCCCCAAAGGGCAGAGCTTTCACGGAAAACAGACTCTCCCAGATAACCGGTTACCAGCATCCACACGGAGTAAATGATCATCCGCCACAACAAACTGGTCTTAGCACCGAATGCGCGCAGGATTAAATAAAACTCCACACACATAAGGGGAACGGTCAAAATCCAGTCGATATAGCGGAAAGAGGTTGGGGAAGTACCGTTTGCCGCCCAGAAATCCCGCATGTAGAAGTAGTGTACTGCGGCGATGAAGGTGATCAAACCAGATACCAACATGGAATCTTTCCATTTTCCCTGTACCTGCGTGTACTGGAAGAAAAAGAATACGGTAGCGGCCATCATGGCCATGGAGCCGATGAAAAACGTAAATCCTACGTAATCACCCTCCTGAAGTTGTGCCAACAACAGTGGCTTCAAGTTTACTAATGCATCCATTTTTAAGGAATTTTTTAAATGCTTTAAAATGTAGTATGATTAACAGTTATATATTTTGAATGTTCAGTATATTTTGAAACTTGAATTAATGCTGGGGTTTTTCCATCCCAGGTGCTTAGAACAGGGAATCTTTTTCCTGCCTGGGAGCGAAACTGAGGTGTTTATCAATGCTTGAAGGAATGGTTTTTTGGGCAAGCTAGCAAAGATCTGAGCTTCCTGGGGTAATGTGGTTTGTTCATTCAAAAACTTCAGAACCCTCGGGAAAGTATTTTGTTTAAAAAGTCTTTCAAATATTGGAACTGCCATTTGCGGCTCTTTCTCTAAGATATGCAGAAGCAGTTGATCGTAGAATGCAAAGCGTTGTTTGGTTACCTTGCTGGTTTTCGGTCGAACTCCCTCTTCCAGCGTTTGAACAATATTGGAAACCTGATCCTGTATGCGTAGAAAGGCATAGCCCGTAGTTGGCTTTACCGCTCCCCCGGCTGTACCCGTAAGAATAATTCTGGGATCCGGGCTGATGCGTTTCCCATCTGCCATTGGGATACAACCGAATTCTTCTTCTTCAATGTGGAAATGATCCACCCCCATTTGACCATCCAGGTATTTGCGGACTTGTTCCCGATAATGTTCTTTGGGAAGCAGGTTGGGCGAAAAGTAAGTACATTCGACCAATGCGTAGGAAGAATCAAAAGGAAGTACATAAAAAAAACATACCCCATTATCCTGACTTGCCCTGAAGTCCATAAGGGTCATTTGGTCAGGAGTAAAAACTGGTTTTGGGGTTTTAATGAACCATCCAAGAAAATGCTGTTGAATAAAATGGCGGTTTCCGGATAGGGGAGGAGCTAGGCTGGGAATGCTGTTGAATACATATTCCGATCGATAGGTCTTTGAATCTGTCTGTACGTATGCACCGCCCTGATCAGCTGAAATAGTTTTAATGGACGCCCGCCTGAACTGAATATTTGAGCTTTGCTCCAGGCTCTTATGGATGTAGGCATAAAAATCCTGGCTGCGAATTAAATGGTACTGATAGGGAGCAATATGCTCCGTACGCCCACCCCGCGGACCCGCAAAGGTGAGGCGGTCCCAGCTTTTTTGAATGAGATTTGAAAAGGGGATCCTTGACCCTTTTGGCAACCAAAAACACCAGGTTCGGTCATTAGTATTTTTTGCTTCCTGTTCAATGATCAGAATTCGCTTATTGGATAAAGTTGATCTTTGAAGCCGCCATGCCAAACTCAGGCCGGCGCAACCCCCACCTGCGATAATATAGTCAAAGGACTCCATAAAAAGTTTACTAATGCATAAATGCTATTCCCCTCGTGAAACTCTTAATGAGTCTCAAATTCGCTCTGCCTTTACAAAGTAAAGACAATAGAAAAATAAAAGTGTTTAGAAAAAGGAAAAAAAATACGAAAATTTTCCAAGCGAGGTTTGAAAAAGAGAGAAATTTTAAATTTTTAGTCCATAATCAGGAATTGGGTTTTTCTTGAAAATCTGGGGACTCCCGTTCCAGGACTGCCCTAAATTTATTGGGCAGCCGAAATCGTTGGCCGTACATTTCCATTAGCTCCTTACAGCGGGCTTCAAACTTTTCTGATCCGTAATCCTGAACGTATTGGATTACTCCCCCTTTGAAGGAGGGGAACCCCCAGCCGTAAACACTACCCAGATTGGCTGCCGCAATGGAGTGGATCACATTTTCCTGGAGGCACCAGATCGCTTCCAGAACCTGTGCGAAAAGAAAGCGTTCGCTGATTTCCTTTCTTTCATAAGGTTGTTTCTTTTCCGGAAAGCGTTCAGCTACTTCGGAAGATAATTTCCGTTTGCCCTCCGGATCATAGTCGTAAAAGCCTGCTTTTTTACGACTGCCGGGGCGTTTCAAGTCTTCGATCATTACTTCCAGTACCTTCACTGCGGGGTGTTGAATATATTTCGGTCCATAGTGTTTGGCTGCCTGATGCTCGTAATTCAGCACCATATCCAGGCCGAGCTCATCGGCTAAAGCCAAGGCCCCCTGGGGCATACCTGATTGGATACCTAGGTTTTCGATCAGGGCGGGTGGATAGCCTTCCTGAAGCATGGTGATCCCTTCCAGGATATAGGTGTTCTGTACCCTGGCCGCATAGAACCCCCAGTCATCCTTTACTACAATGGGTGTTTTCTGGATTGCCTGGACAAAGTCGAAAGCCCGGGCGATGGTCTCCTCCGAAGTCTGCGAGCCTTTTACGATCTCTACTAAAGGGACTTCGTCAGCAGGTGCGAAAAAGTGTAAGCCAACGTAATTATGCGGGCGCTCTGAGGCTTTGGCGAGGGTGGTGATGGGAATGGAAAGGGTATTGGTCGCAAAAAAGGAATATTCATCCAGATACTTTTCCGATTCTCGGTTTACTTTTTGTTTAACTGCCTGGTTCTCGAAAACGGCTTCAATAACCAGATCGCAAGTCTCAAAATCCTTGGGATTTTCGGTAACCTGTACCTTTTTCAGGTAGGAGGCGCACTCCTCAGGGGTAAGTTCGCCCAACGCTTGCTTCTCTTCCAGCTTTTTGTGGATGGATTCCTTGCCGCGGGCGGCGATAAGGCGGGAGACATCCTTGATTACGATGTCCACGCCATTGATCAAACAGGAGAAAGCAATCCCTGATCCCATTCTTCCGGCGCCGATGATACCCACCTTTCTTGGTCGAAATCTACCAAAACCATTGGGTCGGTTCTTGCCGCTTTTGATAAAGTTAGAGTCGAACCAAAAGGCCTTGATCATATTTTTGCAAGTCCGGCTGCGAACCAACTCTGTATAATAGTGGGTTTCTATTTGGCAAGCCGTTTCGAAGTCTACCTTTGAACCTTCGAACAAGACATTGAGAATGTACTGAGGTGCGAGAAAATTATGGTGGGTTTTGGCGGCCAGCTTTGCGCTCATGGCTCGAATGCGTTGAGCCATTTCTGGCTGACCTGCATGGCCTCCCGGGATTTGGGCGGCTTCCTGGTCCCAGGGCCGCCGGGAGTCAGGGCCTTCCAATAACCAATGGCGGGCTCGTTGGAGCATATCCCGTCGGTCTGTTGCCAGTTGATCGATCAAACCGGCATTAAAAGCTTGCCGGGCTGTGTAGCGGCCGCCCCCGCTGAGTATATTAAACGTCCTTTCGATCCCGAGCAGCCACATAAGCCGAATAATTCCTCCGCTTCCGGGGATTAAACCAATTTCCACTTCCGGCATTCCCAGCCTCAGCTCAGGGGTATCAATTGCTATGCGATGGTGACAGGCCAGGGTGATCTCAAAGCCTCCCCCAATGGCGTTGCCGTTTATGGCCGCTACTACCGGGACACCAGGGCGTTCCAGGGCACGTAGAAAATCTTGCATAGCCCGGGCAAAACGGCTGATCTCTGCAGGGTCAGTGGCCTGGTAGAGGTATCCCAGGTCGCCCCCCGCAAGGAAGGTAGGTTTTTGGGAGGTGAGGATGACACCCTTCAGCAAACGCTTCCTCTTTTCAGCTTGTAAATGCTTCAGGACCGGTACAAAGGCCCGTCGGATCTCGTGGTTAATGACATTCATACTGCGCCCCTCCATGTCAAGGCTGAGAGTCGCGATATTGTCCACATCTTTTTTATAGTGAATCATACCCGTTGAATAATGGTTGCTATGCCCATGCCCCCACCAACAGGCAGGGCTAAAAGGCCGGTTTCCAAATCTTGTCGTTCGAGTTCATCCAGTAAAGTCCCCAACAACATTGCACCCGTGGCACCCAGAGGGTGACCCATGGCAAGGGCCCCTCCATTAACATTGAAGCGGTCATGGTCCAGCTTAAAGGTCTCTATGAAATCGAGAGCCACTGCGGCAAAGACTTCATTGCACTCCCAAAGGTCAATGTCCCGGGCCTCCATTCCAGCCCTTTCCAGGGCCAGTCGAGCTGCAGGCGGGCCCCCTCCTAACATGGCGGTAGGTTCCACACTCACATTAGCCATGCACCGGATCCGGGCCCTGGCTTTTTTTTGTATGGTCTCTGAAACAGCTTGATCCCCAAGTAATATCAGCCCTGCTCCATCAGCGAAACCCGAGGAAGTTGCAGCCGTATGCTGATGGTCTATACCCTCCAGGGAAGGATAGTGATGCAGTGCCATTTGATCGAATCCCATTCCGCCTGAATCCAGGTAAGCCGGGGGGAGAGCACCCAGGGTTTCCAGGTCGGATTCCGGCTGGAGTCCTTCATCCTTTTCCAGGATGGGTAAGCCGTTTCGGTCGAAAATTGGGATGATAGAGCCTTTGAAACGCCCCTCTTCCCAGGCTTTTGCAGCCCGTTGATGAGACTGAAGCGCAAAGCTGTCCAATTCGGTACGTTCGAACCTCTTTTGGGTCGCGATAAGGTCGGCAGCTACCCCGGGAGGAAGGTAGTCAACGGTGTTAATGACTTCAGGGTCATAGATAAGCGGCCCGCCATCTGCATGCATAGGAACCCGGCTCATACTTTCTACTCCACCAGCAACCACCAGCCGGTCCCCACCGGCTCTAATTTTGAGGGCAGCCAGGTTCACGGCCTCTAGTCCGGAAGCACAAAAACGGTTTAGTTGCAACCCCCCGGCCTGCGTTCGCCATCCCAACTGTAAAAGAGCAGCCCTGGCCAGATTTGCGCCCTGATCACCTACGGGACTCACACACCCCAGTAGGAAATCATTAATATGGTCGAGGCTGGAATTATTCCGATCATGTAATGCCTGGAGGGTTTGTCCGAGTAGATCAATAGGTTTGACCTGATAAAGGGCACCACCCTTTTCTCCTTTTCCTCTAGGCGTACGGAGGGCATCATAAATATAAGCTTCCGACATGAGTATTGTTTTCTGGTTCGCTTGGTCCCTTGCAGGGGGTTATTTGTTTTCGTAAAGGTAATAAGCTCTTAGCGCTTTCGGGCAGTAGCTTTATCGGATAATTTCAGAATTGCGTAGAATAAAGAAGGTGGGAATCGACCATTCCTTTATTTTTGACAAAAATACTTATCATGGCTAGAAGAAAATATAAATTGACAGGTTTCGCCCGGTTTTTCCTGGTGATGTTGTTCCTTGCTCCCGCTGCCTACTTTGCAGCTACTTATATTAATGGTGACGAACAAAACCCCATTAAAGAGTGGATCGAACAAATAACTCAGCCAGGAGAGGAAAAGGTTGCCCCGGAAAATCCCGCAACAACTGCTGACCCAAAGACGCTGGAAGCGATCAATCAACAATTGAGGGATTCCCTACGGACTAAGGAATTGGAAATCCGTGAGCTGGAACGCCAAATTCGCTTATTGGAAGGGTCTTCTCAATAAAAAGCAAAAGTAATGGAAAACCTGATGCTGACAGAGATCATTACCCAGACTTCTCTGCCCGGGCTGGCCGTGAAGATCCTGTTGAATGCGGTCGCCCTGTTTCTGGCTTCTTATATTTTCAGGCGAGTAGAGGTAGAGGATTTTGGCGGTGCGCTGCTGGTCGCCCTCGTTCTTGCCATTCTCAACGCCACTCTTGGGGCCATTCTTGATCTGTTGGCCTTTCCACTGCGTATCCTCACCTTTGGATTATTCAACTTTGTAATTGATGCCCTCGTCCTTTTAGTTGCCGCCCGCTTTGTAAAAGGCTTTCGCATTAAAGGGTTCTGGAATGCACTCGGTGTTGTTCTGCTGATGGTTGTGGTAAATACCATATTAGGTACTATGGCAATGTAATTTCAAGTCCCAGGTTTGCAGCCCATAAACTACAAATTTTTTTAAGATTTTTTTAACCTTGAATTAATTGTACAATTACGAGATAGTTTTTTTATTTGAGGATATCGATAAAGAAACTCCTTTCACTCCATTTTGCGTTAAATCGCCCTTAAGCTTGGTTTTTTAACAGAAATAACCCTTGTGGTTTTCTGTTAGTTTTTGCTTCTATTGGATACTCTCATCCAATGGCATTATCCCTTTATTGTTAAACTCAAAATTAACAGCTGTATGAAAGAATTCCCACTTTTCCACAAGCGGTACCTACCAGATGAGGGTAATCCTCTTGGGCTTTGGTAGCCCATTTTTCTTGTAAATAAATTAATCTGGCTTTTTAAAATAGCCTAGCCCTTTTGAAAGGCTTTCTACTGATCTTCCCGGTTTCCGGGCTGTTCTCCAGTTTGTTTTATACTATACTTACTTCTTTAATTTAGAAGTAAGTACCCGAAAGTACGTATTGTAAAAAGGTGTTGTCTTGTCCATTCAGGACGGGAAGGCTGGTATATAATTTCTACTTCTTTAGGCGTCTGTCTGACCTGGCGGTAATGGGTAACAGGGCTAGTAATAAACCTTCGGAAGTCGAAATGAACTCCCCCAGGAATGCTATGCTCATAACAGCATAGTTACTTCCGTTCTGAAAACAGCGATGATTCAACAACTGATTTCATCCTTTTGGTTTAGGTCGCTGAAAGGGGATTATAACTATGCCTTTACAGGAGTGTATGAGCTATTCTTTTCGAATTTATTAAAGCATTAAACATGTCATTTACAAAGACAAGATACATTTGCTGTCCTTTTGACTTTTCTAAAATACTGATATTGTTTTTTCTTACTCCTTTCTATTCTATCCGGAGTGCGGAAAATTTCCCATTATCTGTTTCGACCCTCACCAGCGAAAGGATGGAGGCCGCCTGTCCTGAACCGGAATGGCAACCTTATCCCAGCGTTTATCAAACAGGAGATCGAGTGGTTTACAATGGAACGATCTACGAAGCGCAGACAGGGCCGATTTGGGTACAGCCTGGGCTTGGAGAACATTGGTGGAAAACCATTGGCCCTTGCGAAGGTGAAACGGAGAAAACAGCACAAACCATTACCTTCCCGGCCATCAGCAACAAACTTACTACGGATACGGATTTTTCCCTGAATGCTACGGCTTCTTCGGGTCTTCCGGTGACCTATTCCATCTCAGGGCCCGCAAGCTTGAATGGCAATGTGGTCCAGCTCAACGGAACGGAGGGACTGGTGGTGGTGACTGCATCTCAGGCCGGAACCGCAACCTTCGAAGCAGCACCGGAGGTCGTCCGATCCTTTACGGTGACGGCACCGGAACTGGGTGGCGCGGAATTGAATCTGGTGGCTACCAAACCATCCTGTAGCGAGGGGGCTGACGGAAGTATCCAAGCGAATGTTTCCGGGGGGCTGGAGCCTTATGCTTTCCTTTGGAACAATGGTGCTACTACCGCTCAATTGATCAACTTAACGGCTGGGGTTTATTCACTAACGGTTACCGATGCAAACGATCAAACCGCTACCGCAGAACTAACATTAGAAGAACCAGCTCCGGTCACAATTACTGCCCAGGTTCAAAATGCGAACAGTGGAAATTCAGATGGGGCTATAATTTCCACGGTAACAGGAGGGGAGCAGCCCTATTCCTATAATTGGAGTACCGGAGCAAGCTCAGCCAACCTTACCAATATTCTTGCTGGTAACTATACCCTTACTGTGACGGATGGAAACGCTTGCTTAACAACTGCATCTTACCAGGTGGAGGAGCAAACGCCTGCCCAATGCGATGAACCCACCTGGGACCCGGATGTAGTGTATCTGGGCGGAGCTCTGGTATCCTATAATAATAATGTATACGAAGCGGCCTACTGGACCCAGGGCAATAATCCCGAGGAATTTAGCAGCTCCTACCAACACTGGAAACTGAAAGGCCCCTGCTCGACAGGAGGGAATCGCGTTCCAGAAATACAGCTGCTTGCCCCTGTGGGACCTTTGAGTCAGGAATCGCCTGCTGTGATCGAGGTGAAAGTGGTAGCTACCGACCAGGATGGTGCTGTTGAGCAAGTGGAAATAGTCATTGAGGGGCAGTCCTTCAACGCTACACAAAATGGTGATACCTGGTTAGTGAATTGGACCCCTCCAGCATTTGGCGATTTCCCTTGGACGGCTACCGCTACTGACAATGAAGGCGCTACGGCTTCCATTTCTTTTACCCTAGAGATAGACCCTTTCAATCCCGATTCGGATTTCATCATTACCGAAGCAGAGTTTGATGCGATCTTCCCCTACCGTTTTGGAGTAGATATCGCAACGGGAGTAATCGCTCCGGCCAATGATTTTTTCTCCTTTGCCGCACTGGTAGAGGCAGTGGAACGCATGAAAGATATCAGAGCTATTTTTGAACGCCGAAGGGGGACCAATCTTTATCGCGTTACGCGGGTTGATCTGCTTACAGGAGCCCAGGAGGTCATCCGGGAAGATGAGGAGTTTAACTACAGTCATAATCTTTCCAAGGAGATCCTGACACAAGTGGTAGATTATGGCGATTTTTCAAATGAAGGAGATTTCGCTACCCGACGCCGGGAAATGGCAGCCTTTTTGGCAAATATTTCCCAAGAAACGACCGGGGGCTGGCCGACAGCACCTGGAGGGCAGTATGCCTGGGGACTGCATTTCCGGCAGGAGGTAGGATACGAGGGCTGTGCAACTTGCCTGGGCTACAGGGATGAGAACAATTCCAATTATCCTCCCGCTCCCGGTAAATCTTATCATGGCCGTGGCCCCATCCAGTTGAGTTGGAACTACAATTACGGACAGGTCAGCGAATTTCTGTACGGTGACAAATTCGTCCTGTTAAACGACCCCGACCTGGTGGTATCCGACGGAGCGCTGGCTTTCCAAACAGCCATTTGGTTTTGGATGACCCCCCAAAACCCAAAGCCTTCCGCTCATGATGTGATGGTAGGTAACTGGACGCCTTCCTGCTTTGATATTCCCAAGGGGCGTTCCCCTGGCCTGGGAATGACGATAAACATTATTAATGGAGGTCTCGAATGTGGTAGCGGTACGGAAAATACCAAGGTGGTTAACCGCATCGGCCATTACCAGCGGCATTCGGGTATATTGGGTTCCAGCCTGGATGTGGACGGGGGCAATACCTGCGATGCCTGCGGTTGCGCTAATCAGCAATCCTACGGCGGATTTGAAGGGGAACCCGATGAGTGTCCCGGAGGTAGTGCAATTCAAGGAACCGTAGTCAGTCAAAATAATCTAAACCGATTAGGATTAGCAGCCTTCCCTAATCCAACAAATGGCGAGTTGGAACTTTCTTTTGAGTTGTCGGATTCCCGAAACGTCCGAATGGAGTTGCTGGACTTGCGAGGGAATGTACTACAAACTATCATCCAGGAACAAATGGGGCCTGGGGTTTACCGAATACCCGCCCAAATCAATATGCAGGCAGCCGGTTTGTATTTTATACGACTGCAAAAAGGAGATCAGCTAGAGCTTATTAAAATTTCGACATTCTAATGGCAAACGCTAAGGTGAAAAGACTGGATTGCCCTACTCTTCAGGGGCAGTCTGGCCTTTTTCCTTAGCTCCGATCTATTTCGATCAAGCTGGTGGAACAGGTGAACCTTTTCCCTGAAATTCCAACCACGGAACCTTTGGTCCTGATCGAATACCTGGTAAAAATGAGAGGTTTTATTATTTAATTTTTTTACGTTTACAAAATTAAATTGTATTTTAATTCTGTTTCGCGACTAAAGGTGTTCAAAAAATCAAGCTTACCCAATTTTTATAAAAAGACCTTTTTGGTCGTCCAGTAGCGCTCGGATAGGTAGAAACTATCCGGCCTGCGGTTTCACGTCCTGGCTTAAACGGATGGAGTGAAACGGGCTACTTTCTTTTTCGACTCTGTGTGCGCACACGGTTTGAAAGGATAAATTGCCTGGCCCCGGTTGACTTAACGTTTTCAGTTATGTGATGGATTGGAAAGGCAACCCGTGATAGCCCCAGAAGGGCCGTAACCCATGGAGTTGCCAGAACGATCGGTATAGTCTGATGAAGATGCCGAATGGGGATACCTATCTCAGCGACAGAAAACTTCAGACCAGTACCGAAGATCAAACGAACCACTTTGATCGATTTATGCCGGAGAAGGAAAGGCATTGTCCGGAACGGAATGGGGAAAAGCCCCCTAATTCCGCTTAGTACAACTATGCTTTTACAGATTGTATGAAACATTTTTAACCATTGATCAGCTTGGGCTGATCCAAACAATTTCCATTAAAATGAAAAACACAAGTCGAATGCTTACTATTCCAAAAGGGATCTTTGTGATTCTTGGAATGTTGGCCTTTACCACTTTTAACTTAAGGGCGCAGGTAGATGGCGGAGCCACACATACCACCGCCGATCACAACAAAGAAATAATTGCCTACTTTCCCCAATGGGATGCCTGGAAGGCCGCAAATGCAGGATTACCATCAGCTGGGGTTTATAACCAACTGAATGTAGATTATTCTCAGTATACCATTATCAATTGGTCTTTTTTGGGGGTTGCACAAGATGGCTCCATGCATAGTGGGGATCTGCGCAATAAGGATATTTATAAAGTAGGGGAAGTGCAAGAGCCCGGGCAGATGTTCTGGGATGACATTTACTCCAGTTGGGATTATTGGTTGTTTTATGGAGAACTGGAGGTATTGCATTACCTGCCGGATAATATTGACGAACTGCCGGACCATGCCTTGTACTATGTTTTTGAGCAATACGGGTACAAAGGAAATGGCAGCGGGTGGATCAATGTTAATACTGGAGAAACAGGTGATTACCCCCTTCCTGTTTCCAAAAAAGACGGAGCTCCCGGCCTTCGTGATCTTTGCCAGGAGAACGGAGTGAAGCTAATGGCTTCTATCGGTGGCTGGAGTATGTGTAAGCACTTCCCGGAAATGGCTGCTGACCCCGTCAAACGCCAACGCTTCCTGGACGACTGCGCTACCCTTATGGACATGGGTTTTGACGGAATCGACCTGGATTGGGAATATCCTAATAATCCCGGGATGAATATCGAGAACTACGGACCACAGGATTACGAGAATTTTGCCCTTTTGGTGGAAGCTATCCGACAGACGATCGGTCCCGACAAATTGATCACTGCGGCTTTTTCTGCCAGTCCTGATAATCTGCAGGGCTTTGATTGGGGACGGCTTGCCCAATCCATGGATTATTTCAACATGATGACCTATGACTTTGTAGGGGGATGGGCTGATGAAACTGGTCATAATTCCGGGTTGTATGATACCCCGGCAGCACCCTTTAGCTGGGATAACACCTTCAATTACCTGCTTTCCAGGGGGGTGCAATCCCAACAGATCAATATGGGTACGGCCTTCTATGGAAGGGGAGTGGTAACAGATGGACCTGCCAGTCTCGGGGCACCCACCAAAAAATCACCGACAACAGTTCAACCGGATGGCCCTGTAGTAACGGCATCAGACTTCACCAATTGGGGGGGCTTTGACGGAACACCCTTTTATAATTACATTCTGCAAACGATCGATGCACCCAACAGCGGCTGGACCAAGCATTGGGATGATGTAGCTAAGGTCCCCTACGCAACCAAAGGGAATTTTTTCCTGAGCTACGATGACGAGCAGTCGATCGAATTGAAGGCCGATTATATCAACGACAACCATGTTGGTGGGGTGATCATTTGGGAGATATTCAGCGACTGGGATGTAGGGCCCGTTACTCAAAATTTTGGAAATAAATTGCGGTACTGTCCGGATACCAAAGCTCCACTTGCCAATGTTTTGAACAGGGTTTTTGCAGATGGGGGGACTCCTCGTCAGGACCAGACCATCTCCTTTGCGCCCTTAGCCGATATGGAAACGGATGATGAACCAATCACGCTTTCCGCTTCTGCCAGTTCCGGTTTAGCGGTAAGTTTCAGTGTACTTTCCGGGCCGGCTTCCATTGACGACAATACGCTTACTCTTACCGGTCAGGCAGGAACGGTTACCGTCCGGGCAAGTCAATCGGGTAATGCGAGTTATAATCCGGCGCCTCCGGTAGATCAAAGTTTCGAAGTGACTGGCGAGCCGGTAGAATCTTTGCTGGTAAGTATTACCGCATCTTCCGATGTCAGTTGCGCTGGCGGCGCCGATGGTAGTGCAACCGCCGAAGCTTCCGGTGGGACAGCTCCTTATCAATTCACCTGGTCAAATGGTTTGAATACTGCTACCGCCAGCAACCTGGCTGCAGGCAGTTATATCATTACGATAACGGATGCTAAAGGAGTAACTGCTACAGCATCCGCCGAAATAGGAGCTCCAGCAGCCCTGCAGTTGAGCACCGCTGTCGACAATGCTACCGAAGGAGCAACCGACGGTTCCATTGATCTTTCGGTGACCGGTGGTACGAGCTCCTATTTCTACAGTTGGTCAACTGGTGCCTCCACGGAAGATTTAAGTGGGCTTGCTGCCGGAACATATGGGGTGACGGTTACCGACGCCAATGGATGTACGGGATCTACTTTAGCTACGGTAGATGAGGAACCTCCCGGAAACGGTTGTACCGATCCGGAATGGGAGCCTTACCCCACGGTTTACCAGGCAGGTGACCGGGTGGTATACAACGGTACCATTTATGAAGCGCAAACGGGTCCGATTTGGGTAACTCCCGGCTCCGGTGAACACTGGTGGAAGACCATTGGGCCCTGCGATAGCCCTCCGGGAAAAATGTCGCAAACCATTTCCTTCGACCCAATTGAAGACAAGGATGTTAATGATCCCGATTTTAATATTAGTGCAACGGCTTCTTCGGGCCTAAGCGTAAGCTTTGCCATTAGCGGTCCGGCTACCCTTAGCGGGACAACTGTTAGTTTAACCGGAGCAGCAGGAACCGTCACGATTACGGCCAGTCAGTCTGGTAATGCAGATTATGAGGCAGCCCTGGAGGTAAGCCGTTCCTTTGAAGTTACGGAAGGGGATGATCCCGAACCCCAAGAGTGTGATATTCCCGAATGGGATCCCGGTACCATATATACCCAAGGAGCCCGGGTTGCTTACAACAATAACATTTATGAAGCGAATTACTGGACTCAGGGTAATAATCCCGAGCAATTTAGCGGCCCATGGCAGCATTGGACGCTTATAGGGCCTTGTGAAGCCCCTGCAGGTTCCGCCTTCTTACCGGGTCAGGGAGGCCTCATTGGACAGGAACAAACTTTAAGGGCTTTCCCTAACCCAACTAAAGGAGAAGTAGAGCTTTCCTTAAGGCTGACAACCAGCGGCCCGGTTCAACTGGACCTAATGGATATTCAGGGCCGGGTTTTGCAAAACATCCTCCAAACAGAAATGGGGGCCGGCTTTTACCGCATTCCTGTTAACCTTAACAATTACGAAAACGGCTTGTATTTGATCCGTTTTAATACCGGAGCAACACAGCAGGTACTCAAGCTTTCTAAGCAGTAACTGAAAGTATTTAATTTGCGGGCGGCTCAAAGCGAAGTAGAAGCTTTGAGCCGCCTAAAAAAGGTTCCTTGAAGTGGGGTTTAAACCAGCTACTGGGCTGTTTCCTGCTTATTCCTATTGGGAAGGGCCTCTACAGGGCGAAACTTTCCCCACAACCGCAAGTACGGGAAGCATTGGGGTTATTAAAATAAAACCCTTTGCCGTTTAAGCCACCTGAAAATTCCAGGGTGGTATTGCATAGATAAAGGAAGCTCTTTAGATCCGTAACGATCTTCACCCCCTTGTCCTCGAAAACCTGGTCGTCTGGCCGATCTACGGTATCAAATTCCATGATATAGGTCAAACCGGAACAACCGCCGCTGGTAACAGAAACCCGTATAAAGTGGCTGTCTGTGATCGCTCCCTCATTTCGAATTTCTTCTATGCGCTGTTTGGCTGTGTCTGCAACAAATAACATTGTACAAGTTTAATTTCTAAAATTTGGACTAATTTATGAAACATTTAAAAAGGACGCCAGTTCTGGATCTTCCTTTATTTTGGAGTTTAAAGGTACTTACTTACTCAAAACTCCACCCCGTCTTTGAATAGTTCCCAGGCCGGACTTTGACTGCGCAATTGCCCTACCCGTTCAACCACGGCCTGGATGCTGCGGTCGATTTCAGCCTGGGTGGTAGGCCGGCCCAAACTGAATCGAATAGAAGCATTGGCTACATCTTTAGGTAACCCCATATTCATTAACACGTGGGAGGGTTCCAGGTTGGAAGAGGTGCAGGCAGAGCCTGCCGCCACCGCTATCTCCCGGTTTAAGGCAAGCATCAAGGCTTCTCCATCAATATATCGAAAAGAAAGATTGCTGACATGGGGTAAACGGTAGTCCACCGTGCCATTCACATAGACCTCTTCCAGCTTTTCCAGCAGGCTCTTTTCCAAAAGGTCTCTCAGCTGACCCAGCCGTTCCCCTTCTGATCCCATTTCTTTACCCGCAATGGTTGCTGCGGCACCAAACCCTACGATCCCTGGCACATTCAGCGTGCCAGACCGGAATCCTCCCTCATGGCCTCCGCCGTCGATCTGAGGGCTCAAGGCTACTCTTGGGGCCTTGCGATTGACGAATAAAGCGCCGATACCTTTTGGACCATACATTTTATGGGCTGAACAGCTTAATAAATGGACCCCTGCGGCCCTTGGTTTGACAGGGATCTTACCTACGGCCTGTGTTGCATCACTCATCAGCAATGTTCCTTTTTCAGCGCATAGGGCACCAATGCTTTCCATCGGCTGGATCACCCCTGTTTCATTGTTGGCCCACATAATGGCGACCAGGATGGTATCCGGGCGAATGGCCTTCTCCAAGGCTTTTAAATCTACCAGACCATCGGGTTGAACATCCAGGTAGGTTAGTTCGCCACCTTGTTTTTCAATGCGCTCGCAGGCATCGAGTACGGCCTTGTGTTCGGTTTTGAGAGTGACGATATGTCTGCCCTTACTTTGGTATCGTTCAAATACGCCTTTTAAAGCGAGATTATTGGATTCGGTAGCTCCAGAAGTAAATATGATTGCCTCTGGTTCTACCTTTAGCAGATCAGCTATTTGGCCCCGGGCAATATCCACCGCCTGCTCTGCCGCCCACCCATAGGCATGAGACCGGCTGGCCGCATTTCCTGGTAGTTTCGAAAAATAAGGCAGCATGGCTTCAAGGACTTCCTTGTCGACCGGTGTCGTAGCATTGTAATCCAGGTATATTAGTTTTGAATTATTAAATTCCATATTTTTATTTAATTCCTGCTTAGATGACATTTATCCTTTTCAATTTAACCATTTAAACGGCGTTGTTGCACAGATGCTTACCGCAACTAAAAGAAATGCCTTGATTTTATCAAGTAGGCTTAAGAAGCCATTTTTACGCTTTCTGGCATACCCGTTTTCGTCATCAAATTCAGACATCTGATCTTTACAGCTGCCTTCGTTACCTGAGTATCCATTTTTCGATCATTTATGATAATCCTACCTTCTTCATCCAACCAATAGACGGCATCCCGCCTGGGCGGAATTAATCCATCAATGCCCTTTTTCTCCAGCGATTGCCAACAGTGCTTTTTGTCATAAGCCCCATCGCCACTTACTTTATCTACCTCATAAGAAATCTGATCCAACATAGGTTCCATCATAGCCGCATCATCCTGACCTGCTTCACTGAATTGATGAGCATAGATCATTCCAGTGGCCTGGTCCACGCTGATATGAAGTTTGCGCCTGGTCCTGCGTTTACTCCAGCCGTGCTTTCTAACTTTCCACCCGCCCTCTCCATATACTTTCAAACCTGTGCTGTCCATGACAATATGCATACTTCCATCAGCAGATGGTGGAGTTGAACAAGGGACATCTAATTTGGCACCTCGACGGCATATCTGACTGTAGCTGGGCACTTCCAAATCCTGTCCCATCAATTGGATCAAGGATTCAGGGAAACCTTCCAGTTGCCGAAAACCCAGGTCAAAAACCACTTCCAATTGATATAACACCAGTATGCAGCTTTCTGAATACTTGTATTGTCCGCCTTTTTGGGCCGGACGTTGATCATACCAGTTCTTAATCAACTCCTCATCTAAGCACAGCGTTAAACTTCCGCGATTCTTAAGTGAACGATTATACGCTGACCAGTTCTTTATCTGGTATTTATCTTTTGGCTTTGCTTGACTGCTTCCCTTACTTTGTACTATCTTTGACATGGGCTGGATGGTTGCTTGTATTTTTAGTTTGTGGTAAAACCAAATATACAAATCACCAGCCCTTTTCTTTTAGTCTTTCACCCGATCCGT
>CAYZMS010000048.1:0-20929 GCA_964479625.1 uncultured Saprospiraceae bacterium
ATAAAACTTAAGGTTGAAAGAAATTATAAATTCTGGTTTGAAAAGAAAAAGTTTGGTTTATTGATTTGTAATCTCCGAGCCTTAGCCCTTAAACGGTTTTAAAAAAATGTCTTGCCAATGCCGCCCAAATACAGCTCCATTTTGATGATATGCTACCGAGCCCGGCAAGATAGGTCCTTCGGGATTCAGATGTTGGTAATAGGTTTATAAAGAGAGCCCAATATCGAAAAGATGAAGTTTTCAAGTTGACGGCAATAAAGAATATTAGCATAAGTTCTAGACAATTCGAAAAGTAAATTTCAAGGGCTACTCCCTAATTGTAAATTCAAATAATGGTATTTAATGGAAAAGGTATTGGGAATAGGTTTCCACAAAACAGGTACAACTTCTTTACATAAAGCACTTAGAATATTAGGATACGATGTATGTGGGCCGAGAAGAGAGCTTGCCTCCGACCTGATAAAAGGGGATTATTCCAAAATTTTAAAAATTACAATGCATTACAATGCATTCGAGGATAACCCCTGGCCTCTATTATTCAGATTATTTGACAAGACCTATCCTAACTGTAAATTCGTCTTAACTATTCGAGATGAAAAGAAATGGATTAATTCGGTCAAAAATCATTTTGGCTTTAGAAAAACAAAAATGAGACAATGGATTTATGGTGTAGGAAGCCCAGTAGGAAACGAAGATATCTACTTAAAAAGATACCGGCGTCACAATAGGGAAGTGAAAAAATACTTCGCTAATCGCCCAAATGATTTACTAATTTTATCTCTTGAGCAAGGTCATGGCTGGAAAGAATTGTGTTCTTTTTTAGACCACGAAATTCCAAACAACTCTTTTCCCCACGCAAATAAGCGACCAGACAACTCATTTGCTCAGTTTTTTAAAAAGACAAAGGATTCTTTTTTCCATTATAAACCTCCAATTTTTCCTAAAAAATAAAACGCTTTTATGATTCCTGTCACAAAACCTTATCTTCCAAAGGAGTATGATTATAAAAAATACTTGGAAGGCATCTGGCAAAGAAATTGGTTAACCAATGATGGCCCTTTAGTCAATGAATTTGAATTAAAGCTAAAAAAATATTTAGACCAAAAACATCTTATTTTCGTAGGTAATGGTACCCTTGCACTCCAAATTGCTATTCGAGCACTCGAAATTAGAGGAGAAGTAATTACCACTCCTTTTTCTTATGTCGCTACAACAAGCAGTCTTGTCTGGGAGGGATGTAAGCCGGTTTTTGTGGATATCGATGAAAATACACTGAATATTAATCCCAAACTAATTGAAGCAAGTATTTCAAAAAATACCACAGCTATTTTGGCTACCCATTGCTTTGGAAACGCCTGCAATATAGACGCCATTCAAGAAATTGCTGACCGTTATAACCTAAAGGTGATTTACGATGCCGCTCATTGTTTTGGAACCAAATACAAAGGAAAAAGTATTTTCAACTTTGGAGGAATAAGTACCTTAAGCTTGCATGCTACCAAATTGATGCATTCCATTGAAGGGGGTGCTGTATTTACCCAAAAACCCGAGTTATTAAAAAAAATGGCTTTCATGCGTAACTTTGGCCATGATGGTCCGAGTAAATTCAATGGCGTTGGGATCAATGCGAAAAACTCCGAATTCCATGCTGCTATGGGCCTTTGTGTTCTTCAGGACATACCAAGCATTTTGAAAAAAAGAGAAGAGCAATCATTGTATTATGATTTTGCTTTAACGAATTTAAATATCCAAAAACCTCAAATTCAAGAGGGCTGCAATTATAATTTCGCGTACTACCCTATTATTTTTGAAACGGAAACGCAGGCCATTAAAGCAAAGAATGCATTGGAGCGGGCAAAAATTTTTCCCAGAAGATATTTTCACCCCAGCCTAAATACCTTGGATTATCTGGATCACCCTGCTCAGCAACTTCCTGTTTCAGAAAGAATCGCCTCCTCTATTTTATGTCTACCGATTTACCACAACCTAAGTAAGGAGGAACAAGATCTCATTGCTCGTATTTTACTTCGAACCCAAAACTATCAATAAGTGGATACTGCATTCATCCTTGGAAACCCAAGGTCAGGAACCTCATTATTAAGGTTAATGTTAAATCAAAATGATTACATTTCAGCTCCTCCTGAATCAGGTTTTGCTCACTGGCTTTACCCAAAATATAAAAACTGGACGGAAAGAGACATTTACAACCAAGGGATTCAGTCTTTTTTAAATGATCTATATAACAGCAAAAAGTTTGAAACCTGGTCTTTGCCCAAAGATCAATTATTGAACCACTTGGTCAAAGCCAAGCCTTCAAAATATTCAGAACTAATCGCTGAGATATACGTATTCTATAAACTAATGGCTGGTAAATCTGCCAAAATAGTTGTTGACAAAAACAACTATTATATCCAGCATCTGGATGACCTTCCAAATATTTGGCCTGATTCAAATTATATCCACCTAATAAGAGATGTAAGAGATGTTGTTTGTTCTTATCTAGATGTCACTAAACTAAAAACAAATTCTCCTTATAAGCCAAATTTTTCCAATAAAATTCCAGAGATAACAAAGGAATGGTGTCGAAACATCAATCTTATAACTAATTTCAGTCAAAGTGTTTCAGAGAACTTCCTCATCATCCATTATGAGAATTTAATTTTAAATACAGAAACTATATTAAAAGAAATTTGTGACTTCCTAGAATGCCCTTTCCAAGAGAAAATGAAAACTTATTTTACTGAAAAATCTATTTACCTAACCGAACCGGAAGCTACTCTAGATTGGAAAAAAAGAACATTGACTAAACCCGATTCAAGTCGAATTGGTAGGTACCACCATTTTTTAACACAGGAGCAGCAACAAAAAATTAATAGTATTGCCGGACTCGAGTTGAAGAGGTATAATTATATTTGAATTCTCTTCTTGTTTCTTAGTTTTACAATTTTAAACCTACATGAATATTCACCTTGTCAGCGATGAAAAATTCATTAACCGTTCTTTCGAGACATTTGAATACTATTTCCCTGGAAAAAACCTGTTTTTTGTTGAAACCGGCATAAAGACTGACAATTTTCGTTTCGTCACACCAAGGCAGGGAATAACTTCGGTAAGCCTTTTTCGTCCTGGATCCGTAAAAAGATTATTTGAATCTACTCCACCCCATGCCAATGTTTTTGTCCATAAACTTAGCCCTTCGAAAGCCTTCCTGGTCAATTACCTAAAGCAGCAAAAAAAAGTTAGAACATATTGGTTGCTTTATGGAGCTACGCTTTACGATTTATTGAACCGGAGAAGGAACTTCGAGCTATTTGACCTGGAAACCAAAAAACTGATGCACCAGGGAATCCCTTTTCATAAAAGGTATTCCCGCTACCTATCCGCTCAGTTTGGTGATGCAGCAATGACCCAATTCATTAGAGGGTTGAATTATTTTTGTTTCTGGAATTATGGTGACTACCTTCTCTTAAAAGAAAATTTCTCCACAGATGCTCAATGGAAATACTTCAGGTATTTTCATACTAAATTAGGTGATAAGGTTCTTCCTGATCAGAGCCTCCTTAACCCTCGGCAAATCATTGTAAATCACTCAGCTAGTCATACCGGGAACCATTTATCGATACTCCAACGCCTAAAAAAGCTGGACACCCAACAACAATTAGAAAGGGTAGTAACCCCACTCAGCTATGGAAGAAATTATATTAAAAATGCCGTTTTGAATTATGGTACAACTAACCTGCCGTATTGTTTTTATCCTTTGACCGATATGTTACCCCAAGATGCTTATTTTAATATATTAAAATCATCAGGATCTGCTATATTTGGCCACAGGCGGCAAGAAGCAGGAAATAATATCTATTTTTTACTGGCCAATGGTACAAAGGTTTTTTTGCGAAAGCAAAACAATCTTTTATCTCATTTAAAAGACAAAGGTTATACAGTCTTCGAATTTGAAGAGGACCTTTTGCATTTTCCAGCTATCTCTTTGCTAGAAGAAAAAGACCGGATCCGTAATTTAGCATTAGTTAAAGAAGAGTTTTCAGAAGAAGCTATTGCCGATACCTACGAAAACCTAATTGATGGCTAAGTCGCTTTACTTCGCCCACCCTACCGCCGTCATCGATGAGGGCTGTACCATCGGGAAGGGGGTGAAAATCTGGCATTTTAGCCACATTATGCCGGATTGTGCCATAGGAGACAACTGCAATATCGGCCAGAACGTGGTGGTTTCCCCTGGTGTAGTCCTTGGCAATAATGTAAAGGTACAAAACAATGTTTCCATTTACACTGGGGTCATTTGTGAAGATGATGTTTTCTTGGGGCCTTCCATGGTGTTCACCAATGTGATCAACCCCCGTTCTGCAATCGTTCGAAAACACCAATACCAGAATACCTACGTCCAAAAAGGAGCCTCCATCGGAGCGAACGCCACTATCGTTTGCGGCAACTCCATCGGGACCTATGCCTTCATCGGTGCCGGAGCAGTGGTCACCAGGGATGTTCCTCCTTTTGCACTGGTAGTTGGAAATCCAGCTCGGCAGGTCGGTTGGGTTAGTGAATACGGACACCGCTTGCACTTTGACGCCAGCGGCAAAGCGCAATGTCCGGAGAGCAAGGATTGGTACAAAATAGAAAAACAGGAGGTGCGGAAAATCTGAGCTTTCCCAATCTCCAATTTCAACACCCCGATATACTCCCTAATGTAGAGCATTGAGGAGTTCTGCCATTTTCCTGGTCAAAACCTTTCTCGAAAAAGAATGAATAGCACTACCTTCCTTTTCCAGGCCGGTGCCGGAAAGAAAAACCTGCCAATTCTTTAACAGCAACTCCTTTATCCTTTGGTAATCTTCATAAGGGGAACTATCTCCCACGCCAGTGTCCTTGATGATCTTCATGGCATCGGCATCGGGATCTCCCAGTCCCAGAACAGGCCGCCTTGCTGCCAGGTATTCAAATAATTTACCCGGAATGTTGACCCGGGCATTATCGGTGTTGTTAATCAACAAAAGTAATAAATAAGCCTCCTGGTACTCCTGCAACACCTGTTCATGGGAAAGGTAGTCTGAGGCTTCTAAGGCCCCGGACAACTCAGGATAGGATCGGATCTCCTCCAGAATAGCAGGGTCGATCACCCCTGCCAGCCGGATACACAAGGCCTGAGCAAACTCCTCCACCTCTGAACTAATGTTAGCCAATACTTTCCATAAGGTGCTGGGATTCCGCAATTCATTTAGCAGGCCGGCATGGAAAACGGTAAACCGTTCCGGAAAGGGGGTCTCCAGGGAAAAGTCCTCAGCGTCATATCCATTGGTAATGCAATGAAATTTCGACCGGTCGAAAGGCTGAAGCAACTCAGGCATACTGAAACTGGTGGCGGTTACGATATCACAGGCATTCAACACCCCCACCTCCATTCGTTCATATTTTTTTCGATTCGAGGGGGTAACCAGAAAGGTGTCCAAAAAATCCAACTTGGACCAGGGATCCCGAATGTCCACCACCCAGGGTAGGTCCAAGGCCTCCTTTAACCCCTTCCCGATCAGATGCATACTATGGGGCGGGCCGGTAGTGACAACTGCATCAACCGGGTGCTCTTTTAGGTAAGCCTTTAGGAATTTCAGGGAAGGCCGAACCCAGAAAACCCTTGGGTCGGGAATTAAAAAATTACCCCTCACCCAGGAAAGAGTACGGTCTTTTATGGATTTGCGTCCTTTCGAACTAACGACACCGGTATTTAATTTTTTCTCTTTCTTTCCGGGGCTGAATACTTTCAACAGTTGGTAGGGTTCCCAAATAGGGTATTTCACCACTTCGACGGAAGCGGGTAAGCCCTCCAACAGACTTTCATCCCGCAATCCAAAGTCCGGGTTTTCCGGTGTAAACACTACAGGCTGCCATCCAAATTCCGGCAGGTATTTAGCGAATTTCAACCAGCGTTGCACACCTGACCCAGCTGAGGGCGGCCAGTAATAGGTAACAATCAATACCCGCTTCATCTGTTATCGCTTTTTTCGACCGCTTCTATTGGCTCCCTTGTGATTGGGACGTTTACTTTGAGGTTTACTGGACTTGGAAGGAGCTTTTTTGGTTTCTGGATTAACCGACTGAGGGGGTTCCTCCTTCCACCATTTCCGTCCGTCGAGTACTATCAAACCTAAGAGCAATAACAGGATGGCCGACGAACTCAGGGCGGAAATCACTTTCCCAATTTTATATGTTTTGGGCTCAAATCGAAAGGCAATGGTATGATTTCCCGCCGGCAGTTTCAATCCGCGCAGCAGGTAATTCACCCGAATATGCGCAACGGCTTCCTCATCTATATAGGCATTCCACCCTTTATCGGGACCATACCAGATCTCTGAGAAGACGGCAAACTGAGGGGAGGAGGCATTGTAGCTATAACTTAAACGATCCGGTGCATATTCGGACAGGCTAATGCTACCCTGACCATTGGGATCTACTCCGGAGATATAATCCGAAAACTCTTGGTGTACTACCGCCTGATTGGCTGGGTCAAAAGTATTTAAGGCGTCAATTTCGGCGTTTGCATCCGCTACTCGTACAAATTCGCTTACCAGCCAGGCATTGCCCAGAGCAGTTGGGCTTTGCTGCACCTGGGGTTGCCCTTGTCCGGCGGGAATAATAAAGTACTTGGTATTCAGCATATCAAATACCTTTTGATTTCCCTCCATTAAATGACGATAGATCAGATCATCGAACCGCTGGAGCTTGGCGGCATTATACCCCCCTATGGTTTTATGGAAGTAAGAACTGGAGGCCGCATTGAAGGAGTTGATAGTCATGTCGTGCACCCGGTAATAGGGGTCCGGATCCTGCATAATCTGCTGATCGACGGGCCGGGGTCTAAATTGATTTTCGAATTGGGCGGGATTAACGAAGTTTTCCTCGTTAAGATACCGTCTGCCCACCATCCATACGTCGACCAGGATGAGAATGGAAACTCCAAGGAGCAGGTATGATTGTCTGATTCGCTGATTTAGAAAAGCCCAGCAAAGTCCGGCTGCCAGCAGGATCAGAAAGAAGGAACGCATGGCATCCAATCGCAACATGGCCTTCCGGTCAGCTATCAACGCATTCAGGTCATAGCCTGAAGCCTCCAAGCGTCCATCGCCTGCACTCGAAAAGGTAAACAGGGAGGGCCCCATCAACCAAAGAATGAGACTTAGGCCTCCGGTAATTCCCGCAGCGATATACACCGCACGAAGTACCTTTTTCTTGTCCAGGTCCTCTTTTACTAATTGGGTAAGCCCCAACATCCCGAGCAAGGGCACCAGGAAAGTCGTGACGCTTAAGATGGAGCTCGGTGCCCTGAATTTGTTGTACAGCGGAACCGTGTTAAAAATGAACTCATTAAAGCCGGGCAAGAAGCGCCCCATGGAAAGCAATACGGTTAGCAAAGTGCCCAAACCCAACCACCATTTCAGAGGCTCGTCAACCAAAAATAATCCCACGAAAAAGAGGAATAAAAAAATGGCCCCCAGGTATGCCGGTCCACTGGTAAAGGGGAGATCCCCCCAATAATATGGTGCTTTAAAGCCGGCTGGCAAGCGCGCGCCCTGCCTCCGTAAACTCTGCACCAGTTTGGAATTATCGCGCACCTGCTCCCCCGAACTCCCACCAACAGCTCCGGGGACCAAGCTTGCCAGGATATCCTTTGAACTGTTGCTCCACTGCATGGCATATTCCCAGGCCAAGCCTTCTGTTTCGCTACCGCTAGCTGTATTCTTGTTAGTACTTTCCAAAATCGGTGCCCCCCGCATGGTATCCCTCGAAAACTCCAGAGTAGTTAATAGATTAGAAGCTGCAGCTCCGCCTGCCAGCAGACCACCGATCAGTATAGCTGCAGTTGCTTTGCCGAATTGCGCCATTTGTCCCTTTCGAATATGCTGTACTAACTGGGCAATACCAAATATCAGCAGAGTTAAGAACAGGTAATACATCATTTGAGGGTGGTTGAGATAAAGCCCCAAACCTGTCCCTAAAGCAAAGAGAATGCCCCCCCAAAGGTATCGACCGCGAAAGGCCAGTACCAGGCCGGCAAGGATCAAGGGAAAGTAAAAGATGACCCCAAGCTTACTGGTATGTCCTGCCTCAAACAATACCAGGTTGTTGGTTAAAAGGGCAAATCCGATCGATCCAAAAACAGATGCCCATGTTGGCGTACCTAATACCAGCAGGAGTATATAAAAAGTGATCATCCCAGAAAAAAACCGACCGATCGGTCTTTCGATAAAAAAGCGCCCCACCTGGTCAACCCCCTTCAGGAAATTCCCCGCCGTCACTCTGGAAATCTGGTAAGTAGGCATGCCCCCAAACATGACATTGGTCCACAGGATCGGGCGTCCTGTTTTTTCTTCCCATACTTTTTGTTCATGAGACATCGCCCTGTATTGGGTAATGTCCCCTTGTTGCAAAACCTTACCCTGCAATTGCGGATAGAAATACAAACAAGCTGCCACCAGAAACAGTGCCACAGCGATTAAATGTGGGGTGAGCGTTTTTAACTTATAAGACATCATCAATAGGAATTATAATGGCCGTTAACTACAAAAAATCGACATCTACGTCGTAGGGATAAGTGATCAAGTACTTAAGCGCCTTATCCACATCAAATCCCTCAAATACGACATTATACAGCATTTGCGAGATCGGTATACGCAGTTTATAGAAATTGCTCAAGTGAAAAACGATCTTGAGGGTGCGTACTCCTTCTGCCAATTCCGGCATAGTTTCCTGAATTTCTTCAATGGCCTCTCCCTTACCGAGGCGGTAGCCGAAAGTAAAATTACGGCTGCTCTTACTGGTTGCGGTTGCCACCAGATCTCCTATGCCGGCCGTCCCAAAAAAAGCACTGCTGGCAGCCCCGAAGGCCTGCCCAAAGTGAATCATTTCCACCAGGCCCCGGGTAATAAGCATCGCCTGGATATTCTTACCCAAACCTCTGCCTCGCAATATGCCTGACCCAATGGCAATGATATTTTTCAAGGCCCCGGCTATTTCCGCCCCCAGAATATCATGGTTACCAAACACATGAAAATGCTCGGAACGAAGCATTTCCTTGCCGATCTCGATCACTTCCTTAAAAACGCTGCCGATAACCGTAGCCGTTGGTTGTCCTTCCATGATCTCACTGGCCAGATTAGGCCCGGAAAGGCAGCCTACACGACGCACCATGCTCTCTTGAAGTATCACCTGGCTCATGGTATGGAGATGTTCAGGGCGAAGGTTCCCAGCCTCGAAATCTTCATCAGATACTCCGTGTACATCAAACCCTTTTGTCCCGTGGATCAATATATGATGGGGACGCAAATTCGGCCCTAATTGATGCATCATGGACCGAAAATTAGCAGAAGGAACAATGGGAAAGATCAGGGTGCAGCGCCCTGCCATCTCTTTCAGGTCATTTGTTGCCCGTATACGCTCCGAAAGGGCCAGGCCAAGGTGCCGGTGCGACTTATTGATCTTCGCGACCAGATCAGCCTGACGGCTGTACAAAAGTACAGGAGTATTATAGGCAAGGAGGTTCGCAATAGAGATCCCGAAACTACCGGCCCCTACCACTCCAACTACCCAGTCTTGTTTTGGTTGCTCTTCCATAACTGTTTTAGTACCTACTGCAGGGACTGCCTCAAGAAACAGTTTCCGGTTTAGAAGCCTAAGGTAAAATAATCTTCCGCTACCCTTTGCCGCTTGGGGAAAATGGTTTAAAAGGGAAATGTATTTTATACATCCAAATGCATGGAACTTTTTGAGTCCCCTGGCTTCGACCTGTACATCAAGACAGGTCAAATGTAAGGATAAGATTCGAAGTATCTTGGAAACCTAAGCATTCTGTTTACCTTACACCGCTTTTTGCACCAAAGGTAAAATGTGGTCATTTCTAATAACAAAACCTGAACCGCCACATGGGTATCATCCAGCGACAGGGCGCTAAACAAAGCCTTGTAAACCTGGCCGGCATAGTAATCGGGATGATTAGCGGACTGCTGATCTACCCTTTAGAGGAAGAAGCTTATGGGCTGGCTCAGTTTTTGATTAGTACGGCCACTCTTCTTTTGCCCTTTGCATCCCTTGGGGCCAGCTCCACCAGTATAAAGTTTTTTCCGGAGCAGGGTAGCACAAAGTCCAACACCAAAGGCAGAGGCTTATATGCCTACCTTTTAATTCAGGTATTTTTAGGCAGCGCCCTTGTTTTCATCCTTCTTTTCCTGTTTAAGGACCCAATTTTAGCAGCACTACAGCGCAGTGGGATGGAAGCTGAAAGACTTTCCAATAACCTGACCTATATTGCTTTTATTGCCCTTTTCCTTGCTTTGATCCGGCTGACCATTGCCTACACCAGTAATTTCGGAAGGATAGTCGTCCCTGCCATACTCGAAACCCTGTTCATTAAGATCACTTTACCCCTATTAGTTTTGGCCATCTACTTTGCGGTAATTGACCGGGGCGCCTTTCGCCTGGGAGTGGTCCTAATGTATGGGGCTTCCCTCATCTTTTTGGTCTTGTATTTGAGGTCGCTGGGTGGTTTTGATTGGAGGATGGACCCCTCCTTCTTCCAAAAGAGCAGGACTAAAAGAATGGCAACCTATTCCGTATTTTCCCTATTCACTGCCTTAGGGAGTTTACTTGCTTTTCGAATAGACGGGTTCATGATCCCCATGTTAATGGATTTTTCGATAACAGGGTTCTACTTCATAGTGCTATTCATCGCGGGAATAATTGAGATCCCTGCCCGCGCTATTATTCAAATTAGCTCCCCCATTATATCAGGGGCCTGGGAGCGTGAGGACAGGGAAACCATTCAAACAATTTACTCTAAATCTGCTCTTAACCTGCTTATCATTGGCTTATTACTTTACCTGGAGGCCTTACTTTGTATTTCGTTCGTTCTCGATTTAATGGAACAATACAGGGGAGAAAGTGTACCCGACTCCCTTTTCTGGGTGCTGGTATTTTTGGGTGGAGCAAAATTAATCGACCTGACTACCAGTATTAACTCCCAGATCATTGCTTATTCCAAAGCCTTTCAATTTAACTTGTTGGTGATCCTGTTGCTGGGAATATCCAGTATTTTTCTCAACTACCTGTTCATTCCCCAATTTGGCCTGCCCGGCGCAGCCCTGGCTACCCTGATTGCTATTTTCCTTTACAATCTGGCCAAGTTCCTGTTTATCTTTTTCAAATATGGAATGCAACCCTTCTCTTGGTCTATATTAACCGTTTTGCTGATCGGTGGGAGTCTGTTTTTTCCGCTTTTTTGGTGGACACCGAATGCCAACCCGGTCCTCGTTTTTCTGTTCAAAGGAGGTCTATTTGCCCTTCTTTATGTTGGCCTGATCTACCGTCTTACTATTTCTCCGGATTTCAATCAATTACTGAGCAATATTTGGGAAACCCTCCTTCGCTTTCTACGCCGGGGATAACCGGAAAAACCTAAAGGAATAACGACCGCTTACCCAACCTTTTGTTTCGAAAAATTTACCATTCTCGTCCATAATCAGACCAAACCGTCAGGTTAACATTTATTTTTTTGATTACTACTCCAAGGGGGCTATTTTTGGTGATCGAATTAAACACATGCCTATGAACATCCTGATAACCGTTACCCAAATACTTTTCCATTTATTACCTTTTTCAAAGGAAATACCCACCACTGCTGATTTTGCCTGTAATGTCTATATTCCAAATGCCTTTTCTCCAAATGAAGATGGCTTTAATGATACCTTTGCGCCTTTTCTGGGAGTAGATTGTCAACTTAGTGCTTACCAGTTACGCGTCTATGATCGTTGGGGAGGCTTGGTGTTCGAAAGCGCCGCTCCTGAAGAAGCCTGGGATGGAAACCAGGGGACAGACCCAGCCGCCATTGGTCCTTACCTGTATGTGTTGGAGTATACCTTTGCTGACGCCAATGGAGAACCTGAAGCAGAGGTGGCCAGTGGAGTGTTAAACCTTTTGCGGTGAGCCTCTATTGAGGTAGCAACCCAAAAGTACCGGCTGCACCAGTGGAATTTAAGCGGACCAGTGCACCCTTATCCATCCGATAATCGGATACCAAAACATTATCTAATGGCGCGCCGTTTTGGACGCGCCAAACAACTTGTATTTGGTCCTGACGGACCATGCTCCACCCCCCTTTAAACTGGATCGGGGCGGATTGATTGAAAAAGCTGATCTCTCCAAGGGCTTCTCCTTCGGACATTAAGACAAGGGTAATTTTTCGTTCTGGCTGGAGAGTATCCGGAAGTACACCAATATAGGTACCTAACAAGCCCTCAGTTGGTTGAACAGAGCCGGGGTCCGACATGGAAGCAGAAGGCACAACGGATGGCCTTTCCACTTCTTCTGCAGCAGAGGAGTTACCTGCCCGCCCGGATCCCGGTTGGCATGCCGTGGCCAGCAAGAGAAGGGATACGATCCCCAAAAAAGTTCGATCAACTATCATAGTGGGTATTTTGACCAGTAACAAGCCAATCTACCGATTTCTTGCCTAACCATTGGAGGGTATTTTCCTCTGGACTTCCTGGTTCTGGTTGGTAATCATACACCCAGTTAGCAGTGGGGGGAAGACTCATCAGGATCGATTCCGTTCTTCCATCGGTATCTAAACCGAATTTGGTCCCCTTATCCCAAACCAGATTGAATTCTACATACCGGCCCCTCCTTAGCAGCTGCCAGGATCGCTCCCGTTTGGTAAAGGGCTTATGCGCGTACCGATTTAAAAAATGCGTATAAATAGGAGTAAAACTTTCGCCCAGTATAAGGACAAATTTAAAATAGGGTTGTTGATCAGGACCACTAAGCTGGTCAAAAAAGATTCCCCCTACCCCACGGGTCTCCCTGCGGTGTTTAAGATAAAAGTAACGATCCGCCCAGGGTTTGAATTGAGGATAATAGGCCGGATCGAAAGCATCGCAGGTAGCTTTTAGCTGCTCATGAAACCAACGGGCGTCTTCTGGGATCACATAATGTGGAGTAAGATCGATCCCGCCGCCAAACCACCATACTCCTGACTCCATTTCGAAGTAACGAACATTCATATGAATAATGGGAACCCATGGGTTTCGGGGGTGCAGCACAATAGAAACACCCGTAGCAAAAAAATCTCCTGCTTCCACGCCAAGGGCTTTAATGATCTTTTCCGGCATAGCTCCGTAGACAGCGGAAAAGTTCACTCCTCCTTTTTCTATTCGGTCCCCTTGAATGACACGAGCCCTGCCGCCCCCGCCGCCAGGCCGGTCCCATAGATCTTCCCGGAACTGCCCTCCCCCGTCTGCAGTTTCCAGGTCCCTGCAAATACTATCCTGTAGTTTTTTGAATCGTTCGGCGATAAGCTCCCGCATACTATTTGGTTATACTAAAATAAAAGGAGGTGGCGTTCGACTGCAATGTTTAGACCACATGCTTATGGTATTGGCCCCGGTATGATTAAAAACGAACCAGTCCCCCTCTTCAAGCCGTGGCAGCTCCACATTATTCAACAGAACATCTCCGGCAAAACACAACGGTCCCACCACATTGTAGCGCCCGCTACCCACCTGGTTTGCAGCCTTTCGGTGGATCACAAAGTACGGATATTCTATTTCCAGATCTGAATACACCTTACGTACAAACAGGTCGGCACCTACGTGCAGGTAAATAGTGCCAGGCAACCCACTTTTCCCCTCAGTGACATATTCTACCCTGGAGACAGTACAACTTGACTCCTTATGCACGAACTTTCCATACTCTGTTATTAAGCGATAATTTTGGATCAGGCCTTCTATGACTTTCAAACCATCTGTAAAAGTCCGAACCGTATAGGCAGTATCCTCCTCGGTATCAAATTCGATCCCACCCCCAATATCAATAAACTCAATGCGCTGAACTATCCCCTTTTGAGTTCGCTGGGTGTTGATCTCGTCAGCCAGGTCTTTCAATTGCGCCAGGGCCCTAAGGTTTTCTTCAAAGTTTCGAACGCCAGACCCAATATGCATATGCAGCCCCTTGATCTGCTGGTGCTGAAGAGTAGCTCTCAAAATGGCTTCTTTCCGGCTAATGGGGACACCAAATTTGGATCCTTGCCGGGAGACATTAAATAACTTTGGAGCATCTGCTTCCACCAAAGGATTTATTCTTAACCCCAATGTCCCGGTGAAATCCGGAGGGTAGCGTTCCAACTCTTCCAGGCAATTTGCATTCACGATCAAGCCTGGTAAATATTTGTGGCAATATTCAATTTCCCGGCGGGTCTTTACAGGAGAATCGAAGACAATCTTTTCGTTGGGTACCCCTGCACTAACGGCAAGTTGTACCTCCTCTGCGGAAGCAGCCTCCAGGCCCATACCCCTTTCGGCAATATGCTTTAAAACGGGTAATTGGTCACAGGTCTTGATCGCAATAGCATGTAGACAATTCGCAGGAAAATATTCCTGGAGCTGATCCAGGCGATGATCCAGGGCCTCCCGCAGATAAAAAATGATGGCCGGTTCTTCTTCAAGTGCTTTCCGGTGGTCTGCGCATATTTGCCGGATTACGGCTTCATCCAGCTGTACCAAATGTATTTAATTTTGCTCGAATAATATCAAGGACGGCATAGTCCAGCTCAAAGTCTACTTCTTTCTGTTCGATCATTTCCCGTACATTTTTAGACCCAATGGCCAGGCGAAGGAAGGAACTGTTAGTGTAGGCGACAGGCTGACCGATCACCAGGTTCTCAAAAGGGTAGGTAGCCGAATAATCATCAATTACAATAGACCGGTAAAGCTTTTTCAGTTCCTGATGATCCAGGTAGCGGCCATCCTTTTTGACACGGAAGGAGATAATAGTTTTGCTGGTCTTTTCCTGGAAGGGCATCAATTCAAAATGCGGGCAAGCCTCAATTGCACTGACCATGGTATTCCACCACAGGTGAGTTACCCTTTCCACCTTTCCCGTGGGTAAGGTATTGAATTTTTTGATCTCCTCTAAGGCACAGGCCCAGCGCAACACACCGGCTCCACTCAACTGTTCGGGAAAATCCAGGAAGGGGCGCAAGGAGGCGGGCCAATCAAACTTTGAGAACACTTTGCCGAAATCAGAAGCAGCCGACCAGTCTTCTATCTTTCTCAGGCCCTCGACTATAAACTTCGGGACTAACATAGCTGCGCAAAAAGGTGGAGCCTGGTAAAACTTGGAACCCGTGATCATCAGCATCGCCCCCTTTTCAATCAGTCGGCTAATGATCGCTCCGCGGTGGCGAAATTGGCAAAGATCTACGGTCCACAATACCCGGGCGCTGGGAATCTTATCAATCAGGCTCAAATTATCTTCAATTCCAGATTTGCTGCCATATACCAAGTTAATAACGAAACGGTGTTCAGGGTGCTCCTCTACCAATTTGATAATTTCGGCCTGGTGGTCAAGGATCTCTCCGCCCTCCGATCGGGCTCTAAAGTATACGGTTTCCACTTTTAGCTCGGGGGAAACGGGTTCCTCCTTATCCACCCTCTTTCCAAACTGGTTAAAGCTCCCAAAAAACTTCCCTTGTGCCGCCAATTTCGCCCCGGAACCCAATTCCTCCAGGCAGGTCATGATATTCATCAGCGGATAGCCGGGATACATGAGGCGGGCAAAGATCAAGGGGTAGAAAATGAGGTCCGTGCCGGAAGGCGCAAAGAACAATTCGAAAGCATCGGCTTGCTCAGGATCGATATGCTCCTTAAGAGCAGTGCGCATGAATTCCTGGTATTCGATCCAATCAGCCTTATTATTCAAATTATGAATAAGCCGGTTGATCAATTCCACTTCCTCCTGGCAGGCCGGATTCCCGGTACAAGATCCCCGATTCAACAGGGGGCGGGTATTCACCAAGGGGGTTCCGTAGTAGGTTAATTCCTTTTCATCAATGAAAATGCGTTCATCAGCTCCGGTAGAAAGTAGAAAGGGTAAACGAGGAACCTGGTTGGACTTTTTAAACACGAGTCAATAGGTTTTTGACGGCCTCCATATTCTTTTTGTTCTTTCCTATAAAAACCTGATCATCGATCAGGATCACAGGCCGTTTTAGAAAAGTATATTCCTGAAGCATATATTGGCGGTAATCTTCCTCCGTAAGAGCTTTTTCATGCAAGCCTAAAGAACGGTATTTTCTGGCCCTGCGGCTAAAAAGCGCTTCATAGGAACCGGCAAGGTCGTGCAGTTGCTCCAGTTGTTCGGCAGTCAGCGGTTCCGTTTTGATATCCTGTAATTCGAAACCTGGAGCACCTCCCAATTCCTCAATAGCCTTTTTGCAGGTGGAACATGTCGAAAGATGGAATATTTTTCGCATACTCAGGTCAAATAAATCAAGAGGTACCCCAATCGGGGTTCCTGTTTTGAACACTGTAAAAAAATGTACAGGTGTTTAAATACACCGATTTAGTATTCTTTTTCGGCGCGAGGGATTCGCTTTTCGAAAAAGTCTCAAGAATATGGTCCGGGCTGTTCCGGCTCATCCAACGAAAGGGGAAACAGCCCGGAGAAAAACTATTGATTGCCTTTGCGATAATCAGCAAGGAACTTTTCTAATCCGTTATCTGTCAGGGGGTGTTTCAAAAGCCCCAGAATGGAGTTCAATGGTCCGGTTATTACATCCGCTCCTTTTTGCGCAGCTTCGATAATATGCAGCGGCCCACGAATGGAAGCGGCAAGGATTTCGGTTTCAAACCCCTGAACGGCGTAAATTTCGGCGATTTCCTCGATCAGGCTCATCCCGTTCCAGCCGATATCGTCAATCCGTCCAATGAAGGGGGAAACATAGGTAGCCCCTGCCTTTGCTGCCAAAATAGCCTGGCCGGCAGAAAATACCAGGGTGCAGTTGGTTAAGATCCCATTTTCAGCAAAATAACTTAGGGCTTTGACCCCATCCTTGATCATGGGTACTTTAACCACAATATTGCTGGCCAGCCCGGAGAGTCGCTTGCCTTCTTCTACAATGCCGTTAAAGTCGGTAGAGATCACCTCTGCGCTTACATCTCCATCAACGATCTCGCAAATGGTCTTGTAGTGCTTGTCAATATTGTCCTGACCGGTTATGCCTTCCTTTGCCATCAGAGATGGGTTGGTGGTCACTCCATCCAGAATACCCAGGTCATTAGCTTCTTTAATGTCATCCAGGTTTGCGGTGTCGATAAAAAATTTCATTTGGATTTGTGTTTTAAACGTGCAGAAAATGGGTGTGGGGCTACATTTGCCTAGGCAAAATACGTCAAAAAAAATGGCCTAAACAACAAAAGGAAGCAGCGATTACGCACTACTTCCTTTTGAAAAAAAATAAGGTGAGACGCACAACGGGCGCTCGACCTGCCTACCCTTGCTCCGTTTCCGGCCTGGGGGAATTCAGCGGGAGCTGCTCCAAGTGCGCTCACCGTAGTGTAAAGGTAAGTTCTTTATTTTTAATTTACAAACGGGTTTGAAAAAGTTTCGTTTTCGAACAGCAGATAAGCACAAGCCCTTACCCCTATTTATCTGGGGGAATGATCTCAATTTTTTGACCAAAATACTGGACGAAGCGCTGCATATCATTGGCCAGGTCAGCATTCTGCGTAGCCCGGTAGTAGGTGTCTGCCAAAGCCCGAAGGGTTTGAAAGAAAAAGCGATCCATTTCGATCACCTGCATGTCTTTGGTCCAAAGGTCGATCTTGAAGGTTTCCAGGTTTTGGGCATCAAAGAAGGCAAGTAACATCCCTTTTGCATCATGTGCTTCGGGGCCCTGGGGGCCGTCACTTGCTTTCCAGCGGATGCCGGCAGGAACGTTCTCCTTATCCAGGTCGATCTCAATATGTATACTTGTCTTTTTAGGCATATTTTGCATGAAAGCCGTTTTGTGCTGGTGTTTGCCGGATCTTCTATTCACCCTGAATGCGGCGAAATCGCAACCGCACAGAATTACCGATCACCACTAAGTCAGAAAAGGCCATAAAGATAGCACCCCACATGGGATTTAAAAAACCCAGCGCAGCAATTGGAATAGCCACCACATTATAGGCAAAGGCCCAAAAAAGATTTTGTCGAATGGTGATCACCGTGGCTTTACTTATAGCTAAAGCAGCACGCAAACTCCCCAGGCGCCCGTTGAGCAATACTACCTTTGCAGATTGAATAGCCACCTGGGTCGCATTACTTAAAGAGATCCCAACCGTGGCCTTCGCTAGCGCAGGAGCATCATTGATCCCATCGCCTACCATAGCCGTTGGAGCCTGAGCAGAAAGCCGATCGAGACGATCCAGTTTATCAGTGGGTAATTGCTCTGCATAATATTCTTCCATTCCCAATTTCCTGGCCATAGCCGCCACTTTGGGCCTTTGATCGCCGCTCAATAGAATGCTTTTCACCCCTTGCTGGTCCAAATATTCAATGAGGTCTGCTGCATCTTCCCTAAGATCATCTTGTAGTTTTATACCAGCCAGGACCTCTTTATTTTCTACCAGGTATATCTGGTGATCTGTCGGCTCCCAGCCCTCAGGTAATACCCGGGCCGAGCCCAAGCGATATTCATTTTGCTGAAGATCGACCCCTTTTAAACCTTCTCCGGGAATTTCAGTAACGGATGCTAACCGGAGCTCATATCCATTTTGGGCGGCTGCCATTTCCTGCATCAAGGCCCTGGCAATGGGATGGCTGGAGTGTTTTTCCAATTCAAGGATCAACTTGTTCACTTTGCTTTTTTCCTGGCTGAAGTAATCAATACCGGCTAACTGGAGTTGCCCGCTGGTCAGCGTTCCGGTTTTGTCGAATACCATATTCTTTATTCTGGCCAGCAATTCCACCGTTTGCCCCCCCCGGATCAAAATTCCTTTTCGGGCCAGCCTTCCCACACCTACCATAACGGCAGTAGGGGTAGCCAATCCCATAGCACAGGGACAAGAGATCACCAAGACCGCAATAGCGTTCATTAATGCCTTTTGAGTGCTGACCCCAAAGGCAAAATGGCCAAGGAAGAAAGTTAAAAGGGCAATGGTTAGGACTACCGGCACAAAAACGGCGCTGATCTGATCAGCCAGGCGCTGAATGTCCGGTTTGTCCTGCTGTGCTGTTTTGACCAGTTCGATCATTTGCCCCAACACAGATTGCCGCCCAAGAGCAGTTACTTCCACCTGTAGGTTTCCCGACTGCAGCAGGGTGGCACCGTACACCTCTTCCCCTGCTTCCTTTTCCACCGGTTCGCTTTCTCCGGTTAGCATGGATTCATCCACTAAGGCCCTGCCAGAGCGTACCCGTCCATCTGTGGGTATTTTATCTCCCTGGTTGATCTGAAGAAGGTCTCCTTTTTTAAGTTCATTCACCTCTAGCCTTACCAAAGCACCTGAGGGCATGATCTTCTTGGCCGTTTCTACCTGCAAAGCAGTGAGCGCTTCTATGGCAGTGGTCGTTTGCTTTACTGCCCGCCTTTCAAACCAATTACCCAGCAAGACCAGGGTGAAAATGGTGGCAGCCGTTTCGAAAAAAATGTAATCCCCATTTCCCTGAACAAGCCCGATCAAACTGTAAATAAAAGCGGCTGTTCCGCCGATAAAGATCAATACATCCATATTGGGGACGCCTCCCCGAATAGAACTCAACGCACTTCGTCCGAAATGTAATATGCCGATCGCAACTGGAGTAAGGGCGAGTAAAAGCTGAGCCCGGTAATTGTACATCAGCCCTGAATCTAAACCAACCATCATCGACAGGTGGCCGATCAGCAACGGAAGGGTAAAAATAGCGCTGATCAGTAATTTTCGTTCCAAAGTCCACCAAGATGGCTTGTCATTTTTCTCTACTATCTGATACCCCAGCTTATTTATGCCCGCTTTTACTTCTTCCTCCCCTGGTTGATCCGCATCAGCTTGGTACCGGACCTCCTTGGTTTGAAAATTGACATAGACCTCCTTCAGGCCCTTACGCTCTAAGAACCGGGTGATGGATTGAGCGCAATTAGCGCAATCCATGCCTTCTACCTTCAGCTCTATTATATTTGATCCAGATTTCATATCTATAGCGGAAACAATTCCGTCTTTTTTTCAATTTAATATTTAAACAAAAATAACGAATTCATGAAAGCACTTAACCTATTATTTGCCCTTTCTCTGTTTGGGCTAATGGCCTGCAACGGCAATTCGCAAACAAAGGAAGAAATGGCCGATGAAACAACTGAAATGGAATCAGAAGAAAAAGAGATGGAGTACTCCCTCACCCCCTTCTCCAAGTCGACTTCTTACCCTGATGCCACTATGAATAGAATGTCGTATGAGAATGGAACGTTCGATTTTGACTTCTCCAATTACGAACTGGCCATACAGACTCCAGATGCGGAAATGAAAATGTGTGCCAATTCCGATCAGGGGCAACATATCCACCTTATTGTGGATACACAACCTTATGTCGCTAAATACGAATCCAGTTTTACCCATGAAGTACCGGATGGTGACCACTATATTTTAGCCTTCCTTTCCCGCTCCTATCACGAGAGCATCAAAAATGGCAAAGCGGCCATTGCCAAAAAGGTCAATGTAAGCGGGCAATCGATCACCTCAGAGGAAGTGATTACCGATCCCATGTTATTTTATAGCCGTCCCAAGGGTAACTATATTGGAAAAGCAAATACAGAAAAGGTATTGCTGGATTTTTTCCTGGTCAATACCGAGCTTGGCGACCAATACATGGTTAAGGCCCAGATCAATGACGAAGTACACATGCTGGATAAGTGGCAACCTTATTACATAGAAGGTCTTCCCATGGGGGACAACCTCATTACCCTGACCCTGGTGGATAAGGAAGGGAAAAAGGTGGACACCCCATTGAACCCTGTCAGCCGTAAATTTACTTTGGAAGCCGATCCCGCCGGGGAGATGTAAATCCGATTTTAACATTCTCAGGAAACATGAGTCATCCCGAACTTTGAGCCCAAAGAGAAAAGAGGCAAGCGGAGATG
>CAYZMS010000049.1:0-20033 GCA_964479625.1 uncultured Saprospiraceae bacterium
TACAAAACCTATCGCCGCAACAATTCCAATTAAGCAAAAATACAAAGAAAAAAAGCTAACTGAGTAAAAGCACGAACTAACAATAAGTTCCTCTACCAGTTTCAAAATTTCCAGTAATATTTAAATCAAAGCGGAGGTTTTCTTGTTGAGATTTAGGAGTAAAATACCTTCAAACGCACATGAAACGAATCCTGATCATCACTGGCCTTTTTTTAGTACTTTGGGCTTGTAATGCCTATAAAGACCTCCCCCAGCCTACCGTCCAAAAAGACTGGAAGGTCAAGGAAATCCCTTCCAGTCAACAGGTAGCGGCCGGGGAGCCATCCAAAGGCTTAGATTATATCCTATCTGGAGGTTATATTGGATCGGGGGTTCCTTATGAGGTACTTGCCAAACGATTTGCAAAGATGAAAGATACCTCCATCCTGGAACGCCCTACCCCAAACGATAAGGTCCCCTATGGCATCACCGTCTTCGAAGCAGAGCCCGGCGTACTAGTTGCCAACGGAAATTGTTTTACCTGTCATGCCTCCGAATTCAATGGGGAAGTGGTATTAGGCTTGGGAAATAGTTTTTCTGATTTTCGAAACAGTTTTGTAAACATGGCTACCCTCATGCGCCTGGGTATGAAGCTCAAATACGGGAAAAAATCCCCGGAATGGGCGGCCTATGAAGATTTTGGCAACTACTTTACCGCCATGGCACCCTTTATCAAAACGAACCAGCCAGGCGTAAACCCCGCAGCCCACCTTGCAGAAGCCTGTATTGCCCACCGGGACCCGATTGACCTAACCTATGTGGAAGCCCCAAACTACGAACAGCCGGATTATACTATCGCCACCGACGTACCCCCTCTTTGGAACGTAGCAAAAAAGAATGCGCTTTACTACACGGCGGTAGGCCGTGGAGATTTCACCAAATTACTTTTCCAGGCTTCCGTTTTAGGAATAGCAGACAGCACGGAGGCCCGGGAAGCGGTGCAGGGCTTCCGGGATGTAGTGGCCTGGTTAAAAGCATTAGAGCCCCCCAAATATCCAAAAGCTATTGATGACAATTTAGCAGAAAAGGGGCAGGTACTTTTTGAAGAGAACTGTAGCAAATGCCATGGTACTTACGGGCCCACAGAAACCTACCCCAATAAGGTAGTCGCCCTTTCCCTGATCAAAACGGACCCTTACTACGCTACCTATGCGGTGCAAGCGCCTATTGTTGACTGGTACAACAACAGCTGGTTCGGTACTTCGGCCCCCCCGAGTTGGTTCGAACCCGAAGCCGGCTATATCGCTCCACCCCTGGATGGGGTATGGGCTACCGCCCCCTATCTTCATAACGGCTCGGTCCCTACCCTGGATGACCTGCTTAGTAGCGGACAACGCCCCTTATTTTGGCAACGCAGCGGGGGAAGCGCGGACTACGATTTCGAAAAGGTGGGCTGGAATTACAAACGAAAAGATAATCCCTCCGGCAAGTGGACCTACGACTGTACAATTCCCGGCTACTACAATACCGGCCATACCTTTGGCGATAAGTTCAGTAAGGAGGAGCGCAAAGCAGTGATTGAGTACTTGAAAACTTTGTGAGTAGGGTGTTACCCTGCTGGCCTGTTAAAGTATTGGGGTTCTGGCTTTTCGGGCTTTTTAAAAAGAACCTTACCTCTTTTTTACATAAATTTAAAGCTAACTGCTAGGCAACCATTTTGACCAAAGGGCGCTGTTCCGGGTCTCGCCAAGAACAAAATTGTGATCCAATAAGGAAAGTAAGGCTCGAATACCGACACTCCTAAAACTTGAATAATTAAACCTACGCTCTTATGGGTGATGATTTCCTCCGAAAGCTGAACGAAGAGTTAGCGGTACAAATGGAAATGGCCAACAGAACGCCAAGGAAGGATTTCGATAACTTGTCCCCCATGGATATGCAGGGTATCCTTTACCATCTGCTCCAAAAGCAATCTCCCATTCAATACTCCAAACAATTGAAATCAGCTATAGTAGCTAAGGCCCCTTTTTACCAGCTCTTCAGGGAATATTTGAATCGAATAGCAGATGCAAAGGAAATAAAACTGACCACAAGGGGAAATCTTCCAAGAAAACTTGTCCTGGAGTTGTACGGTCTTGGATTAATAAAAGAGTATGAAATAGAAAGAGGGATTACAAAGCTTTCTAAGGAAGCAGACAGCATAGCCCTTCAAAATGTAAAGATCCTGGGAGAGCTATCTGGCCTGACCAAAAAAAGAAATAACAAATTAAGCCTTACCAAGAAGGGGACCCTATTAACGGCAAAAGGAAAGGAGGTTGAACTATTCAAACTACTGTTTGAAACCAATTCCCTAAAGTTTAACCTGGGATATCACGACGGGTTCGGAGCCAATGGCCTGCAAGTGACCTTCGGCTATACTTTGTATCTCCTGTTGAAATACGGAGAAAAAATGAGCCCCCTTTCCTTTTATGCTGAAAAAACCATACAGGCATTTCCTCATGTATTCGAAGAGTTCCAGACAGAAAGTTGGAGTACTCCAGAAAAACGTTTCCAGTCTTGCTTTGATGTTCGGTTCTTCAAACGATTGTTGACCTATTACAAATTCGTTACTTTTGAGGAAGGGGAAATGCGAACTTATTCAGATGACAACCAAAAAGTGGCCACTACCCCTCTTTTCAGATCGGTATTCGAAATAGACCAGGAGAAGTTTCAATTCATAAAGTCTAAATAAGAAGCTGGAGGTTCTTATTGAAAGGCAGGTACGGGGGAGCAATTTCTAAGGCTTTTCTAGTAAGAATGGTATTCACCTGCATCACTCTTCACTGGAATAATGCAGATGAAAACTTTTTTCTAGTTAGCAAAAGGCACTATCTTGGCAAGGGCCGTATCGATCAAAGCCTGTTTTTTATTCTCATATTGCATCAGGCGAACGGTATTGGAGGCAGAGAGATGCTTTTTCATTTTGTTTGGGAATTTTTTCATCACCTTCAGGCGATCCTCCGTAATCCTCACCCACTCATCGATCAGTTTTTCTGCGTATTTATCCGTTACATTGTTACCCTGCTGCAGGAAATTCCGAATCATCTGATATTCTCGTGTTCTGACCTCAAATAATTCCTCAGAAAGCTTATTGTAGGTATCGGCGGCCTTGTGATTGGAGGAAAGGTCAAAACCCAACACCTCAGAAACGTTTTCCATGTCATTGCGTTTCAATTCGTCGACGATCAGGTCTTCCAGGGATTCCTGAGCGGAAAGAAGGCCCACGGAGAAAACCAGGCTAAGCGAAAGAAGTAGCACCTTTTTCATGTTTTCAATTTTTTGGTTTGTAAGAAGGCTAATAGCCCTTTGAGATTTTCACAAGTTTAAAATAAATATAAAGGGTATCCTAAAATTTTAGCTCATTTCAGGATACCCTCAGGGTAATAAAATCGGTAATTCTAAAAAGGTAAAAGGTTGACCGTCCTCCCCGCTCAAAACCAGAGGAGCAGTCAGGACCACTTCCGCTTAGAATGCATTCACTCCGTTAACGGTAGTATATTTAAAGCTGATCTTTCGGTCGGGAAAAACACGCTTAAATGCAGACTGGCACATTAAAGTGGCCTCGTGAAAGCCACAGAGAATTAATTTTAGCTTACCGGGATAGGTATTGATATCGCCGATAGCGTAGATCCCTTCGATATTGGTACTGTAATCAAAGGTATCCACCTTAATGGCATTCTTTTCGATTTCCAGGTCCCAATCCCCCAGGGGTCCCAGTTTAGGCGCCAGCCCGAAAAGAGGAATAAAGTAATCGGTAGATTTAACGATTTCCCCCGTTTCCTTTTGCTTGATCACTACATCGGTAAGGCGGCCATTCCCTTTAAGCCCGGCAGCCTGAGCATTGGTCAACAGGTCAATGCGGCCATCCCCTGCCAACTCCATGACCTTTTCGACAGAGTCGGGGGCTCCCCGGAATTCAGTACGCCGGTGGATCAGGGTTACTTCGCTGGCTACTTCGGCCAGGTAGATCGTCCAATCGAGGGCAGAATCTCCACCACCAGCAACTACCACGCGCTTGTTCCGGTATTTTTCGGGATCACGAATAATGTAATCGACCCCATGTTCCTCAAAGTTTTCGAGATTCTCCAAAGGTGGTTTCCGGGGTTCAAAGCTGCCCAGCCCTCCCGCAATAGCTATCACAGGCGCTTCGATCTGGGTACCGCGGTTGGTAGTCAGGCGGAAATGCCCGTTCTTCAACCTTTCATAGGATTCAGCCCGTTCGCCAAGAGTGAAGCCGGGTTTGAAGGGCTCGATTTGCTTCATAAGGTTATCGACTAACTCTCCCGCTAAAATGGAAGGATAACCGGGAATATCATAAATAGGCTTCTTTGGATAGATCTCACTCAGCTGACCACCAGGCTGGGGCAAAGCGTCTACCAAATGGCAGCGCATTTTCAATAGGCCCGCTTCAAATACTGTGAACAGCCCCACCGGGCCAGCCCCTACAATTAGAATATCCGTCTTGATCATTATCTGTCTATTGCTTTAAAAGTGGTACTAAGATTAGGCCGTTTTCGAAAATAAAACAGTGACCTGCTGACCACTTACCTTTTCGATTCGAATTCCAACCCGGCACCCCATCAAAATCAAAATGCATTACAAATTTAAAATCAGTTCTTTTCGCTTACCGTGACAAATGTCACGAGTAGCCGAATAGGTTCAAAAAGCAAAAATACCTTAAGTTATCAATATATCTAAACAGGAAGAGTTGGCCTTTTCGTTGAAAAGCGCAATAGGATTGCCCGGCTCAAAGCTAGATTTGACACCCAGCTTACCTTTTCGACTCAAGGGGTCCTTAGGAAATACTTCAATTCTGCTTGAGGAAATAACCCGGATGTAAACCGCATTCAGTTTTTCCGGAGTTTTCCCATCGACCGCTACGGCCCTGTCCTTTTTTTGTACAATGGGTACACCCGATAGACCCATAGCCGGAAGCTTCCAGCGGGTGCCGGGGTAATTTATAATAAGCCATATGGTATAGGAATTCCCCTTCATCGATATCGATCAGAGGATGAAACTTTAAGATCCCATCCTGATATTCGAAAACGCGCAAGCCAGCCCGGAAATCTGTCTGCCAGGACATCAAGCCGGAAATCCAAACTTTATGCCGGGCTTTGATCGGCTCCAGAGGAGCTACCTTGTTGATTCGGCAGCAATCGTCAATATCGGTAACCCAGGATCGAAACTTGCGAGTTCGTTCGTGTTGTTCGGGATCAGGCAGTACATCAATGACCTCCATTCCAAACTGTTCTGCTAATTGATCTCTGTAGTTTAATGTCTCCTGAAAATGAAAGCCCGTATTTACAAAATGAACCTTTTGTGCAGGTTGGATCAAACTCATTTGATGCAGTAAGAAAGCCGATTTCGTACCGAATGAAGAGGTGTATAGTACTTGTTCTACTGAAAACAGTCGGTACAGTTCTCGGATCCGCTCCTGGTAGGTCAGTGTCGTAAACCGGGCATTCAGGGCATCCAGGCCGGTTAAATCCAAGGTTTTCGGAATCTGAACGATTTTGGTCATTTCACTTTTATTTTCCATGTTGTGAATCAGAAGTTTCGAGTAGCGAAGCGGTTAATTGATTCAATTGCTTCACTTTTTCGGTAAAATCTCCCTGCAGGCGATCCCGTAGGGCGTACAGGTGAGGTAGCAATTCGTTCGTATCTTCAGGTAAACTTTCTTCAAGCATTTGGCGAAACCTTTTCGCAAAGGTGGGCGACTGCCCATTGGTAGAAATGGCAACTTTCAGGGGTCCCCGGGTAACAATACTACCCAGGTAGAAATCGCATAGATCGGGAGTGTCCGCTACATTGACCAGCTTTCCGGCCTGCTTGGCCGCCCGACGCACCTCCTGGTTGAGGTCTCTGAAATTAGTAGCCGCGATGACCAGGTCCTGGCCTTGCACATCTTCCTCCCTGAACTTTCGCTTTTGAATAGTTACCCGGTGTTCCTCCATACCTTCCAAAAGTGCTTCGATCTCTGGGTTTACCCATGGGGCCACCATGGTGATAGAGGCAGCAGGACTACTTTTAAGTATAAAGAATAGTTTTTCATAGCCCACTTCTCCGGCACCTACGATCAGGAGCTTCAACTCATGTAATTTCAAAAAGACCGGATATAAGGGATTGGTAGCTGTCATGATCTTTCGCCGGCGTTTTGATTGGTGTTCGAATACCGGAAGGCTACGGGCAGCAATGCCGCCTCACTCTCCCGGTGAAGCCCTACAACGGAGCCTACTACGATGATACCCGGTGCACCCACTCCGGATTCCAGGCAGCGATTTGCAAGATCGTTAACTGTTCCAACCACTGTTTTCTCATTGGCCTGGGAACCATTTTGAATGACCATAGCAGGTGTTAGCTGCTTACCATTGTCTTTAAACAGCTCCATAATTTGGGGTAGCTTTCGCATTCCCATCAGGATGACTACAGTGGAATTGGATTGAGCTGCCAAAGTTAGGTCTTTCGAAAAGGCCCCGGAACGGATAGTTGCGGTAACGACCCAAAACCCATGGCTAAAACCCCGGCTGGTCAGAGGAACACCCTGCAGTGCTGTCAAGGCCGTGCTCGATGAAATACCAGGGATCACTTCAACAGGGATATCAAAACTTTGGGCATAGGATAATTCTTCAAACCCTCGTCCGAAAATAAAGGGATCACCTCCCTTCAAGCGAACCACCTGCCCATATTGCAAAGCATACTGAACCAGCAATAAATTGATGTCCTCTTGACGAAAACTGTGCCGCTCAGCCCGTTTACCAACATATACCTTAAGGGTAGAGGCCGGAAGCTCATCCAGTAATTCCGGGCTGATCAGCGCATCATACAGTACAACATTCGCAGATTGCAGCGCCTTCCAACCTTTCCGGGTGATCAGTTCGGGGTCACCGGGACCGGCCCCTACCAAGGTAATCTTAGGGAAAATCTGTTGGTTCATGGATTATGCTTTGTAGTAGTTATTCACTACCAATTTGTCTGCCCCCGCTTCTGCCAGGCCATTCTCTCTGGTCTGAATAACCTTTTTGATAAAAGCCCGGGCGCTTTCTCCATAGTCCCTGGCAAATGCCTCCTCCGGTTCGTATTGGTTGATGGAGGTCACCAGGGCAGGAAAATCGCTCCAATCGAAAAAGGAACCTTTCTCTACAAAATTCGTCTGGAAGTCTTTTAGAATACCACGGTGGGTATTGCACTTAACATCAGCGCCGAGTAATAAGCCTTTTGCCCCGATTACAAAAGCCAGGTAGCTGTAATAAAGTCCTTCTGCCCATTCTTCCTTTTCGTAGTGCCGGTCGGCCAGTTCTATCTTTTCCCGGGCGTCTGCAATAATGGTCCCAACGAGATCCAGGGTGACGCCGGCACACTCCCCTACTCCGATCTCCTGTACGTATTTCCGATCCTGCCCCCAGTCAAAAAAGTCAGTTTCGGTCAAGGTTTCAAAATCCGACAGCGGTTTAAGTAGGTGGTAGAAGTAGCGATTCTCCTCCTTACGGCGATAATAGTAGTTGTTGAAGTATTCACCTTCTTTCGCATGCTGTATGTAATCGTCCAGCAGACTACGCAGAGCCTCCGGGATGCGTTTGGTAGGTAGTTTGATCACTTTATCGGCGATGAAGCCTTCTCCTTCAGGAGACACCCCACCTCCTAATACCACCTGCATTGCCGGAGCGACCAGGGCCCCCTTTTTGATCGAGCTGCCGTGGAAACCAATCTGGGCGGCCATGTGTTGACCACAGGCGTTCATACAACCGCTGATCTTTATTTTCAGGTTTTGTTCTTCGATCAGGTCGGGATATTCTTCCCGAATAACTCCTTCCAGCACCTGGGCAAGTCCGGTACTGTTGGTTACGCCCAGCGCACAGGTATCCGTTCCAGGGCAGGCGGTGATGTCGGCGGTGGAGTCAAAACCCGGGGCAGCCAAACCCAGCTTATGCAATTGATTGAAAACATGTGGCAAGGCCTCCGGTAGGACAAACCGGAGTAAAAATCCCTGATTGATCGTCATTCGAATGTCATCGGCAGCGGTTTCCCGCACCAGTCTGGCCACCGACCGCGCAGTTTCGGCGGAAATATTCCCCAGGGGGACCCGCACCTGCACAGCATAGTACCCTTTTTGTTTTTGTTCGAATATATTCGTGGCCTTCCACTGTTCGAAAAGCTTTTCCTCTACAGGGGATTTATCCCAAAGGCTCTTATCCAGTTTCGCCGCTTCTACAATTACCGTATTACGGTCAATGGTAAAGGTTTTATATTTAATGGCTTTCCATTCATCCCGAACGAGATCCATGAACCCATCCAGCCCCAATTTTTTCACCAGGAATTTCATGCGCGCTTTCATGCGCTTTTCGCGTTCGCCGTAGCGGTCGAATACCCGGAGGGCTGCTTCCAGGAAAGGGATCAACTGATCTTCCGGCAAGAATTCATAAGCGGTTTGCGCCACCATGGACACCGCACCCAGGCCTCCGCCGATAACCACTTTGAAGCCCCATTGTTCCTGACCCTCTATAGTGTTCAGACGGGGAATAAACCCAAAGTCGTGAAAGTAGGTGAAAGCGGAATCCCGTTCGCTGGAAGAAAAGGCGATCTTGATCTTGCGCCCCATATCCTGGCAAATAGGGTTGCGCAAAAAATATTCAAATGCAGCCTGGCTGTAAGGGGCAGGGTCGAAGACCTCTTCCGGGTCAACCCCCGCCAATGGAGAGGCCGTCAGGTTGCGCACTGTATTCCCACAGGCTTCTCTGGCAGTGATCTGTTTTTCCGCAAGTGCTGCCCATATGGCCGGACTATCCTTTAGCTTCACATAGTGTAGCTGAATATTCTGCCGGGTGGTAATATGTAAATTACCATTGGTATAGGTTTCTGAAATATCTGCAATGCGTTCCAGTTGCTCAGCGGTCAACTTACCAAAGGGTATTTTGATCCTGAACATTTGTACTCCGGTCTGCCGTTGACCATAGACCCCCCGGGTCAGGCGATATAGCTTAAACCGCTCCTCATCCTCCTTCCCTCTTTGAAAGTTGGCGATCCTTCGTTCCAGTTCCAGGATGTCTTCGCGGTCAGCAGCCTGAAGGTGTTCGAGTGGGTTATTTTGACTCATGCTTGTTTTTCTTTTGGGTGATTCCATGAACTAAAAAGCCCCTCCGGCGGGTCCACCGGAAGGGCTTTAGCACAAACTTTATTTTTGAACTTACCCGACCAGCATACCGCCTGCTTCAGTTGCAGTACAGCAACAGCAACAACACATGTGGCGGCAGATTTGGGCAATTGTAAGGATCATATCTTGATTGATTTGACAATGCAAGAATACCTGCTTTTCATTTAGCATGCAAATTTTAAGCAGAAAAATATCACTTTTTTAGTGATAAAAATATAGAAACATAGGTTCATATAATGAAATATTAGGTTAATTTAAAAGGAAAACCATTCAATTTCATTGGCTATGTAATCAAATAATTGTCATTTCATAGCTTGCCAGGTTTAAAGAAAAAAGGGCCCCTCGCTTGTCGCGAGGGGCCCTTTTGGGTAAAAGATTCTTTCCTCAGGACCTAACTACCGTTTGATCATTTTAACCACCTCTGTATCCTGACCTCCGATATTGACCCGCATGAAATACAACCCTTCCGGCAGGTCACCGATAGGTAATTCGTGCTTGAAGGAATCGGGAGGTAAGCGGAAGGAACGCAATATCGACCCATTAGTTTGCATCAGTTCGATCGTAATTCCTACCTCCGCTTGTTCCAGGAACTCTACAAACAAGACATCTGTAGCCGGATTCGGATAGATCATGAAGGTCTTTTCTCCCTGACGCAATACAGCTTGTACCTCATCAGACATGATCTTCTCCAGACCTGGGTTCTGCGGGATCAATTCTACCCGGTAGAAGTTATTACCCATTTTCGGCTTGGCATCGATATAGTAATAGTAGCGCAACTCCTCTGTCTGATCGAAAGGCGTAGTGACCTCTGCAATAGTCTCGTAGGTTTCCTTATCCGTTGAAGTCTGGACGGCGAAGGTGTACGTCAGTCCGTCATTGGGAGCGGTCCAGTCCAGGCGAATTTTTTGTTCATCCTGCATGGGCTCAGCTTCAATGGCGAAACTGTTGCTTTCTACACACCAAGGTGCACCGTCTACCACTACAACTTTGTAGGTGTTAGCTGCGGTACAGCCATTCTCTGTAACAGTCAGGGTAACCGTAAAATCAGCGGTAGAGATAGGCTCAATGGTCAGGAAGCGGCCGCTGGAACCAGAAGGAAGTACTAAGTCCGGTCCATGCCAGCTGATTACTGGTCGGCTTGTTTTGGTAATGGCCTCCAGGGTGATAGTCTCCCCCAGACAAACCGTTTCCTTATTCGCTTCGATTTCAGCCATGGCATCGTCCTTAACCGTGATCTTAACAGGATTCTGTGGTTCGATCCAGCGTGGACAGCCTACGATCCGGGCACAACGGTTGAAATAAGTTGTTTCGAAAAGCGGCCCCGGGTCATATTCCGGGCTGTTCGTATTCGGGATAGGCTCGTAATAGGTGGCGTCAAAACGGGCGGAAGTCGTTGACTTCATCCAGAGGTACTCGATCTCTCCAACCCCTCCTGAGGGCAATTCTACATTTACGATCGGATCCGGGTCATTTCCTGGAGCACAGATCATTTGGTCAAAGCCTATTACCCCGGGATCAGTCAGCGGGATACAATCCAGGAAGAAGCCCGCATCGATGGTTGGATTTTCTTCGGCCCAACCGATCGTAACTACATCCGACATAAGTGTCAGCGGGTCTACGTTACTATCCAGGCTATCATTAGAGCCCTGGAACTGTTTTGTAGCCAGGTAGAATTCATTTGGTGGAAGGAAACACAATTTGTAAGCGCCTGAGTCTACCTCGAACATGTACATACCGCTTTGGTCGGTAAAGGTAGTATCCACGCTAACAAAGCCACCTTCTCCATCGGGGGTTTTCAAAATAACCCTTACTCCTCCGATTCCCTGCTCATTGGCATCCTGAATGCCATCTTCGTCCTTATCTAACCAGACGTAGTCTCCCAACTTGGATGAACAGCCGTCCACTACGGTAAAAACGGTATAGAGGACCCTTCCATCACAGTTAACAGTAGTATCAGGGGTAAAAACTACCTCCAGAACATTGGTCTCACCTACTTCTAATTCAGCAGGATAGATGGTATCGATCGACTCTCCGTTTAAGAAAAACTCTACCGTACCGGGTTCTGAAGTTATTACTTCGGGCACAAAGGGATCATCATTGGTACAAAGGATTAATTCTTCATCAATATTCTCCAGCTCTACAGTTGGATAGAAACAGGTGTTTTCAATGCTCAGGGTGTGGCGACCATTAGACACCACCACTGAATACCCCAACTCATCAATATGCCGAAAACGCAGTTCATAAACCCCGGTCTCTACCTCTTCCAATTCTGTACCCAGGGGCACATCGATCGGTTCGCCTGGTGGGTCCGGGCTGTCAAGCGTAGACATGCCCATTTGTTCAATAACTACCCAGGTCTCTCCTGTAGCAGCCTTTACGACTACTGTCTCTCCAAACTGTCCATCGTCTTCATCGGTGGCATTATTCAAGCAAACACAGGGATTATTCGTAATATCTGGTCCACCAAACCACCCTGCATCCCTGGTCAGATCTTCATCTCCTGCTTCCAGGGTAAATACTTCGGTCATGAGTTCACTGTCCAGGGAAATATCGCTATCCACGGAATCATCTGCCCCTTGGTTGGCAGCCGTAGGAGCCAGGGTATCAGAAGGAGGAAGGAAGGTGATCTTGTAATCGCCGGGAGGCACCTGGAAAAGATAAAGGCCATTTTCATCGGTGAACATACTATCTATAAAAACACTATCCTCTGTAACGGCAGTGATGATCACCAAAACCCCTGGAAGCGGCATCTCTTCTTCATCCTGAATCCCATCCCTGTTGGCGTCCAGCCAAGTGTAATCCCCTACCAAAGCTCCTTCTGGGGTCAGTGTAGGCAGATCACAGATGGTCGTACAACCCAGGTCATCAGTCACTGTTACAGAAACCGGGCCGGTAGAAAGATCGGTAGCTATGGAGTCGGTCTGGCCATTACTCCAAAGATAGGTGTAAGGTGGTGTTCCATTTCGAGCAGTTACAGATGCCACTCCATCCGTAGAACCGGGGAAGGAGGGTGGTGATACTACTTCAATAGTGCACTGTAAGACTCCTGGATCAAGAATGCTGACCATAGCAGTTGCGGTACATTCATTCTGATCGGTAACGGTCACCGAGTAGGTTCCCGCCGGAAGGTTTTCTATGGTTTGAGTGGATGCTCCGTTATCCCATTCAAAACTGTAGGGAGAAGTACCGCCACTCACCAGTACCGTAGTACTACCTGTGCTGTCTGCACCGCAGTCCAGGTCTGTTTTTTCAAAACTAATGGCAATAGCAGGAGGCTCAGCAATGGAAACCTCTGCCGTTCCTGTACAAGCAGCTGAATCGGTCACCGTGACGGTGTAAGTTCCTGCGGGGACATTAATCAGGTCAGCAGTAGTTTGTCCATTGCTCCATTCATAAGTATAAGGCTCCATTCCTCCATCTACCGTTAGGGTAACTCCCCCGGATGATTCCCCATTACAGGCTACGTCTATGGGCTCTGCAGCCACATCTATGCCATCCAGGATAAGAATAGAGGCAGAGTCGATGGCTGTACAGCCATTGGCATCTGTTACCGTAAGGATGTAAGTTCCAGTTCCAAGGCCGCTCAGGTCTTCCGTATTTGCCCCATTACTCCATTCGTAGGAGAAAGGCGAAGTACCGGAGGTGACCGTAGCATCTATAGTGCCGTTATTCTGACCGTCACAAACCATTTCGGTGGCATCCAGGCTCAACTGGGGATTAGGCGCTTCTTCAATGGTAAAGGATCCGGTAATGGTACACCCTGCATTGTCAGTAACCGTCACTTCATAGGTTCCTCCATCCAGGTTTTCGAGTACTGCGGTGGAAGCCCCATTATTCCAGGAATAGAAATACGGTTGTGAACCACCGGAAGGTTGGGCGGAAACCACACCAGAACCGGAAGCTTCGCAAATGATATTCGTACCCTGTAATTGCAAGGTCAACTCGGTGGGCTCCGTAATGGTAATGCTCGAAATAGCCGTACACTCATTTCCGTCGGTAACCGTTACCATGTACATGCCGGCAGGCACGCCGGTCAGATCGGCTCCGATCTGCCCATTACTCCATTCGTATACATATGGTTCCGCACCTCCGGAAGCTGTTGCTGTAGCACTTCCGGTGCTATCGCCAAAGCAGAGAACGTCCTGGGCGACAATATCAATAAGAATATTACCATTTACGATGATATTCACCGAAGCGGAATCTAAACAGCCATTGGCATCGGTAACGGTCACAGTGTAGGTTCCCGTTCCCAGGCCAGTAATTGCTGCAGAAGTTTCCCCATTGGGCCATAGGTATTCAAAAGGTGCGGTTCCACCGGTAACGATGGCTTCGGCCATACCCTGGTCTTCACCGCCACAGACCATATCCGTAGCTTCAATGGTAACTTCTGGACCATCTGCTTCCTCTATGGTAACAGAAGCAGTGGCAATACATTCGTTCTGATCAGTAACCGTAAGGGTGTATGTCCCGGCTGGGAGATCAGCCAGGTCTTCTGTGTTGGCACCGTTACTCCATTCGAATGTATAAGCAGGTGTGCCTCCACTTACCGTAGCTTGTATAAGTCCATCTGCCTCTCCTTCACAAACCAGATCAGTTGCATCCAGATCGAGCAGAAGGGCATCGGGTTCCATTATTTCAAATAATTCAGTAGCCGTACATCCATTTGAATCCGTTACGACCACAGAATAACTCCCGGCCGGGACCCCTGCGATCTGCATGCCGGAGTCTCCCGTACTCCATTCAACTTCGTAGGGGGCGTCTCCGCCTGTTATATTTAAAATGGCCCCACCGGAATTATCCCCATTGCACAGCAGGTCGCGAACAGTTACTTCCAAAATAATGTCTTCGACAACCGTAATGGTCGTCTCTGCTATACTCGAACACCCATTGGCATCGGTAACGGTGACCGAATACGTACCTGAACCAAGATCTGATTGATCCTCATCTTCCGAACCATTATTCCAAACAATGGCATAAGGTTCTTCTCCTCCTTCAATATTCAGATTAATCTCCCCCTCTGACTCACCACCGCAAACAATGTTGGTGGATTCGATGATCAATTCGGGGGCTTCTGCTTCTTGGATGGTAATGCTGGCATCGTCACTACAACCATTCACATCTGTTACCGTTACCGAATAAGTTCCAGCCGCCAGATCTGTAATAGTAGCAGTAGTATCTCCGGTATTCCACAAGTAGTCGAAAGGAGGCATTCCTCCAATGACCATAGCCGTGGCGGAACCGTCACGAAGGTTTTCACAAACCAGGGAAGAGCCATTAATTTCTACAGTCAGGGAGGGAGGCTCAGTAATAGTAACCGACCCAATGGCTTCACATTCCGTTCCGTTGGTGACCGTCACGGTATAAGTACCGGGGCCAAGTCCTGTGATCACAGAAACGGTTTCGCCATTACTCCATTCATAAGAAAAGGGTGGTTCTCCCGACAGAACTTCTACCCGGGCAGTACCATCCATGGCATCGCAGGTGGAAACATCCGTTCCGGAAACCCGCAGGGTAAATTCAGTAGCAGCCTCAACAGTGTATTGGCCGGTAGCTTCACAACCTGCCTGGTCTGTTACCGTAACAGAATAAACACCGGGAGGTAGGCCATTGATGCTGGAAGAGGTTTGCCCGTTGCTCCAGTCATATTGATAGGGTGGTAAGCCATCGGAAGGAACAGCGACCGCCGTTCCATCCTCAAACTCAGGACAGGTTTCGTCCGTTCCGGAAACTTTTAGAGAAAGATTAGACTGTTCGATCAGTAAAACATTAGCTTCTGCCGTACACCCATTATCATCTGTAACAGTAACGGCATATCCACCAGCACTTAAACCGATCAAGGCCTGGGTGGTAGCGCCGGTATTCCACAAATACGTGTAGGGGGCCGTTCCACCATTGGGCAAGGCTGCTACAAAGCCGTCCATTTCTCCGGCACAGGTGGGGTCAATCGCATCTATGATTGTAGTGAAAGGACCCTGATCGATGACCTGCCTCGTGGCGGTGGCCGTACAACCGTTATCGTCAGTCAGGGTGACTGTATACGTACCAGGTGCCAGCCCGGTAATTTTTTTCCCGCTATCTCCATTGCTCCAGGCATAAGTAAAAGGCGCTTCTCCCCCCTCAGGGAAAGCTTCGATCATGCCGTCCTCCGCTCCGGGGCAGGTCACATCGGTGGCTTCCACATCTACATCCACAGGGACTAATTCCACGGGGACACACTCTACCCGCCCACACATGGCAGCATCGGTAATAGTTACGCAGTATTTTCGCTCCTCTGTAACGGTAATGGAGTTCCCATCCTGTCCGGTGTCCCATCTATATCGATAGGGAGGCTCTCCTCCTGTGGCTTCAACCGTTATCGTGAAGGGAGCTTCGCAAACATCTTTGGTAACAATGGCCCCAATGATATCCGGTTGCGTCAAGGTTACGGAACCCGTAGCCGTTGCATTGGTATTGTCAGTGACCGTAACGGAATACGTCCCGGCCAATAGTCCTTCAATTGTTTGAGTGGTAGCGCCGTTACTCCACTGATATGTATAGGGAGCTGCACCACCAACAGGGTTAACGGTAATCGACCCTTGGGGAATACCGTAACACATGAGATCCATTTTTTCGAAACTCAGGGTAAATTGGCCTATAGCTAGTAAGGGGCTCAGTACAAGGAAGGCAACCAGCAAAACAGACCCCCATCTGCTGTTTGTTTCAACCAACCCTCCCTGCTCACTAAGGCCAGGAACATTTTTCATCGGATTCATAATTTGTTAGTCAGCGACCGTTCGAAAAGATTTCGAACGGCCCGGTTAGTAGATTTTCTTCAACAGGTTAATATTAATAAAAAATTAATTTGATTAAAGCATATACGCCTGAAAACCAAGTCTCAATTGATCCATTTCTGGCTTCCCCAATACGAAAGGGCCTTACAACCGGGGAAACGGAATAGGCTTTCCTAAGTGAAGAGTATAAATCCGAGGCACTTCGCGCGCAAGGTTTGACGCGTCATGGAGTGATGTAGCTCATTTTTCTACCTGACCCAAAGTAACGGAATTTTAGGCATATTTTCAATAAGGAAGAGAAAGTTTACGCAGGGAACCAACGCATTCGAAGAAAAAAGGGTGGAAAAAAGTCGCACCAAATTGGTGCGACCAAACTACTAACAAATTATAATCCCATGAATATACCTAGAAAAGTATGCCAAGATAGAAAAGGCGACCGCTTCGAAAGTCGCCTGGGTGATTGGAAAACACCCGATAGATAGTTGCTAGCAAAACTGTTTTACCAAAGGCGTTGGTACAAAAAAATGGAAGATTTAACATTTATTTTAGTAACATCGTCCGCAGCGGAGAACTCAAACCAATTACCCCTTTTCTCAGGGATGCAGACAAAAAAATAAGTCGCATTGCTTTCGCCATACGACTTATTGAAATTATAATCCCATGAACATTATATCTTGCAGAAATTGCTATCAATCTAGTGTCGAACGAGTAGTTGCAATAGTAAGTCGAACCTCCCACAGCCCGACTTACTATTTAGCAAACTAAAAATCCCATTTTAGCAGATTCGCGAACGGCGCTTTAGCCGTTTCGTTCATTTGACATTACAAACATCTTCATTTATCCTGTCTATCCCAAGGACAAAATACCTCTATTGTGAAAATTTAAAGTGGATTGTAATTCTGGATAAATCATTGATAAATAATAGATTGAATGTCTTTAAGGTGAAAAAATACTGGAAAAGAATGAGGAAAAAGGGGATTTTTTTGCCGATTTACTTAAAAGGATTCGAAAATTCCGGCTTATTCAGGAAACTCGTATCGGTGAGCATATTCAGAAAAGCGATTAAATCCTGTTTATCCTGTTCGCTAAGAATGAACGGTTGAATATTGGCATCTTCATTGGGTGCATTGTGTCCTCCTCTGGCATAGTGGTCCAGAACTTCCTCTAGAGTAGAAAAACGGCCATCGTGCATATAAGGAGCAGTTAGGGCAATATTGCGAAGAGTGGGCGTCCTGAATCTCCCATTGTCAAACTCCCGGCCGGTTACCCCTCCACGCCCAAGGTCTGTAAAGTCAGAAAGAGTAGCTATAGAATCAAGGCCGTTATTAAAAAAGGCATTATTGGTAAACAGTGGGTTAAAGTGGCAATGCGAACAGCCCGGGTGCATCACATCCAGATCATCTTCAATAAAGAACAGTTGCAGGCCACGTTGTTCGGAATCTGTGGGAAACCCCTCCTGTGCTCCAATCACTTGATCATAGCGGGAGTCGCCACTGATCAGCGTGCGTTCAAACTGTGCGATCGCTTTTACTGCCAGGTCCCGGCTAATCTCACCCTTTCTTTCGATGCCAAACGCCTCCCGAAAAAGAACGGGATATTGAGCATGTCGGCGCAATTTCTCCTCCACCTGTGCCCAATCCTCATTAAGTTCGATATGATCTTCCACTGGGATCAGGGCCTGTTCCTCCAGAGAAGCTGCCCGGCCATCCCAGAAAAATCCCCGGGCATTATAGGCCAGATTGACCAATGCCATAGAATTTCGCTTACCGCTTATGCCAAGCACCCCTTGACTTACAGCCATCCCATTAGTGAAACTCAAAGCAGGCTGATGACAGCTTGCACAGGACATCGAACTATCGGAGGACAATATGGGATCAAAGAACAACATGCGCCCCAAAGCGACCCCTTCCTCTGTCATGGGGTTATCGGAGGGTACTATAGGGTCGGGAAAACCATTCGGCAGATCAAAGGTATGGGCCGTGGGTTGGTAAACCGCCTCTATCACATCATCCTCTCCATTACAATTATCGCAGGGCTGCGGATCTTCAGCATCTCCATTGCAAGAAGAAAACAAGACGAATCCAGCTAAAACCAATAGCTTAAGCCCCTTAGCAGGGATCTTTTTAACCACTTTATTCATGCTTCAATACTTGTCGATCAGTAAGCGTTTTCAAAAACGTAATTAAATCTGCTTTATCCTGTTGGCTCAAAGTCAATTTTCGAACATTTGCACTAACGTTGGCCGCTCGATGCCCCCCTGAAATATAATGATCCAGGACCTCGTCAAGAGTAGCAAATCGCCCATCATGCATATAGGGTGCAGTCCATTCGATATTACGCAGGGTAGGCACCCGCATTTTTCCCCTATCCCAGTGGGTTCCCGTATGAGCAAAGCGACCCTGATCAGGGTATTCCTCTAGTTTGGAAACGGGGTCAAGTCCGTTATTCTCGAAACCTAAATTCGTAAAAAGGGGGTCTACATGACAATGTCCGCACTCTGCATGTGGGACATTAGGGTCCGCATCGAAAAAAATGGCCCACCCTCTTTTTTCGGCGGTGGTGAATGCAGCCTCCTCCCGCATTACGCTATCAAATTTGCTGTTGTAACTTATTAGGGTACGTTGAAATTGTGCTAATGCCCTGGCCACATGAATACTATCTATTTGCTCTTTTGAGAGCCCAAAGGCCTTTCGAAAAAGGCGCACATACCTTTTATGGTGCTTCAGCCGATGGAGGACCTCCGACCAGTCGGCATCCATTTCGACAGGATTGGTGACCGGGTGCAAAGCCTGTGCTTCCAGCGATTGACTCCTGCCATCCCAAAACAGCCCTTTGTAGTAGTAGCCTACATTAACCAGACTCATCGTTGATCGGGCACCCTTTCTGCCGTCTATTCCTGTAGCGATGCGCTTTCCATCCGTAAATGCCAGCCGGGGCTGATGACAAGTAGCACAGGATATGCTGCTATCCCTCGATAAAATGGGATCAAAAAAAAGTTGCCGTCCCAATTCGACCCCACTTATTGTCAGCGGGTTGTCCTCGGGGATTTGCATGGAGATGAAACGATGGTCTTCCTCCAGGTAAAAAGGTGTCGTTTTAGTGGTCGCAAGCCAGGCATACCAGCCTGTCACCACCAGCAGTAAAGCCGCCAGCACCCCCCATTTTTTCACCATTAATTATTTTTTACCTGTAAAGCATTCGCCAGGTTCCCCAACAGGAACTCTACTACTTCTTCGTTTTTCGAATGATCGATTGGCGTCTCTCTGAAATCCAGAAAGTTTTGGGAATCAGGTGCCAGTACCTCTTTCAGGTCCACCTCCAAGCCCACCTGGTTGCCTGCCCCTCCCTGTACTAAAAAGCTCATTGGTATCTCTACCGTGCGGTAGAAGGGATCTTTTCCAGAGTGGAAGGTAATGGGGGTTTCCAGACTCCCATCCCCATCCAGATCTGCAAGCCCTTCAATTTTGGTAAAGACATATCCGGTTGCCCATGACCAGTAATGATCATCCAGCGGGTGGGGTGGGGTATAATCCGCAGGGCTGGTCGCATTCATATCCGGCGCAACCCCCAATCCAAACCGAACCCCGGTATAGGTTCCGGTGGGTACGTCCGGAATGGTAAAATGCAGGCCCTCCAGAGCTGCATCCTCACTAGTGACATCCTTAAAGGAGGCCAGTTCAATGTCTAAAATTTCTTCGGCAGTTCCGTCGGCTTTCAACAAGGAAAAATCCGAAATATAGAATTGGAATAACTGGAACTGGATATTCATTCCGTCTTCATAGGCGTAGGTCTCTTCAAACATCTGTAAAGGAGCCTCTTCGTAAAAGCCTGCAACAGTTAAGGTCAGCACGGCCTCGTCACTACCATTGTTATCCTCCTCACAAGCAAAAAAAAGGAAGGGCATAACAAAAAGGGTAAACAAAAATGAGTTTTTCATTGAGCTTAAAATTTAGGTTCTTTTATTAAAACACATTTCCCCAAAAAGTGGTTGTGCTTTTAAATATATAATGACGGAGAATTAAGCCAGTGAACAAAAAATAAGAACAAGTGCCACTGGAAAAAAAGTTTCTTTGAAAATTTGGTAGAACGCCTTTGAA
>CAYZMS010000050.1:0-19439 GCA_964479625.1 uncultured Saprospiraceae bacterium
CGCAGTTCTCGTCCAATAATACTTGCGTGAAGCTGATACAGCTAGCTCCAGTCTGCGCATAAGCAGTCTGGGGCATAAGTACAGCAAGGGCAGCAACTAGAAAGCTGAAGCCCAAGGCGCAAGTAACCGAACGGACTGGACGAACGAAAGTAAAATTCGTCTTTCCCATAAGATTACAATTTGTAGAAATTAGGTTAAAGAATAAGATTATGATAAAAAGAAATAGCCAATTCAATTGTCATACTGGTTCGTAAAGGTCGTTCTTCAGGTCGCAATAGTGGTCGTCATAGAGTAGAAACAAAGGCGAATCTACATATGTAAATCGAAAAAATAAAGAACGAGCGAAGGAAAATTGCTCCGAAACTCGCTATTTTTTCGATTCACCCAAGTCTCAAGGGTATATTTGAAATAAATTGTTTAGGCAAGAAAACGCTGAGAACGGAAAGCTTTTCAAGCATGATCGGGATAGAACTACAGGAAAGAAACTTTCTTCCAAGTAAAGAAGTGAAAGTCATTGTCATGGGATTATGTGATATTACCTACTTATACAAAAGTATTTTTTTTATCGCTGACATACAAACTTAGACAGGGTAAAACTGAAAAAATCCGAGTTTTTAACATTATGTGGAACGCTAGAGGGCTGCAGCCAGGCGAGCAGCCTGTTCAATGGCACGTTTGGCATCCAGTTCCCGCGCTTCGTCGGCTCCTCCAATGAGATATACCTCACATCCTTTCTTCTCCAGAGGAGTATAAAGAGTTTTTAGGGGCTCCTGGCCGGCACATACTATAATCTGATCAACTTCTAGTAATTTTGATTCCCCATCAACTAACAAATGTAAGCCCAGGTCGTCGATGGATTGGTAGGTGACATTAGAGATCATTTCAACTCCCTTCTTCCGAAGTTCTGTTCGGTGGATCCAACCAGTAGTCTTACCTAATTTAGCACCTACTTTCCCTTTCGAACGCTGGCATAGGTAAACCGTTCTCGGAGAAGGGGCAGCCTGGGGAGCAACTACCCCTCCTGCCTGCTCAAAGCCGGTATCGATCCCCCATTCCTTTGCAAAAGCTTCGACAGTGGGAACCCCTTGCTCATTTTGATGTACCAAATAGGCCGCCACATCAAACCCAATACCACCAGCTCCAATGATTGCAGCGCGCTCACCTACATCAACAGAACCGTTGAGTACATCTGTATATCCAACCACTTTTGGGTGATCAATCCCCGGTACCTCAATCTTACGAGGGCTAACTCCCGTAGCGAGAATAACGGCATCATACTTTTTTTGGAGAAGAAAATCGGCCTCCACCTTACGGTTAAGGTGAAGATGGACACCTTGCAGTTCAATCTGACGCTTGAAATACCGGAGCGTTTCATAAAACTCCTCCTTCCCTGGAATACGCTTCGCCAGGTTAAACTGTCCTCCAATCTGATCTGATGCTTCAAAAAGATCTACCTGGTGACCACGCTCTGCTAGTATAGTAGAACAGGCGAGCCCTGCGGGTCCGGCACCTACCACGACAATTCGTTTAGATGCATTGGTGGGCAGGTAATTTAACTCGGTTTCATAAGCTGCCCTGGGATTGACCAGGCAACTAGCCTGTTTGCGTTCGAATACATGATCCAGACAGGCCTGGTTACACCCGATACAAGTGTTGATCTCATCAGCCCGCCCTTCAGCGGCTTTTTGAACAAAAAACGGATCTGCAAGAAAGGGCCGAGCCATGGAGATCATATCCGCCTGCCCTTCTTCTAGAATTTTTTCGGCCACCTCAGGGGTATTGATCCGGTTGGTGGTGATCAGCGGGATATTAACCTTCCCCATAAGTCGTCGAGTGACCCAACTAAAACCTCCACGGGGAACCTGGGTGGCAATGGTAGGTATTCGAGCTTCATGCCAACCAATACCCGTATTGATGATGGTAGCCCCAGCCTCCTCCACCTTCTTTGCTAAAAACTCCACCTCCTCCCAGGTGCTCCCCTCTTCTACCAGATCTAGCATGGACAGCCGGTAAATAAGGATAAAATCCTCCCCTACAGCTTCCCTCGTCCTTCTGATTATCTCAAGGGGGAACTGGATCCGGTTTTCATAAGAACCTCCCCATTTATCTTTCCGATGATTGGTACGCCTGACGATAAACTGATTGATCAAATACCCCTCAGATCCCATGATCTCCACTCCGTCATAACCAGCCTCCCGGGCCAGGGTAGCCGTTCGAACAAAGGCTTTGATCGTTCGCTTAATACCACGCTGGCTTAAAGCCCTCGGCTTGAAAGGAGTAATGGGTGATTTTATTGCACTGGGTGCTACAAGAAGAGGATGATAACCATAGCGACCGGTATGCAGTATTTGCATACATATTTTACCTCCTTCCTCCTGTACGGCTTGTGTGATCAGCTGATGTTTCCTGGCTTCTGCCCGGGTACTCAACTTTGCGGAAAAAGGCCCTACCCAACCTTCTCTGTTCGGGGCAATACCCCCTGTAACTATTAATCCTACTCCTCCCCTTGCCCGTTCGGCAAAATAAGCAGCCATCCTTTCGAACCCTTTTTTTTTCTCTTCCAGCCCTGTGTGCATGGACCCCATAAGCACCCGGTTCTTCAATTGAGTGAACCCCAAATCCAAAGGCGCTAAAAGATGTGGATAGTGCATTTTCCTAGATTTCTTCGTAAAATAAAAAATGCCGACGGTTCTCCAAGTGAAAAAGGACCGTCGGCTTTAATTTTCGCTGAGCCAGTACCTCCGCTCCAGAAGCGGACTGATTTAGTTTAGCACATTCATTTTAAAACTTCGGGATTGTAAGCCATTTGAAACCCGATAGTACATCAAACCACTCCCAGGCAGTTGATCTTTCCTTAACTCAAACTGATGGGCTCCAACCCCAAATTGACCAGAGCGCTCGAGCAATACGCGCCCTGAAAGATCAAATACTTCCAGTATAATCTGGGCTGGTTCATTAAGTTCGAATGGGATTATAGTGGCATCATTAAAGGGATTAGGCTGGTTTTGCCAGACGGTAAAAGCAGACGAGCCTGCAGGAGATACGATCTTCACCCCTCTAATGCTCAAATCTTCATCGTAGGCTTCAGCCTGCATTAAGCGTTGGTCTAGGTACAAGGCGTCCTGTAGTTGAAGTGGCCTCCGAGCCCGAACGCTGATCTCAAAAAGCTTATTTTTGCCCGCTTCAAAGTTTACCTTCTCGCCTGTCCAGCTAACCATTAGCTGATTCAAGTTCTTCTCCAAATTCAATTGCTCTGAATGGAGCAGGCCATCCGGGCCATTGGAGACCTCCAGGATTTCCAGTACACGATTATCTGCTGCCAAGGCAAATTGAAACCCAGCAAGATCTTCCGAAAGCTTAGCCTGAACAGCAACGGTTCGAACTTCTCCTTCAGCTAAAGCGGCATTTTCCAGGGAAAGCTCCAAAGGGTTCTCCTTTGAACGCAAGTCCTCATCGTCCAGACTAACCGTATTATTGACGTCACCCAGCTTAATACCGATATATTCCTGGGACATGTCCTGGTTAGTCAAGTCGAATTCCATCGTATTCGAAACTCTTTGATCCAATGGATTTTGGAACTCATTGAATTCAAAGCTGGCAGGTATAAAGGTCCAGGCTTTTCCTGCAGGAAGATCTTCCTCTACCCGAAGGATCAACTTACGCAGCGCGATCATATCGGTAACAGAGATCGTTCCGGATTCATTAACATCGGCAGCAAAATACTGGTACGGGTTCCGAAACGGGTTAATTCCCAGGATGTGTCGTTGAATGAGGACAAGGTCATAGGTAGTAACCCCATTGGTATAATCGTCCGATAACTTATCTGCGGAAAGAGATTTGCTATCACAAGCCGGGACTCCTTCGAAACCAAACCATCCATCCTCGTCCGTTGTCCAGCTTTGGGGGCTATTCTCCATATTCAACACAACATCAACATGTGCGATGGGCTGGTGATCCATGGTATAAACAAACCCGTCTATTCCAATGGTCATATTATCACAGATCTCATCAAATGGTGTGGCTCGAAACACATTATCCTGGATTAAATTGACCTCACTATTGCGCATGATAATGTCATGCAGGGTAGTCTTCCGGATAAACGCCTTTTCCTTTGAACTCAGCAAGGGATCATTTTCAAAAAAGAACCGATCGCCATCTCGTAAATCCCGAAACTGGCGGGTGAGAAAGGCTGTCAGTGTTTCTCCAAAGAGCGACCCTTCCAGGCGTTTTTCAGACAGCATCCCTACCCAGGGGTCGATATTCTTCGTATCCTCGTAGACGTCTTCTAAAGCCCTGTTCAAAAGAGGATCATTTGAAATATTCTGGAAAATACGAATAGCCCCAAGCCCAAGGGCTCTTCTGTAATCCTCATAACTTCCCAGCCCACGTTCGCGACCCCGGCTAATATTAATGGCAGCCAGATCAAGGCCACCGGCCCCGGGAGCACCGAACAGGAAGTTTCGAACATCGTCAACAATGCGTGCATCCATTTGCTGCTGTGTTTGTACAGCCATTCCACGAAGAAAGGGTTCCAGGCCCTGGCCTTCGACTAGCTTAAAGGGATCAAAAAAGGCTTCCCGAAGGCTTACATGCCCTGTAGCCGATCTCCTTCCATCATTTCGTAACCGCAATAACTGGCTGTTCAAAAAGGTGTGCCCCAACCGAAAGGCAGCTCCCGTAAATCCATTGAATACCTGAGGGTGGTCCTCTTGATCATATCCCTGATAAGGAGGTAAATTCACTCCAGCAGTTGGTAACCATTCATTATAAGTTATAGAAGCGATCATTCCTCCAACCATTTTGCGGGCATGTTGATACAGATCTTCGTCATCCCATTCAGGGTGTTGCTGGGCCAGCTCATCGCACAAACGGTTATGCTCCCTTACGAATAATAAATGCATGGATGCCAGTGCCGGGTTTTCATTAGCTCTGGGGTCTCCGGCGACAAACAACTTTTGAGTCAGTCCAACCGGGTTATCCATATGAGGTGCAGTAATATCGATAGGAGCACTAAACTCTCCCGTAAGCGTATTATAGGGGAGGTTATTCCCGCTAGACACCTTGAGCTTACCGCCCTGGAAAGTCCGCAGCCAATTTGCTTTTTCCTCATCAGATCCATACACACCTGAACCATCGATAAAAGCGGTAATAATGTTAGGGTGCTCCCTTGGGTTATCTGGATCGGAACCAGTCGTCGTATCAAAAAGATTGCGCAAGGCTGGAATAACGGCCCGACCCTCGCCAAAGGGGTCAAACCAGGGATCCCCCTGAGGCACTGGAATTAGCATCGGTTCTTCTCCATCGGGAGTAAGCCCAAAATCATGATCCAGAAACTGCCCCCAAACCCAGAAATAATCACTCAGGTTCATTGGATCCGCAAGGAATTGCTCATCCTGGGCAACGAGAACGTTACTCACTTCCCGAGGGTTGGGAAGCTCCTCACCTAAAGGCATGGCAACCCCATCCACATAGCGAGCCGGAACCATCCGCCGCAAATTCTCGCCTGCTGAACCCCATTCGGGATGCATCAAATTATTATAAGTGCCATCGTAAGTTCGAAATAAGGCAATGTCTATGTCCTGGGCTTTCACCACTGGGGAATGTAGCCAGGCAAGTGTCATTAATGCGCATAGTAGTAAAGGTCGTCCCATTTGTCCTTGTTTTAGTTCATGGGTATTAAATACCGCTTAGGTTTATAAATTGAGGTTTTTTAATTATAGTGGCAAAGAAGGCACTAGAATGAAAATCCTTCGTGTGCAAAGAGTCAAATAAATTGGGAACGTATTAAATCGGAAATTGGGCAGGGCCATCCTTTTGGTACAGGATTAGCCCTACTTGAAGGGTAGTTCCTTCCAGGACTTCTTTAGCGCCTCCCAAAAATATATAACTATTAGGGTTTACGCAAGTAATTTTTATCACCCATCTAAACCTACTTATTCATAGAGAGGCAATAAACTTCCGGATATCCGGTTAGCCCTTTCGAATAGGTTTTAAATTTAAGGTATTGGACAACCTGTTTAAAGCTCGAATGGCCAAAAGGCCGATAATTTAAAAACGACTTCTAACCCTACTTATATTTAAGGTACAAAAATACAAATTCCCACCATTTGGAAAGGTTCGCGGGATGAAACGATTTTTAATTATTTTTTTATGCTTTTTACCAGGCTTTTGTGGAATTGGCCATTTAACCGCCCAAACCCTTTCTAATCTCCAACGGGTGATCGTTGAAACCAGGGAGCCCATTCTACTTTCCGGGGACCGGCCCGTCCTCCCTGCTTCTATAATTATTATGGCCGCAGAAGACAAAATCCCCCTTCCGGATTCCAGTTGGAGCTTGCAGGGCAACCGATTAATTTGGCTGGTCGACAGCCTTCCCTTTCCCCTGGAGGTCCGTTTTCGATTAGCTCCGATCTCTTTAACACAGTCTTTTAGCCTACTCGATAGCAGTCGTTTAACCAGGGACAGTACCGGCCCTCTAATCGGATTAGCGCTTCAACCCGAAGCGAACACCAACCCACTCATCCGGTTTCCCGGCTTGCAATACAGTGGAGCTTTCACCCGAGGGTTTTCAGTCGGGAACCGGCAAGATCTGACCCTTAACTCCAGCTTAAATCTCCAGCTGGCCGGAGAATTAGGGGACGGTATCGGCCTTCGGGCAGCCATCAGTGATGAAAACATCCCTATTCAGCCAGAAGGCAATACGCGCCAACTAAGGGAATTCGATCGGGTATTCATTGCTCTAGATAAGGGCCCTAATGAATTGATCGCGGGTGACTACGAGATCAGCTCCGGCCCTGAACATTTCCTCCGATATTTTAAAAAATTACAGGGAGCCACCGTAAAAAACGAGCTTACTGCCGGGAAAAAACTCCAGATCAGCAACCAGGCTAGCCTGGCCGTTTCCAGAGGGAAATTTGGAAGGAACCTGCTTTCCATCCAAGAGGGAAACCAGGGGCCCTACCGACTAGAAGGTAGTCAGGGAGAACGATTTATCATCATTCTGGCCGGAACAGAAAGGGTCTGGCTGGATGGCCGTCCTTTGGAGCGGGGAGTGGAAAATGATTACATCATCGACTATAATCAGGGCGAGATCACCTTCATGCCCCGCTTACTCATTCGGCAGGAAAGCCGTATCATCATCGAATTCGAATATGCCGACCAAAATTACCTCCGCTCCCTTTACACGCTTCAGTCCGCGATCAGCAGCGAAGATTGGTCTTTTTATGCCCATTTATACAGTGAGCAGGACGGGCGCAACTCCAGTGATCTGAGTGAGTCAGAAATCGAAATATTGGAAGGGGCAGGCGATAATCCCTTGCTGGCAGTGGCTTCGGGGGTAAGGCAGGAAGAACTGTTCTCCCCGGGACGGGCCATGTACGAATGGCGCGACACACTAACCAGTTGTGGTTCTGACAGCATTCTGGTCTTCAGTAAAGACCCGGCCAAGGCTTTGTTTACCGCCCGTTGGACCTTTGTTGGCCAGGGAAACGGTAATTACCGGCTCGATTCTACTCAATTCGCAAATGAGCGCGTCTATCGCTGGGTGGCTCCCGACCCAACTACCTGCCGCCTTTCCGGTGATTATGCACCGGTGGTCCGCTTAACAGCCCCCAGACAGCAGCAGGTATTGACCCTTGGCGGACAGGTGAAGGTTGGGAAGGGAAACCTTCAATCCGAGCTTGCCTTCGACAATACCGACCTCAATCGTTTTTCCCAACTGGACAACAGCGATAATCAGGGACTTGCTTTTTTCGGTAGCTTTGACCAGTTGCTCCCCCTCTCCCAGGGCCCGGAACCAGACTGGCAATTAGAAGCCGGGATTGACTATGAGTTCGTTCAGGCTACTTTCAACGGGATCGCCCCCTGGAGGAACCCGGAATTCCTTCGGGATTGGGGGTTAGCAGATTTTAGCGGCCAGACAGACGCCACATCCGCCAATGAGCAACTCGTCACCGCACGCCTTCGACTTTTGGCCCCACATACCAATATCGAATACGACCTCGGGGCTTTCCTTCGATCGAACGCCTACAGCGCACTGAGACATCGCATCCTGGCCGATTATCAAAATCCCTCCTGGCGATTGCAGATCGGAGCAGATCTGCTAAATGCGACCCAATCCGGAGCAGACCGGCAGTTTTATCGCCCCCAACTCGAAACCGCATACCGGCTTTTCAAAAACAAAAACTGGGAAATAGGAGCCGCTGCCAGCGGAGAGTTCAATCGTCGAGAAGACAGTACTTCTAAAAACCTGCTCCCCCAAAGCTTTGCTAATCACCAATACCGACTGTTCCTGCATCGACTTTCAGAAGAAGGCTGGTCCGGTAATATGTACTTCCAAAACCGAACAGATCAACAGGCCGGAGAAGCACAATTTGAAGCATACGCCAAAACCCGAGAGCTCGGTTTTGAAGGAAGTTGGTCTGGAAAAGGGCTTCGACTGGGAGGGCAACTAACTTTCCGAAATAGGGAACTGGTCGATAGCTCCTCTCTTAATACGCTTCTGGGAAGGATCGATCTCGGTCTACAACTCTGGAAAGGCGTTATTCGGGCGAACAGTCGGTATGAACTCGGATCCGGCCAGGAACCCAGAAGAGAATTCACCTACATCAAAGTAGCCGCAGGAGAAGGCACCTATATTTGGCAGGATAGTCTATACAATAACGATGGCATCATTCAACCCAATGAAATGGCACTTGCCCCTTTTCCCGACATCGCTGATTACATCCGGGTAAGTGTTTTTTCCAATAGCTTTATTCAGACCAATCAGGTGGGGCTTAACCAAAGCCTGCAGATAGAACCCCGTATTGCCTGGTTCAATTCAAAAGATAAATTCAGACAATTTTTAGGAAAGTTGTCGAGCCAGACCACTCTAAATGTCAACCGGAAAGTCAGCTCGGCCTCCTCCAACTTCGTCTGGAATCCCCTCCAGATCGAATTATCGGACACCAACCTGGTCTCCACAACTTCCCTTTTCCGACAGCTTCTTTTTTATAATCGAGGAGATCGCAGATTCGAACTGCAGGCAGAGTGGACGGAGAATCGTTCTAAAATCGCTCAAACGACAGGCTTTGAAAGCCGAAGCCGAAGGGAAGGGGTTCTACGCCCCAGGTGGAGCCCCATTGATGCCATCCGCCTCGAAGGGACTATAAGGAATGGGCAACAGGAGCGGGGTTCCCAGTTTTTTGAAGAAAACGAGTACACCATATATTTTTTTCGAACCCGCCTGGAGGCTTCCTGGATCCCTTCCGCCCGCTTCCAATCAGGGGTCAGCATGGAATGGCAGCGCGATGAAGACCGCCTTCCAGAGGCCGGGGACCAGGCCGAACGGGTTCGGTTGGCCTGGAACAGTTCTTTTAGCAAGGCCGCAACTTCCAATCTGCAGACTTCTCTCGCCTTCACCCTTGTCGATTACCGTGGAGACCCATCCGGCCCAATAGGCTTTGCCATTCTCAATGGGCTACAGGATGGCCGAAACTGGCAATGGGGAGTGACCCTCAATCAACAAATTGGAAAGCTGCTGCAATTACGCCTTTCCTATGAAGGTCGTAAGACCGGATCTGCCCCTGTCGTCCACCTTGGCAGAGCTCAGGTAGCCGCCCTTTTTTAGCCCCTGCTAGTGTTCATCTACAATTTCCAAGTATTTGTCTGTTGTAATTTTAAAAGGCAATTTTTTTATCGAACTTGAGTGGTAAATGAACGCCTTAATAAACCTATCATCTTTACCATGAGTACCTTAAGCATCTCCCCAACATCCCCTTTTTTGAGGTTGAAGAATAAACTGCCCCAATTATTGCCTTCGACTCCAATTAAGTACCCAAGTCCATGGACAACTGGCTTCAGAAGGGGCGATAAACCAGTCGCCAATTGCCCAACCCCAACCGTTACCATACAACCGAAGACTCAGGCCCGGATGCACCATAAACCTGGAGTAAACAATCATGCCCCCTTCTTTAGGTGGATCCTCTCTGGGCTACTTTTTTTGTCTTTTAGTCTCCAGGCACAAAAAAGTACCCTTTTTGACCAGCTGAATTACCAAGAGGTCGTCGACCTGCACCTGGCCTTCGATTTTGAACAATTGGAAGAAAATCGAAAAAATGATGACTATCAGGATGCCTATTTATCCTTTACAAGGGCGGATCAACAAATCGATAAGCTGGAATTAAAGGTTCGGGTTCGGGGCAAATACCGCCGCCACATTTGTGATTTCCCTCCCCTGATGCTAAACTTCGATAAAGGTGAATTAGAAGAAAGAGGCTTGAAAAAGGACGATAAGCTTAAGCTGGTCACCCATTGTATGGATAGTAAAGAGGCAGAGGAAAATATTCTAAGAGAATATCTAACCTACCAATTATATAGTATTATCACGCCTCTAAGTTATCGCACCCAGTTGGTGAAGGTAGTGTACCAGGATACCAAAAGTAAAAGGAAAACCAAGGGCTGGGGTATCCTTCTTGAAGATGAAGAAACCATTGAGGACCGCCTGGATGGAAAGGTTTGTGATACCTGTTATTCTGTTCCCAAAATAGCTTTTGAACAGCAAAACCTCCACATAGCCTCGGTTTTTCAGTACATGGTAGGCAATGCGGATTGGTCGGTACCCATGATCCGCAACCTAAAGTTGATCAACTGCCAAAAGGAGGGCAAATTCTATGTGGTGCCCTATGATTTCGATTTCTGCGGGCTGGTCAATGCTGGTTATGCAGTACCCAACCAGGATTATCAGTTGAGTAGCGTTCAGGATCGTGTTTTCCTGGGTCTTGCGGAAAGCGATCAGGAACTCCACCAATGTTTTGATTTTTTTCGTTCGAAAAAGCCAGAGTTACTGGCTTATGTTGATCAGTTTGAACTTTTATCTAAACGATCCCGCAAAGAAATAACTCTTTATATTGAGTCGTTTTATGAGGACCTGGAAAACGGTATCGTCACGAAATAGGAAAAACAGCTTGCCTGCGGAATACAGTTGGCTTTGGGATTTTATGTACTTTTGTAAGAGTATCATGGACTTCTGTGGATTTACCTTTAGTTTTGCCTTTAGCATGTTTTCCCTAAACATTTCAGGACCCAGGCCATTTACATAATGTGCAAGAATTCTGAAAATCCTGGTTATAAAGATTCTGTTTCATACACTCTTAGTTTGTTGGGCTGACGTTCATACGTCAGCCTTTTTATTTGATCCCATATAGCACTGTTGCACCACTAACAGGATTTTATTCCCAGCCAGGCGAGTATACCCCTGATCATAACAGAAATAGTAAATCCGGCCGGATCGGGTTCGGTAGGTATGGGTAAAGTAATGGAAATCAAAGCCTGCGGTTCGTAGTTGTTCTAAACCCACGGTGGTTTTGCCATCCGGGTTGAGCTTCAAAAGCAGACGTCGATTTTTTGCCAATGCACAATTTATTTCCCGAAAAAAGGCACTTTGCTGCTGACGGCGGCGATTGTGAAAAGCAGATCGGCAGTCACTACTGCAAAATTTTTGATCACTGCGCCCCCGAAGCCCGGAGCCGCATTCCTGGCACTTCCTTTCCATAACTGAGGTTTTTATCTCAGCAATTTAACAACAAACACACGGAAAGTCAAGACTTACCTCAGTTTTGACGATTCTCACTGCTGAATGCTGCCGCCCTCGCCTGTATAATCAGACGCGTTCCATACCAATAAACGGACATCAAGGCGCGCCGTAGCCGAGCAACATCAGATTCGATTGTACGTCCAGTACTTCCGCATTGGGAAAGATTTCGGAGAAGGAACCTTCATAAAAATGGCGACTAAGCGCTCTGTCTTCCGGGTAATAGGCCAGGCGGTTGTAGATCAGCGTTCCGTCCGGCGTCAAAGCTTCCTGAAGGGCTTTCAGGAATTCCCTCTTTTCAAAATCGGCGGGGGTCTGATCATCCTGAAAAACATCCATACATATTAGATCAAAGGTTTCCGTTTGTTGTAACATGAAGGCGCAGGCATCCGCGCAAACAGAGGTGATCGGCGCCTGTAAGTCGCGCAGGACATATTTTTCCGCCAGTGCGATCACCTGCTCATCCAATTCTATTGCTGTGAAATGATATCGTCTTTTAAAGACCCGCTCCAACATAAGAGGAATGCTACCCAGGCCAAGGCCTAATAGCAATACCCGGCTGTGATCGGAGGGAAGCGCGATTTTTTCGAACGTTTTTCGAAAATTGAGGTAAAGGTCGCCATAGGAATACACAGCCCGGGCAGCCGATAATTGAAAGCGCCCCCGTTTAAGACTTACATACAAATGGGGGTTGTGCCTGCTGGGAGCTGATTCAATATGTACCTCATTCAGATAACTCCACCAGTATTTCCACCGGGCCGGTTTAATGACCTCCGCTTTGGTTTTCCCAAACCCGGTATTTGCTTGTATCTTCAAAAATGCGCATTAATAAGAGACGCTCGGCAGTGTCCAGGTAGACCTTCCGACGAGCCATCATCTGCTCTGCTGCCTCTATGAACTTATCAAACTTATTGGTCTGAAAACCATTGGCACCACCCCAGGAAAAAGAAGGGATGAATGGCCTGGGGAAACCCGCCCCGAAAATATTTGCCCCTACCCCGGCTACGGATCCGGTATTCAGCATAGTATTGATACCCGTTTTACAATGATCCCCCAGGAAGGCGCCGCAAAACTGTAAGCCCGAATTAATGAACCGCTGCTCACCATAGCTCCAGACTTTCACCCCGGCGTAATTATTTTTCAGATTAGAGGTGTTGGTATCAGCGCCAATATTACACCATTCCCCCACAAAACTATTGCCGAGGAACCCGTCGTGGGCTTTGTTCGAATATGCTTGAAAGATCGAATTATTAATTTCTCCCCCTGCCTTCGACCAGGGGCCCAATGTAGTGGCTCCATACACCCTGGCCCCCATTTTCAACTGGCTGTGCTCAAGCATGGCGAAACCTCCCCGCACCAGCCCACCTTCCATGATCTCGGCATTTTTCCCAATGTAAATAGGGCCTTCCGTTGCATTGAGAACACTACATTCTACCCTTGCTCCGGCCTCGATAAATATTCGCTCTGGCCTGAACACCGTATTGGTCGAAGAAATGGCCGCCGATGTACGCCCCCTGGTCAACAGTTCGAAGTCAGCTTCCAGAGCAGGGCCGTTATATCGGACCAGATCCCAAAGATTATTGATCTTGATGAAGTCGGTTTGTTCCAGATCTTGCCCCCGAAGTTCTTCTATTTCTTCATCCTCCATAAGCCGCTCCAGTTGCCTACCGCTAAGGCGAGCAGCGATCAATTCCTCATTCAGAAGATACGCCTGGTTTTGTTCCATCTGACGGATCAGGCTACAAAGTTGCCTGGAGGGAAGAGCCGAACCGTTTATGATGAAATTATCTTCTCCTGATTCTATCGGGTACTTTCCCGCAAGATAATCCTGTGTAAGAAAGGAGGTGGAAAAGCCCAGTTCTTGCTCCCATTTTTCCCGTATGGTCAGGATGCCCACCCGCAACTCACACACTGGACGGGTATAGGTAAGCGGCAGCAATGCCTCTCGTACTTCATTGTCGAATAATATGGTATTCACCATGGGTAAGGTGTAACAGGTTTATGCAAAAAATCCCGTTCGCTGGATGGACGAAACGGGATTTTTTACCATAACGATGCCCGGAGTAAATACGCTCCTTTGGCCCGCCTACTGGTCTTTTTTCGCAAATCGGGACTTGCCGAATTTCTTGTTGAACTTATCAATTCGACCTGCCGTATCTACGAATTTCATTTTACCGGTGTAGAATGGATGGCTATAACTGGAAATTTCTAACTTGACCAGCGGATATTCCTTGCCATCTTCCCATACGATAGTTTCCTTAGTGGGCGCGCAAGAACGACCCAGAAACGCCTCGTCGCAGGAGAAATCTTTGAATACTACAGTGCGGTATGTTTCAGGATGAATGCCTTCCTTCATTGCTTAATGTCTTTGTTAAAATAAGGCTACAAAGATAAAGGAAATATTTGAATTATGAAATAGTTAGTAGATACTCGCTACACTGCTGTTGGCACGCTTGTACCGCCATTGAAAAAGCAAATAGATCAAATAGGGCCCTTCAACTTTTCTTCAACAAAATTTAACAAAATTTAACACCTAGTTATTGAGTAGTTTTTTTGCTCATTATTACCTTTAAATCAACATTTGATTCTTAAGGCATGCTTGACGCTCTAATTTCTTCCAAAACCCGCATTAAGCTGCTGCTCAAATTCTTTTTGAATAGCAGCACTACTGGCTATTTGCGCAACCTGGAAGCAGAGTTTGGGGAGTCCAGTAATGCCATACGGGTAGAGTTAAACCGGCTGGAAGCAGCCGGTATGCTTCGCTCCTACATGGAAGGGAACAAAAAGATGTTCTGTGCCAACACCGATCATCCACTATTTGACCACCTTCACCAGATCGTCCGCAAACAGGTCGGTATCGACCAGATCGTAGAACAGGTGACCGATCGCCTTGGAGACCTCAGGCGGGTGTATTTGATCGGGAAATTTTCCAAAGGCATTAACAGCCCTATCATTGACCTGGTCTTCCTCGGCGAACACATTGACCAGGAATACCTCATCCAACTGGTGGAGCGGGTAGAAGGGCTGGTAAACAGAAAGATCCGGTATCTAATCTACAACTTAAAAGAGTTTGAAGCGCTTGGTGAAGAAGCCCAGTTCGATTCGGAACCGCTGCTGATCTGGTCATCAGAAAATGCCTTGGAAAAACAATAAATATGGCAAGCCGGCAACAGGCGCAGCTAACTTTCAACTGTTTATGATGACAAACAAGCTTAATATACAAATGGTCGACCTCAAAAACCAGTACCTGAAGCTGAAAGAGGAGATCGACCAGGAAGTTTTGGAAGTACTGGAATCCACTGCATTTATCAATGGCCCAAAGGTCAAGGCTTTCCAGGCAGATCTGGAGCACTACCTGGAAGTAGATCACGTCATTCCCGTTGCCAATGGTACCGATGCACTGCAGGTTGCCTTAATGGCTTTGGGCCTGCAACCGGGGGATGAGGTTATTGTACCAGCATTCACTTACGTATCTACTGCCGAAGTTATTGCTTTGCTTCAGTTGCGTCCCATCATGGTAGATGTTGACCCGGATACTTTCAATTTAACACCGGAAATTGTCGAAAAGGCGATCACCCGTGATACCCGCGCCATCGTTCCGGTTAATCTTTTTGGCCAAAGTGCGGATTTAGAGCCCATTATGGGAATTGCAGAGGATCATGGGTTGTTCGTAGTAGAGGATAATGCGCAGGCCATCGGTGCGAAATACACCCTAGCCGACGGAAGGCAAAAAAGGACAGGGACTATAGGTCATATCGGTTGTACCTCCTTTTATCCGTCGAAAAACCTGGGAGCCTATGGTGATGCGGGGGCCATTTGCACCCCAGATGCTGAATTGGCCGCAAAATTGCGCATGGTCGCCAACCATGGTCAGCAGCGCCGGTATTACCACGATACGATCGGGGTGAATTCCCGCCTCGATTCCATTCAGGCCGCCATTCTGGGCATTAAGCTAAAACACCTGGACGCCTATGCTAATGCGCGACGGCATGCGGCGAATCATTACGACAAGGCCTTCAATGAGATCGAAGGCCTGCAAACACCCCTTCGTTTCGAAAGGTCTACCCACGTCTTCCACCAATATACCCTGCGCGTAAAGGATAGACGCCGTGACGACTTACAAAAATACCTGCAAGAGGCCGGAGTGCCCAGTGTAGTATACTACCCAGTACCACTCCATAAGCAAGAAGCTTATAAAACGGCCATTGCCAATCCGGAAATAGAGCTGCCTGTATCTGAGCAATTATGCCGGGAAGTACTCTCTCTTCCTATGCATACGGAATTGACAGAAGAACAATTGAATTATATAGCGGAAAAAGTTACCGCATTTTTTGAATAGTAATTGGCGTATTGGTGTTCTAGCTAAAACCCAGCACCCTAATGCGCAAATTTTGCAAAACGCTAATGTCTATTGGATAAAATACGCTGCGCCATCGTTGGTTGCGGACGCATCGGTAAACGCCATGCCGCCATCGTAGATGGGCATCCCGATTGCGAATTGGTCGCTCTTTGTGATGCCGCTCCCAAAGTTGAACTTGATTTAGAACAATGGTCGCAGCTACCTTTTTATCATTCGATCGAACAACTTCTGGTGCAAGAACCAGAAGTAGAGGTAGTGCACATTTGCACGCCAAACGGTTTGCACGCCGAGCAAGCTTTAAAAGCCTTAGACGCCCGACGGCATGTCGTTGTTGAAAAGCCTATGGCCTTACATAAAGTTGATTGTGAACGCATCATTCATAGGGCCCTGAATGTGGGGAAACAAGTTTTTTGCGTTATGCAAAACCGCTATTCCCCACCGATGAGATGGCTAAAGGAACAACTTGAGGCCGGCACTTTGGGTGACCTTTACCTAGTTCAGGTGAATGCCTTTTGGAACCGGGATGAAGGCTATTATCAAGTACCAGATGGCTGCCCCCATCCCTGGCATGGCGACCCCAAACTCGATGGAGGCGTTTTGTTCACCCAGTTTGCCCACTTTGTGGACTTACTGTTCTGGTTATTCGGGGATCTGGACATCCGGCAAGTGATCATGGATCATTTGCGCAGGCCCCCAGCGGCAAGCTTCCCAGACAGCGGGAACGTACAATTTCGGCTTTCAGGCAATGCCCTTGGTAGTTTTACTTTTTCGACCGCCGTTTGGCAACGAAATTTCGAAAGCAGCTTACGGATCCTTGGAAGTAAAGGAACTATTGGGATCGCAGGTCAATACATGAATATTTTACAATACTGCGACCTCGATGGCGTTCCAATGCCAGAATTACCCGAGGCGGCTCCGCCGAATGATTACGGCCCTTATCAGGGCTCAGCCGCTAACCACCATTTTGTCATTCAAAACATGGTGGAGGTTCTTCAGGGTAAGCAGGAAGTCGGCACCAATGCCTTGGAAGGCATGAAGGTGGTTGAGATCATCGAACGGATACACGCTGCCGGGTTACCCTAGAATTACTGCCCCAGATGGCGCTTTTTTCAGGCGATAGCATTACAGGCGTCTAATCCGGGGCTTTACATAGAAATGCGATTAATCGTGGACATCAAGGTTTCGATCGGGAGAAAAATCCTTGCGACTTTTCTGAGGCGAAGCCGTATCCGAACCTGTACCAAAGTTCTTGTTGAAAGAAAAAAATGACCTATTCTTCCACAAGTCTGGCACCCGAAAACCACCTCGATGAGCAGGAGGCTCGCTGGTTTGCGGTGTATACAAGGTATAAGCGGGAAAAGCAGGTTCGAAAGCGCCTGGAGGAACAGGGGATAGAATGCTATTTGCCCTTGCAGCGACTAGTGCGCGAATATACCCGAAAACGCAAGCAGGTAGAACTGCCCCTGATCAGTTGTTACATATTCACCAAAATTCGCAAAGCGGAATATGTCCCGGTTTTAGAAACCGAAGATGTAGTCCAATTCCTCCACTTTTCCCGAAACCTGATCGCCATACCCAACCAGGAGATTCAGGTCCTGCGCCATATTGTAGGGGAGCAGGTAGAACTTGAAGCACGCCCCATCACTTTTCAACCCGGGGCTTTGGTCGAGATCACCCAGGGGCGCCTCATCGGGCTCCGGGGCAAACTTATCGAAAAGCAAGGTACCCACAATTTTTTGGTCGAACTAAACACCATGGGCTATGGCCTGCATTTACAAGTGGACCCCAAGCAGTTGAAAGTGGTTTAGCCGGTTGAAACTTCGGTCCAGGGTATTGACTTTGCCGAACAACATTAAATACTGGCTTTAAAAATATCTTATAATCAGACCTGGCTGTGGTCACCTCTATTAAACAGTGGCACTGAAACAGTACCTTTAAGGTTATTAGGAAGAGTTAAGCTCCTCCTTCGACGACCACACACCACCTAAGTTTCATCAGTCGGTAAAGCATATAATTTGGGGGCCGGAAGGCCCAAATATCAACAGCGAGCGCAAGCGAGCACTTCAACTCAATTAAATGAACCTAGCAGTTATTGGCACCGGTTACGTGGGCCTGGTTTCAGGGACCTGCTTTGCAGAGACCGGCAACAACGTCATTTGCGTCGATATTGACGAACAGAAAGTCCACCGCCTGAATCAGGGTGAAATAGTCATTTACGAACCGGGCCTGGAAACTCTGTTCGAACGAAACACTAAACAGGGACGGCTCCAATTCACCACCGACCTGGGGCATGCAGTTCGAGAGTCAGATGTCATTTTCCTGGCTCTTCCCACCCCACCCGGTGAGGACGGCTCCGCCGATCTGAGCTATGTGCTGGGCGTTGCCGGCCAACTGGCCAATATGATCGACAACTATAAGGTCATTGTAGATAAGAGTACGGTACCGGTGGGTACGGCCGAAAAAGTACATGCCGCCATTGCCGAACATGTAAGCGATACCTTGTTCGATGTAGTCTCTAATCCCGAATTCCTAAGAGAGGGAGTAGCCGTAGACGATTTCATGAAACCCGATCGCGTGGTCATCGGGACCAGCTCAGATCGTGCCTGGAAGGTGATGGAGCAATTGTACAAGCCCTACGTCCGCCAGGGCAATCCCATAATTCGAATGGATGAACGTTCCGCGGAAATGACCAAATATGCCGCCAATTCTTACCTGGCTACCCGGATCAGCTTTATGAACGAGATCGCTAACCTTTGTGAACGGGCAGGTGCCAACGTGGATATGGTACGCAAGGGAATGGGCAGCGACACCCGGATCGGCAAGCGCTTCCTCTTTCCAGGTGTGGGATATGGCGGTAGTTGCTTCCCAAAGGATGTTCAGGCCCTGGCTCACACTGCCGAGCAGCACGATTATGACTTTAGGATCCTACGCTCGGTCATGACTGTTAACGACCAGCAGCGGGTGGTCCTGGCTCATAAGATCAAGCAGTATTTCAATAAGGACCTGAAGGGAAAAACAATAGCCATCTGGGGCCTTTCTTTCAAACCCAATACAGACGATATCCGGGAAGCCCCTGCTTTATACATTATCGATGAGTTACTTGCAGCAGGAGCAAAGATCAAAGCTTACGACCCTGAGGCTATGGAAAACGTTCGGTCTCGTTACGGTGATGCTGTTTGTCTGGTCGATGATGCTTACGAAGCACTGGTCGAAGCCCATGCCCTTGCAGTAATCACAGAATGGAGCGTTTTCCGTACCCCTAGTTTTAACGTCATGAAAAAACTATTGATCAACGATGTAATATTCGACGGTCGTAATCTATACGATCTGGAGGTCATGGAGGAGCACGGGTTCGAGTATTTTAGTATTGGTCGATAGCCCAAATGGTTCTTTGGGTGTATAGGTGTATAGGTTTAAATGCGTATGAGTTTGTTAGGTATATGGGTTTAGTGGTCAGACTGTTCAATAAAGTGTGTCAAAGTGAAAAAGTAAAAAAAAAAGAACTTTGAC
>CAYZMS010000051.1:0-17158 GCA_964479625.1 uncultured Saprospiraceae bacterium
GCAAGGAGGACATTGGACTTTGATTTTTATTTTGCACATATTCAAAGTTCGTCCTCATTGTGCTTTTTTTAAGGCTCATCATACATCTTTATGCACGACCGATAATTGCCCTTCTAATATGACAAGAATTCTCTTAATACACAAGGGCTCATGAAAATAATTTCCGAAAAGGAAAAGGGTGCCTTCAAATGCCCCTCGAAGGACAATTAGGGTAAAAGGATCAAGCCCCAAACTCCTCAGAAAGGGAATATCCGGTTATTTAAAAATTCTTCTGAGATATTCTTAATCCTATACCTTAGACCTATCTTTGAATCCGAAAAGCCCTGCATCATGAGCCTCAATGACCTTTTTGATTTTATCTCCGCCAATCCGACTTATGTCGTATTATACTTTGCCATTATTCCTGTTCTGGCGATCTTATTCGGCTGGCTGGATCGGGGCCGGGGGCATAACACCCCCTGGCGCTATCTGTATTCCGCTTTGATTTACCTGGTCGCGGTACCGGGCATCTTCGCTTTGACCCTTAATATTTACCTTTTTCTTTTCGAAAGAGGACATGATATTCTGGATAGCGACCTGATCACACAGGTCCTACCCATTGTTTCTATGATCCTTACGCTGGGAATTATCCGGCAGGGAGTAGATCTTGATTACATCCCGGGCTTTGATAAACTGTCCGGCTTACTAATGATCATTTTCGCTGCCCTGGCGATTATGTGGTTTATTGACCGCCTCCGTATCGTGGCTTTTATGCGGCTTCCGGCCGGGGCCGTGATATGTATTTTTGTGGCTTTACTTATCCTGATCCGGTATGGTTGGGGAAAAGCCTTTGGAAGTCCTTATCGCTCTCAACGATGATCAAGGCCTGGCCCGGGGCCGTGGCTGTTTCCATTTAATGAACCTTTTTTCGGGATAGATCTATCCCGAAAATCTATTTTAATTGATTTATCTAAAAGTGAGCTTGCTATAAGAAAAAGCTCCTTTAGTTTACCTTTCGAACCATTTCTGCATCCTGCAAGGCGTAGATCAAGCGGTTGATGTCTGAACCATTCAATTCCAGTTTGCCTCGGATGATAATGGGTTCGGCCGTGTATTCAATAGGCTCTTTGGTATACACTTCCATAACGGTTTCCGGACCTGCTCCTCCACAGAAAAAACACATATTGTAGGGATAAGCCGAAAAGACGAACTCGGTGTGGCTTTTATACCCTTCAATGGGAATAATGTATCCCTTTACCTCTACTACCTTATTTTCCAGTTCCAATACATCATCACTAAATACCGGCACATCCACTTTGAAGCCCAGCATTTCATCGTATTGTTTTTTGAAGGTGATCTTCGAAAGGGTTTTCCAAACCCTGGCTTCCTTAGAGGCCTGTAGGTTGGAGTTGGATTGGGCCAGGGTAGTTCCTGAAAAAGAAAATATTGTAGCTAAAACAAAAATGATATTTCTCATTATTCTTTTTTTATTGATACGAATGACAAGGAGTTCTGTTTCCATAACATTAATTATTCGAAAAATCGATAAGGGCTGTCCAAACGCTCAACCTCCGATTATCCGCCCGGGTCCAGATTGGACGGACCACCCCCTTTTCAACACTAATGTCATTATAGTCGCCAAAGAAAACCCTCGGGTTAGGGATAAAGGGAGTGGCACTGATCCGGAGGTTTTCAAAGGATTTTCCACCATCAGTACTTCGAGCCAGAAAGACATCGGTATTCAGGTCTTCGTAATTACGCCGGTCGTAGAAAACGATGTATAAAAAGCCCGTACTTTGATCGACTGCCAACCAGCTGAGAAATTGATGTTTCCCAACTGGGTCTGTATTGACGCGCAGGGGTTCCGACCAGGTATCTCCCCCGTCCGATGAGCGTGCTAACCAAATGTCGGTATCATCCCCTCCATTCCGTTGATCCGCCCAATTGACGTAGATTGTCCCATGATGAGGCCCTTTACTTCGATCAACGGCAGTCACGGGCATACCATTACACCGCATGATCCCCGGAATGTCAAAGGTCCATCCACCGGGTTGATCTGCCAGTAGGATGTCTTCCGCCAGCCAGGTTTCTCCCCCATCTAATGATCGGTCAAAATAAATTTTTTCGTCCCAGGCCCAGGCTACGTATATTTCCCCCTCGGGACCAACGGCGGGTACGGCTCCTTCCGTAGTTTGATCATTATCCAGGCAATCTCCATTGAATTGGTTGATGGCAATGGCTGTTGACCAACTTTCGCCCTGATCCGTCGAACGGGAAAACAAAATGCGGGACTGGTCTTCCGGCTCAGGGCTGTCGTATTTATCGAATTCCGTCCAGGTCAGGTATAAATGATTATTCCGGGGGTCTACAGCCATCCATTGCTTATCCTGGTCTTTTGGATGGTGCAGCCCTGCGTAGGAACCATCATTCCATTGCAAGCCACCATCCAAAGACTTTTGGATCACAATGCGATCCAGAATGGTTGGATCGGTCCAGCGGCCGTCATTAGGGTCGGAAAGATGGGAATAATAAAAATTATTATCGTAATCTGCCCGAATGACCGGGTCGCCAAACACTCCATATGGAGAATCCAATTGATCGATCGTCCAGCTAGCACCTCCATCCGCAGATCGGTAGACCCGGTTCAGAATAGCCCCGGCCACAAGCTGCTCGGTCTTGTTCGGATTGATTGCGATACTTGGTTCACAAGGCCCATAGGCACTGTTTAAGGCACCTGCACTGTCAATACAAACATTTTTGAATGCTTGTTTTTGATCCAATGGTTCGATCAGTTGAGGGATTCCACTTCTGCTACAGGATACAAAACCGGAAATTGCCGTTAAAAGGATTAGAAACCGAAATAAGGTCATAGCCAGTGGGTAATTAAGGATACAAAGGATAAAAGTTCAAAATATCAAATTTCTAAAGAATGCAAATGGCTTCCAAACCCAATTTCAAAAGGTTACTCGAAAACCTGGAGGGTGAGCTGAAAACAGACCACCTGCATCAGGTTATCTATGCGACGGATGCCTCCGTATACAGAGAACTGCCCTTGGGAGTAGTTTGGCCTAAACACCGAAAAGATATACAGAACATTGTAAAATGGGCTAAACAGGAAGGCGTATCTCTTATTCCAAGAGCTGCTGGCACCTCTCTGGCAGGGCAATGCGTAGGCTCCGGGCTGGTGTTAGATACCTCCCGATACATGACCCGTATTCTAGCTATTTCGAAAGAAGAGCAATGGGTCAGGGTTCAGCCGGGTGTCATCCGGGATGAACTCAATGCCTACCTAAAGCCTTATGGCTTGTACTTCGGTCCGAATACTTCCACCGCCAATCGTTGCATGATCGGAGGCATGGTTGGTAACAACAGTTGTGGAACCACCAGCATTACTTACGGTAGTACCCGGGAGCATTTGCTGGAGGCGGAAGTTGTGCTAAGCGACGGTAGCCTGGCCAAATTTGGTCCTACTTCTTCTGAGGAGCGACACAAAAAACAGCAACAATCCAACCTGGAAGGACAGATCTTCCAGGCCATGGATACCATGCTACAATCGGGGGAAGTTCGAAAAAAGATTGTGGAAGCCTGGCCGCGCCCCGAGATCCATCGCAGAAATACCGGCTATGCATTGGACATGCTTATCCGGCAACAACCCTATCAGCCGGAGGGCCCACCAACAAATTTTTGCGCATTACTGGCCGGTTCTGAGGGAACCCTGGCCATTACCACCGAATTGAAACTAAACCTGGTCCCTTTACCTCCTGCTGAAGTAGCCGTGGTAGCCGTACACTTTTCTGACCTTTCCAGTTGCCTGGAAGCTACTCAACTGGCCATGGAACATGAACCCACCGCTTGTGAGCTAATGGATCATCATATTCTTGAGTTAACCAAAGACAACATCCAACAACGACAGAACCGGTTTTTTGTGCAAGGCGAACCGGCAGCCCTCCTTTTGGTAGAGTTCCGGGCCTCTACCCCTAGCTTGCTCCAAAAGCAGACCGATGGGTTTATGCAGCATTGGAAACAGGGAAAAATGGGGTATTACGCCTCCCTTGTTACCGGTGAAGCCACTAAAAAGGTCTGGGCATTGAGAGCTGCCGGCCTGGGGGTGCTTTCCAATATGCCTGGGGATGCCAAGCCGGTTGCTTGCATTGAGGACACTGCGGTCGCCCTGCAGGATTTACCAACATATATCAGTGAGTTCGAATCCTTAATGAAAGATTTTGGCCAGGAAGCAGTCTACTACGCCCATGCCGGGGCGGGAGAGTTACATCTTCGGCCTATTCTCAACCTCAAAAAAGAAAAGGACCGGAAACTGTTTTTTGAGATCAGTGCCGCCACGGCTCAATTGGTCAGAAGATACCGGGGTGCCCTGAGCGGGGAACACGGAGACGGAAGGATCCGGGCTCCCTTCCTGCGTGATGTACTTGGAGAGGAAAATTATCAATTACTCCGGCAAGTAAAATCCATCTGGGACCCTCAGGGGATTTTCAATCCCGGCAAGATCGTCGACGCCCTTCCCTTGGATCAGAACCTGCGGTACGAAGCCGGCCAGATCACTCCCGAATGGGATACCCTGTTCGACTTCTCAAGAGATGGAGGCCTGCTCCGAGCGGCAGAACGATGCAATGGCTCCGGGGATTGCCGAAAACTACCCTTTTCAGGCGGTACTATGTGCCCCAGTTACCAGGCGACCCGCAACGAGCAGGACAGCACGAGGGCACGCGCCAATATGCTTAGGGAATTGTTGACCCACAAAACGAGAGAAGCTTTTCTTCAACCGGAGTTGAAGGCAGTTATGGACCTTTGTCTTTCCTGTAAGGGTTGTACAGCAGAATGTCCCTCCAATGTAGACATGGCCACCCTAAAGGCCGAATATTTATACCAGCTTCAAAAGGAAAAAGGCATTCCTTTTCGATCGAGGGTGTTTGGGAACATAGCACGATTAAATGCCCTCGCCGCCGCCAGCCCCCTCATCAGTAATTTATTTTTAAGGGGAAAGGCTACAGCTCCCTTCCTGAAAAAAATACTGGGGGTTCACCCAAAGCGAAGTCTTCCAAAAATCTACCCCTCCTTGCGATCCTGGTGGAAAAAGAACAAAAACATACTACAGCCTACCGGAGATATCCAGGGAGAAGTTTTTTTCTTTTGCGATGAGTTCACCAATTTCAATGATGTGCAGGCGGGAAAAGCCGCTATTCAATTGTTGTTGAACCTTGGGTATAAGGTACAGCTGGAACAACATCCCGAAAGCGGAAGGGCGGCCATATCTAAAGGCCTCCTTCAAAAGGTAGCTCAACTGGCTGAAATTCAGGTCCGCAAATTTGAACCGCTGGTTTCCGGCAACAAACCCCTGGTTGGCCTGGAACCATCAGCTATTTTAAGTTTCCGGGATGAATACCCGCGACTGGTCCCTGCCGAACTACGGCAACAAGCCAATAGCTTAAGTGAAAATGTTCTTGTATTCGAAGAGTTTATGTGGCGGGAAATTGCAGCGGGGCGAATCCGCCGGGATCAATTTACTCAACAACAACGTACGATTTATTTACATGCCCATTGTCACCAAAAGGCCCTTGCAGATATTCAGGTCACTGCCGGATTGTTGGAATTCCCCGATAACTATTCCGTAGAGTATATCCCCTCCGGTTGCTGCGGCATGGCCGGTTCATTCGGATACGAAAAGGAACATTATTCCCTGAGTATGCAAATTGCAGAAATGGTCTTATTTCCCAGGCTAAGGGAACTGAAAAAGAAGGCTCTTGTTGCTGCCCCCGGAACTAGCTGCCGCCACCAGATATGGGATGGTTGTGGGATCAAGGCACAGCACCCTGCAGAAATCATGTGGGCAGCTTTTCACGCCTGAAGAAAACCCTTTCCAAATAAAAAAGGCCGGTGCCAGGTGGCACCGACCGTAAAAAAACACCTAAAACCCTATTAACTAACCTAAGCTCTCGAATAATCTCTTTTGAGATTATTTTATATTCTCTTCTTCCAGTTACGATGGTTAACGGCTAACCGGATGTATTTGATGTGTCTGTTTTACTTTTTAATATACTATCTTAAAGAATCAAAAAGTGACTATTTGGATGCAAAGCTTCCTTTTTTTAACTTTTTTTATCTTTGTTACCTTCTTAGTCCAAACATATTTCCAGTGGTTTTTCCACCTCTTTTCTGTCAAAAGCTTGTCAGAAAACCCTAAGGCTTATTGGATTAACGAGCGGTGAATAAAAGAGTTCTTTCCAGGCTACAGACCAAAAAAAACCGGTCCGAGTTCGGACCGGTTCTCAAGCATTGAACCACTTTATCGCTTAGCCCACTTCGATCGTGCGGGCGGGCAGATCTTTTGCTTCCTCTTTTTTCGGAATAGAGATCATCAACACACCATTTTCATAAGCAGCACTTACCGCAGCTGCATCGGCGGTTTCCGGCAAGGTGAAGTGGCGTTCGAATTTGTAATAGCTAAATTCACGCCGGCGGACTTTGCCATTGCTTTCGTTGTGATGCTCCTTTTCTACCTTAATACTGAGGAGGTCCTTTTCTACCTTTAATTCGAAATCTTCTTTGTTCAGACCAGGAGCCGCAACTTCCAGTGCGAAACGGTCATCTTCTTCTGTTATGTTCACCGCAGGACTAGTGTGGACAGTATTCCAATTGGGCATATCAGCGCCAAAAAACTCAGTGAACAAATGGTCAACATCGTTCAGTAAGGCAGGACGTGCAGGATTAAATTTTGCTAACATCATGGCTTTATGTTTTTAGTGAATTTTAAAATTGTTTCACTGATCAATATGCAATTTGCATACCAGCCCCTAAAAATGAAAATTTTGCAGGAGCTCGAATGTCAATATGACACCCGGCTCGATTTATTCATGACTTTTTGGCACAAGCCCAGAGTTTCTGAGCATCCTTCATTGGCAAAACCCTATTTTGCTCAAAAAAAAAACGCTCTTATGTCATCTGAATTCCTGAAGATCATTCGAAACCGCCGAAGTGTTTTTCCGGCGCAATACAACGGAACCCCCGTGGATCGTGCTACTTTAGAGCTTTTGTTGGAACAAGCGAATTGGGCACCCACCCATCGACTCACCGAACCCTGGAGGTACCGGGTCTTTCATGAACCCGCAGCCCGGCAAAAGTTAGGGGATTATTTAGCCCATTGGTACAAGACCAATACACCGGAGGCGGAGTTTTCCGCGAAAAAGTTTGAAAAGAACCAGCAAAAACCAGTTCGATCGGCCGCCGTACTGGCCATTTGTATGCAGCGTGACCCGGAGGAGAAGGTTCCGGAATGGGAAGAACTGGCGGCAGTGGCCTGTTCCGTCCAGAACCTATGGCTGAGCTGTTCCGCACTGGGCCTGGGAGGCTACTGGAGTTCCCCACCGGCAATGATGGGGGATGCCGCCCGGGAGTTTCTTCAACTTCCCGAAGATCAAAAGTGCTTTGGACTATTCTATCTTGGTCATTTCGACCTGGATCTGCCCGAGGGCAAAAGAGGGCTCTGGCAAGAAAAAGTAGAATGGATGGACTAGCGCAGGTGGTAGCCTTTGTATATGTTGGACAAAAGAATATTTTGCATTAGTTTTGCCCGGCATAAATCAACCCAGGCAAAGTGTAAGGGCTAAAGCTTTTAGGAGCAAGCCGGCAACTTACAGGCTCTGGTATTAAGCAATCCATAAAACTTGTAAACACAATAACAATGGGGCAAACAATTACCTATTTGATACCCGTATTCGGTATCCTTGCCTTGCTGTATACTTTTTGGCGATACAGTTGGGTAAGTAAGCAAGCCATCGGAACGGAGCGCATGGAGCGTATCGCTAAAAACATTAGCGAAGGGGCCATGGCCTTTTTGAAAGCAGAATACCGAGTACTGGCTATTTTTGTAATTGCAGTAGCTATTCTTTTGGCCGTAAGTGCCGATCAGGAAAACTCTTCCTGGCTGATTGCCGTCTCCTTCATTCTGGGAGCCATTTGTTCTGCTCTTGCAGGTTTTATCGGAATGCGGGTAGCTACCCGGGCCAATGTCCGTACGACCAATGCCGCTCAAAGCAGTTTGGCCAAAGCGCTTGAAGTGGCTTTTGGCGGAGGTTCCGTTATGGGGCTTGGAGTAGTAGGGCTTGGCGTGCTTGGTTTAGGGTCTCTGTTTATTGTGTATTCCGGCATGGGCTGGGAAGTCAATAGGGTGATCACTGTAATTACCGGTTTTTCCTTCGGTGCCTCTTCCATTGCCCTTTTTGCGCGCGTGGGCGGAGGAATTTACACTAAAGCAGCTGATGTAGGAGCTGACCTGGTGGGAAAAGTAGAAGCAGGCATCCCGGAAGATCACCCACTTAACCCCGCTACTATTGCTGATAATGTAGGGGACAACGTAGGAGATGTGGCTGGCATGGGTGCGGACCTGTTCGAGTCTTACGTGGGCTCTATAATCGGTACCATGGTTCTTGGTGCTGCATTCATTGGTTTAGGCGGATTCGATGCCGGCAATGATTTCGGGGGGTTAAATGCCATACTCCTTCCACTTCTGTTAGCAGGTGTTGGGATTTTGACCTCCATTCTGGGCACCTTCTTTGTTCGGGTTAAAGAGGGCGGCGACCCACAGAAAGCCCTAAATCGCGGAGAATTGATCGCTGCGGTCCTAATGCTTGTAGCCACTTACCTGATCACTCAATGGATGTTGCCTTCTACCTGGAGCTTTCAGGGAAAGGACTTCACCAATACCGGAGTGTTCTTTGCTGTGATCGCAGGCCTGGTAGCCGGGCTTGGTATCGGGTACATTACCGAGTTCTATACCGGAACCGGTACGCGCCCGGTAAAAGGAATTGTAGACCAATCACTGACCGGGCCAGCAACCAATATCATTGCCGGTCTGGGAGTAGGGATGCAATCGACCGCCATACCCATCATCATCCTGGCAACTGCCATCATCGCTGCCTATGAGTTTGCCGGCTTGTACGGTATTGCAATCGCTGCCGTCGGTATGCTTTCGAATACGGGCATTCAGCTCGCTGTAGATGCCTACGGCCCTATCTCTGACAATGCCGGTGGTATTGCTGAAATGGCCGAACTGCCCAAAGAAGTGCGCCAAAGAACAGATAAACTGGACGCGGTAGGCAATACCACCGCTGCTATCGGTAAGGGTTTTGCCATTGGCTCTGCTGCCTTAACAGCCTTAGCCCTGTTTGCTGCATTTATGACTACTGCCCAGATAAGCAGAATTGACATTGCCAAACCCATTGTAATGGCGGGTCTGCTGCTCGGGGGTATGCTGCCATTCCTATTCTCCAGCCTTGCTATGGGGGCTGTGGGGCGTGCAGCCATGGACATGATCCAGGAAGTTCGTCGCCAGTTTGCCAATATACCAGAACTACAGGCGGCCCTGGACGTAATGCGAAAGAACGGAGAAACTGAATTCAAAGATTGGACTGAAGCAGACCAAAAGACCTTTGAAGCAGCTGATGGTAAAGCCGAGTACAGCAAATGCGTAGAAATTTCTACCGCTGCCTCCATCCGGGAAATGATCCTTCCAGGCCTGATCGCCGTAATTACGCCAGTAGTTGTTGGTTTTGCTGGGGGAGCGGAAATGCTGGGCGGATTGCTAGCCGGAGTGACCGTAGCTGGTGTTTCGATGGCCATCTTCCAGTCTAATGCAGGTGGTGCCTGGGATAACGCGAAGAAAATGTTCGAATCTGGTGTAGATATCCAGGGGGAGACCTATTATAAAGGTTCAGACCCCCATAAGGCTGCGGTAGTAGGAGATACTGTCGGCGATCCCTTCAAAGACACTTCCGGGCCGGCATTGAATATCCTGTTGAAGTTGATGTCTGTGGTCGCTTTGGTTATCGCCCCAATGCTTTAGAAGATAAGACGCAAGGCGTTTCGGTCTTTCATATGCTTTCGAGCAAACTAAAATCGCTTTTCGGTTTGCTCGAAAGGAATAGAAAATAAGAATTTGCAAGAGCGTTCTGTTGAACCCTCAAAACAAAAGGAGCGGCCACCCGAAACCGGAAGCTGCTCTTTTTGTTTTTATAGGGCTGAAAGTCAGATGTTCGTTAAAAATCTGTTGCAGTTGGTCGAAGTCTCAATCTATTTTATTGAAATTCCGTATAATAAGGGTCTTATTTAGCGTTAATCTTTTGCTTCATTCCTTTTTTTGCCTTTCGGCGCCCTAAATTCCCAAGGGATGGGCCATGCCAGCTCTGCTTCTGGCTTAAATCAGAACGAAAATCACAACGATATGAAAATTAGAGGGCCCCTTTTTGCTTCTTTGATCGTCTTCGGGGCGACTATCCTGGTTTCTGTTTTTCCAAAACCACAGGATAGCTCGGAGAAGGAAACTGTACTTATGCGCACTATCCTCACCTTTGTGGATCAAATACATTTTCGCCCAAAGGAAATCAATAATGATCTGTCTCAGGAATTCCACGACCTTTATCTCGATCGAATCGATGCCGGTCGGAGGTTCCTGACCCAGGAAGACATTGGCCAGCTAGAGGTTTATGCCTTAAGCCTGGACGAAGCCATCCAGGAGGGAGATACGGAATTTTTCGATTTGTCGGTCCAGCTTCTAGAGCAAGGTCTGGAAAAGACCCAGGCCTACTATCGGGAAGCACTGGTACAGCCATTTGATTTCGAAGTAAACGAAACCTATGAATCCGATGGGAAGAAACGCGACTTTGCAGCGAATGATGAGGCGCTCAAGGATTACTGGTACCATATGATGAAGTACGAGGTGCTTATTCGCCTTAAACGCAAGCTGGATAATCAGGAAGAAGCCGGAGAGGAAAAAGCGCTCAAACCATTCGAACAATTGGAAAAAGAGGCCAGGGAAAAGGTATTGGAAGTATATGATGACTGGTATAGCCGAATGAAAAAACTCAAACGGTCGGATCGACTGAGTGTATACCTGAATACCTTCACCCACCTGATGGATCCACATACGGATTACCTGGAACCCATCGATAAGGAGAACTTCAACATTCGCTTTTCCGGTCAACTGGAGGGCATTGGCGCCCGCCTGACCACAGAAGGAGAATTCACCAAGGTGGCAGAAGTAGTCGTCGGCGGCCCTGCTTGGCAAGGCAAAGACCTGGAAGAGGGCGACCTCATACTGAAGGTAGCACAAGACAAAAACGGCGATTACCAGGACGTCACCGGTTGGGTGCTGGATGATGTGGTTCAGTTGATCCGGGGCAAAAAAGGCACCATTGTTCGACTTTGGGTCAAAAAGGTAGACGGTACCTCTGAAGAGATCACTATCGAACGCGATGTGGTCATTTTCGAAGAAGGATATGCCAAATCCCTCATCCTGGACGGGCCGGAGAAGGAAGAGCGCATCGGTTATATCTACCTACCTCGCTTCTACGCTAATTTTGAAGATAATGACGGCCGCTTCAGCGCTGAGGACGTAGAAAAGGAGATTGAAAAACTTAAAGAAGAGCAGGTGAACGGCATTATCCTGGATTTGCGCAACAATGGAGGCGGTTCGCTACGGGATGTGGTCCGCATGTCCGGCTTTTTTATCGAGAAAGGTCCCATTGTCCAGGTGAAATCAAGAGAAGGTAAGCCCGAAGTGCTCGCTGACTCCGATGCCCGCGTACAATATGACGGCCCATTAGTGGTGTTGGTGAACAACTTCTCCGCTTCAGCTTCTGAGATATTGGCTGCCGCACTGCAAGATTACGAACGGGCGGTCATCGTAGGGGCCAAATCTACTTTCGGAAAAGGTACTGTTCAAAGATTCTTCAACCTCGATCGCGCCCTTCGGGGATACGATGAAGTAAAGCCTTTGGGGGAAATAAAATTGACGACCCAGAAGTTTTACCGCATTAACGGAGGTTCTACTCAACTTCGCGGGGTCACTCCCGACATTATTCTACCCGATAATTACTACTATATCGAAGTGGGGGAGCGCGAAGAGGAATACGCAATGGAATGGACCAAGATCGACCCTGTTCCCTATAATCAAAATGTTTACCGGGTAGAAAAGGTAGAAGAACTTCGCCGCCGTAGCGCAGAACGAGTAGCGCAAAATGAGGTTTTTCAGAAGATTTTCGAAGGTGCCAAACGGCTGGAAGAACGCCAGGAGGAATCCACCTATCCCTTGAATATGGACGAATACATCGCCTACGCGGAAGCCAATGAAACCGAGGCAGAAAAGTACGAAGGTCTATTCGACCAGGATGTAAACGAAGGCGTTCGCAACCTCGAACTAGACCTGGAATCCATCCATGCCGACCCTAAAAAAGAAGAACGCAACCAGGATTTCATCGGCTCGGTTGCCAAGGATGTATACATTCAGGAAGCACTCCATATTTTACACGACCTGATCAGCCTGAATAATTAATTTCCACTTTCGGGAAATGTATTAATTTTGGGTTTTCGACCTCAAAGAACTGTAGTTTTTTGAGGTCGAAATATTTTTAAACACCACCGCCTGTGAATTACCTTTCCCTGGAAAATGTCTCCAAACACTACGGTGAAAAAGTCCTGTTTGACAATATCGAATTACAAGTGTCAAAAGGACAAAAAATGGCCCTGGTCGCCAAAAACGGCTCCGGCAAATCCACCCTGCTAAGGGTGATCATGGGTATGGAGCCCCCCGAGGGGGAAACGGCCAAGGTTGAGATCCACCGATCTGTTAAGCTGGGGTTTTTACCCCAGGACCCCGAGTTCCAACCCCATTCTACCATTCTTGATGCTGTTTTCAATTCGGATAACGAAATGATCAAGGCCATCCAGGCTTACGAACAGGCCTTGCTGGAGCCGGAGCGCACAAACCAAATGCAACAAGCCGTTGCCCGTATGGATCAACTGCAGGCCTGGGACTTTGAAGCAAAGATTAAGGAACTGCTCACCCGTTTTCGAATCGATGACTACCAGCGAACCGTGCATACCCTTTCCGGAGGCCAACGCAAACGGCTGGCCCTGGTCAAACTCATCATTGACGAGCCGGACTTTCTCATCCTCGACGAGCCCACCAACCACCTGGACCTGGACATGATCGAATGGCTGGAGGAATACTTGCAAATACCTAATCGAACGCTGCTCATGGTCACCCACGATCGTTACTTTCTCGACCGGGTTTGCAATAATATCGTGGAATTAGACAACGGCAAACTGTATCGATATTCCGGTAACTACGCAGCTTTTCTGACCAAAAAGGCCAACCGGTACGAAACCGAAAAATCCGAACTGGGAAAAGATCGAAAATTGCTGAAAAAGGAACTCGAATGGGTTAATCGAATGCCCAAGGCGAGAGGAACCAAAGCAAAATCCAGAGTTGATGCCTTTCACGAACTCAAAGATAAGGTAGGCAGAGCCCGTGTGGAAGAAGAGATTCAGATCGATATCAAGGGCCAACGTCTAGGGAAAAAAATACTGGAGCTTCATAATGTTAGTAAACAGTTTGGCGATAAGATCCTGGTGAAGGGGTTCCATTACAAATTTAAAAAGAAAGAACGGGTAGGTATAGTGGGTCCCAATGGTGTGGGTAAAACCACTTTTCTCAAACTGCTTACCCAGGAGATCAGAACCGACTCCGGGAAGGTTGTCATAGGCGGCAATACGGTTTTCGGCCATTACACCCAGGATGGCATCCAACTGGAAGAAGATAAGCGGATCATTGATGTGATCACGAATATAGCCGAATACATTCCCATGGAAAAAGGGCAAAAATTGACGGCTGCACAAGTTTTGGAGCGCTTCATGTTCAGTCGTAAACAGCAGCAGGTCTACGTCAGCCAGTTGAGTGGAGGAGAAAGACGAAGGCTGCACCTGCTAACCGTGTTGATGAAGAATCCCAACTTCCTCATCCTGGATGAGCCTACCAATGACCTGGATATTATCACCTTAAATGTACTGGAAGAATTCTTGCTGGAGTTTCCGGGCTGTGTTCTGATCGTAACCCACGATCGCTATTTTATGGATAAGTTGGTCGAACACCTGTTTGTTTTTGAAGGCCAGGGAGGCATCCGTGATTTCAACGGTAACTATTCGGAATACCGGGCTATCCAGAAGGAGGAAGAACGGGAAAAAAAGAGACTGGAGCGACAGGCGGAGCAGGCTGAAAAGCAAAAGCAAAGCAACAAACCCGAAGCGTCCTCTTCAGGCCTATCCCACGAACAACGCAAGGAGATCCGCCGCCTGGAAAAGGAGATCAGTAAACTCGAAGAAGAAAAATCTGCCATCAGCAAATCCTTTGACAACCCTGACCTTAGCCCCGATAGGATCAAAGAATTGTCCATTCAATTACGTGCGATAGAAGATAAGATCGAGGAGCGGGAAATGCGATGGATGGAGCTGGCTGATTTAGCCTAAAAGAAAAGAAGAGGGTGCCTCAAAACACCTCTGATGTTTTGAGGCACCTAATTTTAATTGTTATAGCCTCCATTTTATCTGATCAAATCGGACCAATTCGGTAAATGCTTCGATCCGCTCATTGATCTGCTCTGTAGTTAAAGCTTGAAGCCGTTCGATCCCGAATTTTTCCACGCAAAAGGAAGCCATTGCCGATCCACAGATCACAGCCCGTTTCATGTTTTCAAACGAGGTATCTTGGGTATTGGTCAGGTACCCCATGAAGCCTCCTGCAAAGGTGTCTCCTGCACCAGTGGGGTCATACACTTCTGCCAGAGGTAAAGCCGGAGCGAAAAAAATCTTATTCTCGCCGAACAAGAGGGCCCCGTGTTCCCCTTTCTTTATGATCAGTTTGGAAGGGCCCATAGCGTGAATATCCCTGGCAGCCAACACGAGGGAGTGCTGGCTGGTCAATTGGCGGGCTTCTTCATCATTAATAATAAGAACATCTATCCGTCGAATAACCTTTTTCAGCTCTTCCAGACTACTGTCGATCCAGAAGTTCATGGTATCCATAGCAATGAGCACGGGACGTTTGGTAAGCTGATCCAGGACTCGGGTCTGCACCCTCGGGGTCAGGTTCCCCAGCATGACGAACTCAGAATCTTTATAGGCTTCTGGTAATACCGGGTCAAAATCTGCTAACACATTCAACTGGGTATCCAGGGTATCCCGACTATTCATATCGCTGTGGTATCGCCCGGCCCAGAAAAAGGATTTTTCCCCCTCCCGGATTTGCAAACCATCCTGGTTGACACCACGTTGGGCCAGCATATCCAGTGTACTTTCCGAGAAATCATCGCCGATCACCGATACCAGGCGGCAATCATCCGTAAAGTGAGAAGCAGAAAGGGTAATATAGGTGGCCGCTCCCCCGATCGTTTTTTCTGCTTTCCCAAATGGAGTTTCTATGTCGTCGAATGCTACGGTTCCAACCGCCAGTAAGCTCATATTTTTTTAGGTTTTTTTAATTGGCATCTTGCGCAAGATAGGGAAAACCCCTAAATTTGCACTCGCCTTTGGCTGATAAGTCAAAATGACCAGTCAATTGGCTTCGACAAAGGTACCAAAATTGCCTCAGTAGCTCAGCTGGTTAGAGCGGCGGACTGTTAATCCGTAGGTCATAGGTTCAAGTCCTATCTGAGGCGCCGGCTTCCTAAAAGCTAAAGGCTCGATGTGCATGCATCGGGCCTTTTTTGTTATTTTGGTTTATGCAATTGGATAATGTAAGTCTGGCAAATATTATCGCCTTTCACCGTGCTTGTTTTGAACGAGACAAAAAGGGCCTTTACCTTTTAAATTTATTTAGCCGAAAGGCTGAACATACTAAAGTGCTTGATTCTGTTGAAATTTTTGCCCCCGAACATGATCGGATTCCTGTGGAAAGCCAGTGGGGAAATAAGGTCTTGAAGACCCTTACCACCTACCAAAAGGAGAAAGAACTATTTCTTGGTGCTTTTTTCCTAAAGGGTAAAACCCAACTGCTAGGAAAGAAACAATCCGTTTGTGCACCTCTTTTACTCTATCCTGCCCGTCTAATTTATTTCGATAAATTGTATCAGATTGAGGTCAATCCTTCCAACTGGTCCTTTAACGCCGCATTTTGGCAAGTTTTAGCTCCTCAAAATGATCAGATAGAATATCTGGAACGCAACATACATCGTATTTTTGAAAAGGGGTTCCCCAGTTTTGAAGCTGTTCACTATTTACAAAGAGCCGTCGATGAATTTGTAAAGGAGGTAGATGTACAGCACCTGTCAAGTTACCCAGACTTACATACCGGGTCACAATTACGAAAAACTACAGATTCGTTTCAATTGGTGCCTGGCCTTGGATTAAGCGTTCTAAAAAAAGGTTTCAATAACCGAGGTAGTATCTTTACCCTAGCTGCATTAGCAGTAGATGCTTTAGCCAGAGGCAAAAGTATCCTGATTGCGGCAAAAACCGATCAGGCAGTAGACGTCATTGCCGATAAAGTGGAATGGGAATTGGGCCTGGGGTCAATCGTAGTTCGGGCTGGTAGGCGGGATTACTTGAAACGGCTCAAGGACCGGTTACAAAATATTCTTTCAGGAATGGGGTTCGAAAATCGTTCAAAAAAAGAATTGGAGGTTTATTACCGCGATTTTCGTAAAAATAGAATCAGGATCAAAAGCCTTGAAAAGCGGATCGAAATTAGAGAAGTCCTGGAAAACCGGTTCGGCCAATTAAGCCGGGGAGTATTTCATAAACTGCCTGCCGGGCTGTCTTCCTAAACATCCAGTTTTAATCGATCATCGTATAGTACGCTTAACTGGCTGAGTATGCGATTCCAATTGTGCATCGGCTTTTGCCATTTAGCCGTGATATCCTTTTGGACCAGGTACAGTAGTTTCATTAATGTGCCATCTGAGGTAAAGGAGCCTATCGTCTTGGTCACTTTACGTAACTGCCGATGGAAGTTCTCGATCACATTCGTAGTGTAAATCACTTTTCGGATCATCGGCGAATACTGAAAATATAGACTCAATTGATCCCAGTTGCGCTTCCACGAAGCAATCACCTGAGCATAGCGGCCACCCCATTTTTGCTCTAGCTTAACTAGCTGATGCTCTGCTTTGTCGCGAGTAGCTGCTCCATAAACCAACTTCAGATCCCGCATGAACTCCCGCGTATCTTTATACGACAAGTATTTCTTTGAGTTCCGGATCTGATGGATCACACGTAGTTGCGCGTCCGTTCGGGGGAAGATACTTTCTATGGCTTCCACAAAACCGCTCAAATTATCTCTCAATAGTCCGTGGCGAAAATGACGCATAGCTATAAAAAAGGGGAAAAGTCGTAG
>CAYZMS010000052.1:0-15740 GCA_964479625.1 uncultured Saprospiraceae bacterium
TGAAAGCTGGTGAATACACTGCTACTCAGAAAATGATTATCCTGGAATAATCATATCCGATTAAAGCCAAATAAACGGCTATAATCATTGGGGAAGGGGAGCCAAGTTTCGACTTGGCTCCTTTTCCTTTTATACCGGCTAAAGTTATATTTGCCTGAATCTTGATTACTTTGTTGATTAATGAACTGGGAATACTTTGTAGCTAAAAAGGTGGCAACGGAAGGAGAACAATCCTTTGCACGGCTGATCATTCGGATCGCAATAGCGGCAGTAGCACTGAGCGTAACGGTTATGATTTGCACTACCGCTTTGATCTCTGGTTTCAAAAAGGAGATCAGCTCCAAGATCTTTGATTTTTGGGGACATATACACATTACCGATACCAATGTCTACCAAAGTTTCCTGGACGCTTACCCCATTACCGACAAACAAGCCTTTTACCCATACCTGGATACTATTGGAAAGATCGAGTTTACTCAATCCTCGAAATTTTTGGGAAGAACTTTCGAACGAAAAAAAAGAACTAAAGGAGGAATAAGAAGTATACAGACCTTTGCCCTTAAGGCAGGGATCATTAAATCCCGGGAAGAAATTGAAGGTATACTGCTGAAAGGGATAGGAAGCGATTTTGATTGGACTTACATGAACCAGTACCTGGTGGAAGGGGATACCCTTAACCTGGGCAGCGAAGAACCGGAAGAGGGGATCATCCTTTCCCGTCAAACGGCAGACCGGCTAAAGCTTACTATTGGAGATCGCTTTAATATCCATTTTGTAGAAAAGGGGCAGCAACCCGTGCGGCGATTCGAGGTAAAAGGAATCTACAAAACGGGTCTTGAAGAATATGATCAAAAATTTGCCCTGATCGATATCCGTAAACTGCAACAGTTGATGGGCTGGCGGGAGGATCAGATTGCTGGTTTTGAGCTATTCCTTGACGATATTGATGATATGGCAGTTTTCAGGGAGTATATTTACTTCGAGGAATTACCTCCCGATCTTTGGGCGGAGACCATACGAGACAAGATTCCCGAAATATTCGAATGGCTTTCCCTGCAGGATGTCAATCAGATGGTAATCCTTATTTTAATGATTATCGTTGCCGTAATTAATATGATCACTGCGGTCTTGATCCTGATACTGGAACGCACCTTCATGATCGGAACACTAAAAAGCCTGGGAGCAGGAGATTGGTCTATTCGAAAGCTATTCCTGTATTATGCAGCATACATTATTGGCTTGGGTTTATTTTGGGGTAATTTAATAGGGATCGGCCTCTGTCTGGCGCAGGATACTTTCGGGTTCATTCGCCTGGACGAAGTTAATTATTACCTAAATGTAGCCCCTGTGGACCTTGAACCTTTTACTATTTTATTGCTCAACCTCGGCACCCTGGTCATTACTTTGATTTGTTTGATCCTGCCTTCTTATCTGGTGACGACCGTATCTCCCATTAAGGCAATACGGTTTCGATGAAAACCAGCCAACCTTTTCAAGAGAAGCTAGTTAGTACCGGTTTTCGAATTAAGGCGATCGTACAATTCTTTCCAGTAAGGGCATACCGCTTATTTTGCAGGTTTCGGGCGTTTCCAATAAGTTGTAAAAAAGCCGGAGGGTTTGGGTTTTGGTTAGCAGAACTGGTTTTACTCATTTTTGACCTCCTGGGTGGCCCGGAATGGTATGAAACCTGGATGGATTGGTGGAAGTTCAATAGCCGCCCGTTAAGTGAGGAAGAGCTGGAAGTTGTTCAACCTTATTTTGGTCATTCATTCCATTACAATCGCATTAGAATAGACGAAAAGGCCAGCATTGGTACTCAAAAGGGGCGGATCTGTTATGTTTCTTTCTACCATGTTAATAACTGGGGGAAGGTGCCCACCGCTTTGTTAGTGCATGAACTGGTTCATATTCGTCAATTCGAAAGGTATGGTAGTCCTTATGTTTTAAGAGCATTACGGGCTTATCATTCGAAGGTTGGGTATGATTATGGGGGCATTGCAGGTTTAAGGCGAATGAAGAAAGAAGGTTTGGGGTTTTGGGACCTTAACTTTGAACAACAGGCAGATGTGATCATGGACCATTTTCTGATCAGTAGGGGAAGGCAAGCACGTTGGGGAAATGCGAGTAGCCTTGATCTGCCCTTCTACCGGGCATTTACAGAAGAGATTCGGGGTAAAGATTCCCACTTCCTGTGCTTGAATACGGTTTAAATTGTATGTTTACCTGCCTCTTGAAACGCGAAACATGGTACGTTACTACGCAAAATTAGAAGGAAAACTGGGGGAATTAGAAAGCCCCAAGCCGCATTGCTGGGTTAATATTACCCCGCCTTTCAGTCAGGAAGAACTGGAGGAGGTGGCTCAGCGATTTGAAGTGCCATTGGATTTCCTGACAGACTCTCTTGACATTGACGAAAGATCCCGCTATGAATTGGAAGAAGGGGTTCGACTAATTCTTATCAATACCCCTGTCCTGAACCAGACTGACGAAGAGAACGCACCCATTTATATCACTGTTCCCATCGGCATCATTCTCACAGAAGAATACCTGATCACTATTACTTCAACGGAGAACCCTGTACTTCAACGGTTTTTGGATAATAAGGTCAAGAATATCGACCCGGCTGATTTGATCTTCTTTATCCTGCGAATTCTGGAGCATAATGTTTATCGGTTTCTTACCTGCTTGAAAAAACTGGATTTAAAACGCAATTTGATTGAGCGAGAGCTATACCATGCTTCCAGAAACAGGGAACTTCGGCAATTGCTGAGTATTGAAAAGAGCCTGGTTTATTTCGTTAACTCCCTTAGCGCGAATGACCTGCTAAAAATGAAAATGAAACGGACGGACTTCCTGGCGATTCGAAAAGATGAGGACCAGCTCGATCTTTTTGAAGATATCATTATTGATAACGGGCAGGCTTTAGAGATGGCAAATGTTTACAGCAATATCCTTAGCGGCACCATGGATACCTACGCCTCCATCATTTCTAACAATATGAACGTTACTATTCATCGGCTTACCTTTGTAACTATCTTCTTGGCAGTACCGACCCTGATCGCCAGTTTTTTTGGAATGAATGTAGAACTCCCTCTCCAGAATAACCCGTACGGAGTAGTTATTATTGTGTCTATTTCTATTTTACTAAGTATTTTTATAGGGTGGTATTTCCAGAAAAAACGTCTATTTTAGGTTAAAGGGTTTTAGACTTTTTTGTTAAGTTTAACTAATTAACCTGCCAGGTACATGAACAGCATTGTAACCCAACGCTTTATCAAATGCCACGATAAGCTTAAGGAGGAAAGTCGAGTGCGTTCCAGCCGGCAGTTTGCCCTTTCTCTGGATTATCTCCCACAAAGCTTGAGCGAAATTCTTCGGGGAAGGCGAGATGTCACTATCGAGTTACTTAGAAAGGCAGTGGCAGCCTACAAATTTAATCCTATTTACCTGTACACTGGGGAAGGCCCTATGTTTCTAAGCGAATCGGAAGAAGAAGGATTCAGGGTATTGACGATCGTAACCAATGCTGAATCCGAAGAACGAATTGTTCATGTTCCCTTACCTGCACAGCCCGGTTATGCAGAGGAAAGCCACAAGCCCGGTTTTATAGAATCACTACCCGCATTTTCCCTGCCGGATTATAAGTATCAGAATGGCCCTCATCGATCATTTGAAGTAGTGGGAGATAGTATGGAACCCAGTCTTTTCGAGGGGGATAAGGTAATTTGCCGGTTCGTTGACCCGACACTATGGGAAGTTGCCTTACAGGACAATCAGGCCTATGTACTGGTTACACAAGCGGATGTACTGGTTCGCCGGATCGTCAATAAATTGAAAGAGGAGCATAGATTGCAAGTTCATTCCGATAACGCCTTTTACCAGCCGGCAGAGGTTGCTATGGGAAGCATCCGGGAAATTTGGCAAATCCGGTCAGTTATTCGTCCTTTTGGTTCCGAAGGGAGGAAAAAACTGGAAAACCAACCACAGGATCTATTAGCCATCAAGGAAACCGTACAAAAACAATCCGCTATGATCAGTGAGTTGCACCATTTGATCAAACAATTGTTGGATGGCCCCAAAGCGCTTTGATCAGGGGGCGAGGGTACTGAAAGAAATGATCCGGACAGCTTGCCCCCACATGGCAGTTCCAAAGACCTCTGCCTCTGTCGCCTCTACTTTAACCTGCTTGCCTTCGTGCTTTAGCTGATTAGGCATATTCACCGGTAACCATTTTTGACCCTTTTGGTCTTCTATTCCCCAAAATCCGCCTTCGAGATTTTTCCAGATAACTGTTCCTTCGATAATCATTTTCCTATAGTTTGTTTTTATTTACAATAGCAAAGAGTTCATCGCGGTAATTTTTGCCAATGGGGAGGTGTTTAGCCTGGTTCTTTTCAATGACTTCTACCATGTTGCCTACCAATGCTTCAATATGATTTAAATTAATAATATAGGAACGGTGAATGCGACGGAAGATGTTTTGCGGTAATTTCTCCTCCAGGCTTTTCATAGTTTGTAGGGTAATTACACGGCTGTTGTTCAATCGAATGATGACGTAATCCTTGAGCCCTTCGATGTAAATGATCTCATCATACCTTATTTTTACGAGTTTTTTATCCGCTTTTACGAAAAAGAAGTCTTGGTCTTTTCCCAATTCAATTTCGGTTACATTTGCCTGATCCAGATCACCGGCAGCCTGGAGACGTAAATGCTCCCCCGCTTTATTGACAGCCTTCATAAAGCGTTCGAAAGAAATGGGTTTCAGTAAATAATCCAGTGCGTTAAGCTCAAAACCTTCCAGGGCATAATTGTCGTAAGCGGTTGTGAAAATAACCAGAGGAGGGTGGGCAAGGGTCTTTAAAAACTCGATACCGGTAAGTTGGGGCATTTGAATGTCCAAAAACATAAGGTCTACAGATTCCTCTGCCAGTACCTCATTAGCTTCCAGTGCATTACTGCATTTTCGAACCAGATTAATCTCTGGCATCTTCTTGATATAGGTTTCTAGAACATCCTGCGCTAAGGGTTCGTCGTCGACGATGATGGCGTTTATCATTGATCTGTTTTTTGTTAAAAAGGTAATTTTCGCAATGAATGACTCGATTAAGGTTATGAGCTGGCTAATCCAGCTCAAGTTGTAAATCTACAACATAGGTTTTGGGTTTGTTATCTATTCTGAGGTCATATTGGTCGGGATAGATGAGGTTCAACCGTCGGTGGACATTCACCAGCCCGATTCCTCCGGAGCGTCGATTGGGATTGGGTAAAGGGGCTTTTTCCGGTTTGCTGTTCTCAATATTAAAATGGACGACGCTGCCTTCGATCGAAAGATTAATGTTTACAAATCCCGGGGCGATATTATTACTCAAGCCGTGTTTGAAGCTATTCTCAAGGAAGGGGATAAAAAGTAAGGGAGCAATAGTGTAGTTCCCTGGATTCCCTTGCACCTCAAAGGAAATATTCACCTTTTCCCCTTGCCGTAATTGTTCGAGATCCAGATAATTCTGTATATAATGGATCTCTTTTGCCAGAGGAACGCGTTTTTCATTACACTCATAAAGCATGTAGCGCATCATTTCAGATAACTTGATGACTATTTCTGGGGCTTTTTCATCCTTCTTAAGCGTTAGGGCATAAAGATTATTCAAGGTATTAAAGAGAAAGTGGGGGTTGATCTGGGATTTTAGAAAATTCAATTCGGATTGCATAGTCTGGGTTTCCAGTTCCTGGCGTTCTTTTAGGTGTCGGGCCCAGTCGGTCACGATCTGGAAAATGGTAGAGGCTCCCAGAACGGAAAAGTCACTGACCAGGATCAGCATCTGGTTGTTGACCAACGATTGCTGAAAGTCGGGAATCCCGGTAAATCGAAGGTACAGAACCAATATCTTGATAGGGGTTACGACAACAACAGTAAGCACCAGCAGAAGGGCATATTGGAAGAACTTTTTCCGACTGAGGTAATGGGGGATCAGGTATAACAGGTTGTAGTACACTATTAAAGCATAAAAGAAAACATAGATCAGGGCAGTCGAAAAAAAGAACCAGAAATTCAGATTGCGATTAAAGAACTGCAGCAGCGCCATGAGGATTAAAAGCATGGCCAGCCAAAATAACCCATGGTAAACGTACCGGTGCAATGGGATATCTGCCAACTGATCTCGCCAAGACAGTTTTATGCTTTTCTCCATACCGTTCAAATGTCCGGGTAATATTAATCTTCACCCACTTTTTTCTATTAAAGGGCTAAAGCTTCAGCTAAAGTGCAGTGTACCTGCACCCATGCGCAGAACGACTGGCTTTTCATTGGTACAATCAATAATTGTCGAAGGGGTGTTCCCGCAAGAGCCACTGTCGATCACTACGTCGACCTGGTTTTTGAAATCCTCGTAGAAATCTTCTGGATCGGTATAATACTCCAGAATTTCATCATCTGACTTAAGAGAAGTAGTAAGGATAGGGCGTCCTAACTGTTCCACAATTTGTATGGGAATATTGTGAGTAGGAATCCGAACACCTATTGTTTTTTTCTTATTCTTGAACATTTTGGGAACGTTATTCGCTGCGGGAAGGATAAAGGTGAACGGACCCGGGAAGTTCCGTTTTAATAAGCGAAAGGTCGAGGTATTCAATTGCTGAGTAAATTCAGAGACTTGGCTGATGTCCTTACAGATCATAGCCAAGCGGGCCTTTTTGGGGTCAAGCTCGCGCAGTTGACAAATACGCTCCACAGCCTTTTGATTGTTGATGTCGCAACCTAAACCATAAACCGTATCTGTGGGGTAAATAACTACACCCCCTTTTTCAATTAGCTCTACTACCTGCTTGATCTTTCTACCTTCCGGGTTGTCCGGGTTGATTTTTAGTCGCATAGATATGGGTTAACTTTAAAGATGCCTAAACAATATACCAAACTCTCCTATTTTTTCAGCTATGCCAGTAGTCGAAATAAGGAGAAGAAAAAAGCATTAAGAGTAAATGCCCCCACCAAGGAGAAATAGTTTGAACTCTTGCACGGAAGCATGGAAGTCACTAGTATAGGCGGTCCTGAGATCGGTTAGGGTCCGTCGGCTATCATAAATTCTGATCACTTTATAGCTGTCAGCAGCAGCCTCCTGGTCTCGGGAAATTTGGACCCGCACAGGTAAGGGGTTCTGGTGGGCAACATAAAAAAGATGGATTCCATTTTCACCTTTGAAAAGTTCATAAAGTTGAAAGCCTTCCGCCCGTATAAAAGATTCACCCTCAGGCCTGAGGTAGGGAAGGTCCAGGTTTTTAAGCACCATTTCATATTGGTCGAGTAAATACGCTGTTTCCGGCCCTCCGAGACCAGTAATCAAAGACTGGATGTCAAAACGCAAATAGTCGTATTGATCTTCCAAAAAGCCGTTTACCATCTGTTCGAGCAGCAGGTTATCTATATGATGGTTAGACATTTCGGTTTCCATTCGACTTATGGGAGAGGCGGAATACTGAAACTGGTCGCTAATTTCCTTCAAGGCAGATTCCTGGAAGAGTTTTGCCATAATTTCCTGGCGATTGAGGCCGCCTTTTAAAGCATCCTTTCGGGTAAATAATCCACAGGACTTAAGCCGCAATGGAGCAGAAGAGGGAGACCTGTAGTGTTGGTCGTTGTGTGCAATGACCATAGTCTTTAAATGATCAATGGCATCCTGAACCCGGGTAGTGATATCGTAGTACCTCCAATCCTTTTGTTCGGGAGTGAATTCAGATGGGTTATCCTGCACCAGGGTCCCCAATTTTTGAGAAAGGGCTATCGTTCGGTTGAGCAGGTGACTGTAAAACTGCCCCCCAGTAACTTCGTAGGAGAGGTAGTCCTTGAGCAGGTCGGTTTGGGTTTGTTCAACAAATTCCAGGATATAGATCTGAGGGTCCAGTCGATCTCCTTGTTTTCTGATGTTTAGGATGATCGGGGCATTGCTCTGTATCTTTAGCAATTGATCGGCAGAAAGTTGGGTTATATCCTTTTCGATCTGCCTTCGTAGTGCACGCCCTCCCATTTTAGGGTCGTAGCCCCGATGGGCGATCCATTGCAAAACTTCTTCCGAAATATTCAAGAGGGTGGTTCTCCTGATAAATCCGTCTCGTTTTAGCAGGTCGTTTATCTGCAGACGGGCAATACCCAGCATATGTTCAGGTTGTAAAGCATTGAACACAACCGTTTTATCAATCCGGTTTAAAAATTCAGGCCGAAATTGGTGGCGCAGAGCCTGATTGTAAACGGCTGCATCGGACTGTCCGTTTGTATCCATTTGGAGATTACTGCCCACTTTTTCTGCTCCCACGTTGGAGGTCATAATAATGATCATATTGTTAAAGTCCACCGTCCTTCCTTGGTTATCGGTCAACCGGCCGTCATCCAATATTTGCAAAAGTAAATCGTGAATAGAAGGGTGGGCCTTCTCAATTTCATCCAGCAGAATTACTCCAAAATCGTGGTGCCGTACCTTTGAAGTAAGCTGTCCTTCCGGTTGAGTGGGGCTGCCAACGAGCCGGTCCATGGCATAAGGATCAACAAACTCGTTCATGTCAAAGCGAAGTAACTGATCTTCGCTTCCGGTCAGGTATCTGCACAGGACTTTTGCTGCTTGTGTTTTTCCAACTCCAGTTGGCCCAATAAAAAGCAGGGAACTGATGGGGCGCTCGGGGTTCTGCAATCTTGCTTTGAATAAATGGATGACTTCAGTAAGGGCCAAAATGGCTTCCGGTTGACCAACCAGTTGCCTTTCTAAATATTGCTCCGCTTCATTCTGTTCAAAGGAAATGCTGGTATCGAAAAACAGGGCGCGTAACCCACTGGCTAATTGAAAGGCGTTTCGAACTTCATCCGCATCCACCCTGTAATTTCGGTATTTCACGGCTAATTGCTCGAGAGGCCGTGTAATACCACCTGGTAGTGCTTGGTGCTTCATATAATTTCGGTAGATCATCCATAATTGGGAAAGCGCAGCAATAGAAAATTTCACCCCGTGCAGCACTTCGAGCTGTTTGCGTTTTTCAAGCAAGACCAGGCCGGCGGTATATAGGTCGGGAGGGGATAGTTGTATGGTTTGGAATAGGTCGCAAAAGGCCCGGTTTTGTTGTTGCATCAGGCTCCACTCTTCCGGTTCTGCAATTAAAACAAGGGGGAGCTTCCGGCTTTCCAGGTAAGGTTTGAAAACCTCACTCATGGCCAGATTGCTGGAGGCCGATCGTCCCAACCGAAGTAAGGTGATGGGTTTATCAATAAGGAGAACATGAGGCGTGTTGCTTGTGGAAGGAATAGCAGGGGATTCTCCCTCAACGTCTTTTTCTGAATCCTCCACTTCCTCCTGGACCAGGTAGCTCAATATACTTTCCAGTCTTTTCTCCCAAAGTCCAACATAACTCATCCCCGACATAATGCGAGCCGTATCGACCTGCCATAATTGTCGCGGAGCTTCGTAAAGCCTTTCTTTTTTCAAGTACCGAAAAAGGGCTTCATGGATAAGCGTGTGCCTTCCGACCCCTACAGGCCCTACCAGCGCCAGGGGGATTGCCGGAGGGGTAAACAGCAGGCGAGCAAGGCGATCCGCAACATCCTCCCGATAGTGAGCACGCATTAACTCATCCGGAAACAGATGATTCAGGTTTTGGCCGACCTTATTCAATTCGGTCAAGCCGTCAAAATCTTGTTGATCAAATAGGCTGAAAAAAGAAAACCAGTCGTCTTCATTTTTCAACTCCAGTTTTTCAAACTGTATTTCCAGTGCAAGCTCAATATGAACTATACTATCCCTTTTTTGTGCGGTCAGGAAGGAAAGGTCAAACTCAGGTCCTTCCTCTTCTGCCATTTCCGTGAGGAAACTTTTGATGGCTTGTTCGAGCCTTTGGTCGAGCGATTCCCCGGGAGTAGGGCTGATCATCAGATTATTCAAGGTAGGAAGCATCCAGACGGGGAGACCTCCCTGTTTAAAATGGACCACCATGAAGGGGTGATCTACGGTTATATTACCCAATCGAAAGGAAAAATGCATTTGCTCAAAGGTGAGTTCTGGGGAGTAAGCTAACCAGAGCAGCTCCTCTTTGTTGGAGGTTTGAAGCCGGAAGTTTTTAAACTCTGTGTAGATGGAACGCTTTAGGTGATTCAATGCTTCGGAGTATCTGGCGTGGCTGGCGGAGGGGAAAAGTTGGAATAGCGGCCGGAGGTGGAATTGTGGCCGTCCATCTTCAGGGCGATGTTCTACCAATACGGGAACCCGGACGTTTAGTTGAATCATAAGATTCAAAAATAGCCCATATTTGGTTTACAATAAAATAAATAGACGATTTACTACATCCAGTTAAAGACTGGTAGACGCTTATTTGCGAAAGGAGGCCAGTCAATACCTAGAGGATATCCGACCAGACCAAATGGTTTCCCCCTATCACCAAGTTGACCTATCTGTTTTCTCGTCCTAGCGGTTGACAAGTGCTTCCACTGCCTCCCTGGGTTGAATAAAACGTCCCGTTTGTTGTGGGTTTCGGGTAGCCTTGCCGGTTTTATGTAAAATGGTATAGGCCATATCTGAGTCCAGATTGGGGTCAATACTTCGAAGTAACCCAATTAATCCGGAAACATAAGGCGTGGCCATGGAAGTTCCATTGTAAACGGCATACTCATTATTGGGAACAGTGCTGTAAATACCGACCCCTGGGGCGGCAACAGCTTGCGAAAGGTCTTCTACATAATTGGAAAACTCTGCTTTATTAAGCTCCTGATCTACGGCGCTGACCCCGATTACTCCTTTGGCGTTAACCGGACTGAAATCGCGGGCATTGCGGTTCGAATTGCCGGCGGCGGCCACCACAATGGCCTTTTTTTTATGCGCATAGGCTACTGCCTTTTCGTAAGCGCGTTGGCGGGATTGGTTGCTGATCCCGCCCAAAGAAAGGGAAAGGACGTCAGCTCCTGCGTCGGTGGCCTCGATCATTCCTTGGATAATCGTTTGTTGGGTGCCCATTCCAAAGTTGTTGAGTACCCGGACACTGGTAACCTGGACAAAAGTGTTATCCCGGGAGAAGGAGGCAATACCTTTACCGTTATTGGAGACAGCCCCGGCAATTCCTGCACAATGGGTGCCGTGGCCCCGGGGGTCGGTATCGTATTTGCTTTTGATGCTTTTAAAATTTTCTTTGAGGTCTTCATGCCCCGCATCTACTCCAGTATCGATAATGGCCACCAGGGCCTTCTTCTTAGGGGGGATCTTGTTTTTTTCCATGTAGTTGTAAAGCTGATCCATATTCATTTGGTCGAAGGCCCATAATTCACTGATGGCGGGATCGTTCAGACCAAATTTCTTGTTTATCCTCTCCGGGGACTCACCGGGGTTTGGAGCAACCTGAATTTGTTCGTTAGGTTCTACCCATACTACTGCCGAAACTTCCATTAACCTTCGGATCGCCTGATCTACCGAACCATCATTCGGTACATCGATCAGGTAATAATTATCCAGTGTGGTGAGTTGCGAATCTGCGGGTGCGAAGGCAGTGGAAATATCCAGCCCCAACTCCTTTTGAGCCCATTGTAAGACTTTCTCATCAGCGCCTTCTTTTAATTCCACGAGCAATTCTCCTTCCGGAGCCAGATGGCTGCGGTCTATTTCTTGTTTACCAAGAACACCCGGTTGTATAAAGGAGAAGAAAAACCAAACTGATACTAAGCCAATGGCAATTAATCCACTGATGAAAATTCCCGGTCTTTTTGACAATCGGCTAAAAACAAAGCCGGTGGCTGCAATGAACAAAAGATCTCTGCTGAGCCATTGGAATTTAAAGGACCAACTTTCCCCGACCCCCAACCATCCGGTCAGGTATACGCCTAATGCCCCGAAAAGGATCAGGGATAGCAGGCGCCCGGCCTTTGGCTCATCCGAAAACCGATACCAAAGGACAAGCGCGAAAAGAGAAGAAAAAAAACCAATAGTATAAAGCGTGAACATATATGCGAATGATGTTTTTGTTGTCAGTGAGTGCAATTTTACCTTTAGGGTGCTCCAATAAAAAATTGGTATTCCATTAAGGTATTGGAAAAAGAGGATAAATCCTATACTTTTGTCCAACGAGTTCGAATTGTCGTCCGGGGACACTTCCCCTTCGATAAAAATCAACCCGAATAGCTTCCCTTTTGTTTGTGATGTACATTACTTCGAAATCAGGGGTAAATGAATTATTTTTGCAGCGACTTTTAAAAAGCAATGAAAAAATAATGGGAACAAACGTGGATGTAAAAAATACAGTAATTATCGGATCAGGCCCAGCCGGGTACTCTGCGGCTATCTATGCTGCCCGTGCAGGTCTTGATCCCGTTTTGTATACGGGTAAAGAACCGGGGGGGCAACTGATGATAACTACTGATGTGGAAAATTATCCCGGATACCCCGATGGGATCATGGGCCCCCAAATGATGGAGGATTTCCGAAAACAGGCAGAGCGTTTCGGAACGAAAGTAAACTACGAACTTATTGAAAAGGTAGACCTTAGCGGACCTATCCATAAGGTTTGGACAGATAGTGGCAAGGAAATTCACACGCACACGGTTATCATTGCCACAGGTGCAAGTGCCAAATGGCTTGGACTGGAAAGTGAAAAAGAGTATATGAACAAAGGTGTTTCTGCCTGTGCAGTTTGCGATGGCTTCTTTTTCCGGGGAGAAGAAGTAGCTGTTATAGGTGGAGGTGATACGGCAGCGGAAGAAGCCACTTACCTGGCAAAGCTTTGCCCGACGGTTCATCTGCTGGTCCGAAGAGATGAAATGCGCGCCTCAAAGATCATGCAGGAACGGGTGCTGAAAACACCAAATATCCAGGTACATTGGAATACGGAAGCAAAGCAGATCTATGGCAACGGTGAAGTGGCCGGTGTTAAGGTGGTTAACAACCAGACCAGGGAGGAGAACGACCTTTCGATTAAAGGTTTTTTTGTGGCAATTGGGCACAAACCCAATACCGATCTCTTTAAGGATTGGTTGGAGATGGAAGAGTCTGGCTACCTTTTAACCAAAGCCGGTTCGACCAAAACAAATATCGAAGGCGTTTTCGCCAGCGGAGATGCTCAGGATCACGTTTATCGACAGGCGGTAACGGCTGCTGGAACTGGTTGTATGGCCGCCCTGGATGCAGAACGATACCTGGCTGAAAAAGGGATAATATAATTATTCTCCTGACGGTTATTTTACAGGGTTCTTCGAATTTTCGGAAAACCCTATTTCTTTCATCAGGGTTTGGCTACCCCCCAAAAAAAACTTAATTTCGATAAGGAAAAGGAAAGTTCTTTTTCTCCTTCGGGGAAAGGCCATTCTAATTTTCAAAAAGAAAGGGGCCAAAACGATTGAAGCCTCAATATTAACCTTTTAACCCATTCCTTTCTTATGTCTGCAGCGACCTCCACCCGCTTTCGTTCCGGCGTTTTACATGGCGATGAAGTAACTGAGTTATTCAACTACGCCAATGATAATAATTTTGCCATCCCCGCTGTAAATACCATCGGGACCAATTCCATCAATGCTGTATTGGAAACTGCCAGGGAAGTCAACTCTCCGGTTATTATTCAATTTTCGAATGGAGGTGCCGCCTTTGTTGCCGGTAAGGGGTTGTCTAATGACCATCAAAAGGGGGCGATACTTGGGGCAATTTCAGGTGCTATGCATGTGCATTCCATGGCAAAAGCCTATGGAGTGACGGTCGTTCTGCACACCGACCATTGTGCCCGTAATATCCTACCCTGGGTAGACGGCTTGCTGGAGGCAGGTGAAAAGTTTTTTGAAACCCGAGGGTATCCTTTATTCAGCTCGCACATGATCGACCTTTCCGAAGAACCTCTGGAAGAGAATATAGAGACCTGTAAAAACTACCTCGAGCGCATGGATAAAATGGGTATGACCCTTGAAATTGAACTAGGCGTAACCGGGGGAGAAGAAGATGGGGTCGACAATACGGATATCGACAGCTCCCGCCTTTACACCCAGCCTGAGGAGGTAGCTTATGCTTATGAGAAACTGTCTAAGGTCAGCTCCCGCTTTACCGTTGCCGCTGCCTTTGGCAATGTACACGGAGTATACAAACCCGGGAATGTTAAACTGGAGCCGGTCATTCTGAAAAACTCGCAGGAGTTTGTACAGGAAAAATTTGGAACAGCCCCTCATCCTATCCATTTTGTCTTCCATGGTGGTTCGGGCTCAGCCAAGGAGAAAATTAAAGAAGCTATTGACTACGGAGCCATTAAGATGAATATTGATACTGATATGCAATGGGCCTTTTTAAGTGGGGTACGGAATTATGTCCAGGAGAAAAAGGATTACCTGGCTACACAGATCGGAAACCCGGAGGGCGAGGATCAACCTAATAAGAAATTCTATGACCCTCGCGTTTGGTTGCGTAAAGGCGAACAGGCTTTTGTTGAGCGTTTAAAGGAGGCATTCGATGACCTGAATTGTATAAACCGCAATGCTTAGAGGCCTTGAAAATGCATAAAAAATAAGTTTTTCCAAAAATAAAAAAGTCACCCCGGGAACTGGGTGACTTTCGTTTTTTCTAGCGTCATAAAATTATAAGTGTACTTTAATTTATTTCACAAAAAACCAGCATTATGAAAATGATCGTGAAAATTATTGCCCTTTTAGTTTTTGCACTGCCTATTGCGCTTACTGCACAGGGGACGGAAACGACACAAGATTCCATTAAAAAGATGATAACGGTTGCAAAAGACACCGTTCCTCCGACGGGGACCATGGAAAAGAAGGCTCCTGAACCAAAGGAGGTGAAAAATGCCGAAACAAAAAAAGAGGAGCCGAAAAAGAAGAAGCCTGGTAAAATTGTTGCTCCCGAATTGGCAACCGTGAGTGTTGCGGAGTCTCGGGCAATGAGCAAAGGCAATCATCCTGCATTTGTAGTGACTATTGAAGATGTAGAGACCAAAGAGGTAGAGAAGTTATGGAAAAAATACCTGAACGACTTAAAGAAAGGTAAAACCAAGTATGATAAAAAATCGGGAGAGTATTTCACTGATGATGCTCAATTCCCGGCTATTAGCGACAATACGATTGATGTTTATTCCAAAGTAAGCAGCATTGGTAGTAACAAGAGCGAGATCGTCACCTGGATCGACCTGGGCGGTGCGTTTCTTAATCCAAATGATTTTGCGGATAAAATTCCAGAGGCCAAGAATTGGGTGCAAAATTTTGATGCAGAAGCCAAGCTTTTTGTAGCAGGAGAGGCTATTAACATGCAAGCCAAGCAAGTAAAAGATGTCGAAAAGGACTACGACAAGCTGCTCAAAGAGCAGAAAAAAATGGAGAAAGACATTAAGGACTGCGAAGCTAATATTATCCTTTGGGAACAAGAACTGGCTGATAACAAAACTGCACAGGAGTCTTTTGCGGCAATGCCTGCGGAGCAATTACAAATGAAGGAAGTCAAGAAAGCTTACGATAAGCTTCAGAAAGAGCAAAAGAAATTGGAAAAAGACATTGCCAAGTGTGAGAATACCATCGATAAATCCAAAAGAGGGTTAAAGCAAAATGCAGCTGATCAGGAGGTTTACCAGGCTAGAATTGAAGAACAAAAAGAACTGCTGGAGTTGAAAAAACAGCAAGAAGCAGTTATCAAGAAAAACTAGAAGTCCTTACTTGATAAGGATGGATTTCAATAAACATGAGTCATCCCGAACTTTGAGCCCAAAGAGAAAAGAGGCAAGCGGAGATGGCTAATCGAAGTCTGTAAAGCGGT
>CAYZMS010000053.1:0-14856 GCA_964479625.1 uncultured Saprospiraceae bacterium
CCGGTATACCCCCTATGTTGAAACCAACTACCGGGGTGCCACAGGCCAGGCTTTCCATGACGGTATTGGGTAGGTTGTCTTCTCTGGAAGGGATGACGAAAAGATCAGCTGCGGAATATGCCAGTGTTAAAAGGCGTTCATCCGAAATAAATCCTAAAAAATTCAAACCTTCCAATTTATCAATCTCTTGTTTTTTTACTTTTCCTATTATTGCCAATGATAGTTCTTTCTTATCTATGCTTGATAAAGCATTGATTAAAATATCAAACCCCTTTCGGTAATTAGAAACCCTTTCTGCTACAAAAAGAATTACCTTTTTATTAGCTGGCAACCCAAAAACCTGTCTCGAAAATTGCTTATCAAAAGACTGGAATTTTTGAGTATTTAATCCATTAGGAATAATAGTATGGGGAAATCGTCCCAGTATATCACTTGATAAAGAAGACTTTTTTAACCAATTTGAAAGGGGAACAATAGTTAAATTGTTAGCCTCCCTAATTGCTTTTTCTTTGATTAAATGATTTTCCAATTCGATCCTTTTGAATTCGTTTTGATTACGTTCAAGATCGCCTCGGTAGTGAAATCCACCCATAAAAGGATTCATATCATGGAGAGTCCAAACGATTGGCTTGTTAACTTTCGAAAAAAATGAAGGCCAATCTAAGAAGTTTGCAACCCAATGTAGATGTATAATATCTGCTTCCTTTATCAAGTTGGATTTTAAAAGATTGAATTCAGTTCTTGGGAATGAAAAGATTTCATAGTTGCCTTCATAGCGTCTTAACTTTCTCTTATTCCAATCTGATCTGAAAATTGGGAAACCTAATTTCTGGGCTATTTTGAATCCTATATATCTCTGAGGGCTTGGAGGGACAAATACCTTCTCTACCTGATCGTTTTTATGCTCCAGGCATAAAAATGTAGAATTTATCTTTTTACTTAAAAGGCTTTCATGTAGACGAATTGCTGCTTTTCCCGCCCCCCCTTTGCAAGATTTAGAAATTTGTAAAATCTTCATTTCCTAGCAAAGGTATATTTGAATTTTTCGATATCGGTAGAATAAACTTCATGAACAATATTTTTCATTTCCGTACTGTAAAAATCTCGGAAATTCTTTTTTTTTCCTGATGCATTTTTGTGGATTAGTTTGGCGTTTATACCAATTTTATGGCAAATGAAACGGAAGTCCTGATCTAAAGATTCAAATTTTCCAATAAAATCCACAGGAATATGATCATTCTTATCAGTGAGAAACCAGTTTTGAGGATAAAAGTGAATTCCCTTGAAAATATTTTCTTGGGTAACCCATTGATGGACGAACTGTTCAAAGGTATCAAATTTATCGATATGGATTTCAGCCCACTCAGCATCCTTATTGTGTAAACCGCCCCTTTTGAGAAAATTAAAAGCAGAAAATAATCGATCCCAAGGGTTACGAACAAAGGAAAATTTGAAATATTGATTAAATGTACGGGAAGGGAAAATATCCTGGTAATTTTTTACACTTTTGTGAACTCCTGCAGAATTACCAAACAAAGCATGGGTCACAGATATTCCGGCAGTTTTAGGAATATGAATAAAAATACAGCGGTAATAATCAAATGGAGCTAATGAGTAATAATGCCCTGGGTTTTTTTGGTCAAATTTGATAAATTTCCTCCGACTCAGTTGTATCCTTCTAAATTCATAGATGGAAGGAAAAGTCTTTTTTATTACTTTTTTGAATAGGGTTTTGTTTTTCATAAATAACCAAATTGACGCAACATTGGCCCAGCCTCTTTATTAAAATAAGCTATCAAGTTGGAGGGCATTTCTTCTTGATATCCACCGATTTTGCCTTTTCGAATAAAGTTTTTGCCACTCTTCCAATTCGGATTCTTATCCCATAGAACATGAGCTTCTTTTCTTTTCATATTGGCAAAAGAGCAATTTTGGATTACCTCTGTCAGAAATGATGTTCTTCGTGACCAACCTATAAAATCACAAACCTTTTGGAGTTCCTCTAAGGGTTTTTCCTGTAAGTCTTCATATCGGACAATGATTATTTCTGCATTGTGAGGATTTTCTAACCATGCTTTAGCATGCTCATGCCATTTACAAGGAAAGACATGTTTCCCCTGCTTCACCATTTCTTCTAAATTAACTTTTTTCCCCATACCATGGTGCATAGCATGATAGGAAACCATAACGTCTCGGCCATCCCTTATTAAGTGAATGACTCTTTTCATCCTTTTTTGAGGAAGGTGGTGGCTTTTAAAAACACAAATGTCATCAAATCGTCTATAGTGAGATACCTGATGTACGTCTGGGGTTAACTCTCTCACTAGGCGGTTAGAAACGTACTCCATCGTCATTCCAAAGTGTACTCCAGTCATAAGGTGTTGCATCCAGGTATTTCCGGATTTTGGGAAGCCAGCGATGAAAATATCGTTTTCAGAGTATTTTTGGATTTGGACATACTGACTGTTGTCATGTCTAATTTTTTTTCGCAGTATCATAGATTTTAGCAATTAAATATTTCCCAATCCAAAATTGGAGCTATAATGCCAGGGCTAATATGTTGATCTAACTGTCCAGATGTTATTGTTTTTTCTATGTAAAACTTAAAAATAGTAGTCTTTTTTAGCAACTCTTTGACTCCTGGGCAACCCGCCTGGATCTGAATATAATATTTCCCATGATTAAATATGTTTTTTGGAAAGTTTACAGTTGAGACGTAATCTTCCCTATTTTTGATGGGAGGTTCTTTTGATTGGGTGCTCGAAAAAAATAGAATATCACCTGCAGAAGTAATTATGGAAATATTTATTCTCATATTTATAATTTTCTTGAGAAGGCGGTAGTGAATTTCAAGCTTTATACTTTCATCTGATTTAAAGTTTGCGGCGATTGATTCGTTTTCTTTTTTTAGAAAGCCGTTTCTAAAAATAATATCCTTATTCTGATTTGTTTTTTTCGTTAAATCTTTTTTGCCATCGATTCCAACTTTTCTGGAAAAATCGGATAAATAGTTTTGAATGCATTTGGGATTGGAGGCTCAAATTATCATATGCAGCATTTTGGGCTTTGTTGTAAACTTTAAAATTGGTTGAGCCTTTATTTATCAAAAATTGATTGTTAGGGAGTAAGTAAATCTCTTTGTTCATAGCTTCTGCAAAATAAATAACGAATGGGAAAACTAAAGTAGGTTCATACTTTTCGCCATGTTGCCATATCCGCCCGCAAAGATCGTCTCCACCAATGAACCCGTTCGAATTAACTTTAGGCCACATACGTATTAAATCAATACTTATTCCCCGTAAGGTATGATCGCCATCTATGTAAGCTAAATCAACACTATCGCTTTTTATGTCTTCAGACACTTCAAGAGTAGTTCCTCGTAGAACTACTCTTTTATGGGCAGCAAACTGGGTTTTGTCCATTGCTTCTTGGTAAAAGTTATTGAAAGCTTTGTTATCCTTATTTGCGGGTTTATTCCAGTTATCGAGGCTTCTCCATGAGTCTAACATTATATAGTCAGTAATATTAGGACAGTTTTTTAAAATATTATGCGCAAAGTATCCTTTGTATACTCCAAGTTCTAAAATTTTTTTCAGGTTGTTTATTGCTATAAAACTTATCCAAAAATTAATTCTTGAAGTAAAATCGTATTTCTCTAGACTTTCCATGGAGAGGATTTAAGAGGTTATGAAATAATTTACCGGTGTAGTGATGAACCCCCATCTCCCATCGGTAACTCTACCACTAATTTCTTTTTCATCGTATACGATATTCATGATTTCTAAGGTTGTCAAATGGTCAATTCGTTGCAGATCGATTTTTAAACTATTTCTGAAGTGTATACTTACAGAATATGACCCGTTTAAAAATTTTGGTAAAGTAAAAAGTATTTTTATAGTTTTTCTCTCGCCCTCTTTTAGATCTAATGTGAAGTTTTCATCCGTTCCTTTTGTTATTACTAAGCGAGTTCCATCTTTACCTTCTATTCTCACTACAGGGAATAACCCCTTAACTCCTACAGGGCTACAGATAGATAAATTTAGCGCGAAAGGTTCTCCAATTAATAACTGATTTGTTATTTTTTCTTTACTGTTAGTGATATAAAATTCTCGTAAAAAAGAATTTGATGTTTTACTGTTATGTGAACCCGTGTTAAGGAAATCTATTTTTCCTGAATCTTTTTTCTCGTTTTGGTGAATATAATTCAAAACTGTTTGGTCACTTGGCCCTCGATATATAATTCTTCCTTTTTTTAAAAGTATAGTTTCATTACAAAGACTTTTTACTGCATTCATATTATGACTCACAAACAGTACGGTTCTGCCTTGTCCGCTGCTCACTTCTTCCATTTTGCCCAGGCATTTGCGTTGAAAATCGGCATCGCCCACGGCCAGTACCTCGTCAACGATCAGGATCTCGGGGTCCAGGTGGGCGGCTACGCTAAAGGCCAGGCGCACCGTCATACCGGAGGAATAGAATTTCACCGGGGTGTCGATGTGTTGAGCGATGCCGGCAAATTCTACGATCTCCTCAAATTTGGCGTCGATCTCCCGTTTGCGCATGCCTAGTATGGTACCGTTCATATAGACGTTGTCGCGGCCGGTGAGCTCGGGGTGGAAGCCGGTACCCACCTCCAGCAGGGAACTCACCCGGCCCTTGATCTCAATGCGGCCGGTGGTGGGCTCGGTAATGCGGCTTAAAATCTTGAGCAGGGTGCTTTTTCCGGCCCCGTTGTGCCCGATGATGCCCAGTACTTCGCCCTGCTGCACTTCAAAATTGATGTCACGCAGGGCCCAAAACTCAGTGGGGTCGTTGCTCTCCTGAAAGTTTTTCATACGCGCGATGCGCTGGAAGTTCCTTATGGGGTAGGTGGCCGTGCGCTTGAGTTGCTCGGCAAAGGTCTTGGCCTGTTCTTCCCGGGCCCCAATTCGGTAGCGCTTGGAGATGTCGGTAACTTTTATGACTGGTTCTGGCATGTTGGCTTGTTAGCGTTTTGCTGCATTGGATAATTCCTAAGGAAGCTTGAGGTATTTTTTAGTTTGGGGGCTAAAGTCAAGGTTGCTCCTTTAGCCATTGGCGATTTGCGAAAAGTTAAGCTCAGGTTGCGGCTTAAGGCGCATGGGTTCCCCCATACACCACCTACTTTCAATCGGCACAACGGTCATCGCCTAATGGGCCAGCTTTTGCGCTTTGGGGTATCCTCCTGGTAGTATCCGGCTCCGTAGCCATAACCATAGCCGTAGCCTCCGTAGCCATAGATGCCACGGGCTTTGACGCCGTTGAGCAATATGCCCATATTGGGCAGTTTTTGTTTTTGAAAGATCTCTTCTATACCCTCCAGCAACTGGGTGGTGGTTTTTCCCTGGCGGGTGACCAATATGCTGAGGTCAGTATGGGGGCCGAGTAGCAGGGCATCGGTGACCAGGCCGATGGGGGCGGTGTCGACCAGGATGAAATCGTAGTGCTGGCGCAATTCGGCGAAAAGTTCGTCGACCCTGGAACCAGTGAGCAGGTCGGCCGGATTGGGGGGAATGACCCCACAATCCAGGAAGTCGATGTTTTCGTAGCCGGGTACGGGCTGTATGAGCTCCTCCAGTTGGTCCTCACCCACCAGGTAGTTGGTCAGCCCAAGGGGGGGGCGAGTGCCGGTCAGGTAGGTTCCCATTTTGGGCTTTCGAAGGTCCATCCCCAGCAGGATGACCTTTTTCCCGCTCAGGGCCAGGCTGAGCCCCAGGTTGATGGTCACAAAACTTTTGCCTTCTCCGCTGACGCTTGAAGTGACTAATACTACCTGGGTAGTCTGCTCCTTATTCAAAAAGAAGTTGAGGTTGGTGCGCAGCAGGCGGAATTGCTCGGCTATGGCCGAACGACTGGAACGGGTAATGGCTATCGGCGTTTTGGTACGACTCTGGGAAATAGTCCCCAGAAAGGGCGTTTGGGTCTTTTTCTGGATGTGATCTTTGGTGTAGATCTTATTGTCGTAATAGTGCCGCATAAAAATGACCAGGCCTGGAATCCCAAATCCCAGGGTGAAGGCCAGGAAAAAGATCAAGGGGCGGTTGGGCTTCACCTTGCCGGCATTGGTCATGGAGTTCAATACGCGGGTATTGGGTGTTTGGGCCGCTATGCTGAGCGCGGTTTCTTCCCGTTTTTGCAGCAAATAAAGGAACAGTTGCTCCTTGATCTGTTGTTGTCGCATGATCTGCAGGAGCTGTCGTTCGTTGGTGGGCACCGACTTAATCTGATCTTCCAAAGGTTGGAGGCGGTCCTGCAGGCTGTTTTTTCGAACCTGGAATTCCCGTTGTACGGTGGTAATGCCCAGTTCCAGGTTTTGGCGCAGGAAATCCAGTTTTTCATCATTGGTAGCCACTGCTGGGTTTTGAGGCGTGGCGGTTTCGAGTAATTGATCCCTTTCAAACAAGATCGTATTGTATTCCTGCACCAGGGAGGTCAGGGTCGAAGGCAGGATCTCCGAGCTTAAGGGGAGGGGCTGGTAGCGTTGGTCCTCGTCGGTAATGGTCTGGTACAATTCTTCCAGCAGGGTCAATTTGAGGTCGAGTTCCATGATCTGCTCATCAATGTATTGTACCTGCTGTAAAAACCCGCTGGCCCTTGTACTGGGTTCTACTGGCAATTCATTTGATCGTCGGAAGCCTTCCACTTCTCGTTCCACATCATACAGCTCCCTGGTTATAAAGCCCAGCCGTTCATCGATGAAGGCCAGGGTTTGTTCTCCGGACCGGTTCTTGTTTTCCAGGATAGAGTTGTCATATGCTCTGATGATGCCATTCATTACATCAACGGCCTTTCGGGCTACGGGGTCCCGCATGCTCATGGTAATGACGTTGGATTGCCCTAATCCTTCCAGATTGAGCTTTCCTGCATATCTTCTGGCAATTTGATCTGGTCGTTCAATTTTTATTTGATGAAGAAAACCCGGGTAGGTTTTTCCAACCAAGTCAATGGTGTAGCGCTGGCCGGCGTATTCGAAAGGCAAGCCAAAGCGGCAGCGCAGGGTGTCGTCTTCTCCCCGCAACAGGGCAAAGGTATTTTGGTCTTCTATCCGCAATCGAAGGGTTCGGCCGTAAGCCATGGGTATGCTGTCGACCTCGCTGAGTCGAACGGGCGGATAGGGGTATATTTCAGTGGTCTTGATACGGCCTTCGGTAAAATAGGTAATGTTGATCCCCAGGCTGTCGACCACCCGTTGCATCAGGGTAGCCGATTTGAGGATCTGCAGCTCGTTGGCGACATTGCTTCCCCCCTGAAATCCCAGATCCCGGGCAATGATCTGCTCGGATATGGGTTGCTGATCGTCTGCATTGATCAGTACACTACCTCTGACTTCATAAATGACGGTAGCATACCGCAACTGTAGCCAGGCAATGGTCCCCCCTATGAGCAAGCCCAGGGCCAGCCAGTACCAATTGCGCAGGAATAAATTGAACAGCGTCTGCAGTTCGAATTTATCGCTCTGGCTGTGGGCCGGCTGAGGGAATTGTCCGATTTGGGGGTAATCCATTTTTTGGTTTATAGGTTTTTGGTTTAGGGGGGGGATTGGGAACTTCTACATTAAAGTTTATTTAAGCGATGTCTGCGAAGGTTTTTTCCATTTTTCGAAAATAGAAGGCCCCGAACAGGAACAGGAGGACGGAAACGCCTGCTCCGATACCGATCAGATCCCAGGGCATGGGTTTGGTGCCTAGGAAGGCGGCGCGCATGCCTTCGATCACGCCTACCATGGGGTTAAGCGCATAAAGGTAAAGATATTCTTCGGGTATGATGCTGATAGAGTACACTACGGGTACGGCATACATCAACAGGCGCACCAGGAACCCCATCGCGTATTGTACATCCCGGTACTGGACGGCCATGGCCGAAAGGATCATCCCGGCGCCCAGGCTGGTCATAACCAATATGGCCAGGAGGACCGGAAAGAAAAGGATATTCCAACTGGGGATGAAACGGTAGAAAATGAACAAGCCGATCATGACGATAAAGCCTATACTGAAATCCAATAGCTTCGAAAAGACAGCTGACAAGGGCAGCACCAGGCGCGGGAAGTAGACCTTGCTCAACATATTCCGGTTGGAAACCAGGCTGTTAGAGCTTTCGGTTAGAATATTGCTGAAGTAAGTCCAGGGGATCATAGCAGCAAAACTAAACAGGATATAAGGCACCCCATCGGAATCCAGCTTGGCCAGCTTACCGAAGATGACGGTAAATACAAGTGTGTTGACCAGGGGTTGTAAAATGGCCCAGCCCACTCCCAAAACACTTTGCGCATACTTGGCCTTGATGGCCCGAACGACCAGGAAATACAAGAGGTCGCGGTAGTGCCACAATTCCTTTATGTCGATCACTTGCCAGCCTTTCGTAGGTTGAATTATGGTGATTTCGGTGGGGGCGTTATGGGGTGTTGCGTTCATGGTTTATGGGTGTATGGTTTATGTGTTATGGGTGTATGGGGGTGTATTAATTGCCATCCAGTGCGATAATGAGGGTTATGACCGAAAGGATACCAGAGCTATAGGAAATAATCCGTTGCAGTGGATCGCTTACGGTGGCGGTACGGGCGCGAATGGGTTCTACATAGACCACGTCGTTTTGTTGCAGGTAAAAATAGGGTGAAAGAAAAATGTCGTAATCCTGCAGGTCCAGTCGTTCGTAGTTGCGCTGGCCATCCTGTTCCCGGATGACCAGGATCTCATCCCGCTTGGCGTAGATAGTGAGGTCGCCGGCCATTCCCAGGGCGTCGAGCAGGGTGACGCGCTCGTTGGTCAGTTGTATGGTGCCGGGGCGGTTGACTTCGCCGAGTATGGTAACTTTAAAGTTGAGGAAACGAATGTTGACCACGGGGTCCTTTACATAAATTTGCAACTCTTGCAGGATCTTGGTTTTTGCTTGTTCAAGTGTCAGGTTCCCAACTTCCACCGTTCCCAGGTATGGCAGGTCGACTGTTCCTTTCGGGCTAACAAAATAGCCCATGAACAACTCCAGGTTGTTACCGCCCTGGTTTCGGTTTCCGCCGCCCATATTGTTGTTATTCATATTACCACCCTGCTGACCAGTTTGAAGGTTAAAGGCAGCCACGGCCTTTGGGTCAGGAGAGTAGACCTCAATCCGAAGCAGGTCTTCTGGCTGGATCCGTAATTCCATTTGATGGAGGATCTGCTCTGTCGCCGGCGTTGGCACCCCTTCTTCAAACGATAACAAGGGTTTGTAGGAAACGCAGCTGCTGGCGAACCAGGTAATGATCAGGACGGGGAGTAAACGGGCGTAAACCATACCTAAAAGGGATTTGTCTGCCAAAAAGCAGGTAAAGGTTCTGTGTAGATCAAGGTGAAATATGGATAATTTAAGCCTAGTGAGTTCAGGGTGAAGGGTTTTTATTTAAAGTTTATGGGTTTATAGGGGTTTATTTTATTCAGTATTCGGGTAATTTGGGGGGTGCCTTTGGCTAAGCCCAGGCTGGGTAAATTTTACGTTTGTAAAGAAGGCCAATTTCTCTGCTAGTGGGCAGAGACATTTGGTCGCTCATTTCCCCTAAGTCTTACTCACCTTGGTTACGGCTTCGATCACCTCCTTATGTTTTAGTCCGGCCTCCAGTTCTTCCAGGTGAGTGGTGTTGTGGCAGTCGGTAGCAAGGTAGTCGTAGAAGCCCTTTCGAAGGAGTCGAAGGGCGTTCTTTTTCACTTCATTTCCATAATGGCCCATAAAGGCCATGAGGTTGCCCTGGAATTGGCAACCGAGATTTTTTAGACGCCCGTATTGATCAAATTGATCTGCATAGTACAAATACCGTTCTGGATGGGCTAGAATCGGGCGAAAGCCCTTGGTTTGCATTCGAAACAACCATTGCTCGGCATAGGGAGATGCCCCGTAGAACCCCAATTCGACCAGCACGCAATTGTCCCAGACAGGAAGTAGTTCTTTTTTTTCGATCAATTCCGCCACGTGTTCATCGAGGTAATATTCCGCAGCAGCATGTAAGTTCAGCTCAATTCCAGCAGAATCCATAGCGGATTGTACTTCCTGCTGTTTCTCTTTTATGAGGCCGGCTGAGTTAGGGTAGCGGTCCCAGTTAATATGAGGAGTGGTGATGATGGTTCGAAACCCTAAGCGGCGTAAACCTTCGATGAGCTCCAGGCTATCGTCCATTGTTTTTGCCCCGTCGTCGATCCCCGGTAGTAAATGTGAATGGAAGTCGCGCTCCAGCATGGAGTAATCGGGAAGAGGCTTGGTTTTTTTATACAGGTGGAACAATAGGTGTATGGTTTATAGGTGTATGGGTGTATAGGTGTATAGTTTTATAGGTGTATAGTTTTATAGATGTATAGGTGTATGGGTGGGTAAACTAAACTCATAAACCATAACCCAAATACTCAAAGGCGCCACACCAGCATTTCCTTCTCCTCCCTTCCCCATTCGTACAGTCCTTTCAGATCGAACAATATCGGATGGCCGTTCATGAGCTGTAGGAAGTAGTCGCGGGGAAGATCCCGATAAGAATCGTGGGCTACAGCTACAATAGTGGCATCGTAATTTGAAGAAGGTTCATCCAGCAAGGGGAGCAGAAATTCATGGGCCACTTCATTGGGGGAAGCGAAGGGATCCAATACGTGGACATTGAGCGAATAGCTCATGAGTTCTTTTACGAGCTCCACCACTTTCGAATTTCTGATGTCGGCTACATTTTCCTTAAAGGTGATGCCCATCACCAGCACTTTACAGGAACCCGGGTTTTTGCCGCGTTTGATCAGAGCCTGTACCAGGCGTTTAGCGATAAAGTCGGGGATCTGGTCGTTCACCCGTCGACCAGCGGCGATTACCTGGGGGTCGTGACCCATCTGCTTTGCCTTGTGCATGAGATAAAAAGGATCGACACTAATGCAATGGCCACCCACCAAACCAGGGGTGAAGGGGAGGAAGTTCCATTTGGTGCCAGCTGCGGCCAGGACTTCTCGTGTGTCAATACCGATCCGGTCGAAAATAATGGCCAGTTCGTTCATTAGCGAGATGTTGATGTCTCGCTGGGTGTTTTCGATGACCTTGGCGGCTTCCGCCACCTTGATAGAAGAGGCCAGATAGGTGCCTGCTTCGATGATGTGGTCATAAACTGCCTTAATTTCTCGGGCAGCTTCTGGATCGCTGCCAGATACGATCTTTAGAATAGTGGTCAGCGTCCGTTTTTTGTCGCCTGGATTGATGCGTTCGGGAGAGTAGCCCAATTTAAAATCTTTGCCAAGCTTTAAACCCGAAGCAGCCTCGAGTATAGGGAGGCAGTCTTCCTCCGTACAACCCGGATAGACAGTGCTTTCGTAAACCACAATATCTCCAGGTTTCAGGGCCGCGCCGACGCTGCGGGAGGCCGCTTTCAAAGGCTCCAGGTTGGGTACCCGGTGCTCATCTATATCCGTAGGTACACCGATTACGTGGAAGTGGGCTTCCTTTAGATCTTCTGGATTACCGGTAAAGTAAATATCTACTCCCTCAAAAGCTTCCGGGCGAAGTTCTTTGCTTGGGTCAATGCCCTGCTTCATCATTTCTACCCGCTCCTCGCTAATGTCAAACCCTATGACGGGCATATGCCTGGCAAATTCAAGGGCTACGGGGAGTCCCACATATCCCAAGCCGGTAACGGAGAGCCGCTTATTTTTAGCAAGTAGGTCTGAAAGCATGCGTAAAAGTATGGTTTATTTGGCCTGTTTCGGTCAAAAAATAATATTGAAGATTGGTATGAAATGATTGAAGTTGAATAGCTTAAAAAGTTGATAATCTATTGTTTATGATCTGATTGGCCTCGGTTTTAAATAGATCTTCCTTTGATTATTTTTTGTTTTTTGTCCTGTTCGGGGATTTAAAAAAGTGATATGCTTGTATAAAATAAAAACTATGAACCTCTTAGATGCTAGTAATACCATGTTCGAGTAATGCCTTTCTGCATTGCTAAACTCCAGTTTCAAAAGGAAAGCAGTGGGTTTTTTGCTGGCTCATTGCTTCCTGTTTTTTAAAGTTTATAAGAATGCTCATTTAAATTAAAATGGCCGAAAGATGCACATTTACAGTTCCTAGAAATTAGAGGTTTGGCAGCTTTCGAAAGAACTGGCCAAGCTTGTTTATGAGTATACAAAATCATTCCCGAAATCCGAACAGTATGGTTTATCCCAGCAGTTGAGGCGCTGTGGAATTTCTGTTGCGAGCAATATCGCAGAAGGGACCAGCCGTAAGTCCAATAAAGAAAAGGCCTATTTCATTCAAATAGCCTATGGAAGTTTGCTCGAGCTACTCTGCCAATTTACCATTGCGTTGGAACTGGAGTATTTGTCGAAAGAAAACTATCGAAAGATTAGAATTAAGGTAGATTGTATCGGAAGAATGCTTACTGCCCTGCGAAAAAGCCAACTTGGCTCCACCTCCTAATCCCTAAACTCCTAAACCCATACACCATAAACCTATAAACCATAATACTCCTTATACCATTCAATAAACCGCCCAACACCTTCTCGCAGCTCTGTATTTGGCTTATAGCCGAAGTCCTCCATAAGAGGTCTTACATCGGCATAGGTCGCGGCAACATCACCGGCTTGCATGGGTAGGAACTCTTTTTCGGCGGTAACGCCCAAAGCAGTTTCGATCGCCTCAATGAAATCTAATAAACGAACAGGCGCATTGTTCCCGATATTATATACCCGGTAGGGAGAAGAGGATCTGGGAAGTTCGCCTGACCAGTTTGGCGTAGGGGCAGGGGCTTGCTGGGCTACCCGGAAGACCCCTTCCACAACATCATCTACGTAGGTGAAATCCCGGCTCATATCACCATGGTTGAATACCTTAATGGGTGTGCCCTTTAGCATGGCTTCTGTAAAAAGAAAATAGGCCATATCCGGCCGGCCCCAGGGGCCGTAAACCGTAAAAAAGCGCAAACCGGTGGTTGGAAGCCCGAACAAATGACTGTAGGTGTGTGCCATGAGTTCATTGCTCTTTTTGCTGGCAGCATACAAACTAACCGGATGATCAACCGGGTGGTCAGTGGAAAAGGGCATTTCGGTATTGAGCCCGTATACGCTACTGGAGCTGGCGTACACCAAATGTTCGATCTTGTAATGGCGGCAGTTTTCCAGAATATTGACAAAGCCTACCACATTGCTATCGATGTAAGCCCGCGGGTTTTTCAAACTATATCGAACTCCCGCCTGGGCTGCAAGGTTTATGACCAATTCAAAGGACGTTTCCCGGAATAGTTTTTCAAGGGCTATCCCGTCTTCAAGCTTTAACTGTACGAATTGATAACCTGGATGGGAGCTACTTTGCACCCGTTCCTGGTACGCTATGCTTTTCCTGGAAATTCCGGCAGCTTCTAGCCGGGCCACTTTCAGGCTGACATCGTAGTAATTGTTGATACTATCCACGCCAACTACCCGGTGCCCTTCCTGCAGAAAGCGCAAGGCAAGATGGTGCCCAATAAAGCCGGCTGTCCCGGTAATGAGAATGTTAGCCATTAAATTTAGGAGCGTTTTTTGTTTATAGGTTTATTTATGAAGGACTAAATATAAACCCATAAACTCAAACACCTATAACCCCATACACTCATGCACCCATACACCAATAACCCATACCTCCCTACTCCCTTCCATATAGCATTTTGCAGAAGGTTCTCGATAGCGGTAAAGTGGCTATGTTCTTTTCCGTGAGTTTATTCAATTGCTCCTCCGTTCATCAGTTGCGGCAAAACCGACCTTTTCCAAGAAATACGGCAGTGTTTTTTGGAGGCCTTCGGCCCGTGCAACCTTCGGTTCCCAGTCTAGCAGCCTTCGGGCCCGGCTAATATCCGGTTGGCGCACTTTGGGGTCGTCGACGGGCAGGGGTTTTTGAATGAGGTGGGCGTCTGGGTTGCCGACCAGTTCAATGATCTCCTGGGCGAAGTCGCCTATGGTGATCTCTGAGGGGTTACCGATATTGACCGGCTGGACCTCATCACTTAACAACAACCGATGAATCCCTTCCACCAGGTCATCCACATAACAAAAAGCCCTTGTTTGGGAGCCATCACCATAGACGGTCAGCCCTTGGCCCCGGATAGCCTGGCACATGAAGTTGGGCAATACCCTCCCGTCGTCCGTCCGCATACGAGGGCCATAGGTGTTAAAAATCCGGACGATGCGCGTTTCTACTCCATGAAAGGTGTGGTAAGCCATCGTTATAGCCTCTAAAAAGCGCTTAGCTTCATCATAAACCCCACGCGGCCCAACCGGATTGACATTGCCCCAGTAATTTTCGTTTTGTGGATGCTCCAGAGGATCTCCATAAACCTCTGATGTCGAGGCCACCAATATTCGAGCATTTTTCGCCCGAGCTAAGCCCAGGAGGTTGTGTGTGCCCAATGCACCTACCTTGAGCGTCTGGATCGGCATCTTTAAATAATCGATCGGACTGGCCGGTGAGGCAAAATGAAGAATGTAATCCAAAGGTCCCGGCACATGTACAAATTTGGTTACATCGTGGTGATAATATTCGAATTCCTTTAAAGGGAACAGGTGCTGAATATTATCCAGGCTGCCGGTCAGCAGGTTATCCATCCCAATGACGTGATGCCCTTCTTTGATGAAGCGATCACTTAAATGAGATCCAAGGAAACCAGCTGCGCCGGTGATGAGTACGCGTGCCATTTGGTTAGTGGGTTTAGGAGTTTATAGGTTAAGGGGTTAAGGGGTTAATGGTTTATAGGTTTATAGATTAATGGGTTAATGGTTTATAGGTTAATGGGGGGTTATGGGTATGTTGGGCCCTAAACCACTAAACGGGATTGTTCAATTAACTGTGTCATCTTCCGTAGGAAGCGAATAGCCGGGCGTA
>CAYZMS010000054.1:0-13789 GCA_964479625.1 uncultured Saprospiraceae bacterium
GACAGGAAAAGAAATTGGTCATCGCGCCAAAAAAATGGCATAGTCAGGATTTCGGGCAGGTAAAACTGTATCCTAAAGAATGGGTGACTATCGAATAAGGATGAACAAAAGCAAAATCCTCCCAATCCCCAACTTCCTCATCATCGGTGCCATGAAATGCGGCACCACCAGCCTGCACGATTACCTGGGCCTGCACCCCAATATCTACACCTCTACCCCAAAAGAAGTGCACTACTTTTCGGACCCCCAGTTTCAAACCCAAACCTGGGAATGGTATTTGGACCATTTTAAGACTGATAAAGCCATAGCAGGCACGGCCCCTCAAAACTATACCAAACGCCATCGCAAAGATTTTGGGGATATTCCTCCCAGGATCAAAGAGCATTTGCCGGGTATCAAACTGATCTATATCGTACGGAATCCTCTGGAGCGCATTTACAGCCATTATTATGAAGCACAGGAGGGAGGCTATGCCCCCAGGGAAGGCTTAAATGCCTACCTGAAAAATTACCGGGAGAATCACTACGTCCTGACTAGTTGCTATTATTATCAGATCAGCCGGTACCTGCAGTATTTTCCAAAGGAGCAAATCCACCTGCTTAGCTTGGAACAATTGCGCGATGACCGCTTGAACACCTTAAACCGGGTGTTCCGGTTTTTGGAGGTGCAGGAACTGGAAAATGAAGCCCTTTTTGATTTTCAATCGAATGCTCAGGCCGATAAGACCCGGCCCAACTGGGTCTGGGAGTTTTTCCAAAGTAAAAATGCTGATCTTATTAAAAGCGTCGCCCCCAAGGCTTTAAAAGAGCATATCCGGCAGTCATCCCTTTTCCGGTCTATCAGCAGGACCAGCGAGTTGCGGAAGGAAACTATAGTCCCTGAGCTAGAATCAAAGATCAGGAGCTTCTTAAAAAAAGATATCGATCAATTACGGATCTATTGGTATGATAATTTTCCCGATTGGTCTGTCTAAAAAATATGCACAATGAAAGTATTCGGTATTGGATTCCATAAAACAGGGACTTCTACACTTGGGCAAGCTTTAAGTCAACTAGAATTTAAGGTTTGTGGAGCAAAGACAGCTCTCGCCAAGGAACTCTCCGTACATAATTTTGAAAGTGTTTGGCACTTGGTAGATCAATTTAATGCTTTTCAGGACAACCCATGGCCTTTGTTATATAAAGAGCTGGATAGGAAGTACCCTGGGAGTAAATTTATTTTAACGATCCGGGAAGAAGATCGATGGATCAATTCGGTAGTCAATCATTTTGGGAATGATCAAACTGAGATGAGGACCTTGATCTACGGGAAGGGGAGTCCGAAAGGAAATGAGGACCAGTATTTAAAGACCTACAGAACCCACAATCAAACCGTTATCGAATATTTTAAAGATCGTCCAAAAGATTTTCTGCTTTTATCTTGGGAGAATGGGGATGGTTGGGGGAAACTTTGCCCCTTCCTGGAAAAGCCCATTCCCCAAAAACCTTTTCCTCATTCCAATAAAGGAAGTTATACCTTGCATGAAAAATTGCTTCGCTTAAGCAAAGGTCGGATTAAGGCCCTCCTAAATTATAGAAACTCTTGAACGTTTCTATTATTATCCCCAATTACAATAATGCGGAATACCTTTCTGCCTGCCTGGATAGTTGCCTGGAGCAGGAAGAGGTGGTAAAAGAGATCATCATTGTAGACGATCATTCGACGGATAATAGCTGGGAAATTTTGGAAGGATACCGATCCCGACAGCCCGACTTGTTCCAGATATTCAAAAATTCGGGAAAAGGCGCCCCGGCTGCCAGAAACTACGGCTTTGAACGTTCTTCGGGAAACCTGATCCAATTCCTGGATGCAGATGACCTGTTATCCAAAGGAAAAATTCAACGACAACTCCAGCGATTAAAGGATAAAGGCCCTTTAGCCTTAGCCAGCTGTGGCTGGGTACATTTCCATAAAGACCCCTGTACGGAAGAAATCCACCCAACTCCTAACCCGAGCTGGAAAGATTATTCCAACCCAACTAACTACTTGGCAGAAGCCTGGCAAAACCGATATTTCTTTCAAACGGCTTGCTGGCTGGTACCCAGGAAATTGTTAGAACGCTCAGGCCAGTGGAACGAAGGCCTACTCAGGAATCAGGACGGAGAATTCTCTGCGAGACTTATTCTGGCAGCATCCCAATTGGTGTTTACCCCTGACGTTTTGGTGTTTTACCGCAAACCCCAAGCAGGCAGGAATATCAGCAAAAGAAAAGACCGGGCAAGTGTGGAATCCCTCCTGCGTTCCTACCGATTGTACGAAACCCATGTACGCGAAAAAAAAGGAACAGAAGAAAGCCTGTTAAAAGGATGTGGGCAATGCTATATAAGTTTCATCCAGGAGTTCCCACGGGAATTTCCGGATCTTCGACGGGAGGCTGCCCAATCGATTAAAAATTTAAAGCTTGGCAAAAAGCTGTATACTCAGCCTGGGAGGTTTAATCAAGTAGCCCGGATTTTTAGCTTGGAATTTGCCATCTTTGTATTAGTGATTATTAGATCCTTAAAAAAGACCAATCCAAATGAAAAACCTTAAAAAAACAGGACTCCTGCTTTGCTTAGCAGGCGGTCTTTTTTATTGTACCCCCAAACCATCTCCTGCCATTTCCGAAACCCTGCAAGGTCCGGCTTTGGGTTTGTGTATCAACAAAGAAGAGCTCTTTGAGGCCAGTACTAAAGACCTATCCAATACGGGATCTTTCCTACAGATCAAAGTAATTTACGAAGGGGATATTGATCGCAACAAGGACGTCCAACTGGACCAGGATCAATTTGTAAACCGGATCAACTACCTCTACCCCGAAGCAAATGCCTCGGGTATCTGCATGATCGACTGGGAAGGTAAAATGATGGATGCACTGAAAAAATTCCCTGAGGAACATGAAAAGTTCCAGACTACGCTGAAGGAGGTCATAAAAACGGTTCAACTTGCTAAGTCGACCCGTCCGAATGTAAAGTGGGGGATGTATGGCCTTCCACTCAGGAAGTATTACAAAAGGGACGAGGCTTGGCAGAATAATGCTAAAAAACTTAAGCCACTGTTCCAGGAAGTAGATATACTCTTTCCATCTATTTATGATTTTTATGAGGGAGACACCCAAAAGGACCGGGATTATGTGAGTGATAACGTTCAACTGGCCCTTCAGTTTGGAAGTGAATTGAATAAGACCGTTTTCCCTGTGATGTGGCACCGTTGGCATGTCTCGAATAAAAAACACCCCTACGGATTAATTCCCCTTTCCGAATTTTTAGGTATGGTAGGTGCAGCTTACGAGGCCAATGTCGACGGAAAAACCATCGATGGTATTGCCTGGTGGGGCATAGAATCTGACGCTTATTTTCGCAATCACAAGAAAGTTCCCGCTTTAATCGAAGAGATAGGTGACCAACCCATATCCGAATATCAAAAACAATTGATACAGGAATACGGGAAAGCTACTTTAGGAGAAATGGTCCGTCTCGAAAATACGGCTACCCGGGTTCAAAAATAATAGATGATCTCCATCATTACTCCTTCCTACAATGCAGGCTCCCTGATCTTTGAGACCTACCGCTCCCTGGAGAAACAAACCTTTCGGGACTTTGAATGGATCATCGTTAATGACCATTCAACGGACCAGACCAGGAAACATATTGAAAAAATTCAGGAGGAGGCCTCCTTCAGGCTTGTTGCCATTCATAATCCCAGGAACAGAGGACAGGCCTTTTCAAAAAACGAGGGCCTTAAAGCTGCTCAGGGGGACTTAATCCGCTTCCTGGATGCTGACGACCTCTTAGCCAAAAATTTGCTGGCACTTCAGTACAACGCCATATTGAAAGCAGCCAATGATCAAACGATCATCTATTCTCCAACCGTCTATTTAACACCAGAAGGAAAATTAGAACCAAACCTCAGTTACAGCAAGTTTGGAGATAAAAAAGATTTATTACCCAGTTTTTTAGTCACTCCCTTTTTTCACCATTCCGGTTGTTTATTTCATCGCAGCCAACTGGAGGAAACCGGAGGTTTTGACGATACGCTGGTTACCGATGAGGATGGCTGGCTGATCCTGAAACTGATGTTGCTCGGCTATGAATTTAAACTGGAGGAAGGCTCCTCCTTCATTTATCGCCAGCACCGACTGACGAAGCGGGTTTCCATAAACGATAAAGCTGAAAAGTGGGACTCCAGGTTTAAGGTCTGTTTCCTTTTCGAACAATTGGCAGATCAAGTTGGGAAACTAGACCAATACCGTTCGCCCCTGGCACAGCGAATAGACCAATTGGCCAGTCGGTTCTATTTCATTGAGCCGAAAAAAGCAAGGTTCTACCTGGAGGAAGCCCAACGAATTGCCCCGGGTTATATTCCTAAACAAGGGCGATCCTATCAAACCATAAGGGAATTACTTGGTGTACCTGCTGCCGAAAAACTACGGGCTGCCTTTAGCAGCCTTCGCAACCAACTGAGACCTTAGTTAATGCATATTGCCTTTTGGATCAATCCGGTAAGCCTGGTGAGTGGCCAATCCAATGGAGTCTTGGCTCAGGCGAGAAACTGGCACCAAGGGCTGCAAGACCAGGGATGGAAAGTAAGTTTTGTACAGGAAAGCCAACTACCCGATTGGCGGTCTATTGATATTGTGCATCTCTTTGGTTCGGGCTTTTGGCTAAAGGATATCGTTCCCGCTATTTATACCCGAACCCCCAATATCGTTTTTTCCCCTATCATTGACAGCAATCAATCGATCTGGGCATACCGCCTTTCCTCTTTCCTGGGGTGTAACCCCCTCCGTTTATATTCCCATACCTTCTTGCTGAGACAATTGCAGCCTTACATTGGTTTGGTCTCTGTACGATCATCTTATGAACAGGATTTTTTCATAAAAGCATTAAATTACCCAAGGGGAAAGACCAGTATCCACCCTGTTGGCGTTGACCTACCCTCTCCGGAACCTGTGCTGCCTAACGAAAAAGAGAATTTTTGTTTACATGTCAGTTCCATTTACCAGCCCCGCAAGAACGTGGTCCGCCTTATTAAGGCTTGCAAGGCGATAGGTCTGCCCCTAAAACTAGCCGGAGCGACTGGTAATGACGAACAACTGCGCCCCATTTTGGAAGCCATCAATGGAGACCCCGGTATAGAAGTTTTAGGATTTGTATCCAGGCCGGAGCTTATTCAATTGTACCAGAGAGCAAGGGTATTTGCGCTACCCAGCATAATGGAAGGAGTAGGTCAGGTTGCCCTGGAAGCAGCGCTGTACCATTGCGAAGTCGTTATTACCCAAAAGGGTGGCCCCAAGGATTATTTTCAGCAGTATGCCCATTATGCCAACCCTTCTGACCAGGAAGCTATACAACAGGCATTGCAAAATAGCATGAATAAACCCCTACAGCCAAACCTTTACCACCACATCCGAAAGCATTTCGGTTTGGAGCAGGTACTCCCTGCCTTAATCAATTCCTATACCCGGCTTTTAAATACCCGTCCATCCTAAAATACCCCCCGTGCCTTATATCAATAAAAATGAATTGATCTACTTTACACATGTACCCAAAACCGCAGGGACTTCCATACTTTATGATTTGATCTATCCCAATCTTGAAAAGCAGGAAGTACTCAATAAGTATCCCGGACTAAGAAACTTCATCCTTCTGGACTCTCAACCGTATAAAGCCATTTGCGGGCATATGCCCTTCGGCATTCATCGTTTCAAAAACCGGAAGCCCGTTTACATTACTATGCTCAGGGACCCCATTGAACGATCCATCTCTCATTACTATTTCATCATTCAACCACCCAGGTTTGAGCGAAATAAACATATGAATGCAACGCAACGGGCTTTGCATGAGCAACTCCCCCTTGAACATATTTTTAAAGCTACCCGGTCAAAAAAATACAGAGCGAGTACCACCTGGCTAATAGACAATATGCAGACAAGGTACCTGGCTGGCTGGAATAATTTTTTCCTACCTTCCAGCTCTAAACTGCTTTTGGATAGGGCAAAAAAAAATCTGGAAAACCGGTATATAGCTTTTGGAATAAAGGAGCATTACAATGAATCGCTGAATTTCTTGGCTAAGCAACTAAGATTCCAAAAAGGAGGGCTTATTCAATCGGAAAAAAAGAAGACCCATATTACCAAAAGGGTATCAGAGAAGGACCTGGAAGCGATCAGAGCGAACAATTTACTAGACCTGGAGCTTTACTCCTTCGCACTGGAATTATTTAAACATAACATACAAATACACCCTCAGGACGAAGAATAATAACCATGTCAAAGAGTCAATTACTATTATTCTTTTCTATCTTTTTACTGTTTTCAAGCCAGTTAGTGCAACCTGTTTGGGGAAGTTCGGTCAAATACCTGTTCCTGATGCTTGGGTTCACAGGTATTTTAAGCACAGCAATACTGCGTACTTCCTATGAACAGGTACGTCGTTATTTACCTTTGTTTACTGGCGTTCTATTGTTTATTGGTTATTTGTTGGCCCTTGCCTTTTTAAACCGGCATAGAAATATTTTAAATCCAGTGGTTTTGGTCTTTCATTTTGTAACCACTGGTCTTTTTATTGGGGGAGTCCTGCTGGGTTCAGCAAATTCAGTTAAGTTCAAGTCTTCAACGTCCCTGGCCTTCAGCTTTCCCTTTTTTATGCTTTCCCTTTTCAACCTTGGACTTTCCCTTGTTTTTATTCGCGAAGTACAGTTTTTAACTGCCGATAGTACCCACAAGCGAGATTTGGGTATAGATTACTTAAACCCGAATGGCGTGGCCTATGTTGCTGCCGTACTTTCAGCAAGTTTTTTTGTCGCTTATATTTTTTCCCGCTCTCTTTTCCAGAAATTTGCAGCTCTTGGGGCAAGCATGCTGGGATTAGGCATTGTCATTATAACTTCAGCCCGGGCAGCGCTCATCTGGAATGTGTTTACCCTTGTTTGCATCCTATTTATTGCTTCCCGATCAAAAATTAAAGTATCCTTCTTTCAAACACTAGCCTTACCTGCCATATTGATCATTGGCTTTCTTAGCATTAATGATTCTACTTTTCTTAAAAGCCGAATCGACAATACGGTCGAGCGCTTCGAAAGCCTGAAAACAGAACTATTTGAGGGGAAAGCAAAAGAACACCAGTTTAACACGGTAGCTGTCCGAAAAGACACTTACCTTAACTGGCTCCATCAATGGGACGACTGGATTTTTTATGGATATGAGGGGTATAGCTATTATCCTCACAACCAATACCTTGAATTTCTTGTCCGGTTCGGTATTTTTGGGATCCCTCCTATCCTTTTTTCGATCTGGATATTTTTGGTGACCCTGAAGGTGATCTTTTTACCCAACCGCACCCATCATAAGCAGATACTAAACTTTGAAATACTACTCTTCTTCGGTATCTTTTTTACCTCTTATATGTACTCTCTGACCAGCCTGTCCTTAGAAATGAACAGAGGGCTTTGGTTGGGGTTTGGATATTTTTTGGGTGTTAAATACTCCACCGCTACCGGTTAATATTCAACAATTTGAATTATGCCTTTAAATGTAAAGTCAAAATTTTTCCATTTCCTTAATAAGGTTTCAGGTAGGTATGCACACCTAAAGCCTAGCGCGCATTGTAAAACTAAAAGATATGGGAATAACTATGGAGGCTTCCATATTTGCGATAGGTTTTTGAAGGAGAAATCTATTATCTATTCTTTTGGCTTAGGACAGCATAAACAAGGCTTTCAAATCAGCTATGTCTCCCCTTCCTTTCAGGAAGTATCATTTATTAGAAAAGAATTGCTCCTCAAATAATATAGTACATAAAGCATCCCTTGGGATTTGCAAAAAGGTATTTCTATAAATTGAAGATCCTCATTAACCAGGCTATTATACCTTCATACAGGGTTCCGTTTTTCAAGGCTCTACAAGATCAATATCAGGGGACCTTAATGATCACTACTGGAGAGTACGCTTACAAAAAAAAGGATAGTACGTCGAGTCAAATTATTGACGAAGTCCAAAAGGTCCGGAATATCTATTTGTTGAAGGGAAATTTCCTTTGGCAAACAGGCTTACTCTCGTTTGCCTCCAAGGTGGACCTGCTAATTATTGGCAATGATTATCGATACCTGACTACCTGGTTAAGCGTCTTTATCCGATGGATTCGAAGAAAACCAACCATCCTCTGGGGTCACATAAACGGAAGAAGCCGATGGGGCCATCTTATACGCTACCTCTTGGTAAAAGGAGCGGATGGTTTTATCACCTACACTCAACAGCAAAAGGAAAAGCTGCAAGCCGATTTCCCCCAGCTACCCGTCTGGGTCGCCTCCAACGGTTGTTTGTGGGCCTCCGAATGCGCACCCATTCGTCCTGAAACTGCACTAGCCGTAAAGGATTATATTTATGTGGGCAGGTTAATTCCAGAAAAAAAAATTGGATTTCTGGTGCAAACCTTTTTAAAGGCCAGCCAGGAAGGCCTACTGCCCGAAGATGCCAAGCTGATCATTGTAGGGACCGGCCCGGAAGAAAAGCCTATCAGAGAGCTTTTGGAAGAATACCCTCTGCAAGCCAGCAGGGTACTTTTGAAAGGTAAAATTACTGATCCGGTACAATTAAGGTATTTGTATGCTAGATCCCTTTGTTCCATCTCGCCGGGATATGTTGGACTTTCCCTGACCCAAACCCTCGCTTTTGGGATCCCCATGCTAATCTCGGAATTCGAAGCCCACAGTCCGGAAATAGAAGCTTTTAAACATGGCGAAAACGGCTACTTCTTTAAAGATGAAAGGGACCTGATCAATAAAATGGTATTCATGCGAACGGAAAGGAAGGGTTGGCTTCAAAAACGTCCAAATATATCTGCACACATTCAAAAAAATTACACCTTCGAAACTATGCTGTCCGGGTTTGAGGAGGCCATCCGGTTTTTCTCTCTAAAGCAATAAACGGTTCCAGAATGCGCATTATCCACCTTATAGATCGAACAGACAACATTAACCGGGGAGTTTGGGAAGCGGCTATTTCCACAACTGATATTTTAAAGGAAAAATTTGGTATCGATACTCAGGTTTGGTACCCCCAACAATACCCTCCTCCAAGTAAAACTGACTTGGAATCAACTCCTTTGATGAATCTGAGCTCCAAAGCAGGAATTGAGCTCTCCAAAAGCTTAGAACCTGACAGGGACATCATAGTTTCTCATGGGACCTGGCGCTTTCCCTCCAAATGGGGTTATGCATTCCAAAAAAGGGGATTCCAATGGATAGCAACCCCTCAAGGCATGCTAGAGCCTTGGAGCCTCCAACAAAAAAAATTAAAAAAGCAGCTTTATTTCCATCTTTTCGAACGTCAATACCTTAAATCCGCAACCGTTATTCGAGCAGTTAGCCGGATAGAGCAAGAAAACCTGCAACAAATGTTCCCATTTAGCCGGGTAATTTTGATCCCTAACGGCATTAGCCCGGTCGAAAAGATTAAAAAAGATTATTCTGGCAAGAAGAGCGTACTATTTCTATCACGCTTACATCATAAAAAAGGGGTTGGAATATTAGCTGAGGCTTGGAATCAATCCTCAATAAAAAACCATCCAGATTTTGAATTAGTCATTGTAGGCCCAGATCAGGGGGAAGGCCATCGGATTCAGAAGGTAATTAATAGGGGTAGCAAAAATATCGTTCTTACCGGTTCACTTTATGGTACGGAGAAAGAGGAGATCCTTAGGAAGGCCCATTTTTATACACTCCCTTCGTTTAGTGAGGGATTTCCAACCGCTGTTCTTGAAGGTATAAACTATGGACTTTTCCCCCTCATTAGCACTGGGTGCAATTTCCCCGAGCTCCTGGAGGCGGGCCATGGGTTTTTAGCACAACCCGAATTAGGTCAATTAACTCAGGTTTTAAATAAGCTTCCGGATATTCCTCCGATTGATCTTGAACAAAAAGCAAGAGCAGCCCAGCAGTTTGTACAAGATCACTATAGTCTTCAAGCAATTGCACGGCAACAAGCTAATTTATACAATACAATTATTGATCCCACAACCCCAACTTCCTAGTCGCAACTTGTATACTCCCAGAAGTATAGTCCATCATTTGAAGGAGCTGAGGTAAAGCTAAGGACCGCCAGCTAGTTGTTTTCCACTGGGATAGCAATCAATTGGCGGTTGCTCTGCTCAGGAAAGGAAAAAGCTGGATCCGGTTGTCGGAGAATAAAGGGCCTCGTACCATTTTATTAAAGCACTTATAAGACTTGGATCGCATTTGCCAACTGATCAAACAAACGCCAGTTCATCTGCGGAAGGGAAGAAAGCGGCTATTCGTATAATCAGGTACTGGTTCGATCCTGGTGATAGTTTTAGTTTTAGAAAAAATAGTATTTCCTCATGCCCGTAGATCTCTCCATCTTTACCAATCCCGATTTCGATCGCGGGGCAGCCCGCTGGAAGGAATTGTTATGGGTATTGGTCAGTGCACTTTTTTTTCGGCATAGCCTTGCATTTTGGAACGGCGGTAAAGTAGGTTTACTACGGTTTTTTGGAGCGGAGATCGGCAAAGGGGTGCTGATCAAACCTTCTGTCCAGATCAAGTTTCCCTGGAAGCTTCGGATGGGTAACCACTGCTGGATCGGCGAGCATGTCTGGATCGATAACCTGGCCGAAGTCACCCTGGGAGATCACGTTTGCCTTTCCCAGGGAGCCATGCTACTTTGTGGTAATCACGATTATAAATCGTCCTCTTTCGACCTGGTCACCGGATCCATCACCCTGAAATCCGGCAGTTGGGTAGGTGCCAAAGCCATCGTTGGCCCGGGTGTCAACCTTGGTAGCCACGCCGTCCTTTCCGTCCAATCCGTCGCCACCAAAGACCTGGAGCCCTTCACCATTTATCAGGGAAACCCAGCAACAGCTATACGGAAGCGCATCCTGAACCAGCCCTGACCAATTCTTCATAAAATCACCAGCCCCATAAACCAATACACCTATAAACCATAACCCCATAAACCCACACGCCCATAAAACTCTCCATCATCACCCCTGCCTTTAAAGCGGCCGCCACCATCGGCCAGACTCTGCAAAGTGTAGCCCACCAAAGCTACCCGGAGATAGAGCATTGGGTCATCGACGGCCTTTCACCGGATGATACGCTACAAATAGTCGCACAGTTCCCGCAGGTGAAAGTGGTTTCGGAGTCTGATCAGGGCTTATATGATGCCATGAACAAAGGTATAGCAAGGGCGAGCGGGGACATCGTGGGCATCCTCAATGCCGATGATTTCTATGCTCACAATCAGGTGCTGGAAAAGGTAGCCCGCCTATTCCAAAAGCCAGAAGTGCAGGCCGTCTATGGCGACCTGGATTACATACATCCGCTGAAGACGGACAGGGTGGTTCGAAAATGGCGCTCCGGGCACTACCGGCGAGCGGCTTTCCTCTACGGCTGGATGCCGCCCCATCCGACCTTTTTTGTTCGAAAGGCATTGTACAAAGACTACGGGGTTTTCGATCGCTCTTTCCAGACGGCTGCTGATTACGAATTAATGCTGCGCTTTCTATACAAGTACAAGGTCAAGGTCGCCTATCTTCCAGAGGTGCTGGTAAAAATGCGCACCGGTGGACAAAGCAATGCCGACTTCTTCACTCGAATCCACGCCAATCGCGAAGACCGCCGGGCCTGGTCTGTCAATGACCTGCAGCCCTATTTTTTTACGACCTGGCTGAAACCCTTGAGGAAACTAAGGCAATTTTTGTAGTGTCCTGGTATTATGCGGATTGGTCCTTAGCCCTTGGCCATCTTCGAAAAGCTATTGTACTGATGTCGCTAAACGTGCCATACCCCTCGTCCATCAGTTCATTTGCCTGCTGGTCCACAGCCGAAGGAGGTCGACAGCACAATAAGGATGCTAAACCACCATTTTATACCTTCCGGGAAAGATTAACCAGCAAACTAACCGCCCTGACGCAAGACTTTAAACAAGGATATCCAATGGGAAAAAATAAAAATACGCCATGAAAAAGAAAGCTCTCATCACCGGCGTCACCGGTCAGGATGGTGCCTACTTGTCGGAATTGTTACTCGAAAAAGGCTATGAAGTTCACGGTATCAAACGCCGCTCCTCCTTATTCAATACGGCCCGTGTGGATCACCTCTACCAGGATCCCCATGAGCAGGATCTTCGATTCATTCTGCATTACGGCGACCTGACCGATTCGACCAACCTCATCCGCCTGGTACAGGAGATTCAGCCCGACGAGATCTATAACCTGGGGGCCATGTCACACGTGCAGGTGAGCTTTGATGCACCGGAATACGCCGCCGATACTGATGGCATTGGCGCAACCCGCCTGTTAGAGGCCATTCGCCTGCTGGGTTTGCAACAAAAAACGCGCTTTTATCAGGCCTCCACTTCTGAATTATACGGTAAGGTCCAGGAGATCCCCCAATCGGAAACCACTCCTTTTTATCCACGATCGCCTTATGCGACAGCCAAACTCTACGCCTACTGGATCACCGTTAATTATCGTGAAGCCTATGGAATGTATGCCTGCAACGGCATTCTCTTCAACCACGAAAGCCCCTTGCGCGGGGAGACCTTCGTTACCCGTAAGATCACCCGCGCCGTTGCCAAGATCGGACTGGGGCTTCAGGATAAGCTCTACCTCGGTAATTTGGATGCTCAACGCGACTGGGGGCATGCCAAAGACTATGTGTATGGTATGTGGCTGATGCTCCAACAGGATAAGGCGGAGGATTATGTACTCGCTACCGGGGTGACTACTTCGGTACGGGATTTTGTACGAATGTCCTTTAGCGAGATTGGAGTGGAGCTTGAATTTAAGGGATCTGGAACGGAGGAAGTGGGGCTGGTGGCCTCCAGTTCGAATCCGGGTTATCCCCTGGAAGTAGGTCAGGAGGTGGTAGTCGTGGATCCCAGATATTTCCGACCTGCCGAGGTGAATCTCCTCATCGGCGATCCTTCGAAAGCCAGGCGCAATCTGGGGTGGACCCCCCAATATGACCTGCAGATGCTTTGTGCCGAGATGGTGCAATCGGATATTGCCCTGTTCCGCAGGGATCAACTTCTAAAGGATGCCGGATTTGAAGTGAAGAATGAGTTTGAATAAGGTTTTCACGCAACGGGCGCAGAGGATCACCGCGAACGCCGTGTGCAAACTTCATCTCGCCGCGTCCGCCGCGTGCAAACTTCTTCTCGCCGCAAACGCCGCGTGAACACTTTATCTCACATAGAGGTACATTTTAGCTACTAACCGTTTTGAAAAACCTACGCCTACATGCATGAAAATGAAATTGCCACCATTATACTTGATGAAGCTTTTGCCGCACATACTCAATATGGCCCCGGTATTTTCGAACGGGTGTATGAATCCGCTTTAGAAGGAAGGTTAGTAAAGCGAGGTTTAGGGGTGATCAGGCAGTTTACTGTAAATATTAATGACGAATATGTTGATAACGAACCTGGATTTATCATTGACCTTTTAGTTGGCGGTAAAGTAATTGTAGAACTCAAGTCCGTTGAATCTGTTGCCCCGGTTTTCAAGAAGCAAGTATTGACTTATTTACGATTAACGAATTTACGCCTCGGGCTCCTTATTAATTTCAATGAGGACCGTCTGAAAAATGGTATCTATAGAATAGTTAATAAGTTGAATGATGACTTTCATCCCGGGTATAAAATATCCGGATAAGGAAGGTTTCTCAAAGCGGGCGCAGTATATTTTTTTCACGCAATGAGCGCAGAGGATCGCCGCGAACGCCGCGTGAGGATTTTTTCACGCAA
>CAYZMS010000055.1:0-13150 GCA_964479625.1 uncultured Saprospiraceae bacterium
AAAACCAAATATACAAATCACCAGCCCTTTTCTTTTAGTCTTTCACCCGATCCGTACAATAACGCCCATTTAACCCCTACATTTGGTTTCGGCAGTCGGTTGAAACCACTCTCAGGCGAAGGCCTGAAAGGTATTTTCGGCCTGGCCGGTTTCGTATTCCCCGGTCGGGCAAGCCTTATCTTCACCAGGCCAAAACAACAGGTATGATGGATTCCAAAAGCGATAATCTATTTGAAGCATTCCCACCCATTAGCAAGGCAGAATGGTTGGCTAAGGTAGAAAAAGACCTCAGGGGAAAACCCCTGGCGGACCTTCGATGGCAGTTGGAAGAAGAAATTGAGCTCGAACCCTTCTACCATCCCGACGATATCCAAGAACAAAGGCCTCCGCTCCACCGGGGTCGTTCGCAAAATCATTGGGAGATCGGGGAATATATAAAGGTATCCGACCCTAAAACCGGCAATGTGGAGGCCCTGGAAGCCCTTGCCCAGGGAGTGAATTCGCCAGTTTTCCGTCTGCGCTTTCGCCTGAAAAAAGGGGATATGGAACAACTTTTGGAATCGGTCGAATTGCCAATGATCGCTACTCACTTCACCGAACTTTATACCGATAAGGAGCCCCTTGCTATCCTGGAAACCTTTATAAATATAGTTCAAAAGCGCGCTTACGAAGGAAAATCCATCCGGGGTTCCATAGACTTTGACCCCATGCTTGATTGGGAGGAAACACCGGTAGAGCTATTCGGCCAGGCTTTGCAAATGACCACGGAGTACTTGCCCCTGTTCAAGATCCTACAGGTAAACGGACGATACTACCATGCCGGGCCTGCAGAAACCGCCCGGGAATTGGGTTTGATGCTGGCTAAGGCCGTAGCCTATCTGAACCTCCTTGGGGAGTATGGGTTCGCACCGGAAACTGTCCAGCGACACCTGCAGTTCTCTATCGGGATAAGTATCAGCTATTTTGTCGAAATCGCGAAGATCCGGGCGCTTCGTATCCTGTGGAACAATGCTTTGGCTGCCTATGGGCTCGAAAATGCTATATCCACTGAGATCGTAGCCCATCTCGCACCGGAAACACTGGGACCAGACCCGCACACAAATATGATACAGGCCGGAACCCAGGCAATGTCGGCCATTATCGGCGGAGCTGACCGCTTGTATATCCGGGCTGCCAATCATTGGGAGGGAGAACAATCCAACGCCTTTACCCGTCGCATCGCAAGAAATGTTCAACATATATTGGAACTGGAGAGCTACCTGGGCCGGGTATTAGACCCTGCAGCAGGAAGTTTTTATATCGAGACCCTGACCAGTAAGCTGGCCCAAAAAGGCTGGGAGTTTTTTCAACAGTTCGAAAAACAAGGGGAATTCTACAACTGAAAAAGGGTGTTCCCAAAGGAAAGAATACCTTTGGGAACACCCTTGAGGCCTATATTGTATTGCGTTTGGGCTTTGATTCAAGCCAAACTACTTTCCAGGCCATTGCTATTTACAAACTAGGGATCAGGACTGCATCAATAGCGTGTACCACCCCATTGATACCCTGAACATCGGCCAGGATTACATTGGCATTGGAGCCTGCAGCATCGATCGTTACATTGGTGCCATCGATGTTAACGGTAAAGGTACCTCCTGCCAGTGGGGTAACTTCCAAACCATCACTCAGGTTTTCAGACCGGACATTGCTACCGGATACTACGTGGTATTTCAACACAGTATCCAACACATCAATGGGGATGTCACCGATCGTGTTCCAATCATTATTGCTATCCAAGAGCGCCTGGAAAGCATCGTTGGTAGGTGCAAAAACAGTGTAAGTTCCGGCAGGGTCTGTCAGTAAGCCCAGAAAATCAGTAGTGTGACGGGGGTCGGTCAGCGCAGCAACCAAAGAACTGAAGACATCATTGCTGGCTGCAAAGGTGACTACTGTTGGAAGATTGATCACCGCATCCAAACCATGGATAGTCCCGTTAGAAGCTTCAATGTCAGCATTGATCACATTGCTCTCTCCGTTTAGGACTACTCCTCCGTCCGTATCTACATATAGCGTTGTTACGATGTCCTGGCCAAAGTCAGTGGCACTAAGCGTTGAATAATAGGCAGTTTGCAGATCAGTAGATGGCAGATCTGCAGCCAACACATGATTGGTCAAAACATCGGTTAACAGATCGACGGGCACTTCATCCAGGTTGTTAAAACCGTTAGTGGAAAGAAATGCATCAAAGGCTGCATTGTTGGGGGCAAAAACCGTGAAAGGACCATCACCGCTCAAAATGGAGGTTAACCCAGCCGCTTCAACAGCCGCTACCAGTGAACTATAATTGGGGTTATCTGCCAATTCCTCGACAATGTTATTAGTCACGGTGACGTCGTCATCATCATCATCATCGTCATCACATGATACAAAGGTGAAGGTACTTACAAGGGCAAGCATCCATCCGAAAAGCAAAATTGACTTTTTCATAATCTTGTTTTTTAGCCCTTTTGGGCTGTTACTCGAGTAAAAAATTTGTCCTTTAACGCGGCCTGCGGGTAGTTGTTGGAAAAAAAAGCACCGGAAAGAGGTAATGCCGCAAATCAGCAAAAACCTGTTTTTGTCCTGTTAAGTTTTAAACTTTACTGAACGAGCACATGGGGAAAACCCGAATAGGTTAGGGCCAGGAAAAACTCCAGTAGTATGAAGCAGTAGGGGAGGAGCGTAGCAGTTATTCTGACCGACTTTTTTCCAGGAACCGTAAATTCCTCTTTAAGCCCTTGTATCCGGTACGTTTAAGGGGGGATTTTCGGAAGACCTCCCGAAAAGTTTCTTCGGTGAGTTCCACCCAATCCTGTCGATCCATCTGAAGTAATTCCGGATGGGGAAAAAAAGCCGCTTCCCTGTGCGGGCTTGAAAAGCGATTCCAGGGGCAAACTTCCTGGCAAATGTCGCAGCCAAAAACCCAGTCTTCCATTTTGCCCTTGAACGCTTCCGGGATAGCGTCTTTCAATTCTATCGTTAAATAGGAAATACATTTACTACCGTCGACCAAATAGCCTTCGGGAGCAATGGCATCTGTGGGGCATGCATCAATACAGCGCCGGCAGGTCCCACAGAAATCCTTGATCGGGCTATCGTAATCCAGTTCCAGGTCTATGATGAGTTCAGCTAGAAAAAAATAGGAACCCGCCTTCGGGTGGATCAATAAGGTGTTTTTTCCCGTCCAGCCGACCCCTGCTCGGGCGGCCCAGTCGCGCTCGAGTACCGGAGCGGAATCGACAAATACCCGACCCTCTACCTGCCCGACTGCTTCCCGCAGTTTAAAAAGCAACTCTTTTAACCTTGGCTTGAGGACGTAATGATAATCTTTGCCATAGGCATAACGAGCTAATTTGGGAGCATCTTCATGGATTTGTTCTTCCTCAGGGAAGTAATTATACATCAAACTAACTACCGAACGGGCGCCTGGAACAAGCTTAGTAGGATCTACCCTTTTTTCGAAATGGCTGGCCATATAGGCCATTTCCCCATGTGCTTCGGCATGGAGCCACTGTTCCAAACGGCGGGCTTCTGGCTCCATAAATTCTGCACGGGCAATCCCAACATAATCGAATCCCAGACGCCGGGCCTCTGTTTTCAGAAATAGGGTGCGGGCTTGTTTATTCATAAAAAAAATTCAGGCATTGATGAATTTCATTCTCAAGGGATGACTCAAGTCATTACCCTTCCATTGGGGGAATAATAACTTGTAGATGAAAATAAATCGTAAAAACAACCACAAACTGACGATTTAGACCAAACAAGTTTTGGTTTTCCTTCGGGTTGTTCTTGTTTCTACGGTATTTCCAAATTAGTCCGACCAGGGCGCAAAACCAAACATAATGATGACCAGTTTTTCATTCTCATCAACGGAGGTGCTCTACGGGATTGTTGCGATGTTCCTGCTCATTGTTGGGATCATCTATTTCGGACGTTTCTATTTTCGAAGGAAATCCCGTATTAATTTAACTGCCAAGTACAGCGACAAGCAATGGAGATCGCCATTGGAGGGGCGTAATAAATATCCCGATGTGGATGTTTTCAGCCTGAGTCCCACTTTTTTCCGTTTTGGATTAATCGGGGCAATTGCCTTAACGATTGCAGCTTTCAACTGGACAACATTTGAGCAAGATGTTGAGGTTCCCCAGGATGCCTGGGTTATGGATGATGAGGTAGAGATCGAAATACCTCGTTCAGCTGAACCCCCACCACCACCGCCTCCTCCTCCGCCACCGGTTGTACAGGAGGTGCCCGACGGCATTGAGATCGAAGACCTTGATGATTTAGCCGCTTTTGACCAGTCCATCGATTCAGAGACAGTAATTGATATGACGGAGTACGAGGCCAATGTTTCCGAGGAAACACCACCACCCCCACCTCCTCCACCACCTCCGGCTCCGGTAAGCAAAGTTCGGGAGATATTCAAGGTGGTAGAAGAAATGCCCCGCTTTCCCGGTTGCGAGGATATGGGTGGAACGATCAAGGAAAAACAGGCATGTGCCGAAGGCAAGCTGATGGAGTTTATCTATGCGAATATAGAATATCCTACACTGGCTAAAGAAAATGGTATAGAAGGTACAGTGATCGCAAGATTCGTAGTAGATGCTAACGGTACTATTTCTGATGTCTCCGTATTACGGGATCCGGGTGGGCTCACTGCTGAAGAAGCCATTCGGGTGATCGAACTGATGAACGAGATGCCACAAAGGTGGACGCCAGGTAAACAGCGTGGAAGACCGGTGAACGTTATGTTCACCATGCCGATAAAATTCAAATTGCAGTACAATTAAAAGGACGCGGCTCCGGTTTGAAAGCCTTACCGGGACTTCCTCAGCAAAGAAAGGACAAATAAAATCGGGTTTTCCCGATGGAAAGATACATGTGAATGTGAAATTGGCATCGGCGCTGGGTCAGGTTTGATCCGGCGCTTTTGTGTATTTAAGACAGTATTTGCAATTTGGCAAACTTGAGCATGATCCTACGTTCGGGACGGTCGATGTTCCGAAATTGGATGGTCGCAATGCGGTTATTGGGCCCCCCATCAATACGGAGTACCTTTCCCTTTCCAAATTTTAAATGCAGCACCTGCATCCCAGCCTGGATAGAGGCTGAAGGGCTGGGTTTAAAGCTGGAAGGGTCTACCGCCGGAGCTGCATTCCGGGCGGTAGTCTGGTCTTTGAACACTCCGGTCAAGCGAGCATTTCCCCCTGCTTCAGCTGGAGTTTGCCTTGGGCCGGTAATGGTCGTTAGCAGATGGTCCCCCGGTATTTCTTCCAAAAAGCGACTGGGCTCATTGTAGCGCATTTGTCCGAACCGATACCGGCTGGAGGCATAGGTCAAGGTCAGGAATTGCTCGGCCCGGGTTATGGCTACATAGAAAAGCCGCCGTTCCTCATCCATATTATCCGGGCTATCCATGGACATAAAGGAGGGGAAAAGCTTTTCCTCCAAGCCAACCAAAAATACTGCTTTAAACTCCAACCCCTTAGCCGAATGGACAGACATGAGATGGACGTAATCTCCGGAGGCATTATCACTGTCGAAGTCGGTAATGAGGGCAATGTTTTGAAGATAGGTTGCCAGTGATTTGTCGGTCTGTCCTCCGGCATCTTCGAATTCATCCTCTTCGACAAAAGTTTTGATCCCGTCGAGCAGGGCGTTGACATTTTCCAGCCGGTTAACGCCTTCTATAGTGACATCGGATTTCAGCAGATCCAGCAAGCCACTAGAGTGGGCCAAGGATAGGGCAGTGGTATAGGCGTCTTCCACCTGGGCTTTCTGCCTGCCTGACTCGATAATTGCCTTAAACTTATCGAGGCTTCTACGGGGCCGCTCGCTCAGGGGCGTTTGGTTTTGCGCTTCCCAAAGCGGAAGGTTTTTTTGAAGGGCAAGCTGGCTGATCTTGTCGACGGTGGAATTACCGATTCCTCGCTTGGGGAAATTGACCACTCTGCGAAAGGCCTCATCATCTCGCTGGTTGACGGCAAGCCGCAAATAGGCAAGGAGGTCCTTAACTTCTTTACGCTGATAGAATGATAAGCCCCCGAATACCTTGTAAGCTACGTTGTACCGGCGCAGGTATTCTTCAAAGATCCGGGATTGCGCATTGGTCCGGTAAAGAATAGCAATTTCCTTATTGGCCAGGTGGAACCTGTTCTTGTATTCCACAATGGTATCCGCTACCCGCTTTCCCTCTTCAGTGTCCGTCAAGGCCCGGATGAGGTTGATCTTGTTGCCCCCGCCTTTATCCGACCAAATGCGCTTTTGGATCTGTCGGCGGTTATTGAGGATAACCGAATTGGCGGCCTGGACGATGTGCTCGGTGGAGCGGTAATTTTGTTCGAGCTTAAAGACCTGAATGTCAAAGGGCTGGAAATCAGTTTCGAAATCGAGGATATTCTGGATAGTGGCCCCGCGAAAAGCATAAATACTTTGCGCATCATCACCCACGACGCAAATATTGCGGTGACTCTGCTCAAACTGTATGAGCTTTTTTACGATTGCATACTGCAGATAGTTGGTATCCTGGAACTCATCTACCAAGACATACTGAAATTTCTGACGATATTTTTCCAGAATATTGTCCGGGTTCTTTTGAAAAAGTTCGTAAAGGCGGAAAAGCAGGTCGTCAAAATCCATTGCACCGGAGCGTTTGCAGCGGAGTACGTATTCCGTATAGACCTTATGGAGCTGTGGGCGTTTAGCTGTATTGTCCTGCTCCAGTAAATCGTCATTGAGTTCGTACAACTTTGGGGTGATCAAATTGCTTTTTGCAGAAGAAATACGGGAAAGTACGCCATTGGCACCGTAGGCGTTCTTATCGAGTTGTAGATCCTTTATAATGGCGTTGATCACGCTTTTGCTGTCGTCTGTATCATAGATGGTGAAATTGGAAGGATAGCCGATCTTTTCCGCTTCTACCCGGAGGATGCGGGCGAAGATGGAGTGAAAAGTCCCGGCCCAAACGGTATTGGCCTTATCGCCGACTACCTGCGCTATACGGGCCTTCATTTCTCTTGCCGCTTTATTGGTAAAGGTCAGGGCAAGGATCTGCCAGGGAGGGACCCCTTTCTCGATCAGACGGGCAATTCGAAAAGTGAGGACACGGGTCTTACCGGAGCCCGGTCCGGCTACTACTAATACCGGGCCTTCTGTAGCTTCTACTGCGGCGCGTTGTACGGGATTGAGATGATCTAAATAGGACGACACAAATGACGCTTTAATGATGAAATGGAAAGCGTCCGAAATTAAAACATTTATTTTTAAAAACAATAAGGTTGGGAAAACTATTCTCTGTTGAGAGTCATGGAGCAGTGGTTTGTAAAGGCTTAAAAAAGGTAGGGCGCCCTTAAGCGCCCTACAAAAATCCTCGTTAAGAAACCCTTCACAAAATATTCATGACGCAAGAAGGCTTGCGTGTAAATCATTATTGCCTGGAACGTGCGGATGTATCTCCGGTAAGTTCCTGAGTTGGGGGTTGATTACCAGGTAATATTCTTTGAATACCACTGACCTCATTACCGCCACAAAGGTCATATACTGTCCAATGCCGGTGAATAACCAGGCCATTGGTCTCCTCCATAATCACATCCTTGTACCGGATGTCGTAGCTGCAATCCAGTTGAGTAAGGCTTACGGTATCTCTGCCCTTGCTGGAGAAGTAGGGGAAACCGGTATCTTTTGGGTCCAGACTTTTCCCATCCTTAACGTCAGATGGAAGTACCAGCCGGGTAATATTGGGGCGTGTCTGTGCGATATATTGAACGAAACCTTCCGCTTTCAGGGCAGGGTGTGTCCAATGCCTTTCAATGACCGCCAGTGCGGAGGTATGAAAAGCAAAATCCGAAATGTAGATTTGACAGCCTTGTACGGCCGGGTTTAATTCGAAAGTAAGTTCATCTCCGGCCTTTACAGTGGGGGTGAAGACCGTGCGGCCAGTTAACAGGGTGATCGGTCTACCATTAATGGACACTATCAGATCATTTGGGTCGGCTTCATTAGGAAGCGCATCATCCGAGGTCCAGTTAAAGCTAAAGTAACCCATGCTCGGGACCTTAAGCGTGAACCGGGGATGGTGGGCATCGACAACCGGAATTAAGGAGCCTTCTCCATTTTCTACCGATAGAGTGGGGCCTTCTGCAATCGGACCGGTCTTGGCCAGGTCAGTCCACCGCTCCGGAGCAAAAAAGCCGTTGAATCCCTGATCCTGGCAGGTAAAGGAAAATTGATGGTCGGTAAATTGCCAGTCCTTGGCAATCAGGTGCTGTTTCCTGGAAAGTGGTGCCGGGCTGGAAATAGTATGGAAAGCATTGAAACAGGCCGTTTCCAGGTGTTGAACGGCAAAGACCCCTTTATGCTCGATCTGTACCCGAAGCTCCTCCTGAGCCGGAACCAAAGTTGGCACATAAAAGGCAACCAGTAGGTTGACAGCTACCTTCCAGGTGGTGAGACCGTATGTTGTTATCTGCTCTAACATCGTAATCTTAATTGTGATTACAGGTCTAGAGCCCGATACCAATTGCATCGCTCCAATTAAATTCTAAACCGTCTATTGATGGAACTACCAGAGACGCAGCAGAATACTGAACGCCAGTTGAGGCATGAACAGATAATCGGTTATTCATGGGAGCTAAATCGGTTGTTGGGACTATGACTTTGTTACTGCCGCTTTTACGGCTTGTATAATCGTTATTCAATACAAATATAGGTTTTTGCGGTAAGCATGCCCAATGATGGAAAAAAAATAACAAATATTTTTATTTGTAATAAAACTTTGCCTCAAACGTATTTAGTTTTTACTTATATAATAAAAAAACGGGAGGTGGTTACTTTTACTGCCGGAATGCCATATGCCAGTGAACCTTTCTTTACAAATTCCTTTTCATCTTTTTAATTCTTTTTAAAACCATAAATGATTGTTATGCGGGTAAAACGCAAGCATTGGGATACTTTTATTCCCAAGCCACTGGAAGAGGTTTGGCATTTTTTCTCCCGGCCGGAAAACCTGAATGACCTGACCCCCGAGGATGTGCAGTTCAATATGATCTCTGACCTGGAAGGGGTGGAGATGTATCAGGGAATGCTCATTGAGTACTTCATAGCCCCGCTGGCGGGTATCCCGATGTACTGGATGACCGAGATCACCCAGATTGAGAAAGGTCGTTATTTTATAGATGAACAGCGCTATGGACCATATTCGCTTTGGCACCACGAGCATTGGTTTGAGCCGGTAGACGGAGGCGTACAAATGCGGGATATACTGTACTACAAAATCCCTTTTGGGCCGATCGGTACCCTGGCCGACCGCATTCTGGTCGGAAAAAAGGTCGAAGGCATTTTTGATTACCGGGAGGAGGCGGTAAAACGCTTATTTTAAGCCTTAGAGCAATGGGAAAAGGCAGGCTGACTTGCCTTTAATCAAATGGAGGACCTGATGGAATTCGGATAATTTTATATTTTTAAATTTCAGGGGTTTCCCTCTTTGATTTTGAAAAATCCGTATTCATGTTGCGAAGTATTTTAGTACTCTCTTATCTCCTGCTCTTTAGCGGTCTAGTGTTCGGACAGGAAAAAAAGGTGATCGGTCACCAAGAACTGGTGGATTGGAAATCGATTAAGGATACTCAAATTTCCTCCGATGGCCAATTTGTAAGTTATGTCCTGGAAGCCGAGGTCGGTGATCCTATTCTAAAATTATATCAGGTACAGGGAGGACAGACGATATCTTTTGATCGGGCTGACGAACCAAGGTTCACGGCTGATGCCACTCACCTGGTTTTCACCATCCACCCTGCTCAGGATTCGGTTAAGGCCATGCGCAGGCGGGATGTAAAGAAGGATAAGTTACCGCCGGATACCCTGGCTATCTACGAGTTGGGGACAGCTAGCCTGGAGAAAATTCCCAACCTGGATAAGGTTTTGGTGCCCGAAAAATGGGGCGGCTGGTTGGCCTATCAACAAAAGCCCGACAAAGCGGACACAACCCTGACCAAAAAAGAAAATAAAAAGAACGGGGTTAAGGCTGTGCTGTATCCTTTAGATGGAGGAAGTCCAACGAGCATTCCCTACGTGACCGATATAACCTTTGCCAAAGAGAAGCCCGTTTTTGCCTTTACTACCAGCGGTGAGCCGGAGGGTAGGGCTGCTGGGGTTTACCTTTTCGAAGGCACAAGACAGGCAATCAGTCCCATGTATGAAGGGGAGGCGGAAGTCAGCCAATTGAACCTGGACGAGCAGGGGGAACAGATCGCCTTTGTAGCGGATGTCGATACCAGTGCCGAAACCTTCACCCTTTTCTATGGAGACCTGCAGCAGGGAGAAGCGGTTCCCATTGCTTCCGATGAAACCGATTTTCTGCCGGAATTCTGGGAGATCAGCGAGCATTACGCCCCCCGCTTTTCGAAAAGCGGAAACCGCCTGTACTTTGGAACCGCTCCGCCACTGCCGAAGCAGGATACCACTCTTCTGGAGGAGGAGATCGTCCAGGTTGAAGTATGGACCTATTTGGATCAGCGGCTATACCCCCAGCAAAAGGTGCAAAAAGGGCGCGATGAAAAAATAGCCTATGTTGCTGTTTATGATCCCGCGACAAAAAAGATCCGGCAAGTTGGAAACGGACGTCAGTCTAATGTAAATTGGCCGGAATGGAATGACAGTCCCTATTTACTGATCCAGGATGAATCCCCGTATCAAATACGGACTTCCTGGGAGGGGTATCCACCAGCCAGAGATGTGTATTTATACAATCAGGAAACCGACCAGAAGGAGTTGATCGCCAGTGAATTGCGAGGATATCCTCGGTTTTCTCCGGCCGCCAAATACCTGTACTGGTATAATGCGGTAGATACGGCCTGGTTTATTCATGATATTGCAGCGGAGGAAACCAGGCAACTGACCACTAACGAAAAAGTCAGTTTCTATGATGAGTTGGATGACCATCCGGACTATCCGCGTAGTTACGGTGCTGCAGGTTGGACTACGGATGATGACTTCTTCATCGTTTATGATCGGTATGACGCCTGGATGTTCGACCCCAGTGGCAAGTTGGCCCCAAATAATTTAACAAAAGGCCGGGCAGGTAAACAACGCTACCGCTACGTGCACTACGAGCGGGAAGAACGGGCGATCGAAGAAGTGGATCCCATGCTCTTTCGCCGCTTTGATGAAGTGACGAAGGACGAAGCTTACGTCTGGTTCGAATTGCATACAGGTCTGAAAGAAGAAGTGCAGGCGGGGCCCCACGGGCTGCAATCTACGCCTTTAAAAGCTGAAAATGCCAACGCCTGGGTGTTCACCAAAGAGGATTTTCAAACCTTCCCGGATTTGCAGTACAGTGCCCATCCCCGGATAAAGGAATCGAAAAAGATCAGTGACGCCAATCCTCAGCAATCGGAATACAACTGGGGAACCCAGGAGTTGTTCGAATGGACCTCCCTCGACGGCCAGCGCCTGCAGGGCTTATTGGTCAAGCCTGAGAATTTCGACCCCTCCAGACAATACCCCATGATCGTCAACTTCTACGAGCGGTCATCGGATCGGTTGAACAGCTACCCGCGGCCCTATCCCGGGCGTTCGACCATTAACTATGCTTATTACGCCAGCCAGGGGTATGTGATCTTTAATCCGGATGTACCCTATAAGATCGGTTATCCTGGAGAAAGTGCTTTTAACTCGGTTACTCCTGGAGTGACGGCCGTATTGGCCGAAGGCTTTGTAGATCCCGAGCGCGTCGGTGTACAAGGGCATAGCTGGGGTGGTTACCAGATCGCCTATCTGATTACCCGCACCAATATGTTTCGCTGTGCAGAATCCGGCGCTCCGGTGGTTAATATGATCTCCGCTTACGGCGGGATCCGCTGGGGAACGGGCATCAGCCGGATGTTCCAGTATGAGCATACCCAAAGCCGGATCGGCGGTACGCTCTGGGAAAAACCATTGCGCTATATCGAAAACTCTCCCATCTTCACGCTGGATAAGGTCCAGACTCCGGTCCTGATCCTGCACAATGACGAAGACGGGGCTGTACCCTGGTACCAGGGCATCGAATTCTTTGTTGCTATGCGCCGCCTGGGCAAACCCGCCTGGATGCTCAACTACAACGGGGAACCCCACTGGCCGGTCAAGCTCCAGAACCGCCGGGATTTCCAGTTGCGAATGAGCCAGTTTTTTGATCACTACCTCAAGGATGCACCCATGCCTGCCTGGATGGTGGAAGGCTTGCCGGCCATCCAGAAAGGGATCGATCAGAACCTGGAGTTGCTGGAGCCGCAAACGATGGATGAGAAGCACTAAATGCTAGCTCCGCCTCCTGGTGTGCTGCCTGGTATGCCGACTTCAGTCGGCATCAAGCTGCACCATTTGGTACACCAACTTCAGTTGGAAAATGCTATACACAAATTTAAAGCCAAGCACCGGAAGACGCTTGCTTCTGCTCAACAAATAGAAGCATGGATGAGCCTGTTAAAAAGTCCGGAAAAGACATTTCGAAATTCATTTCTGGTTCAAAAGAAGGAAACATTCATCCCTGTTGCCTCCAGTGATTTTGCTTTCTTTTTCATCCAGGATGGGATTGTAAGGGGTACGACCAATGATAATCAGACTTACAGCTTTAAGAAGAAGCTGGAGGAATTGCAGAACGGCTTAGATCCGGAATTGTTTTTCCGAGCCAATTGGCAATATTTGATTCAGCGGTCTGCCATCCAGTCTCTTCAAACGTACTTTAACGGCAGATTGGTCGTCAATCTACAGCCCCGGGAAAAGGACAAAATTGTTATTAGTAAAGCAAATGCCTCCAGGTTAAAGGCATGGTAGCAGAATGCAAAAAATGGTGGTGCATGACAATAATGCCATTGTCCCCTTTCCCCGGAGTCGCTACCGGTATAAATTTGAGATTCTATTTTAAATGGGTTGCTTGAAAGGGGAAGAGGCTCCTTTCACACTACCATATATAGGCTGCGACATAGTTTTGCTATTCCTTTGCTGGTAAGAGGTACGGATTTGCGTTATATTCAAGTGCTATTAGAGCCCAGCAGTAGTGAAACCACTCAAATTTATACATATATAACAAAAAAGACACAAGTGTGTATAACAAATTGCACATTCAAGCAGCGGCTGCGATAATTTCCTTGATGAT
>CAYZMS010000056.1:0-12165 GCA_964479625.1 uncultured Saprospiraceae bacterium
TGGAAGACAAGAAATTCCATTTTAAAGCCTTCAAGGAGGAGGCGATGGAGAAGCTGAAGGCCGGCAAAGGGCTTTCAGGGTCAGAGGGAGCCTTTAAGCCAAGCCTCTGATCAAAATGTTTCTGGAAGAAGCCCTAGAAGGTGAGATAGAGGAGCATTTAGCAGAAAAAGGCAATCGGAAAAACGGCAAGAGCAAAAACGCAGATCGAGCCTTGGTATTCTTTTGCCTATAATTTATATTATGTTAAATAGATGTTTGGGGAATAGAATTTCCCTACTTTACTGCCTGCACTACTCCCCATGGTCCCTCCTGCCAGACAATAGTGGCATGAGTGAAACCAACTGCGCGTAACCAGCTTAGCTGATCGGAATAGGCATCCGGATAATCGTAAGTACGGTAGTGATCCATGATCCAGTTCCATTCCTCGTCTGTAGTGGCATGGGCTCGCGCAAAGGCCTCCCAGTCTTTCAACACCTGATCGTGAAATGGTTGATCCCGCTTATTGACAAACAGATCGGAAATGGTAAGAACGCCCCCTGCCCTCAGCCACCTGAAAATATTGTTGAAAATGTCTTGTTTTTCTGTAGACTTAAGATGATGTAGCGATAAGCCTGCAAAGACCAGATCAAGGCTTTCAGGTTCTATCACCAGGGTCTGAAAATAGGTCTGAATGTATTCTATGCCAGGGTATTCGGAAAACCGGTGCCTGCCCTCCCCTATCATCTCTGCAGAGGCATCCACCAGGGTGTAACAGGCATTTGGAAAACGCTGAAGGGCTATGGCAGTAGCATTTCCATTCCCACAGCCTAGGTCCATGACGTCCATTGGTTGAAACCCCACTGGCAGGTAGCTGATTAAACCGCTAATTAATTGTTGGTAATGCGGTACCCACCGACTTATCTTCCCGGTATACCCAGGTTGAAGTTGGTCAAATTCTAGTGCAATAGACATGTAGTAGCCATTAGTTGGCTACCAATCTAAAAAATATTGCCCATAAAATCTATAGGAGCATCTCGCCAGGATAAGCCGGATACGGGTTTAACCAATAAAGAACCTTGCAAACGACGGAAACCCAGGCCCAGGGATTGGCCTTGATGCAGCATCAACCATTTTACGTAATTGTCGACCGCTTTAAAACCGCGTTGCTCATACCAACCGGAATCACGGGCGATCAGCATGATAAAATCTACTCCGGCCCCATCAGCCATTCTTTCGAGAAATTGCAGCATCTGGCTGCCCACCTGTTGACGGCGGCGGCCCATAGCTACACAAAAGTCGCTGACGCCCATAACTTTAATGGCCTTTCCCCCATTGTTCATCAATCGGTAGTCTACCCCCATATGGGCGATCAATTGCTCAGGGCGACGGCCCAATACTCGAAAAGAAGGTAATTGATGCAGGCAGGTCTTCCCAACTGGGTAACCATTAAAGCATTCTCCCAACAAGTCGGCAATTTCTTGTTGGATCTCGGATTTAAGTTGCCACTCCGGAACAACTTGCACGCTTAGTTCAACAGATTGTAAAGGTGTGTTGGTTGTCAATGTTCAGGGATTGTAATTGTTAAATCATTTGGATGAAAACAAATAAAGTCTTGTCTTTATTTCAAGCTTTACTGTTAATTAAACCCTAAATGTGCTGTCTTAGTTCCGACGAAAGCTGATCTTCATCCAAATGACGATGTAATTTACCCTTAAAAGCATAAGAAAGAATACCTGTTTCTTCGCTAACTATGAAGGCAGCAACCTCATAACGCTCCGAAATCCCGACTGCTGCCCGATGCCGAAGCCCGGCACTCTTGGGTAGATCAGGGTTTTCAGAAACTGGTAAAATACAACCTGCAGCAAGAATTTTATTGTGTCCGATCAATACAGCCCCATCGTGTAATGGGGACGACTTATGAAATATACTTTCTATTAGTCCTTCGGAGATGTCCGCATCCAGACGGGTGCCGGAGGAGACAATTCCCTCCAGTGCAACATCTCGGGTTAGTACGATCAGCGCTCCGATCTTTTTTCGGCTCATCCTCAACATGGACGAGCGGATAGCGCGTATCTGCCGATCTGCATCCTCGCTGGGTTCGAAATCCCGATCCAGCAAACGATGCAGGAAGTTGGAGCGTTGCCGCAAGGTGGAGTCTCCTAAAAACAAAAGGAATCTGCGGATTTCCTGCTGGAATATAATCACAATGATGATAATTCCCACGCTAACGAACTGATTCAACACCCCTGCCAAAAGGTCCATATCCAATTGATTGACTAACCACCAAACGGCATACAAGGTCAGGACCCCAATGAATATGTTGAAGGCAATACTCCCACGGAGCAAGCGGTAGATCTGGTACATCAGAAACCCGACAATGACGATATCCAGAATATCCCAAATCCGAACCGGCAAAAAACCGATCTGGAAAAGCAGCAGCATATCGTATAGTAACACTTCGATGAGCATTATTTCCTATTGATGAAGCCGAGGTTCCCGTATTGCAAAGAAATAAAAACTAAGGGTATTGGCAGCATTTTCTACCTGCTCCACACGAGATAAATATTGCCCGTTTCCACTATGCGCGGGACTGGATAATAATATTGGTGACCCTTCCGACAATTGTGCCTGCTGCAGGGCGGCAGTCCATTTCCAACTGTGCACTGTGCTGACGCGGTCATTATTCAAGGAGTGGGTGATCCAAATCGGCGGATAGGACGCTGCCCGGGTTTGGTGATAAGGGCTGTAAGAAAGCATATCCGAAAGCGACTGCTCTTCCCCGGGTAATCCCATTTCCGGGATCCAGCGCGGGCCTTGCCGGAAGACGGGATAGCGTATCCAATCGGTCAACGGGCCCTCTACCATGCCCGCAACAAATAGGTCAGGTGCTTTAACCAGGGCTGAAGCTGCCAAACTTCCCCCCTGTCCCCTACCCCATATTCCGAGGCGATCCGCTCTGCAGTGTCTGTTTTCCAACAGGTATGCGGCGGCGGCAAGCACATCCTCTACTGCCTTTTTCTTCCCCGCCTTTTGCCCTGCCGAATGCCAGCGCTCTCCATAGGTTCCTCCTCCTCTTATGTGTGGAATAGCCACCACCCCCGCCCGTTCCAAGATTACGGGGACCAGGCTGATGCCGTCTGGCAGGTATTCCGGGTACTGGGTTTGTCCTTCTCCTTCGGGGATCATTAAAAGGGTTGGGTGATCCTCCGTAAGGCGAAAATCAGATCGTTTGATTAAATGCATGGGCACTTCTTGCCCATCTTCGCTTCGATAGTAAACGACTTGAACATCCAGCGGGATTTTCCTAAGGAACCGTTTGGGTTCCCACCATTTCTGTAGACGGCCCTCTCCCCAACTCATCCGGTACAGGGTACCCGGTTCATTGAAACTGCCTAGCAGAAGACTAAAGCTTTGATCATTTAGAGGTGCCCAGTCCAAAACGGATGTATATTTGGGGAGGTCTGGTTGAACGATGCTTCGTCCCCTGCTGTCAAAAAGCTCCAGAAGCTGTTGCAGGTCCTGTTGAAACAGGACAACTACTCCATCTTGCAGGACCAGGGCATCTTCCAGCACCTTTTCAGATTGGGCCACCAGTTCTCTCCAGTAAGGGCGGCCGGGCCGATCGGGGTCGAGACTAATGAGCCGGCCATTTGGGGCTCCCTCCGTAGTGCGGATTATCAATCGTCCATCGAGGGCACCAAGCAGTTCAAAAACACCGGCCTGGGTTTCTATCAGCGGTTCGAAATAGCTTTCCGGGCGGTTAAGGGGCCTGGCCAGCAGTTGGTGACCGCCGCCAGGCAGCTTTCCGGATATCAGCACGAGGTTGAGTTCGGCAAGCGCGTCTACCTGGTATCGAATACCGGGTTTTGCAGGATCGAAAAAGATCCGTTGGTCCTCGTCCTGATGGGTTCCTAGGCGGTGGAAATAAACCTGGTGGAAAGGGGGTGCATTTTTTTCTTTCGAGCTGGGCTCAGGCCGTCTGCAATAAAAAAAACCGTCGTCCCACCAGCTAATTCGCTTAGTCTGCACCCAATTCAGAGTTTCCTTGAGGATGTTTCCCGAGTTGAGGTCAACTATAAAAATGGTTTGCCAGTCTGTCCCTTCATTAGAGGTAGTAAGTGCTACAAAGCGCTGGTCTGGTGCGGGGTATATTCCAGTCTGGCATTTTTGTCCCCCTCCTGGTAAAGCCGGGTCAAATAAAACGGTTTTGCTATCTCCTATGCTGGAAAAACGAACAAGTCGATCCTGTTGATCCCTGCCGCTATTATGCCAGGCCAGGTAAAAATCCCTTACCTCAATGGGCGGAGAGATTCGCTCCACCATCAGGGCGTCCTCAACACGTACGGCCAAAGAATCCCAAATGGGTAGGTTTTTTATAAAGGTGTTACTTAATTCCTGCTGCGCAGCTAACCAGTTCCTGCTCCGTTTTTGTGTTTCTTTTTCCAGCCAGTGGAAGGGATCTTCCAGTTGCCTGCCGGCTACCGGGAAGACAAAAGTACTGTCGTAAACCGCATCCGGGTACGTTTCTTTGAATCGGTAAGGGTCGGAGCCCTGACAAGCGAAAAAAGTACCCGCTATCACTAAGAAAAGCAAGTTATTGAACCTATTCATGCCCTGGAGTTGGATTGATTTAAAATAGTTATCTTTGCGGAGGAACCAAAACCTCATTCTTTTTCGTATAATACATTGAAGGAAAATTTAAATAGGCGTGAAGACTTAAAAAAGTCTAACGCATCCCAAAAACTAATCGATTACAGGTGTAACATGCAAACTACAAAAAAATTGTGGCTTTGCTTTGGGCTGGTTATTTCCAGTCTCTGGCTTTCTGCCCAAACCATTCGAGAGAACGAGCACGGTGAAAAGATCATCGTAGCCACAGATGGCCGCTGGCGTTATTTTACAGACCCGGCAGGTCAATGGCGTGATGAATCTACTTACCCCGTTTTTGAAAGTATTATCGAGCCTCTTTACAATCCGGTCAATTTGACGGAAGAAGATGCGCGTAGGATCGCGAACCGGAAGGTGCAAATGGCGGAGAAGGCAACCCTTATCGCCCAGGAACGGGCTGAGGAAGCCCGGCTTCAGCGCATCCGCATCCAGGAAGAATATTCGAAATTGATAAATGAGGGAATGAGTGCCGAAAAAGCACGGGTTTACAACCTTCGGCTTAAAGCAGCCCGACAAACAGAGGCTCAGGCACAAGAGGATGCCAGGCTTGCAGGAATTGAACTGCAACGAGCTACTGAACTCAGCAAAAAAGGTGACCTGGTTAATGCGGTTATACGGCCTTCACAGAACAGAGCTGCTTCGACCAGCCTCCCTCCTACGGAAGATCTGGCCGTTAACTTTCTTTCAGCTTTTAGTTCAGCGGCCACCTACTTTGACTTGCCCGTACCACCAACAACCAGGGAAAAATCCTGTACTTATACCTACGACGGGATGGACGACAGAACCGGCCGCTGGCGCAGGGAGCTGGAAAAAAGAACCTTGTTTACCCATACGGATGACCGGCTTCGAATGTTTATGAAGGACGAAGAGTACATGCGGTGTGAAGGATATTTAACGGCTATTGACGGCGGGTACAGGATCCTTACCCTCGAGTTCACTTTCGCCTACCCCAATGCCAGAGAAGCCTACGGCATTATAGAAAAGGGCAGTATCCTGACCATTAATCTGTTAAACGGAGATTTTATCAATCTGCAGTCCGGAACTCTTGTACAGGGAAGCTATGATACGGTCAGGGACCTGCTGATCTACAGGGTGCAGTACCCCATTGATCACGGGCAGGTCAGTTTTCTAAAGAACAGTGAGGTGGAAAGTATCCGGGTGTTCTGGTCCAGTGGTTTCGAAGAATATCAGGTTTACGAACTGGATTTTTTCATTGACCAGTTTGCCTGTCTGGATAAATAGGCAATGCTTATAAAACAACTTCCTGAATCAATTCCTTTAGTTCTTTTAATGCCCTTTCCTCCTTTTCGATAGAAAGGGTAAAATTAGCCTGTTCATAGAAAGGGCGACGTTGTTCGAGTTGTCGACTTATTTTTGCTTCCAGTTCCTCATCAGTAAACTGGTTCAATAATGGCCGGTTTTTCCTTTGCCCTTTCAAGCGTTCGAGCAAAATGGCGGGATGAGTATCCAGAAAAATACTTCTACCATGTCGCCTGATCCAATCCATATTCTCGAAAAAACAGGGTGTTCCTCCCCCCAGCGCGATGATAGCACTGCTCTCCTGTCCCGTTGTTCGAAGAGCAAAGGCTTCCAGATGCCGGAAGGCCTGCTCTTCATACCTGGGGAATAGCTCCGGTATGCTCATTCCTGCAATGGTCTCAATGCGTTCATCCAGGTCCAGGAACGGACGGTGCAGCACCTTCGCCAGGGAACTCCCCATATGAGATTTTCCACAGCCCATAAAACCCATTAAATATATCGGTCTTTTCATTGCAGAATTTATTGGTAGTCCGGATTAGAGGTAGATGGGTTTCATCAGTTTCTTACTAATGGAAAAGGCTGCATTGATCAAGCCAACATGGCTGTAAGTTTGAGGGAAATTCCCCCACTGGCTACCACTTTTCTCATGTACATCCTCACTTAGCAAACCCAGGGAGTTGCTGTGTCCGAGGAGTTGCTCGAAGATCTCAATTGCTTCTTCCAGCCGGTCCATCCGAGCCAATACCTCAACGTACCAGAAAGCACAGATCAAGAAGGTGGTTTCAGGGGTCCCGAAATCATCAATATGCTTATAGCGATAGAAAAGCCCGTTGGTAGCCTTGAGTTCCTGTTCCAGTACTTCCACGTGTCGGCGAGCTCGCTCACTTTTGGGGTCCAGGTAGTTCATATTGACCAATTGCAGAAGACTGGCATCCAGGTTGGAGCTACCGATCGCTTGGGTATAAACCCCTCTTTCGGCATCGTAGCACTGTTCCAGTCGCTCAGCAGACTGGTTGATTAATTTTAAGGCCTGTTGTTCCATATCCTTTCTGCCGGCGCCACGGGCAATTTTTAAAGCGGCATTACTTCCAGCCCAATGAAAAAGGAAGGTGTAAGCGTGCAGTTGTTCTATACCCCGGAACTCCCAAAGTCCATTGTCTGGTTCATCCATAGTTGCTTCGATCATCTCCAGACAATGGGCGGTCAATTCCAGCAGGGATCCGTTCCCAGAATCGATTAGCCGCTTATCGCTGAATAAAGGTAAAAGGGTAACCAAGACCTGGCCATAAACATCATTCTGTATGTGTTCGTAAGCCTGATTACCTATCCGGACCGGAGTATTTCCGAGATACCCTTTCAGCTCTAGTGTCTCTTCTACCGGTTCCCGGTGTGCTGTTATGGCATATAGTGGATGATACCTTCTGTTTTCATTAAGGACGATATTTTCGATAAAGCCGGCGTAGTCCCGGAGGATACCAAAATGGCTTAGGTCATTCAGCGCCTTCAACGTGTAGTGGGCATCCCGCAACCAGCAAAAGCGGTAATCCCAATTCCGTTCACTATTGGGAGATTCCGGCAAACTGGTGGTAGCAGCCGCAATGATGGCTCCGGTATCCTGATACTGGTGAAGCTTTAGGGTAAGCGCTGACCGAATAACGGCTTCCTGATGGAAGTGTTCGATAGAAGTATTTCTAACCCAGCGCCTCCAATATTTTACTGTTTTTTCCAGAAAGTGATCCGCGGTTGCCTCCAGGGGAGCCTCCAGGGGTTCCCCCCAAGTAAGAATACAATGCCGCCTTCCAGTCAGGGTGAAACAACTTTCCTGCTGAATGTAAGTAAGCGGAATGTTGGAAGTGAGCCTTACTTCTGCTTCCAATCCACCATAGCGGATGTGGTTACTCCCAAAAATGGAATCGGGCTGGATGGCCCCATAATTTCCGGTCGGATTGCACCGAACCCTAACTCTGGGGCGCCCCTCCATACATTCAACGATACGCACGAGCATCAAAGGCTTGTAATACCGTTCGAACTGTCGGAACCTGGGAGCAAAATCAATAACCTTAAAGGCGCCGTCCTCGGTTTTAAAGACGGTTTCCAATATATTTGTATTTGGGATATAACGGTGGGAGCTTTCAAATTCGGGCTTTTCCGGTTCGATGGAAAAATGCCCCCCCCGCTTCTCGTCCAGCAAGTCGCCGAAAATAAAGGAGCTATCAAATCGGGGCCAGCACATCCAGCGTACCTTTGCCGCATTATCGATCAAAGCTAAATAGGCACAATTTCCAATTATGCCCAAGGGGTATTTGTGTAGATCCATTCAAGTCGGGTTTTCTGATATAGCGTGTAACTCCGCTTTCCATATGTTTCCATTACCCTAATGGGAACGGGCCCGAAACTTAAGAAAATTATCTTTGCGAGTGGGACTTAAACAGAAAAACGTACTTTTGTAATTCTAATTCTTAATAAGGAGTAGCTGCAAAAAATGTACATGCGCCTAAATATCATTGCAATGCTGGCTTTTTTGTTCATGGCCTGTCAACAAGGACAACCTCGGGTTTCCTCTGAGCATTCCGTAAAGGAGATTACCCAGGCACCCGCCATCCAGCATGAGGAAATTATTCGAAACCCCGTTACTGCAAACGCTCAACTGGATTCCTCAACGCTTGCCCAGTTGTCTTTTGAAGAAAATTCTTACAATTTCGGTGAGGTAGAGGAAGGCACCATAGTGGAGCATGCGTTTCCATTTACCAATAATGGAGCGGCGCCCCTGCTGATCACGGATGCGCGTTCTACCTGTGGTTGTACGGTGCCCAATTATCCCGAGGAAGTAATCCCCCCTGGCGGACAGGGGGTGCTCAAGGTGCGTTTTGATACCGATGGGAAAATGGGTAAACAACGAAAACCGGTTACAGTATTTGCCAATACCTTGCCCAACCAAACCAGAGTACACCTGGTGGGCACAGTAAGGGAACCTTCAAATCAATAAAAATTTATGACTGAATTGTTTCTACAGGTCTCTTCTGGCCTTCCCCTGACCAACCTGCTCTTTATCGGCGGTATGTTCCTCGTTTTTTGGTTATTTTTCATCCGGCCCCAGGCCAAAAAACAGCGGGAGCAAAAATCCTTTTCTGACAACTTGGCTAAGGGGGACGAAGTAGTCACTTCCAGCGGTATTCTCGGTAAGATCACCAAGATCGAAGAACAGATCATCACCCTGGAAGTGGGAACTAAATCGTATCTAAGGGTTACCCGAAGCGCTATTTCCAAAGAATTGACTGACGCCATCTATGGCTCTAATGGATCGGAAAAATAACTGGTGGCTGCCTGGTATTCCTCCGGGAGAACGCAAGATTTTCTTTATCTGCCTTGGGATCGCTTTGTTCTTTTGGTTAATTGTCAAACTATCCCAGACCTTTCGTACGGAACGGGGCGTGGCCTTTTCCGTCCGCTTACCGGATGACCTAAGCCTGGTAGAAGCTCCGCCTGAAGACATGCGCATTCAGATCGAAGGGCAGGGCTGGGACCTGCTGTTTGGTTATTTTCGAATGACCCCCGTTCGGCTTACCTTTGATCTGGTAGAAAACCCGGTTCCCTCTCTTCTCCTGGACGCCCCTCGCCTGCGTTCCATGTTGAATGACCGCCTGCAACCCTCGGATCTGGAAGTCACTCAATTGATCAATTACAACAGCCTTTTGCTCGAAGTGGACGAGAAGGTTTCCCGCCTGGTCCCTATTCAACTGCGGGCGCAGGTTCAGTTTGCCAGAGAGTATCAATTATCCGGCCCCCTTGGCATTGCCCCCGATAGCGTTCGGCTTACCGGGCCCGCCAGCCGGATCGACACCCTGGCTTTTTGGCCAACCGACAGCCTGTCCCTTAAACAACTGAAAGAGTCTTACCGGGGCGATCTATCCCTGCTCCATCCGCCCAGGGTGATCCAACTGGAGCCCGAAAGTGTAGAAGTGGAAGTCCCGGTGGAGGAGTACACCGAAAAATCTGTTTTTGTTCCCGTCACCATATTGAATAGTAGGGACAGCTTGAGTGTTTTCCCTGCCGCTATCCGCATCAATTTTATTGTGGGCTTAAGCCAATATAATAAAATCATTTCCGAAGACTTCCTGGTCCAAACCAATATGAAGGGAGCCGGCCCGGATGATCCAAATAATACCCGCCCGATCGAACTGAAAGAATACCCGGAGGGTATTCGAAATATTCAATTCGCCCCCGCTAATGTTCAATATTATATTTTCAGGGATTCGCTGGCCACTCCCCTTGACAGTCTATTATCGAATGAATAGTGGAAGCTATTCACCTTTAATTTTCTGCACGCCTGCTCAGCGAACTAAGGCTATGGTTTATTCGTTCGACAATAAACCACTTCATAAAACTATCTTAATTTTCCCGAAACCATATGTATTCCCTTTTAACAAAAGCGTTTAAGCACAAAAAGACCATGAAACATCTCCTTTTGACCTTGGGTTTGTTCATTTTGGCCGGGTGCACCAGCGTGCCGATAACCGGTCGAAGTCAATTGTCTTTGGTAGATGCCTCCACCGTTCAAATGATGGCTGTGGAAGGATATCAGGAGCAGATCAATACCTACAGAATATCCAATAATCAACAGGAAACCCAGCGCTTGCGCAAAGTTGGGGAACGGATCATCAATGCCACTGAATCTTATCTTCGCAGCAATGGATATACCGATGTTCTGAGGGGATTCGACTGGGAGATCAACCTCCTGCAAAGCGAGCAGGTCAATGCTTTTTGTATGCCAGGTGGTAAAATTGCCTTTTATGAGGGTATTATGCCCCTTTGTTCCACGGATGACTATTTGGCAACCGTCATGTCCCACGAGATCGCTCATGCCATTGCTCAGCACGGAAGAGAGCGGATCAGCCAGGGCTTGGCTCAAAATTTCGGAGGTGCCGCTTTACAGATAGCTTTATCCAATGAACCCCGGGAAACCCAGGAAATGGCTATGCTTGCCTTTGGCCTTGGAAGCTCTCTGGGGCTTATGCTTCCCTTTAGTCGCAAACACGAAGCGGAAGCAGATGAGTTGGGGCTCTATTTTATGACTATGGCTGGCTATGATCCTTACCAGGCTGCTAATTTCTGGAAGGTGATGGCAGAAAATGCTGGGGGTGCCTCCACACCGGAGTTTTTTTCAACCCACCCTTCTCCTCAGTCCCGCATCCAAAACTTACAGCAACTAGCTCCCCTTGCGGTTGAAAAATTCGGTCGTTAACAATACCTGACCTCAGACATTAGGTTTGCGAAGCAGGTTCTTTCTCTGAATTCGAAGATATAATAGCTTCCAGTCCCTTTTTTCAAATCTCCTTTATTTTTCTCCAAAATTCTTGGCCAATTTAGCAACTGAATTGCAGAAAAGGCTGTTATGTCCACGGTTGCTAAAAACAATCAGTGACATTTTGCTTAAATGTCGTCAAATAATTGAAGTTTTCATATTTCACAAAAAATTACCTGACGGAATGGTCAAAACCTCTAAAAAAATAAGCCCGGATGAGATGGACCTCATCGGAGATCAGCACCTGTCCGCAAACTTGGAAACTCCTCTCAAAAGCAATGCTTTTGAAATGGAGGATGAAGAAAAAATGGCCCAGATTGAAACCCGGTTTGCTGAAATAATGGATATCCTGGGTCTGGACCTGGAAGATGACAGCTTAAATGGTACTCCCTATCGTCTCGCAAAAATGTATGTAAAGGAGATTTTCTCCGGCCTGAACCCTGAAAATAAACCAGCGATCAGTGTTTTTGAAAATGGCTATGGCTACGACCGCATGTTAGTGGAAAAAAATATCAAGCTGCGCTCCACTTGCGAACACCATTTTCAACCCATCGTTGGCAAGGCTCATGTAGGGTATATTTCCAGTGGACAGGTGATCGGCCTGTCCAAGATCAATCGCTTGGTGGATTATTACGCCCGGCGCCCACAGGTTCAGGAGCGATTGACCCAGCAGATATTCAAAGCCTTTCAGGAAGTACTGAATACAAAGGATGTAATCGTGGTTGTCGATGCCTTTCACCTTTGTGTTTCCCACAGGGGAATTGAAGACGATCACAGCTCAACGGTCACACTGCAATACGGAGGAGCTTTCGAAGATCCCGAGTTGAGAAAGGAATTCATGATGCATGTTCAATTGGAAACGAAGCATTAAGGAAGTACGAACACTAGTGTTCAGAAAAATATGAGTCATCCCGAACTTTGAGCCCAAAGAGAAAAGAGGCAAGCGGAGATGGCTA
>CAYZMS010000057.1:0-11457 GCA_964479625.1 uncultured Saprospiraceae bacterium
TCAAAAGAAAAAAAGAAGCAAAAAAAGAAAATATGATGATGATTATGAATGTATCTTTTATTTAATTTGTTAATCATAAATACAGCTAAAACTGTCTAAAGATTGGGGTAAGTCCAGTTCGAGCGATATCCGTCAATCTATCTATTGCCGGTCGAACCGGAGAACAGAAACAAATCAAAGGATATAACCAAACAGACAATTGATAAAATCTGCTCTTGTTCTCTCAGGTAATCCAGCTTCGCTCTTTCTAACTCAATGGCCAAACAGCGCTGATAGATCACTTCCTGAAAGTCCGGTCCTAATTTACTATGAACCTTCATGCCACAACCAATGATACCGTAGGTGAGTTGATTTTTGATCATTTTAAGGGTTTATCTTCCTTTTTATCTGAATCAGGATTCTCCGAATTTCAGGACTAGCAGAATGGTTTGCTATTGCAAGCGTGTAACAATTCGATAGCTACTAAAATTTCCCCCCTTAATAATTCTGCAAATGCTCTAATCCTGCTAATGCTGATTCCGACAAGTAAATTCTGCAAATTCCCTAACCCTGTGAATTCTGATTCTGACAGATTAATTCTGCAATACCTCTACCCAGTCCCTTCGATCAGCCTTCTGACCACTAAAAGACTTTTCTGCCCCACCTTGTATTCAAAGTTTTTGTAAATTACCCCCTAAGAGCTTTGAATAGATCCGGTCCGAACCGGCGGGGATTCATCTCCCGTTTGGGTGAACTTTTTACAGGTCATGCCTGGTATTAAGGTAACTTATCGCAAAATTGGACGTCCAAAACAGGTAGGGAGTTTAAAAGACCCTGGACCAGTACATGGAGAGGCTAAATAAACACTATATGAATCGGGTTCTGCTGACGCTGGCTTTCATTTTTGTTTACGCTACCCTTAGCGGCCAGCAAGGCGAGAAGGCTTTCTGCGCAACTCCTCCGGCACCATCCGACTGGCTGCAGAATTTTCAGGCCCGGCTGGACAAGGACGCCCCATCCCTGGCCTCCCTGCGTACTCAGAATACGATCTATATCCCCCTTAGTGTCCATATTGTGGGAAGGGACGACGGTACCGGATACCTGGAAATGGACCGGCTGCTCGATTTCCTCTGCGTCCTGAATGATGATTTTTTTCAGGTGGATATCCAGTTCTATATCGATGGCCTAGATTACATTAACAACTCCCGCTTTTTCCAGCACAATACCGTCAGTACTGCAGAGGAAATGTTCCTGAAGCACAACGTGCCCAGCACCCTGAATACGTATTTCGTCAGTGACCCCCTCGGGGCCTGCGGCTACAACCTGATCCCCAGGAATCAACCCTCCCTTGGGGTGGTCCTGACCACCGATCCCTTTTGCACCTCCGCTACCAGTCACAACTGGACGCATGAGGTTGGGCACTACTTTTCGCTCTTACACACTTTTTACGGTTGGGAAAATTACGATCATGACTACAACCAACCGGCTCCCCGCATTGTCAATTTCGGCATGCCGGTCGAATTTGCGGATGGCTCCAATTGCCGAAATGCCGCAGATGGTTTTTGCGACACCCCGGCAGATTATATCTGGTTGCGCTGGGAATGCCAATCGAATGGCAATAGCCCCATTCCGCTCACCGACCCGGTAGGGGTACAATTTTTTCCCAAAGGGTTCAACTATATGGGCTATGCCCTTGGCAGCTGCCCCAACCATTTCAGCGATGAACAGATCGCAGCCATGCAGGCTTATTTATTCGAACAGATCCCCGACCATGTTTTTATCAGTCCTCCCGCTGGGCCGGTAGATCCCAATAAGACCCGTCTGATCCAACCGGAACTGAACGCCATCGTTTCTACCTATGATGAAGTCACTTTCGAATGGGAAGCGGTGGAACAAGCCTCCGGCTATCTGTTAGAAATTGCCCTGCTCCCCAATTTTGCCTTTATCCTGGAAGACTACACCAGTTCGGAAACGTCCATTACGGTTCGGGATCTGGATCCCCAACGCACCTATTTCTGGCGGGTACGCCCCTATAACAGCCTATACTCCTGTGCGCAATACACGGAGGCCGGAGTGTTTAAAACCGGGATCGTTACAGCCGTAAATGAAATTAATACGCTAACGGAGCTGCAATTACTGCCCAACCCCGCCAGAGATTACCTGCAACTTCAATTTAGACTATTGGAACCCAAACCCCTTTCCTGGCGTTTATTATCTGCTACTGGTAGTACGGTAGATGAGCATCCCGCTCGTTTGTTTTCCAGCGGGGCTCAACAACTGCGGCTCGAACTACCTGATCTGCCCCCTGGCCTTTACTTACTCCAATTACAGTCAGCCAATGGGGTGATCACCCGAAAAGTATTCATCGATAATCCTTAAACTTTGGGCATTCTAGAAAAAGTACGCATTGACAAATGGCTATGGAGCGTGCGCATTTTCAAGACCCGTACCATAGCGACTGACGCCTGTAAAGCCGGAAAGATCAAAGTGAACGGTCAGATCGTCAAACCTTCTTTCAACCTTCAACGGGGCGAACTGATAGAGGTCAAAAAGAACGGCTTCAACTTTCAGTTCAAAGTGCTAGACCTGCTCTCCAAACGGGTGGGAGCCCCCATTGCCCGTCAATACTATGAAGATCTCACTCCGGCCGAGGAGCTCAACAAATACGAGGCCTGGTTCATCGGCAAGACCGGGACTGAACGCCGGGAAAAAGGGGCAGGCCGCCCCACCAAACGCGAACGCCGGGAGATCGATCGCTTCAAAACAGACTGGGGAGACTGGGGGGATTTCGAATAAAGGCTTCGAAAAATTTCGTACTTTTCAAGTAAATAGGTCTTTTTTCCTGTTCGAACCTGAATGCCATCCAAGATGAATAGAAAATCCTTTCTTAAGGGGCTAGCCATCGGCACCATTTCGCTGCCAGTGGGTCTGAGGCTTTTTCTGGGTAAAAATTTTGCACAGGATGCCGGGGCTACCACGCTTTCGGGGCAGCGCTACGAGTGGAAAATGACCACCACCTGGCCACCCAATTTTCCGATTATCGGACAGGCTTGCCAGCTGTTTGCTGACCTTTGCAAGCAGTGTTCCGGTGGCCGCCTCAACATAAGGGTATTCGGAGGCGGAGAACTGGTCCCCGCCCTGGAAGCCTTTGATACCGTTCGTTCGGGAGCTGCAGAAATGGGCAGTGGAGCTGCCTATTACTGGGCGGGGAAATCGCCCGCCGCCCAGTTTTTTGCCACCGTTCCCTTTGGTATGAATGCCCAGCAGGCCAATGCCTGGCTACTGCACGGCGGCGGCCTGGAACTCTGGGAAGAACTGTACCGGGACTTTGGCCTGATCCCCCTACCCGGAGGCAATACCGGTGTCCAGATGGGAGGATGGTTTAAACGGGAGATCAACAGCATAGCTGACCTCAAAGGATTGAAAATGCGCATTCCGGGCCTGGGTGGAAAAGTGCTGGAAAAGGCAGGTGGGGCACCCGTCCTTCTGGCGGGTGGGGAGATCTACACCGGCCTGGAGCGTGGGGTCATTGACGCCACCGAATGGCTCGGCCCTTATCACGATCAACTCATGGGATTCCCGGAAATCGCCGACTATTACTACACCCCAGGCTGGCACGAGCCCGGCACCCTACTCGAGTTCTTTGTAAATAAAGACCGTTTTGACGAACTCCCGGATGACCTGCAGGCGATCATTCGAACTACCGGCACCGGCATCAACCAGTGGTTGTTCTCTGCTATGGAGCATGCCAATACGGAAGCCCTGTCTGAAATACAGCGATCCGGCGTGCAAATCCGGCAATTCCCGGAGGAAGTCTTAAACCAGTTACGCCTCCACACCCGACAGGTGGTGGAAGAACTTGCCGATACCGACCTCTTTACCCGCAAGGTGTATGACTCCTACCGGGCCTATCAGCGAAAGGCTGCTGCCTATGCCGACATCACAGAAAAGGTCTTTTATAACACCCTGAGCAAGAGCGGTGAACTGGGATAAGGGAGGCTATTCCCCCCTTGCGCCCTATTTAAATTTAATGCTACCGGAAAGGTCTGCTTCATTCTTGAGGAAGTCTGCCATGGAGTGTTCAATGGTCACGACCTTTCCGTCGATCGTTGCCTTGTCAACGGTAGTACTTTTCACCTTCCCCGGCAGGTGGATGATGGATTTGTGGGTAGCATCTCCCAGGAAGCCCATCATCATTTCCATCCCTTCTTCATCCATTAAACCGCCCTCCTTTTCTATGGGACTAACCGTTCGGATCAGTTTTTTCTTTTCAAGGGCATAGCTGAAAATATTGGAGTTCATCCCGCTCATCATTTCATCCTCCTGCCCTTCATCCTCCATGGCTTTGTCCAGGTCCTTATAGAAATATTCGATCTCTTCAACCTCATCAAATTCGAATTCGATCACGGAATAGAAAGTGGATTCCGATTCGCTCATTTTGACGCGCATCTGGACCTTCTCCCAAAATTCAGGGCGTTCGACCTTGTCTCGAACCTTATCAAGATGATCTTTGAAATACATAACGGTATCCATTTCCTCCTCCAAAGCTCCGATGCCATCGGCTGTGGCCTCTTCACTTTCCATGGCTTGATCCAGCATCATTTTCATAAAGCCATCTTCAAACATGCTGCTCATATCATAGCGGACAGCATAGGTGCCGCTGCCGTCCTTGTTGAGGAAAAGTTCCTCCACAATGTCGATACAGCCACTGGTGAGGAATGCCAAACCGGCAACCAGAAAGAAGGTTAGGTTTTTCATCAAAATAAATTTGTAATTAATCGGTTGGAATAATTGAAATGTTCCTTAAAAGTAAAAGATAATTACCAGCCTGAAAACTATCTGCCCTACCAATCGTTTGTTAAACTGTAAATTTAAACACGTCCATTTTTCATGAGTCACACCATTAAGACCCTCGGGGAGTTAAAAGCTACCGCTTATCAACCCAAAACGGTAAAACAGGAACTGCGAAAAAACCTGATCGAAAAGCTGGGTAAGAACGCTCCCGTATTCGAAGGAGTGCTTGGATTTGACGATACCGTGATCCCCGACCTTCAACGAGCAATTCTTTCCCGCCATAATATTCTATTGCTGGGGCTACGGGGCCAGGCAAAGACCCGGCTTGCCCGCCTGCTTACCCGGCTTTTGGATGAATACACTCCCATTGTACAGGGCAGTGAGCTCAACGATGACCCATTGAACCCCATATCCCGCTACGCCAAGGATCTCATTGCCACCCATGGAGACGATACCCCCATCGAATGGGTGCACCGGGATGACCGCTATGTAGAAAAACTAGCAACTCCGGATGTTAGCGTGGCTGACCTAATCGGAGATGTCGACCCCATTAAGGCCGCTACCCTGAAGATGAATTATTCAGACGAGCGGGTTATCCATTTTGGTCTGGTGCCCAGAGCCCATCGCAGCATTTTTGTGATCAATGAATTACCGGACCTACAAGCCCGGATACAGGTATCCCTGTTTAACATCTTGCAGGAAGGCGACATTCAGATCCGTGGGTTCAAATTAAGGCTGCCGCTGGATATTCAGTTCGTTTTTACTGCTAATCCGGAAGATTATACCAACCGGGGTAGTATCATTACGCCCTTGAAAGACCGTATCGAAAGCCAGATCCTTACCCACTACCCCGAGACTATCGATATTGCCCGGGCCATCACCCAGCAGGAAGCCCGGATCATGGACGAACAAAAGAACAAGGTCATCGTCCCGGACATCCTGCAGGTCCTCCAGGAGCAAATTGCCTTTGAAGCCCGGGAAAGCGAATTCATTGATGAGAAAAGTGGGGTTTCCGCCCGCCTCAGCATTACGGCCTTCGAAAACCTGGTCTCTACAGCAGAACGACGGGCCCTTCTCAACGGGGAGAAACAAACCTTGGCCCGTATCACTGATTTTTGGGGGATCATACCCGCCATTACAGGAAAGGTGGAACTGGTGTACGAGGGCGAACAGGAAGGCCCCTACCTGGTGGCTGTACACCTCATGGGTGCTGCCATAAGGAAACAATTCCTCCAATACTTCCCCCATCCCGATAAATTGAAAAAAGGACAGGAAAAAGACCCTTACGGAACCATCCGGGCCTGGTTTTCCGGTGGAAATACCCTGGAACTTTTCAACGACAGCAGCAATAAGGATTACCAACTTGCGCTTAACAATGTGGCGGGCCTGCGAAAAGCAGTGGAGCAATTTGTAAAGGTCAACGACGAGGAGATCTATACCTATATGGAACTCCTGCTCAACGGACTGGCAGAATATAATGTCATCAGCAAGGATATGCTGGGCAGAACCCTCACCTTCAATGACCCCCTTGCAGATATGCTTGGCGATGATCTCTTTGATGAAGAGGACGAGGACTAAGACAATGACCGTGCTCCTTAGGGGTAAAGCAGGTACCTGCTTCTAAGGTTTTTAAAGTTCTGGAGTTCCGGTTCCCAGCTTTGGCGAATTTCGCTGGCCTTCATACCGCTTGCAATTTGATGGCGTAGGGCATCCGTTCCGGCCAGTTTGTCAATAAAGTTGTTGTCGAGAAAAAACCCGTCCTGATCCGGATAGCTACGATGGGCTTCCAGGATATAGGTCAGGTTCAACTGCTTTTCTTCGAAAAGATCGGAAGGATCCAGTCCGGTAAGGTCATATCCATAACAGATCTCCTGCTCGTGTTTTGGATATTTAGCGCCCGGTTTCGAAACCGGTTGGTAGAAATAGGGGGCGCCTTTCCAAAGCGGAGCCCCGTAAACCTGAAACTGATTATCCGTTCCACGGCCGACATTCAGGATAGTTCCCTCCAGCAGACAAAGGGAGGGATATAAATATACTGCTCGCATATTGGGCAAATTGGGGGAAGGCCGAACAGGCAGTGCATAAGGCGTCGAATGGGTATATCCACTGCAGGAAATGACGGTGAGGTCACAGGTACGGCCTTCGGGCAGCCAGCCCTCTCCATTGATCATTTGTGCCAACTCTCCTACGGTCATGCCGTGTACCACGGGTATGGGATGCATGCCCACAAAAGATCGAAATTCGAGATCCAGAACCGGTCCGTCTATATAATGCCCGTTGGGGTTGGGCCGATCCAGTACCAAAACCTCCAGCTCGTACTCCGCGGCGGCATCCATAACATAGTGCATGGTCGAAATATAGGTATAGAAACGGGCACCAATATCCTGGATATCAAAGATCAGCAGGTCCAGATCAGCGAGGTCTTCCGCCTCTGGTCGTTTTTTCGAACCATAAAGCGAAAGTATGGGTAAGCCGGTTCCCCTGTCCCTGCCGTCCTCAATCGTCGCTCCTGCATCCGCCTCTCCCCGAAAACCGTGCTCCGGAGCAAAAACCCGAACTAGCTTTACTTTATGCTGGAGTAAGACATCCACCAGGTGCTCATCCCCTACGCGGGAAGTTTGATTGACCACTACCGCTACCCTTTTCCCCTTAAGCTTTGGAAGGTAAAGCTCCAATCGCTCCGCTCCTGTCTGAAGTGGCTGGGCAGTTGCAGGATTTGTTGGTTGTCCGGTGTTTTCAGAACAATTTGTGAGCAAAAAAAGAGCGGAAACAACAAATATTTTTATCTTCATGGCAACTAGTCTGAATGTAGATCGATCAAAGTAAGCCATTTTTTTCATCTATGCCTACCTTCGCCATAATTGACCTGGAAACCACCGGCGGGAAAGCCAGCCGACACCGGATCATTGAAGCCGCTATTGTACTTTCAAATGGAAAAAAGGTGGTGAACAGCTGGAGCAGTTTGATCAACCCGGAAACCTATATTCCGGCCGGCATCACCGACCTCACCGGGATCAGCCAGGAAATGGTGGAAGATGCCCCCCGTTTTTTTGAGGTAGCCAGGAAGATAGTGGAAATGACAAAGACCTGTGTTTTCGTGGCGCACAATGTCCGTTTCGATTATGGCTTCCTGCAGGAAGAATTCAGGCGCTTGGGGTATTCCTATTCCCGTCGAAAGCTGTGTACGGTCCATTTAAGCCGTAAAAATATACCAGGACTCCCCTCCTACAGCCTGGGGCGCTTGTGCACTTCCCTAGGGATAACGGTAGAAAACCGCCACCGGGCCCTGGGCGATGCGATGGCCACCGCCGAAGTCTTGCATCGCATTTTAAACGCCCGGGAAACGCTGGTTCCTGCTGACGACCTAATCAATCTAGGCCTCAGGGAATCCCTGCTACCGCCGGGAATGAGTATAGACTTCATCCACCAGTTACCCGAAGCCTGCGGCGTTTACTATCTGCACAATGCCGAAGGAGAGGTGATCTACGTTGGCAAGAGCATTAACATTCAAAAGCGAATAGCTGAACACTTTGGCGTACAAACCCAGAAGGCCCGCCGCATGCAACAACACGTACGGGATGTAACCTACGAATTGACCGGAAGTGAACTGATCGCCCTCCTACTTGAATCCCACGAGATCAAACGCCTTAACCCGGCCCTAAACCAGGCCCAGAAACTTAGGGACTTTCCTTATGTGATCTATCAGTGGATTAATGAGGAGGGATACCTCTGCTTCGGCACTGACCGGGTGGATGCCAAAGCCAGAAAAAAATTACAGGTCGTTTCAGAATACCCCAAACTCGCCTATGCCCGGGGCAGGTTGGCTTTCGTTCAAAAGGAGTTTGAACTTTGTGAGCACCTGCTCAAAAGACATGCACCTTCCGGGGCCTGCTTTAGCTTCCACCTCAAACAATGCCAGGGGGCCTGTGTCGGCCGGGAAGCTCCCAACTCCTACAATGAGCGAGCACTAAAGGCCATAGAGCGCCTCAATACCATCTTCGAGCACGATTTTGTCCTTTTCGACCGGGGCCGGTGCAACGGAGAACAATCCATCGTTTTGATCAAGGATGGCAACTATGCAGGATTCGGCTATGTGGATGCAGAAGTAGCCCTGGGGAAAATCGAAGATCATATCACTCCCTACCCGGGCAACCCGGAGACCCGGAAGATCATTCAACGGTATTTGAGTAAGCCGAAAAAGGAGATAAGGGTAAAGAAGTTATAATTAAAGGACCCCCTCCATTTGTTGCTTTAAGCGGAGGGCCACTTCTCGTGCTTTTTCTGCAAAATCCGGTCCATTACCGGCATATAATATCCCCCTGGAGGAGTTGATCAGCAAACCCAGCTGGTCGTTGCGCCCATGTTGGACCACCGCTTCCAGGTCGCCACCCTGGGCGCCTATACCCGGCACCAGAAAGAAATGATCGGGAGCTATCCTGCGCAGGGCAGTGAACTTTTCCGGGTGGGTGGCCCCGGCGACGAACATCAGTTGTTCCGGGCTTCCCCATTGCATGCATTTGCGCATTACTTTTTCGTAGAGGGGCTCCCCTCCTTCCTGTGGGCTCATTTGAAAATCCTTGCTGCCCTCATTCGAAGTAAGGGCCAGTACGATCACCCATTTGTCATCGAACTCCAGAAAAGGGGCCACGGAATCTTCCCCCATATAAGGGGCAACCGTTACTGCATCGAAATTCAGGTGTTCGAAAAAGGCCCGTGCATACATACGGGCGGTATTTCCAATATCTCCGCGCTTCGCATCTGCGATAGTGAAATGCGTTTCCGGGATACAATGCATCGTTTTTTCCAGGGTTTTCCAGCCCTTCGCTCCCATGGATTCATAAAAAGCCAGGTTGGGCTTGTAAGCCACGCACAGGTCGCTGGTCGCATCAATGATCGCCTTATTAAAAGCAAGTACAGGGTCGCTTGCCCTACGCAGGCAATCGGGAACTTTTCGGGGATCCGTATCCAGTCCAACGCATAGAAAGGAAGACTTTTGCGAGATATGCTGGAAAAGGCTGCTTTTGTCCATGTCTATAAGCCATTAATAGCTTCTACCCCAGTCACTTCTGGCACCTGGACTTTGAGGGTTTCTTCTATTCCAGCCCGCATGGTCATGCGAGACATCTTACAGCTTTCGCAAGCCCCTAACCATTTGATCTTCACGATATGGTCGTCTGTGACCTCGACCACCTCCACATTGCCACCGTCCTCCTTCAGGTGGGGCCTCACACTGTCCAGCGCATCATTCACCCGTTTAAATAAGCTTGTTTGTTTCATAAGTTTCGAACTTCTATTCATTCATTTTAACTACCTGCGTCGGGGCCAGGAGTTCATTTCGAACCGCTATCTGCCGGGCCGTATTCTGCGCCACTTTTAAAAATGCTTCCTGTACCTGCTGATCCGAATCCAGGATGGCCGGACGACCGCTGTCTCCTCCTTCCCTGATCCCCTGGACGATGGGAACCTGCCCCAGCAGCATAGAATTACTGAGTTTCGCCAGGTTTTTACCGCCCCCTTTTCCAAACAGGTAGTACCGGTTATCCGGCAATTCTTTGGGTGTAAACCAGGCCATGTTCTCTACCACGCCCAGAATGGGAACCTTAACCGAAGGCAAAAGGAACATGTTCATTGCCTTGATCGCATCTGCTAAGGCCACTTCCTGTGGGGTGGTGACCAGCACCGCCCCTGTGACGGGTACGGTCTGCACCAGCGTTAATTGAATATCCCCAGTACCCGGAGGCAGGTCAATGACCAGGTAGTCCAGGTCGGGCCAGATGGTTTCAGAAACGAATTGCTTGATAATACCGGCCAATCTGGGCCCTCTCAATACGACTGCCTGCTCGGGCTCAACGATGAATCCGATGGACATCACAGGCATGTCGTACGCCTTTAGCGGAATGATCTTCGGTTGATCATAGATCTTTTTCACCTGAGGGCGCTGGCCCTGTAAGCCCAGCATGGTGGGGATAGAGGGCCCGTAAAGGTCTGCATCCATCAAACCCACCTTTGCTCCCAGCTTTTGCAAGCCCAGGGCCAGATTTACCGAAATAGTGGATTTTCCCACCCCTCCTTTTCCGGAGGCCACTGCAATGATATTTTTTACATGGGGTAAAACGCTGGTCGATTGCCGGGCCTGTGCCGTCCGGGAGATCATATGTACGTGCACATTTGCCTCCGGATAAACCTCCTGCACTGCGGCCATACAAGCGAAGTTCAATGCCGATTTATACGCATTATCCAGGCTGGGCAGTTCCAAGGTGAACGTAATATTCTTATCCGTGATGTCAAGATCCCGCACCATGTTCATAGTGATAATGTCCTGCCCGGTATTGGGATCTGTTACACCGGCCAGGGCCTTAACAACGGCTGCAGTTTCCATAGCTTTTATCTTTAAAAGATTTCACGCTTCTATCTAATTAGTTTCAAAAGTACAAACATTATACAACAAGCTTCAGTTTTCGGGTGGTAGCTAAGAAGAAGAAACAAGGCTATATTTACTAAAGCAGAGAGACTGTTCAATAAAGTGTGTCAAAGTGAAAAAGTAAAAAAAAAAGAACTTTGACAAATGAGTAAGAAAAAAAGAAAAACCTTGGAAGATCTTTTTCCGGATCCTGAGCTGAGGAATCGGGTTAAAGAGGAAGGAGCCCGCAACTGGGGCTTAGTCCTGGAAGATTTACAGCGCAG
>CAYZMS010000058.1:0-9808 GCA_964479625.1 uncultured Saprospiraceae bacterium
GATTCCTCAGCTCAGGATCCGGAAAAAGATCTTCCAAGGTTTTTCTTTTTTTCTTTTTCACTTTGACACACTTTATTGAACAGTCTCCAAGCTGGAAATAATAAGCCGGCTGGGTGTTTAAGGCCCTTAGCTCATAACTATTTCGATTATACAGCAAGGCAGACAGGTTTAGTCGGTCCGGATCCAATCCCCAATAAATGACATAGCCTGTGGTTCCTTCAACGGTATCCCAATTCAGGTCAGTATTCCGGCGGTCTTCCTGCCGTTTCACCTGGAAATTAGCAGGCGTAGCTGGCAGGGCTTCCCTGCCTTTACCGAATACCCTGAATTCTGAAATGCTGAGGTATTTATTTGGGAATTAGACGTTTCGAAAACGGATGTAACGCGCTTCCACGGGTTTAGGTAATTCAAAGTAGGCATGAGGTTGATCCGGCTGGTTATTCGAATGATCAACCGCGGTGGTCCAGTTTTTGCCATCTTCGGAAGTTTGAATCACAAACTGCTGACACAGGGTGTCAGGCCGGCCAAAGATGTTGGCATTGAAGTCCTGAAAATTGATCTGTAAGGCGTAAATATCCCGTATGGTTTCCAGATCGATCTCCAGAAACAGGGAGTCGCTGTTGTTCTCGGCCACCCAAAAGGTACGTATATTCTCATCGGTCACTCGTTCCGGCTGATAATTTGGGGCTTCCTGTTCAAGTTGGTACCCCTCGTCGCTTTCCTCCACCACCTTTTGTTGTACGTCCTGCAAAACCGAATTGGTATGCACGGGTTTTTGATAGGAAAGCAGCATCCAACCCGTGAAACGCTCCTTGTGTTGTTCTGCTTCCGAATCTGGTAGAAAGTGCGGATAATCGCCATAGGCCGTGTTGACGTACATTTGCCCATCATCCTTAAAACCCGCGGGATACATGCCAATGCGACGTTCAAATTTGAAATTTACAGAAATGGCCATGGTTGCAAAATGCCACCAGTTGCCATTGTTGTCCTTTACGGTGCTGCGGAGCCATTGAGAAAACCACCTGGCTTATAGCTGATTGGATTATACGGAGCATAGGAGAAAGGCCCCAGAGGAGAATCGCTGGTGTAGACCCCGTCGGCATAGACGTTCCACTGGGTACCCGGAGCACCGTATTCGAGGTAGTAAGTATCCTTGTGCTTGATCATCCACGGCCCTTCGATATAGGGTTTTTAGCTCCGAGCGGTGGTCTTGTCCGAAGCGCTCCCAGCCATGCTCCTCCAGTACCAAATTAAATAAAGCCTTTTGCTCACCAATGGGAATGCAATAATTCGCGGTATCCAACTCTATACCGTGAATGGGCCATTTGTTACTGGACTCCTCGTATAGATACACCCTGCCATCCTCATCAACGAACAGGGCGGGGTCCTGTACTCCCCTGGGTACATTGATAACGGCGAAATTCGTGGTCCAATCCCCCAATTCGGGCTTATCTGTTTCGATCACCGCTTCGCGCCCGGATGGGTCGCCCAATACGATTAGTTTATCGCCTTTGACAGCCGCAGCCGGGGCGTTACTGCCGTTGAAATACCAGCTTTGCGGCCGGATGAAGGGCCAGTTGCTCATATCATCGGATACCCAATAACCATGTGATCGGGTAACGAATAGGTAGTACTTTCCTTTGTAATTGACGATCGCCGGGTCAGCCCCGGAACGATAAGAAACGTCGGTTCTCGCCCGGTAATGCGACATGTAGGAATAGTCGATATCAATGGGATTGCAGTAGGTACGGTAGTTACGGGCCTTTAAAGGGTGAGTAGGCCTTTTAAGGGGATCAGTACTTTCCGTAAAAGCAGTGAGTCCAAAAAGGAAAATGAAAAAGCAGGATCAACCTTGGCATAGCTTACGGATGGTTTTGTTTTTCCAATGCGGGATTCTCCAAATAAAGGGAATTTATGGGGTTTTCACCCGTTTCATCGGAAACTTTCTGGCTTGCTCTAAGCCATTGCGAATACCCGATATCACTGCTAAAAGGGAGTCGGAGGCCACACGTTGGTAGCTGATTTGCTGGGGGAAATCGTGGTCTGGGTTTTCGAACAAGATGAACCCCTTTTTCCATTTTATTGCAGTGAATGTAATCGTTCGCCCTTGATTTTGGTCGGAAACTGTGGGCATATATAGCAGACTGTCATTGCGTTCAAGCAGTTGAATGCGTTCGAGCAAAATGGTATCTCCCCTCAATAGCTTATAGCTAATACCTTGTAGCGTGGTATCATTTTGCTTTTTCCAGGATTCGAAAATAGCGTTTTGTCCATTTTGTACCTCCCAGGTTCCTTCCAACCAATCCATTCGAGCCATAGAAGGTGTACTTGAGCAAGCGCAACAGCAAAAGATGGAAACTAAGAAGAGCGGTATCGGGCTGGTTTTCATGCCGTTGGACGTATTGAGTTAGACCGATTCAGGAAGGAAAAAAATTGGGTAGCACCGCTTGAATGAATCGATACAGACTTTGGGTAGAAGCGGCTTCCAACCTAAGGACAGCCCCTTGCCATTGGTCCTGGACCAACCATTCCCCAATGGGCAATTGCCCAAAACCACTATAATCAAGATGGCTTCCATCCAGCGGATAAGCGCGACAATAGAAATAGGGAGAGTGGACCAGCTCATCCTCCATGGCCAAACCAAAGCCGATGCCAACCTTAGGGTTGGGTTCAAGATAGATACCCGTATCGAAATGGTGAGGCCAGATCCGGATCTCAGCTTCCATCTGCAGGTGGTTCAAGAGGTGAAAACTGGCATCCTGTGCCAGTGAGCGATAGGTCGCCCATTGGCGGGCCGCGGCCTCATCCAGTGGGGTAAAGGCCTGATCTGAAAAATGGTAAACGGGGATCTCGTAATGCAAGGGGTGGATAAAGCCCTTGGGGTTCAGGCCCAGCTCCAGAATAAGTGGCTTAATGGCTGCCTCTACTTCAGTTTGGGATTTTCCTTCCACTCCAATGGCCCATTGCTTAGACCAATTACGGTCGAAGATTTGAAATTCAAATCTTTCAAGCTCAAGGGAAAGAATAAAACAGGCCTCCTCGACTTCTACCCAGCGGCCTAGAAGCCGATGACCAATGGGGTCGAAAGTTAGGTTAGTGTGGCTGTCATCAGAAGCAAAATCTGCAAAGCAGCGATTGAATTTTGCGATGGTCTGCGCTAGTTGGTGGAGGCGCTGATCAATTGAGTTATAGGTATCCATATTTATAATCGTCAGACAGAAAGGCCAAGGAAAAACCACTTTAACAATTGGTATCCTTACCCGCCCGCCACATTTCCATGGTTTTCTGGATAAAGGATTCTATAACCGTATCAGATAGTTCAATGTTTTTTTTGATTCGTATTCAGCCTTTTCCCAGCTTACAATCCTTAAACAGTTCACGGGCTTGTTCAATTTTGTCAAGGTCTCCCACATACAAACTTACATAGGCCTTTTGTGCATTGAGATGGAAGAGCATTTGATCTTCCTGTCCTTAAGATAGCATTTTATATTGAATACCCTCTTCGAGTTCAGGGCCACAGGTAATAATTAATTTCCGTAGCTGTTCCAATTTTTCTTTCCGCCAGTCGGGTTCAAGTGCGGAGCGGTAGGCTTCTGGTGTGCTTGCTTCGTATTGCATAAGGCCTTTTTCGTAATATATTCAATCATTTTTTTCGAATAAAAAATTAGCGGGGGCTTTTGCCATAGCCCTTTGATCATGCCCGATGCCAGGAACTATAACCAAATCCCAATTGAAGGCAGCGTCCATCGATTTTGCCTGTTTCTTTGAAAATTCGAAAAAGTATTTACCCCTGGCCGGGCGGTGAGTTCCCTGCTGATCGACTGATGGGGGGCGCAACAAGGTGCCGCCCTGTTCCTCGGCATTATCCAATTCACCAATGAGGAGGGTCAATTGTTGTTGGAAGGAAGGCAGAAGAGCGTCCCTATCAATACCCGTATTCGCCATGCCAAAGGGTAAGGGCACTTCCAGGTCAGGCAGGGTGTAAAAACCGGAATTGACGGCTACAATGCGTTGAGCTTTTGACCGGAATTTGAATAATGCCAGGCGGTGTAGGATTTGTCCGCCAGCCAAATGCCCGAAAAGGTCATACCTGCTTCCACGGGAACCAGTGGCTTCCAAGACCAAATCAAAAATACGATCGAAATCTTCGAAGAGCCAGGTATCGTTTTGCGGGTTTAGTTCAAAATGGAATACCGATTCGTTCAGCCTGGCAACGTTGGAATTATCCTCAAAGGTGATAGCCTTTTCAGTATTTGGTCGTTTGATCAATCCGCAAAGGTGGTAACCTTCAAATGGATAATCTTCTTCAGAGTACATAGGGGACAGGATCAGGCAATTATACTTTTCAGCTGCTTCCACCCAGGAATCCCGATAGCTATCCCCATTTCGGCCTGCGCCGGGTATAACCATGAGAATTGGACTGGAGGGGGTAAATCCTTGGGGCTGGTAGTAAAAGACCTTGATGGTTTTTATTTTTTTTACCCTTTCTGTCCTCCAGCAGGAAAGCACCAGGGCCTGGATGAAAATGTGGTTCATTGAGATGGCGCTGGGGTTCGCGGAGAAGAAGGGTCTGGTCGATCAGGGCCATGCCACAATGCGGGTAAACACCCAGCGCCTCAAATGTCAGGGTGTCGCAATACAAATTGCAGGGTGGACAAACATAAGTTACTTTGGGAGTTGCTCTTTGGCAGGCCAGAAACAGGCCTATTCCAGCAATGGTAAACAAGTATTTCAGGTCCATGGTAGTTATGGATATTTCTTAGGAAAGGTGAATTGTTTCGAGACCTATTTGTCGAAAAAAAATCCCGTTCTCCCGAAAGAAGATCCAAGCCCTTACCTACCCCCATCCGGAAAAGAGGGGAAAACCCGGGCCTACTTCTGCTCCACCTTCTATTTCCTTATCTTCGTCCGTAAAACAAAAAGCCTTTGAAACGTACCGGACTACTTCTTATCGTTTTTTTTACTCTGGGCCTGATCATCTATGTTATTTTTCGAGCAAACCGGCAACAGGAGCAACAACTTGGTTGGGACCGCCAGTTCGCCCTGGAGCCAGGAAGGGTCCATAAGATTTTTTTAGCCCATCGGGATGGCGAAACGATCACCCTTTCCCGGGTTGGTGACTATTGGTTGCTCAACGACAGCCTCCGGGCCAGACCGAATGCGATGGAGAACCTGCTGGATGCCATTGGAAGGGTAAGTATGAAATATCGTCCCCCGGAATCGGCAATACCTAATATGGTGGAAGATTTGGCCACTCGGGGTATAAAGGTGGAATTATACGATCGAAAGGATCACTTACTCAAGGCTTATTATGTCGGTACAGGTACGGCAGATGAACGGGGAACCTACATGATCATGGAGGGAAGCGATCAACCCTATGTGGCTTACCTGCAGGGCTGGGAGGGTAACCTGCGCTTCCGCTATAACCTCAAAGGAGAAGACTGGCGGGATAAGGCTATTTTTCGGTTACCCGGGGATAAGATCGAAAGTATAGCGGTAGACTACCCTCAACAACAGGAGAAATCTTTTATTCTGGAACGGAAAAATGGCTCTTATTCCGTTCGGCCCTACTATGATTACCTTTTTTCAATGAATTCTGAAGGTTCAAAAAGCCCCGTACCTGCACGGGTAGAGTCTTACTTACACCAGTTTGGGAACCTTGGCGCAGAAGCTTTCGAAAATGATAATCCCCGAAGACCGGAAATCATCAAAAGAGATCCTTTCTCTATCATAGAGGTAGTCCACCACAACAATGACACGCTTCGTGTTCAATTATTTCCTATCTTTCCCCGTGATGGACGCCCGGTGGAGCGCTATTTTGTCTACCTTGATACGGGGGATCTGATGTTGGCCCAACACCGGGTAATCGGAGTGGTACTGCGGGAATATGACTTTTTTATAAATGATGAGCGATAAGCTTTTTGGCCGAAAACTTAACATCCAAAACTCTTACCTTCTTGTTCGACACGTTTATCAACAGCCTGCTCGAGATCATTAAGATCACCATTCCAGCATTGGTCGTATTCTGGACGGTCAATAGTTTGTTACGCAATTATCTGGGTTCGCAGCTGCAGCAAAAACATTTGGAGTTGCAGTTGAAGCAGCGGGAAACTACCCTTCCTTTAAAATTACAGGCTTATGAGCGATTGGCTCTACTTTGTGAGCGTATGGATATTCCGGCTCTTCTTACCCGCACCCGAAAGGAAGGAATGAGCGCCAAAGTATTGCGACTGGCCATGTTGCTAAGTATCCAGGAAGAATTTGAATATAATTTAACCCAACAGGTATACGTTTCCGGGCAGCTTTGGCAAATCCTGAAAGCCGCTCGTGACAATGCTGTTCATTTGATCAGTACAGCAGGGGAGGAATTGCCGGCGCAGGCGGCAGGCAGCCAATATGCCCAACAACTACTGCAACTTTTCGAGAACAGCGGTGGAACAGGATCTGATATGGCGCTTCAGGCCATCAAAAAGGAGGTAGACCTCCTGTTGGGCTGAGTTTCCCGCCTTGTGTTAATGGGAAAGTTTGTTTTTGGGGTCTAGCCATTAGGTACTATTTATCCATCATCACCTTTTGGTTTTGTCGCGATCTGTAGAGAACCAAAAAAGCTTAGTTTTGTTACTTTAAAGAAAATCAAACAGGCAACATATGAGTAGTGTATCTAAAACTGATTTACAACCTCTTACCTTAACTCCCGGTGCTATAAAAGCCTTGGATCGCATACGTAAGGAGCAGAATATCCCCGAGGATCACAGCCTAAGGGTAGGGGTAAAGGGAGGTGGATGCTCCGGGTTTTCCTACGTTCTGGGTTTTGATATTGCCAAGGAAAACGATAGTGTATATGAAGTAGGCGGTATTCGGGTGCTGATGCAAAAATCTCATGCGATATATCTTTTGGGCATAGAGATCGATTGGCAGGAAGGTTTGAATAATCGGGGTTTTGCCTTTAACAACCCCAATGCTTCCGATACCTGTGGTTGTGGTACCTCCTTTTCGGCTTAAAGGAACTATTCCGGGTGTGGGGTACTGCCTTGGCGTACCCCAAAGTATTTGTATGCTCAATTACAATTTCATTACTTGCCTTTAAAAATTAGCTTCTACAGCTTAATCTTTCCAGGATTTGTCGTTACTTTCCATTTTGAACTGGCCCCATTCCTTTGGCATAGTCCTCTAAGGCTTAGGGCAATTTCTTCTCTGATGCCAGTGAAAGCGACTAAGTGCAAGCTACCCCACTTGGAAAATTCGGATAGTACATATTTTTTATAATCCTAACAATCAGTTTGATGCGAAAAAATTTACGTAATTCAGCCAGTTTTAGGGGCTGGTCTGCCTTTGTAGTGGTGTTTTTCCTGGCTTTGTCCGGGCTTGAGGCTCAGTCCCACCTTTTAAGCATTGACAGTGCGTCCTCCGTCGGAGGGCTTTATGCGGTACAAGTTGCTCGCTTTGGCCCGGTTTGTGACCTGGAGTCCATTAGCGCCGAAATGGAATTGGTCGTAGACGGAACGGGTGGTAACACCGCCTGCGATGTGGTGACCAATGACCTGACCAATAAGATTGCCGTAATTGATCGGGGTGGTTGCGAATTTTCCGTTAAGGTTTTTAATGCTCAACAAGCCGGTGCCGTTGGAGCCATCGTATGTAATAATCTGCCTGTCACCGATCCCAATGGAGGTATTTTTTCCATGGCCGCAGGTACCTCTGCGGAACTGGTCAGCATTCCCTCTCTTATGTTAAGCCTGGAGGATTGTGATATCATTAAGCAAGAACTGGGCAACGGATTGGTGGCAAATATTAATGCCCGGGAAATTGATGATCAATTTACCGGGACTATCGTTTATGAGGAGAGTTTTTCCTGTGGATTGAATGGCTGGACGCCCTTGAATATTACCTGTGCCAGTGGAGCCACCCCAACTGTTGATATCTGGACCTGGGCAGAATATGGTGATGTAAGCGCTAACTGTTTTGCTGACGGTATTGGTTTTTTGACGACCCCTACGGCCTGGAACGGAGCTGCAGTGGTCAACTCCAACTTCCTGGATGATCCTGGAGCTGATTGTGGACTTGGCCTTGGAACGGGTGATTGCCCTATTTTGCAATTGGGTGGTTTGGTTAGCCCGGAAATTGACCTGACCAATACCCCAAGTGAAGAAGATTATACCTTAAGTTTTTATCAGGGAGCGCGGCATTTTGGGGAATCCTCATACTTCGTATTATGGTCTACCGATGGCGGTGTTAATTGGGATACCGTTCAATTGAACCCTAATATTCAGACCTTTGATGAAATCGACCCTACGGTTGCTGAACTGTATTTCCAGGCTGTTCCCTTGACCGGCTCCTCTGGAGCTTCCAGTTTACAATTGCAATTCCTGTACCAAGGGGATTATTATTATTGGGGAGTTGATGATATTCGGGTTACTGCAGGGCAAGTGGTGAACCTTGCTGTTACTGACTGGTATGCTCTGCCTCCCAACGCAGCTGTTCCTGCCAGCCAGGTAGAACCCTTCGATTTTATGGCGGATGTTCGGAACTCCGGAGCGGGGGCCGCGGAAAACGTCCAGTTAAATGTGGTAATTTTTGATGGTCAGGGTCAAGTTGTTCACAGTCCTTCACTTGATTATGGAACGATCCCACCCAATACCCTTGATGAGAACAGGATCTTTTTTGATCCCTTTACTCCTCCCGGATCTCCCGAAACTTATTTAGGTGCTTATGTGGTAAGCTCAGAAGGCGGGGAGTTATCGGAAGTAGATAATTTACAGGAGTTTGAATTATTAGTCACAGATGACTTGTTCACCAAAGAATTAGGACGGGAATTACGTTCTTTCTTCCCCAGTCCCAATCTTTGGGATGCTACAGAACCACACAGCGCCGCTTACGGGAATGTTTACCGGACTCCCAACGGTGGAGGCTATGTCGTTAACAGCATAGAGTGTATTATTACAAACCCAGGTGAACTAGCAGGAATTGGAGGTAGTCTGGTTGCCAGCATCTATAAGTGGGAAGACATCAATAATGATCAGGCAGCTCAACCTGATGAGCGCGAAGCAATCGGGCAACAGATCTACACCATCACCGGAAATGAAAACCCTCCAGGGCAACTTGGACTAATTAGTATCCCTTTCGATGAATTGACCACCCCGGTAATGTTAGAGGATAATGCTACCTACCTCGCAGCAGTGGAGTATTTTGCATTTGATCAAACAGATATTATCTTCCGTCATTCTACTGAATACGATTACCTCCCCAACCTGTTTTTAGGGGATACCTTACAATTCCCCGCATTCACCAATTTTACAGGCTTCGGAGCTGATCTCACTGCGGAAACTTACCAAATGTTTGGTTTTGACGGTCAGGTGCCTCCTGTTGTACGCTTACGTATCGATCAATCCACCAGCACTAATGACCTACCTGACATTAGCAATGAGTTTGCTGTTTTTCCAAATCCTGCGAATGACCTGCTCCATGTCCAGTTCTTGCTGGAAGATCGTACCGACCTGGCGACGGTTCGAATAATGGATGTGGCTGGAAAATTGATTCTGGAGGATCGGGTTAATAATTTGCAATCCCTTACCCGTCAGTACAACTTAAGTACTTTCGCCAACGGTACTTACTTCCTTCAGGTTCGAACAGCTACCGGAGTAGGTACCCAGAAATTTGTTGTCCAGCACGAGGAATAAAAGCTTTGTGAGGCCTTGGCCCATATGGAAGCAATAAATAGGTTCCTAAACATGAGTCATCCCGAACTTTGAGCCTAAAGAGAAAAGAGGCAAGCGGAGATGGCTAATCGAAGTCTGTAGAGCGGTACCGA
>CAYZMS010000059.1:0-9119 GCA_964479625.1 uncultured Saprospiraceae bacterium
TTTTTGCCTAACTCTCTACTTTTAATTGGTGGCGCTGTTTGGGAAGAGGACAGGAGGATGGCGTCAGTATCGTGCTTTTCCATTGTGGCAGAAGCTGGTAAAAAGCGACAAGTAAATCGCATCTTGCCTGCGCAGACCGTCGGCGGCTCTTTTAATCGAAACCTCATTTAGGGGATATTGGCCCTTAAAGCGATCTTCATCTAAAGGGTCCAGGCTGAATATTCCATGCCGGGGGTTACGGACTTTGAGTTGATTTTGCTCCTGGAAGAGGATATAACTGGTTTCCAGCTCTGGGCTCCAATATTCTCCGCATATGGCTTCTAGTTGACTATCGGCTAATTGGAAGGAGGAGTCGTTTTCTGCGCTGGCCTGGTCATCTGAGAGGGGATTAGCCTCCTCGGGATAGAAAATGCGGGAGATCGTATTTATTTTTCCTCCGGGATTGGCGCGGTTAAAATTCGTCAGGACTACCAGGTCAATTTGTTCATTCGGGAAGGTTCGAACGAAAGTACGGAAGTCACCTATGGATCCTCCGTGCTGAACGGCCAGGGCGACGTTAAAATCCTCAACAGTAACTCCAGAGGCATAATTGTTAGAACTACCGTCCTTGAGTGGATCAAGTGTCTGCAACATTTCGAAGGCTTCTTTCCAGGTAGGTTCGGGCGTATGAAAATTACGCAACCATTTAAGCATGTCTCCAGCAGTTGAATGTACATTCCCGGAGCCGACCAACCCCTAGTATTCCACTGCCCTTACGAACTCCCCATCCCTGAGCTCATAGGAGGTAGCATTTTGAGGAACTACCCGGTTGTATTGATCCTCCACATAGGTCTGATACAAACCGAGCAGTTCGAAAATATCTTCTTTCATGTATCGGACAAAGGGTGTAGCACTGACCGCTTCGATGATATCCGCCATGAGCATATACCCGGTATTGCAGTACAGGTATTCAGTGCCTGGTTCGAAATTGAGATCCCGTTGTTGACGCAACAGGCAATTGAGATCAGCATTGGTTCGAGCGTCGTCCCCGCGCCAGCCTGCTAAGCCCAAAAGGGCGTGCAGACTCCTCAAGCCGGAAGTATGATGTAAAAGATGCTGGATAGTAACGGGGTGGTCAAATTCCGGCAGCCAGGGCAGGTGTTGTTGTACCTCATCATCTACCGATAGTTTTCCTTCCAGATGCAGGCGAACGATACTCATTGCAGTGAGCTGCTTGGAAACCGAAGCCAGGTTAAACTGCATATCCGTTGAGTTGGGCACCAGATACTCCAGGCTGGCTAAGCCATAGGCCTTTTGAAAAACTGGTGTAACTCTTAATGGCGATGGCAACGACCCCACCGGGGTGATCGGGAGAGTTCCAATCCCTGAACAAACTATCAACCCGGTCTAGGTCCTGGGGGCTGAATTGTGCAGATAGCGGTATCCAGGAACAAAAAAGAAAAAAGAATAGGACTCTCATGTTATGAGTGTTTTCAAGTGAGATTAGGAAATTAAGCCCTATTGCCCCAGTAGATACCGCTTCCTGTTTAGAAGTTCCGGTGAGGGATTCAAATGGATACCTGGTATTTGATTATTAAACCTAAAACTTGACATTTAAGAAAACACATTTAGCCCAAGCTTCATTTCTAATTTGAGGAGATTTGGTCTTTAGTCGGGTAATCGCTCGTTTTTAATTACTGTAAGTCATATTCGGAAAGCAAAATTTTCCAGTCCATACGCTCTGTTTGTTCCAAAATAGAAACGGAGAGTGTTTTCCGAAGCTCTTCTGGAAGTCCACGACGCATCCCCATAGCATAAAATTGAGGGTTATACTTAATTTCTAATAAACGATACTGCTTATTGGTGTCCCTCCTTAAAGTAGCCTGGAGTTCTGGCTGGCTATAGGCAACAGCCTTGATCTCACCTCTATCAAGTGCGGCCAACATGGTTGGTATATCGGCATAGGTAGTGCGATTGGAGAAAAAATTAGTTTTTAACCATTCTTCTGTAGCCGCTCTCTGAATAGTACCGAGTTGTTCTTCCTTAAAGTCCTCCATGTTTTTTCCGGAAGCCCCGATCTGGTTGACGGTAAGAGCGGAGGCTATGCTCGCCGTGAAGCCGGAAATAATGATAATGGCTGTGAACATCCAGACCAGCGCCACAATCCGCCCCCCCAGGGTTCTTGGAGATTTATCACCATATCCGACGGTGGTCATGGTAACTGCAGACCACCAAAACCCGCTCCAAAGACCACGAATACCCCCTCCAAATTCTTCTTCGTTTACCTTTCGTTCAAAAAGCCATTCTAAAAAGCCAAAAATTAAAATTACTATAGCAAGAGCAGCCAGGGCTCGAAAAAAGTTTAAAGAAAAAAATGACTTCAGGAAGTCAATTGCTTTCTGTGCAGAAGATACGTTATGGGTCAAAATTCCTGAATGCGCAATGTAGTAGGGGGAAGAAAAATCAATATCCTCTAACCGGTTGCTGGTTATGGTCAAGGGTGAAATACTGAGGTCGACTTTTCCCTCCCTTAGTGCAACTAATAGTTCTTCCAAAGTGTATTCTACTGTTTGATAGGTCAAATCGTGCTCTTCAACCAATTGTTCCCATAACCACCAGGAGGCTCCGTAGAACTTTCCGTCCTGCACCTCCAGGAAGGGAGGAGATGGGCTGTAACCTACCACAAGCGTGTCAGGTCTGGAAGCAAGAGGTGTTGTACCAGTATCCTGGGCGGTCAGGCAATGGAAAGGAAACAATAGAATAATCCAAATGGCAAGGTGTGTTCGCATAAGTAAAGATTGGAAAAGTGCTTTAAACTTGTTATTCAAGAAAGTAAAACATTATGAAAGAAAATGAAAAACCTGCGAGCCTTATTTAAGCAAAATTAGGGCTTCCTTACCTGCAATAGCCCACTTTTACAAAAAAGCGATCGTCAATGGCTCCTAACAAACGGGCAGTGGCAGGGGATAATACCACCACTACATTTCTTCCATAAACCGTTTCGGGAATGCGCCCAATGACCCTGGCATAGACCTCCCGGTTTTTCATCGGGTTATAAACCTTTATATAGGAATCGATCAGAGCCTGGTTATGCAGGGCCAGGTATTTCTTTTGATCCTCGCTGTCTTTTTGCCATTCGGCTGCGCCTTGTTGTTCCTGGGTGTCTTTCTCGGGGCAGTACTTATTTGCCATTTTCCAATTATTGCGCAAGGCTGGATGGCCGCGCTTGGTACGATAACTTTCGGGAATTCCATTGGGGCTCATCCAACCCACGAAGATCAATTGGCCGTCATGAAGCCCTTCCTCATAAGGGATGTTGAGCCGACGGTTCCTAAGGGTATCAATGGGCATTTGAAAAAGCCGTTTGCTTAGTCCGTAAAAGGTATCCCCCTTTTTGACCTGGTAGAAAACAGGGCAATGATCAATAGCGAAAAAACCGGGAAAGGGATAACGGATGAGCGACCGGTTAGGCAGGGGAATACGGATGACCTCACCTCGTCGAAGGTTATTACTGTTCAGCCCTGGATTGTAGAAATGCAACTCTTCTACATCCAATCCATAAAACTGACTGATGGCAAAAAGTGTCTGCCCGGGTTCAACAGTATGAAAAAGCACCTTTTCCTCCAGTGAAGTAGTTTCAATGATCACGCTATCTCCAGCCTGCATAAAAAGGCCGTCTTCCTGACCGCTCAGCGGCAGGGAAAGCCAAATCATTCCGAAACCCGATATAAAAAAACCGAAGCCTGGAGGTAATCGGAAAAATAATAGGGTCTTCCGAAAGACCCTGAACACTTTGGGTAAGGGGTTTGTCTGCCAGCTCTCCATAGAATGTTTAGTTTTGTCCTGAAACGATAAAATTATGAAAAGCATTGCGATCATTCCTGCCAGATACGCGTCTACTCGTTTTCCAGGCAAGCCTTTGGCGGAATTAGGGGGTAAATCCATTATTCAGCGGGTTTATGAGCGCTGTATGCAGGCTTCCAGTCTTCAGGAAGTCATTGTGGCTACCGATGATATTCGAATACGGGATCATGTAGAACAGTTTGGAGGGGTAGTCGAAATGACGGGAGATCACCCTAGCGGCACGGACCGTTGTGCGGAGGTGGCAGGGAAAAGAACGGCCGACCTGATCGTGAATGTTCAGGGAGACGAACCCTTTATTGAGCCCTCCGATATAGAACGCATAGTAGAAGCCTTGAAAAATGATACAGCCAACATTGCTACCCTGGCCTGCCCTGTAAAGGATAAGGAGGACCTGGATAACCCAAATGTGGTCAAGGTGGTGCCGGGAATCAACAGGCAGGCTTTGTACTTTAGTCGACAACCATTGCCTTATCTTCGGGGAATACCTGAATCGGACCGGATGCAACATTTCACCTTTTACCGGCATATTGGCATATATGGTTTTAAAAGGGAAGCGTTATTGACAATAACCCAATTGCCGCCATCCTCCCTTGAAAAGGCAGAGGCCTTAGAACAACTTCGATGGCTGGAGGCAGGCTATTCGATCAGCTTGCGCTACACCAATTTTTCCGGATTGGGAATCGATACACCGGAAGATTTTGAGAACGCTAAAAAATACCTGAAATGACTGCAAAACAACACTACAGACGCTGGATGATCCAGGCTGCCTCAGGCCTTGCTACGGTCGGTTTTGGAGCTTGCCTGATCGCAGAGGCCGCCATGCTCAAATTCGAAGGAGCACCAACTTTACAATGGGTGGGATATGGGACCCTTGCCCTGGTCGTATTTAATACTGGTTTAAGCCTATTTGGGGACGCTATTTTACACCGCGTTCGCTACGAACGAAAACGGGAAAACTGATCATCAAGTTTCTTCCTGAGCCTTTTCGCGCTCCTTTCGAGCGATCTTCTGATCATTATTGCTTTCGTAAATGGTGTATTGCTCGTACTTTACCGGATCTTTTTCGGCCCAGATGTCCTTGCCGATATTGCAAAGAACGATGTATGCCTCATAGAGCTTGTTCCCCTGTTCAATGCGACGCTCCACTGCCACATCGCGATCAGCTACCCGGTCTTGTTGAATATTGACCGCTTTTTCGAAATCCAAAGCGGCATCGTGGATGCGCTTGAGTACATCTTCATTGACACCAACATCTGCGAGGAAATCGATTTGCTGCCGGGCAACCCTGATGACCCTTCGACCACAAAAAATGAGCTGTGCATCGGTCATATCGCCAAGTTTTGCAGTCCCAAATTTGCGGTACCGGCCGCTCCTGTTGCTGTATTTCATAGCAACCCTGGTCATCAGGGATCGAATGGCAGACTTTAAGGCTTCAGCTGTGGCATATTTTTTTTCGGTAACCACCATTTGATCCCCTAATAGTTCATCATCATCGGGAAGGGCCTTAAACTTTTCACACATGGCTATGAATTGCTTCAGGCGATCGGGGAGGTAACCGTATCGCATAAATTGTTTAATGTCACGGTGAGCGTATTTTATACGCTCCATACACTGCAGATAAAGATCTGCATCCGGGAAATTGTACTTCCGATGTAAGGCTTGTTTTTTCATTGCAAAGTATTCGTGTTTATTCGCAATATAATGTTTTATCAGGTAGAATCAAATTAGTTTACGGATTGATTCAGTTTTACTCAGGTAGAAATTTCTTGCAAATATTTGTTTTCCTTTGAAAAGCACTTTAGGCCATTGAAGTTCAACCGAGTCAAAATAGAATAGTGGGATAGAGTAGGGAAGGGACAGCTTTCTCGGAACCTTTCGGTTATTTAATGCCTGCCAGAGGAAAAAGGGAAATGGTTTTGGGCTTGTCTTTTAAATTAGAGGTATTACCTGTGTTTAATACTCCACTAGCTGGATATAACCCCAGAGCTCAATAGCCCGGTCGCGTGTCAGTTCCAGGGCATGGTTTGCAGCTATCATTCGATACATGCTCCCATCCAGATTGGTATAAAAATCCCCCATAAAGTTCAGTTCGGCATCCCGGAATTTTAACCAGGCTCTTTGAGCATCCCGCAACTTGGTAAATTCCTCCCTGGAAAGCTTATCCTCCAATCGTTGGTAGTAGTCATTTAGGGTTTCATCCCAAGCTTCCAGTCCAAGTTGTGCGCAGGATATCATGCCCGCCGTAGATTCTACCTCCGGTGCATCTACACAGTGATTATATACCCGGTCAGTGGGATGAAAGGGCTTATCAGTAATTGGGTTTACCTGAGAAAAGGAGACGAAAGGAAGGCTTAAGCTAAAAAGTAGCATCAGAAATTTAAAGCAGTCATTTGTTTTGTTATTTTACTCAGTTAGGAATTTCTTACCAAAAAAATTGTAAATACTGAAAAACGATGAGCTACCACCGAATAATTCCCTCCAAATACGTTACGGCTGAACCTTCAAGCAGGACGCGGTCTTCATTGACTTCTACCTGAAGATAACCTTTCCTGGACTTTCCCTGCACTGCCGAAAGGCGCTTTTTATTTAATTGTTCGGCCCAGTAGGGAGCAAGCAGGGTATGAGCAGAACCCGTTACCGGGTCTTCGTTTATGCCGTAAGCGGGATAAAAACAGCGGGAAGCAAAGTCTGTGGTAGAGCCTGGTACCGTTACGATAAGGCCGCGGGCCTCCAGGCTTTCTATCTTTTGAAAGTCAGGCTTAAGGTTCTGTAAGTCTTGTTCGCTTTCTATTCGAACGAGTAGATCATCTGTGCCTTTTAAAACAGCGGAGGGTTTAAGGCCTAGTGCCTGGTGGACTATTGAGTCGAAAGCAAGAGGGTGGGGGCGATCCAGGGGGAAATCCATGGCATAGCCTGTGGCGGTCTTTTTCACCGTTAATTTGCCGGCAAGCGTACGGAATTCAATCTGGGGTTGATTAAACTCTAAATGTTCATATAGAACATGAGCGGCAGCCAGGGTGGCGTGTCCGCAGAGCCTTACTTCCTTAGTTGGCGTGAACCATCTCAAGTGAAAACCGCCTTCCTCCTCTACAAAATAAGCCGTTTCGGATAGGTTATTCTCTGCGGCGATAGCCTGCAGGCTGGCATCTGGTAACCAGTCTTCCAGGGGAATCACCGCTGCGGGGTTGCCCTCGAAAACCTGTTTAGCGAAAGCATCTACCTGAAATAAACGGAATTCCATACTATTCAGCTATTAGCATGAATTTATTTTTCTTTCCATTTTCGATCATCAGAAATTTTCCATGTAACAACTGCTCTGCGATTACCTCCGCTTCATGGGAAGTGATCTTTTCCTTATTGACGGAAATCGCATTATTCATGATCGCCTTTCGGGCTTCTCCCTTTGAACTGAGCATAGTTGTATGCTCTGCAAGCAGGTCCACGATATTAACCCGGTTTTTTAAGACCTCCGATTTAATAGGGTAGGAAGGGATCTCTTCAGCGACGGTAGAAAGTTCTTCCGCTTGCATTTTCAACAACTCTTCTTTTCCGGCCTTGCGGTTAAAGAGCAATTGAGAAACATTTTGTACGGAATTGAAGGCTGCTTCTCCATGAATGCGTTTGGTCAATTCCTCCGCCAGCAGGCGCTTTTGCTCCTGTGGGTTTTCCGCTGCCTCCAGGCTTTCGATGTCTTCCTTTTCCCGGAAGGAGAAATAGCGCAGCAGCTTACCCAGGTCTGCGTCGGCAGTATTGATCCAGAATTGATAGAACTTATAAGGGGAAGTCATCTTGGGACCCAGCCAAATATTGCCTTCCTCTGATTTCCCGAATTTCTTCCCATCGGCTTTGGTCAGCAGGGGGGTGGTCATGGCATAGGCTTTTTTGCTTAAATTCCTACGAATAAATTCTGTACCCGAAGTGATGTTGCCCCATTGATCGGATCCTCCCATTTGCAGGATGCAATTTTCCTGTTCAAATAAACATTGGAAATCATAGGCCTGGAGCAGTTGATAACTGAATTCGGTAAAGGAAATACCGGTTTCAATGCGTTTTCGAACCGACTCTTTAGAGCTCATATAATTAACAGTCAATGTTTTACCTACCGTTCGAAGGAAATCCAGTACATTCATTGAGCTATAGAAATCCAGGTTATTGATCACCCTGGCAGCTTGTGGTCCTTCAAAATCCAGCAATTGTTTAAACTGCTCCACTTGATGAGACAGATTGGTATCGAGTTCCTCAAAAGACTTGAGTTGTCTCTCCTGATCCTTCCCGGAAGGATCGCCCACCCGGCCCGTCGCCCCACCCATTAAAACGATCGGCCGGTTACCAGTTCTTTGAAAAAAGCTAAGGATCATGACCTGGACATAATTCCCTATCGTCAGGGAAGGAGCTGTAGGATCAAAACCGATATACCCGGTAACTGGACCCTTCTTGAACACTTCTTCGAGGCCTGGGGTAGTATCCTGTAACATACCTCTCCAGGTAAGTTCTTCAATGAAATTCATAGCCGGTACTTTCTATCGTTTAGTTCATTTTCGGACGATCTATGGCCGCAAAATACTGCAATTTTATAGAATCCTTAACCAACTGATGCTTTCAAAGTCTTGTTACGCTTAAAAAACAAAATTTTCGATGAAAAACCCAATCGTATTATTCGCTTTGTGCTGCTTGCTGGGGAGCACAACTGCCTGTCAGGCTCAATCTAATTCGACCACCCCTATTAGCGAGGGAAAGCAAATGGATCTGCCTGAAGGCGTTTTTATATCTCTCGAAGGAGATACCCTGGAGCCCTTAATGCATACCAATGAATACTGGAAAGATAAACTGGATGCAGAAGAGTACCGTGTTATCCGCCTGGATGGTACCGAGCGCGCTTTCACCGGGAAGTATTGGGATAATAAGAAAGTCGGAGTCTATACCTGTGCCGCCTGCAGCCTTCCCTTGTTTGACAGTAAAACGAAATACCGCTCCGGTACCGGCTGGCCCAGCTACTACGAACCCATCCGGGCAGATCACGTAGCGGAAAAGGAAGATAACACCTATGGTATGGTTCGAATTGAAGTGGAATGCGCTCGCTGTGGCGGGCATTTAGGGCATGTATTTGAAGATGGGCCCCAGCCCACGGGGCTGCGCTATTGCATTAATGGGACCAGCCTGGATTTTATCCCGGAAGAAGAGCAATAAGTATTTGGCATGGAGTGCTTCAAGGTACCTCCTGAAACATGAGTCATCCCGAATTTTTTGGGATGATGAAAAAGAAAGGCCTTCTGTGT
>CAYZMS010000060.1:0-8591 GCA_964479625.1 uncultured Saprospiraceae bacterium
CCGAGGAGCTGGTGGGGGATCAGCTCATGGAGGTGATCGAGAGCTATCTGTTTACCGGCCGTAGGCCGCTGCGCGATACGATTGTAGCCAGCCTGAAAACCAAGCCGAAGATCAGGGAGCGCAAGACGATTGTAGAGCGCATCACCGAGAAGATTATGGACTTTGTTGAGACGTTTGATGAAGGGATGGGGGGCTAATAAAAGTCATATTATTAAAAAGGAGTTACTATGCCGATACCGGATTACCAAACCATAATGCGACCATTGCTCTTTCTGGTTAAGAACGCTCAGAAGCCTTTACGTCAGTGTGTAGAGGACATGGCCAAGGATATGCATACCGGTGAGCGCGGAGCGATCGAAGTGGCCATTCAGGAACAAATGACTAAGCTGCTGGACGGAAAAGGGATCATCATTGATACAGTACTCATAAAGGGTATTCAATTGCCTCCTAATCTGGCTCGTGCCCTTGAAGAAAAACTGGAAGCAGAATAACGCGCACTGCGCATGGAGTTCATCCTGCAGGAAACCCGTCAGGAGGCAGAGCGCAAGCGTATTGAAGCAGAAGGTATCCGCGATGCCCAGAACATCATATCGGAAGGCCTTGATGCACAGATCCTGCAATTCAAGTCTATAGAAAGCTTCCTCGAACTGGCTAAATCCCCGAATACAAAGATCATTGTCACAGATGGAGACCTGCCGGTCATGGTAAACCCCGAAGCAGGTAACGGTCTGTGGACACGTAACTAAACTTTGTAAGAGTGATTGGTTTTGGTAGCCGGCCGTTTTCCTACGGTTGGCTTTTTTTATGGAGCACCTCTCCCGGGCTTCTTCATCACCTGAAGCTATACATGAGAAATGTATTTCTACTTAAGCGGTAGAGAGTAAAAAGAGCCAACGTCTATCCCTTAGCTTACTCCACCAGGGTTCCGATGGCTTCCCCGCGCACAATACGCAGGAGGTTTGCCGGGCGATTGATGTCGAAAACGATGATGGGAAGGTTGTTTTCCCGACATAGGGTGAAGGCCGTCATGTCCATAACGGATAGGCCCATACTGATCACCTTAGAAAAAGAAATGGTATCAAACCGAATAGCGGAAGGATCCTTTTCAGGATCTGCGGAATAGATCCCATCTACCCGGGTACCTTTTAGAATGACGTCTGCATTGATCTCGTTTGCCCTTAGAGCAGCGGCGGAATCTGTAGTGAAATAGGGACTCCCGGTACCGCCGGAAAAGATGACTACCCGGTTTTTTTCGAGGTGCCGGATGGCCCGTCGGCGGATGTATGGTTCGGCAATTTCCTTCATTTCGATAGCAGAGATCAGGCGGGTATGCAGCCCCAGGCTTTCCAAAGCAGACTGCAAGGCCATTCCGTTGATCACGGTTGCCAGCATCCCCATATAATCCCCTTGCACCCGTTCAATGCCAGAGGCCTTTGCCTGCAAGCCCCGGAAAATATTCCCTCCGCCAATGACTACTGCTACTTCAACACCGGCTTCTAATAAACCTTTAATTTCCCCGGAGTAATGGTTGAGCATTTCTGGAGAGATTCCAAAACCTTTTTCGCCCATCAAAGATTCTCCGCTAAGTTTGAGCAGGACTCGCTTGTACTTTAAAGCCATGGAGGAGCAGTTTTAGTTAAACCCGAAGCAAAACGCCGTTAAAATACCAAAATTGTACTGCAAGGGCTAAGTAACCTTTCCACCCCAGGCATTCGTCAGGCTGGAAAAGGCAAAAAAAAGGGCAAATGATGATCATTTGCCCTTTTCAATTACCCCAGGGTAACGTGTTTGAAATCCGTAGCGGTGAGGTCTTTATCTATTCCTTTAAGATAATCCGCAACAGATTTTTTATTGTCTTTTACAAACTGCTGATTCAGCAGGGTATTCTCCTTATAGAATTTATTAAGCTTACCCAAAGCGATCTTTTCCAGCATGGCTTCCGGTTTGCCTTCCTGCCGTGCCACCTCCTTGCCGATCTCAATTTCCTTTTCAATCACACTGGGATCTACTTGATCTTTATCCAGAGCGATGGGGCGCATTGCTGCCACCTGCATTGCCACGTCGCGTCCGGCCTCAAATGCACCTTCCGCATTTTTATTCAAGCCTACGAGGACAGCAGCTTTGTTGCCCATATGGATGTATGGAGCCACCAGGTCTGCTTCCAGAATAGCGTATTCAGCGATCTCGATTTTTTCACCAATAACCCCTACCTGCTCAGTTACTTTCTCCCCCACGGTGATCCCTTTTTCAAAAGGCAGCGCCAAAAGAGCTTCCTTGTCAGGGGGGAAATTATTCAGCCCAATTTCTCCGAATTTGCGAGCCAGAGCGACGAAATCCTCATTTTTTGCAACGAAGTCCGTTTCACTACTCAGCTTCACAATCACGCCCCTGGTTTTATCTTCATTGACCAGGGCCAGAACGGCGCCTTCAGTGGCGTCCCGGTCGGCGCGTTTGGCAGACAGTTTTTCGCCTTTTTTACGCAGTACTTCAATGGCCTTTTCGAAATCCCCTTCGGCTTCAGCCAGGGCCTTTTTGCAGTCCATCATACCTGCGCCCGTCATTTCGCGCAGCTTTTTAACGTCGGCAGCTGAGATGTTTGCACTCATGCTTTTGTGTGGTTTGGGGCGACGCGGACGAGGCGTCGCGCGTGTGATTAAGTGGGTGACAACTGTATGCTAAGAAAACGTTCAGACCTTTGCCCGAATGCTTCTTTCTATTTTATTGACTTTTTTTGGCCGCTTCTTTTTCGGCCTTAACCTGATCTTTTTCTTTCAAGCCTTCCCGTATGGCATTGGCCACATAATTGGTAATGATCGAAATAGACTTGGAGGCATCGTCGTTTGCCGGGATGGGAAAATCCACCTGATTGGGATCAGAATTGGTATCTACCATGCCAAAGGTACGAATACCCAGCTTATGAGCCTCATCAACGGCAATATGTTCGTGATCGATATCGACGATGAAAAGAGCAGCAGGGAGGCGGTTCAGGCCGGCGATACCACCAAGTACCCGCTCCAGTTTATCCCGTTCCCGGGTAAGGGTCAGACGCTCCTTTTTCGTAACGCTGGTCAGGCTACCATCAGACAGCATCCGGTCGATGTTCTGCATTTTCTTGATCGAACGCCGGATAGTGGAAAAGTTGGTCATCATTCCCCCCAGCCAACGATCGGTAACGAAGGGCATCTCTACGCTTCTTGCCGCCTCTGCTACAATTTCCCGGGCCTGCTTTTTGGTGGCCACAAACATGATCTTTTTGCCAGACCTGGCCAGTTGTTTCATAGCATAAGCTGTCCGCTCCATGCATTCGAGCGTGCGATTGAGGTCAATGATGTGAATCCCCTTGCGCTCCATGAAAATGTAGGGCGCCATCTTGGGGTTCCATTTTTTCTTCAGGTGACCAAAGTGTACACCCGCATCCAGAAGATCTTTATATGTCGGATTATCCATTTTTCCGAATTGCTTTTTTGATTATTGATTGACCCAAATACCTTACCGCTTGGAAAACTGGAAGCTTTTTCTCGCTTTGGGTTTACCGTATTTCTTACGTTCAACGCTTCGGCTGTCCCGTGTCAGCAGTTTTTGCGTTTTCAATGGACTGCGGAAGTCTTCGTTAAGGTGAACCAGCGCACGGGCAATAGCCATGCGGATAGCTTCTGCCTGCCCCTTGAATCCACCGCCAGAAACGTTGACGTTAAGGTCGTAGGCATTTTCAGCTTCTACCAAACGGAAGGGCTGTGTAACGGTATTTTGAATGTGCGGCTGAGGAAAGAAATCTTTTAGATCCTTGCCATTGATGGTGATCTTACCTTCTCCCTTGGTCAGGTATATACGGGCAATGGAACGCTTTCTCCGGCCGGTGGCATTAATCATTTCCATATTATGATGCTGCTAGAGTTTGCTTAAAAATTAGGTTGAAAAGGTTCTGGCTTCTGAGCCGCATGCGGATGCTCAGTACCGGTATAGACAAACATTTTCTTGAACATCTGGCGACCCAGGCTATTCTTGGGCAGCATACCCCTTACCGCTTTTTCGATAACGCGCTCCGGGTGCTTATCCAACATGTCGATGGCACGCACCATGCGCTGCCCACCGGGATAATTGGTGTGGCGAATGTAATTCTTTTGTAAAGCTTTTTGTCCGGTGAAGCGTACCTTATCCGCATTGATAATAATGACGTAATCGCCGGTGTCTACATGAGGGGTGTAACTCGGCTTATGCTTACCGCGCAGCACATGTGCAATGCGGGTAGCCAGACGCCCAACTACTTCGCCCTCTGCGTCCACGACGAACCACTTGCGCGTCACTTCCTCCTTTTTCGCAGAAATTGTTTTATAGCTCAGTGTATCCACGAGTTGATCGTTTATTGTGGTGATCAAAAATTAAATATGTTGCGAGGACGCGAAAACTCCAGTGCATTCCTACAGACTCCGCCTTTTTCCTCTACAAAGACCCTCTGAAAAGTTGGCTGTACTTCCCATTCTTATACACCCCTCTTTGCAAAGCAGGTGCAAAGGTAGAATTAATTTCCGCATTGAACAAGCCTTTTTTGAAAAAAAAGTATACCTGTAGAAGATAACTATCTGAAAAACAATGGAAATTTCGCACAGGTTTTTAACACCGCCGCCAAAAGACGTACCTTGTACGGCAGCGTGGCAGCAGGCCTGTAGTACCTTGGGACCAACCTTTTTTTTAAAAAATTGTTTCAGACCTGAAAATAGCACGTCTCCAAGGCTTTGTAACAATCAATAGCAGTTGATCGAAACAGTCGCTGAATCGTTAACATGAGTGCACATACTTCAAAAGAACAATACCGGGGAACCATGCCAGATGTTGATCCAACAGCAGTTGAACGCAAAAAAGACCATATTGAACTGGCTTTCAAATCACAGGTGACTTCTGGTGACCTGGATAAGCGGTTTTTCTACGAACCCATGCTCGCAGCCCACCCACAAGCAGGAGGCCTTCCCCCGCTTTCCTTTCTGGGCAAAACCCTTCGGACGCCCGTTTGGGTGTCCAGCATGACCGGTGGTACCACTCTCGCAGCCACTATTAACCGAAACCTCGCCCGAGCCTGTGGGGAGTTTGGTATGGGTATGGGGCTGGGCTCTTGCCGAGCTTTACTGTACGACAATGAACATTTGTCGGACTTTGATGTACGGGCGGAGCTGGGTGCCGGCCTACCTTTATTCGCCAACCTGGGTATTGCTCAGGTGGAGCAACTCCTGGACCGGAAAGAAACCGATCGAATAGATCAGTTGCTTTACAAACTTCAGGCCGATGGACTGATCATTCATGTCAACCCAATGCAGGAATGGTTGCAACCGGAAGGTGACCGTTTTTCCCGATCTCCCCTGGAGGTCATCCTGCAGTTGCTGGATTCGGCAACTTACCCTCTAATCGTTAAAGAAGTAGGGCAAGGTATGGGACCGGAAAGCCTTAAAGCACTAATGCAACTTCCGCTGGCGGCTATCGAATTTGCAGCCGGAGGAGGAACCAATTTCGCCAAACTCGAGCTTATGCGATCCAGCCCGGAGCAACACGACCTGTATCGGGCCCTTTCCCAGATCGGTCATCGGGCTGCCGACATGGTCAACTGGACCAACGGGCTGCTGCAGGAGCTTGGTGACAAGGCACAATGCCGGCAGTTTATTATTTCCGGTGGCATTCCGCATTTTTTGGAAGGCTATTACCTCATTCGAAAATTACAGGCGTCCGGCGTTTATGGCCAGGCATCCGCATTTTTAAAGCATGCTCGCGAGGATTACCAACAGCTCCAAACCTACGTTGATGCCCAAGTACGGGGTTTGGAATTGGCAAACGCTTATCTTCGTGTGAAATAAGGATTAAATGAACATGCAGGAACGCGTCATTTCCGGCTTTTCGAAAAAGGAAAAGACAGACAAGATCAACTGGCTGGCCAGGCATTTTAGTTCGCAACCCGAGGCTACTATGCAAAAGCTGAAGGAATTCTGGCATCCGGACCAGGACCAACAGCGCATATTGGACGGCTTTAGCGAAAATACCCTTACTAATTTCCCCATGCCCTACGGCGTTGCGCCAAATTTCCGGATAAATGGCCAAATGTACGCTGTACCCATGGTGATCGAAGAAAGCTCCGTGGTAGCCGCCGCCTCCAGCGCAGCGAAATTTTGGCTACCGCGCGGCGGGTTCCAGGCCCAAGTCTTGTCGACCGTAAAACTCGGCCAGCTACACTTCCTATGGAAAGGAAATGGCGACCAGCTGCGCAGGCTGCTCCCTGAGCTCGAAATACAATTAAAACAGGAAACAGTCGAAATCACCCAAAACATGGAGCGGCGGGGAGGCGGTATCCTCAGCCTTGAGCTCATTGATTACTGTGATCAGGAACCGGATTACTTTCAGCTGCTCGTTCGTTTCGAGACCTGCGACTCCATGGGGGCCAATTTCATCAATTCGGTACTCGAACAATACGGAAAAAGCCTGAATACTTTTCTTGCCCGGCGCCAGGAGCTGCCCAAAGCACTTCAAAGTGCAAAGATCGTAATGGCCATTCTATCGAATTATACCCCCGAATGCATAGTCCGCGCGGAGGTTAGTTGTCCCATCGAAGAGCTGCAGGGTGCCTGTCCCGACCACAGCGCTGCTGAATTTGCAGAACGCTTCCGCCTGGCGGTTCGCATTGCCGAGATCGACCCCTACCGGGCTGCCACACATAATAAAGGTATTTTCAATGGCATCGACGCCGTGGTGCTGGCCACCGGCAACGACTTTCGTGCCATCGAAGCCTGTGGGCATGCCTATGCCGCCCGCGACGGCCAGTACCGCAGCCTCAGCCACTGCACCCTCCAGGACGGACAATTCCGGTTCTGGCTCGATATTCCCCTTGCCCTTGGAACGGTCGGAGGGCTGACCAACCTGCACCCACTTGCCAAGGAAACCCTTGAGTTGCTGGGTAAGCCCGGCGCTACAGAATTAATGGAGGTTACTGCTGCAGTAGGGCTTGCCCAAAACTTCGGAGCCCTGCGCTCCCTGGTTACTACCGGCATCCAGCACGGTCATATGAAAATGCACCTGCTCAATATCCTCAATCACCTGAAGGCCACTCCCATCGAGCAGGAAGCAGCCCTGGCCTACTTTAGCAATGCAACGATCTCCTTTGCAGCGGTCCGCAATTTTCTGGAGAATAGCCGCGCGCGTTAACTCCCGGTCCGCGAACTTTAGTTCGCGGACCTACACACAAATAAACAATTGCAGTATTCAACTTCCAGGGATAATTACCCTTCTGGGCACAGCCTGATGTCTTCTTTGATAGGTGGGTAGTTCACCACAGAGGGAAGGGAAGTATACCAAGAAGAACAGAGAAAAGAAAGGAACTATAAAACCACTATGTCCACACGCCATCACGCCAACGGTAAGCTATTGATCAGCGGAGAATACTTCGTCCTTGATGGAGCCCTGGCCCTAGCCCTACCCGTAGCCCTTGGGCAAAGCCTGGAGGTGCACCCGCCATTGAAGCGAGGGCTTATCCATTGGCGGAGCCTGGATGTAGAAGGAGCAAGCTGGTTTGAGGGCTTATTCAGCGGGGCGACCGGGCAGTACATCGATGGCTCCGATGCGGCCACTGGCCAGCGACTGGAGGATATTTTTCAGGCGATCTTTCGCCTGCAGCCGGGTTTTGCGCTTGCGTTTGAAGGTGCCCAACTTATCACCCGCTTAGAATTTGATCGGCACTGGGGACTGGGCAGCAGTTCTACTTTACTGGCCCTGCTGGCCCATTGGTCCGGTGCGGATGCCTACCAGCTACTCCGGCTTACTTTTGGAGGGTCCGGCTACGATCTGGCCTGTGCCTTGGCCACCGAGCCGATCTTTTATCAACTCGAAAACGGGCTCCCGCAGATCAACCCCGCCCCCCTTGCTCCTGTTTTCCATCAGCAGTTGTACTTCGTCTACCTCAACGAAAAGCAAAACAGCCGTCTGGGCATCCAACGCTACCACAAACTGGGTGGCGCCCGGCCAGAACAACTTACCGCAATCTCCCGCATCAGCCAGGAGTTGTGCACGGCCTCCTCGGTCGAAACCTTCTCCAACCTCCTGCTCGAACACGAGCAGCTCGTTTCCCAGACCCTCGATCTCCCCCGCGCTCAACAGCTGCACTTCCCCGATTTTCCTGGGGTGATCAAATCACTGGGTGCCTGGGGCGGCGACTTTGTGCTGGCCGTCCCTTCTTCCCCTGCCTTCGATGCTCAGGCTTATTTCGAAGGAAAAGGGTTTGGGACGATCTTTCCCTTTGCTGCCTTGAGCCAAGGGCATTGAATCCGGTACGCGAACTTTAGTTCGCCCCAGCATACAAACCTCAGTTCACTCCCCCGCCAACAAACACACAGCTACCCCACCTACTTCCCAAGCGGCTTAGTAAGTGGGCGGGTGGGTTTTGCAGGAAGGCTGAGGAGAGTTGGGGAGGGGGAGGGCCGACTAAAGTCGGCAGACCTCAAAGCCGACTAAAGTCGGCGAACCAAGGTCAAAAAGGGCTAACGCCGAACAACCCGAAAGCCGTAGTGGGATTGTTCAATTAACTGTGTCATCTTCCGTAGGAAGCGAATAGCCGGGCGTAG
>CAYZMS010000061.1:0-6259 GCA_964479625.1 uncultured Saprospiraceae bacterium
GTGGGCGATACTGGACTCGAACCAGTGACCCCCTGCTTGTAAGGCAGGTGCTCTGAACCAACTGAGCTAATCGCCCTTTTAAGAATGCGAGTGCAAATATAGGGCTGTTTTAAGTATGGCGCAATAGCAAGAGCCAAAAAAATCAATTCTCCGGGAAAAAAGCCCAAAGTTCTGTATCCAGGCCGAAACATTTGACCTGGCGCAAGGAAGGGATGCGAGGAAGGCATTGATGAGAAAGGTCGAATTCGTACTCTGTCAGGCGACAGCGATAATTATCGATGTAAATGATCTCTCCTCCTGTTTGGTCGGCCAGGCAGCTGTAATCGGTAAATGCGGTCGCATTATTGAAGGTAGCATCCAAAAAGGTCAAAACGTGTATGGTATAGCCCTTGCTTCTTGCCCGATCGGCCCATTGGCAGATGTCCAGGCCGGGCAGCTTGCAGGTGTTGGCTCCGTCGCTGATCAGAAAAATGCACTTTTGATTGATAGAATCGGTAAATAATTCTAAAGAGGCCTCCAGTCGCTCCAGCATAGGAGTGGCCCCGTGCGGGGCCAGAAAGCGAATCTCAGTGAGTAATTCTGCCTTGTTCAAGCTTCCCACCGGGAACCATTTTCTGGGGGGCTCACCACAATCTCCGTCAATGGAGGCAAAGCCCGCTCGGGCATCAGTTGGTAGCTTTCGGACAAAACCCGAGGTGGTTTGACGCAAAACTTCAAAGCGGGACCGGTTCAGGCAGGTTACCTCTTCTAGCACCATGGAGCCGGAAATATCCAACAGGAATAGCAGTTCATCATATTTTTGGAGCTGGAGGCGGTCCACCGCTTGTTCCAGGTTATTCGAATAGGAAAAAACCTGATTCTGAGAGAGGGCATGCCTGGGTAGATCCTTGGGATCAGGCCAGTCGGGGAAGCCAACGGTATCCATCAGATAAGTGTAATTGTAAACTGCGCTTTCGTTGTCCGGACCAAATTTGATGGCCTTCTGAAAATATTGAGCGGCTCTTTCCATATCTTCCCTGGAAACATGATAGTGTAAGTCCAATGCTCCGCTCCGGCTGGCTGTTTGCAGTACAATATTAATATATCCCAGCGCATTGTAAACCACCGTTCGAATATAATCCTCCTGCACCTCATCACTCAAAAGGTGCTCGGCTGTTCGCAAACGTTCTCCAGCAGCCTCATAATTTCCGGAATACAGGAGGACCATCCCCTCGAAGAAGAAAGATAGGGTATGCTTCTGGGCATAATCAGGATCCGATCGGGAAAGGCCTGCTCTACTTTGCCGGATCAATTGAAGGGCCTGGGATATTTTCCCGGCCTGTCCAAGAGTGACGGCCCAGGCAAAGGCGAAATGGGCATTGGTCGGGTCCTTTAGGTAGGCGGTCCGGAAAGCCTTTTGGGCGCGATTGACCTTACCATTTTCAAAAGCCAGCTTCCCTTCGTAATGAGCACGGTAAGCAGCCCGGTCGGGGTCTGCATCCCAATCCACATTCGGCTTCTTTGCAGACCATCCGGAGAATAGGGCAAAAGAAAAAAGAATACCAAACCGAAACAAGAAGGGCATGGGGTGGACTTTGTGATGATTACAAGACCAAAATAGAAGCTGAAAAGAAAATGAGAAAATTCGGATCTATAAAATAATTGGATGGATAATAATGTCCACGCGTCGGTTCTGCAATTTGCCTTTCCAGGTGGCATTGTCGAAAATTGGGTTGGCTTCACCAAACCCCTGAATTGCCAGCTTTTCGAGGTCTAGACCTTTATCCAGTAGTTTTTGAAGGGCTGCCTGACAGCGCATTTGCGAAAGGTATTGATTGTATTCAATGCTACCGATATCGTCAGTGTGACCGTGAATACTCAGGTGATAATGCTCAATATCCGGGTAGGAGTCTAACCAATCATATAACTCCTGTACCTGGCCCTGATCAATATAATAGCTCCCGCCTCCAAAAAAAATGCTGAACATATTTTCTTCTGGTACGGCATTTTCCTCCACTTGGGCCTGGAGGGAAAAGCAAAAACAACTTATAAGTAGAAAGGTGCATTGAAATGATCGGGAGCCCATGAGAACAGCTTGTAAGGAGGTGTGCTAAAAAAAACTTTCAATTTGCTGATGATCAGCCACCTATAAAATTGTAAAAAAGGGCGGAAAGTTTAGATCATTTTAAAAAATGATCAGGTAAGCGACAATTTGGCTAAAAACGCCGATCATCAACCCGCCATAAAGGTCCTGGGGTGCGTGAGCACCCAGAAAAAGTCGCGAAGCCCCTACCAGGCCGGTCATGGCAATTGCGATCAAAAATACCGTACTGAGGTTAATGACCAGGAGCAGATCATTGAGAAAAGAAAAATGCATGGTCTGGGGTATGCCCGATTGCATCAATAAAACGATCATGCTTAGTAAGCCCCCCATGCCCACGGCATGAGCACTGATCTTCGAAAAGATATTAATAAAAAAAGCAAGAAATAAAGCAATGGTAGCTCCCAGTAAAAAACTGGTATATAAGTCAGGGACTTGGGGGTTTCCTAAGAAATTGCGAAAGATCCACAAGTAAAATACCCCGGTGATAATGTAAGGCCCTATCCGCTGTTGTCGATCCGACAACTCAAGGGAATCAACCAGTCCCAGTAAACGCATTATTACTACCGATACTGCAGGGATCAGAAAGGTCGCAAAGAATACCTGCAAAAGCAATAAAAAGCCATTTTGATCAGTAATGCTGCTTACTCCAAAAACAAAGGGATGGACAGCCAGGTATAGGGCTAATACATAGGTAAGTATCAACAGAGGGTGGAACAGGACCGAAAAGAACTGTGCGGTTAACCGTAACATTTATCTACCATCATTCCAATAAAGGTACGAAAGGTTTCAATCCAGGGTAATGATAAAAATTACCACTGTAGGTTCAAACAAAAACAAATACAAAAGAGGCTAATCAAGGAACAAGGGTTGGAAGGTGAATTTTTCCCCGTCAAATAAGCCCTTGTCACTAAGTTTTAGTTGAGGGATGACCAGCAGGGCCAAAAACGAAAGGGTCATAAATGGAGCGGTAAGCGTAGTGCCGAGCTTTTCTTTAACAAAATGATCGATGCGTTCGTACTCTTTGGCCACTTCAAAACCGTCTCGTTTACTCATGATCCCTGCCACTTCGAGCGGAAGGGTTTGAATCCCTTTTTCGGACAGCGCGGCAATACCACCTTTTTGGCGTATGACCGCATTTACGACCCTTGAAAGGGCTTCATCTGTGCAGCCAACAGCTATGATGTTATGGGAATCATGTGCTACACAAGAAGCAATGGCCCCCTTTTTTAAACCGGTATTTCGAACAAAGGCGAGGGCCGGCTTTGCAGCCTGGTACCGATTCACCACGGCGATCTTTAAGACATCATCTGCCACATTGATCTGAGCCAGTCCAGCTTTAGGGGTACATTCGTACCGCCCTTCCCTGGTAAGCAGCGACCCCTCCAGGACGTCGATGACTCTGGCGGTGGCCTTTTGTTCCAATGGAATTTGGAAATCTTCCGGTTGGGTTTTTGCTGCCTTAAAACGATTCGGACTATTTACCCGGACCTTGCTAATATTTGGCTGTCCGTCCTGGGCTACCAACTTCCCTTCGATATAATTTTGTTTGACCTCAAAGCTATCCAGTTCCTGTACTACGATAAAATCAGCGGGATCACCAGGCCGAAGCAAGCCGACGTCTAGCTTATAGTGAAGGACCGGGTTCAGGCAGGCGGCGCGCAGGACGTCGTAGAGGTCATACCCCAGGCTCAGGGCTTTGGCAACGATCTTGTTGATATGCCCTTGCATCAGATCGTCGGGGTGTTTGTCATCCGAACAGAACATTATCCGGTCAGGATACTGTGGGAGTAAATCGATCAGGGCATCAAAATTTTTGGCTGCACTGCCTTCCCGAATAAGAATATGCATTCCAGCCCTCAATTTATCCAGGGCCTCATCGAAAGTGGTGCATTCGTGATCTGTACTGATCCCTGCTTCTGCGTAGTGTTTGGCCTTTTCACCGCGCAAACCGGGAGCATGGCCATCTATGGGCTTCCCCAATTTCCTGGCCAGTTGTAGCTTAGCCATAACCTCGGGGTCTTTTTGTAACACACCAGGGTAATTCATCATTTCAGCAAGATAGTGGATACGGGGGTTAGGCAGCAGTGGTTCCAGGTCTTCGGCTGTTAATACGGCCCCGGCTGTTTCGAATGGCGTAGCAGGAACGCAGGAAGGAGCCCCGAAGTAGAACTTGAGTGGACTATTCCGTGCATTTTCCAGCATAAAGCTTACACCCTCCAGCCCCAGCACATTGGCTATCTCGTGTGGATCAGAAACCGTGGCCACCGTGCCATGCCGTACTGCCAGTCGGGCAAATTCGGACGGCACCAGCATGGAACTTTCCACATGGACGTGCGCGTCGATCAAACCCGGCATGATAAATTGCGGCTCCAGCGTCATTCGTTCTTCAATGCTATGGATGCGCCCGGCGCGCACTTCTACCGCTCCCAGAAAAATTCGGCGGCTATGTATATCAATTATTTGCCCTTGAATCGTCATATTTGAATATTTTTCGAAAGAAATCTTAAACAGCCTGGTTGCGCAAAGGTAAAAAAGACAGTTTGGGGTATTTTCCCAGGGGTTAGTGGAATAAGAATACTACATCCGGAAAGTTAGTCAGTAAGATGGGAGATTTTTTAAAAATTGAACTTTTCTCTGTTGGAGACATCAGCATTACCATAGGTAAGTTGATCCTGGCGAGTCTATTGATCCTGGCATTATTTCTGATTAACAGGCTCTTGGTCCGGCGGTTGATGCCCCTCTTTTTTAAGCGACAGGAAGTGGAGAAACCAGTGAACCGGAAGATTTGCAGGGGGATCAACTGGGTTTTTCTTTTGGTAGGAATACTGGGGGTCTTATCTATTTTAGAATTGGGAGTGGATCTTTACCGGGTGTTGCGGGATACGCTGGGGTACCAGGTAGATGACCTGCCCCGATCCTTTAATCTTCGGGTTTCCACTATTTTACAGGCTTTTCTGGTCTGGCAGGTAGCCAACTTATTGCACCTGCTGCTGGGGGAGGTCATTTTGCGGAATTTTTTCGAAAACCGATTCGAACAGCGGAAGATCACCTTTTCTACCTATCGTTCAAAGGATAAGAATTGGGAAACCGGCAAGCGCTTCCTGCGTAATGTTCTGTTTGCATTGGCCATTCTATTTATTTCCGATCTTTTTGGTTTGGATTTTTCCTTTGGGGGGATTGATCTCGGCAGTGAAGGCAATTCTTTTTCCCTGACCTTTCATCGTTTGATCATTGCGATCATTATTATACTGTCTACTCAGCTGGGGATTTGGCTGGTGGTACACTTATTCCTTTCCGATGTGTACAGAAGGCAAAGTATCGACGTTGGTTCTCAGTTTGCCATCAACCAGTTATTTAGATATGCAGTCTATTTTTTTGCCCTCCTATTCGCTCTTTCCACGCTGGGTATTCCGATAGGGGTACTCGCTTCGGGTGCGGCCGCACTACTTTTGGGGGTTGGTTTGGGTTTACAACAGACCTTCAATGATTTTTTCTCGGGTATTCTTCTATTGTTCGAACGAAGTGTTGAAATTGGGGATGTAGTGGAATTTGATGGACTTAGCGGCAAGGTGGCGCAAATCGGATTGCGTTCTTCCATCATTCTCACACGGGACAACCTGGATGTGATTGTTCCAAATTCTGTATTGGTAGGGAGTAAAGTTACCAACTGGAGTCATCATGATGATATGGCACGATTTCTGGTAGGTGTGGGGGTGGCCTACGGATCCGATACCGCTCTGGTAAAGGAAACACTCTTGGAAGTGGCAAAAGCAAACCCACGCGTACTGGAACGTCCTCCTGCTTTCGTGCGCTTCACCAACTTCGGCGATTCTTCCCTTGATTTTGAGTTACACTTTTGGTCCAAAGAATTTATGCCGATAGAGGATGTAAAAAGTGATTTGCGATTTGCTATTGATCAGGCCTTTCGCAATAAGGCGATTACCATTCCCTTTCCCCAGCGGGACTTATGGGTTAAACAAGTGCCTGAACCTAATGGCTTTTCTGGAAGGGAACAGGATGGAAATCCCTCCACGGAATAGCGTTCAGGTGTAGAGCCCTCATCCTTTTTTTAAAAACCTTGCCTTTTTTTAATTTATTATTGCACCGTATTAGAAAAGGTATTACCTTTGCACTCGCTTTTGAAGAGAGGCATGGAAGATGGAAGAGAAGGAGGGC
>CAYZMS010000062.1:0-3558 GCA_964479625.1 uncultured Saprospiraceae bacterium
TTGCCGGTGGCGGAACCCGAAATGACAAACTGCCCTTCATCACCAAGCCGCCGGCTGATATTGCCGAAACCAATACCGTTGGGATAAGCGCCGATCAAGCCCAATTCATACAAGCGTTGCCGCCAGGCATTTAGGCCCGAGATAGCCGCTGCCGGCAGGGGAAGAGCCTTCTTCCAGTGCGCATCAAATTTTATATAGCCTTCATCCATCATAAAGTGGAAATTAGAGATCGTAAATTAACGCAATTTTAAAGATCCGGCGGGGCTGATCTTCAGAATATATTCAGGTTTCCGGGTGTAGCTTGTGGAGCATGAACATATTTATTTAAACCAGGCTGCCATACCCAAAAAGCAGCTATAGCCATCAGTTTAACCATGATTGCATTGAGAAGGAGAAGGCCCGTTTTTTTTGAAGATTTTGAAGGCCTGCAAGGAGCAGAAATGAAACCTTTTGTCGCCATCGGTTTCGAGGAAGGCGAAACAACGAACAAGGAGGCCGCGCCGCCCGTTGTATCTCCGGATGATAAACCGCTGAATATCAATTCGCCACAATCCGTTTGGAAACACTTGTTTCAACTAATGAAAAAGGTTTATAATAAAAAACTTGCCAATCCAAATTTTGCCAAATAGGATTTCTCAAACCTTGCTTTTGACGAAACGGTTTATTACCTTGAAAGGCAGTTTAGAGGTTTAAATTCAGAATTTTTTCAGAATTGCCCTCTAAACTTGCCTCATCATTTTTAAACCAACAAAAGGTCAGTAATGTCAAATACGGTAGTAAGGTATTCGGACTCCGAATTGGCTGAATTCAAGGCGTTGATCGAAAAAAAGCTGAATAACGCTCAAAAACAGCTCAACTCCCTGCAGGAGCAGATTCTGGAGATTACCGAAAACACCAGTGATGAACACGGGGGCGATTGGATGGACGACAGCAGCATCAACAACGATGTGGAGATGCTCAACAACATGGCCATCCGCCAACGTAGGTATATTAAAGACCTGGAGAATGCGCTGGTCAGAATACGGAATAAAACTTACGGCATCTGTTCGGTGACCGGGGAACTGATAGATAAAAAAAGGCTGCTGGCCGTCCCTACCACCACCAAAAGCCTGCTGGCAAAAACGCAGGAGCAGAACCCTGCCCCGGAACGCCGCGCCGCCACTTCGGAGCGCCCCAAGCCAAAACCTACAGGAGAAAAGAAAGTCATCACAAGGGTGATTCGTAAAACCTCCACCAAGCCGACACCGCCCAAACCCGCGGACTTCGATGATGAAGATGAAGAGTTCAATCTCGATGAATTCTACGATGACGATGCCGATGAGCTGGATAAGACCATCGTCAACCTCGATGATTTTGCCGACGAATCCTCCGAGGAGCTGGATGATGAGGAAGATGACATCGAGTTGTAGCGGCTAATTTTCCAGATTTGAAAAACGGCGCTGAATGGGCTTCTTTGTGAAGCCCATTCGGCGTTTTACCTTCTTACACCGGGCTCTCCCAGCGGGGCCTTCCTCTAAATACACCAATGAGGGCTGCAGACGTTCTTATCAGTATTCGCAAAATATCCCGTTCCGTCAACCTGGAGAGCAAACGCATCGAAAAGGAATATGGCATAAGCATCCCACAGTTGCTTACGCTCAGCTTTCTGAAGGAGCAGCCCGGCTTCCAGGCTGCCCATAAGGATATCAAAGATTTCCTGAACCTCAACGCCAGTACCGTAACCGGTATCATCTCCCGCCTGGAGAAAAAAAACCTGGTGGCCAGGTTGCCCCGGGCCAACGACCGCCGCGTCAGCATGATTACCCTCACCGAATCCGGCTCCCAACTACTTCAGGCTGCTCCCAGCCCCCTCAATCCCAATATCTCCCGACGGCTGCAGGCTCTCTCTCCCGAAGAGCTGATACAGCTGCAGCGGTCTTTTCAATTTATCATCGGCATCCTCGAAATTGAGGAAGAACCCCTCTAACTCTGGCCGGCAAACCCACAATAAGTAAGCGGACAGATTTATTTTACTTGTACTGCTTCGAAAGCAGAGTCTGAAGCGCTTTGTTCTCAGGCGTTCCGAGAAGATTGGTGAGCATGGCGAAACCCGCCCCGGTATGGGTATGGGTCTGGGTCTGGGATACATTGTTATATTCTTATATTGTTCTGTCCGCCTACTTAGTTGGTATAGGAAATAATTCTTACCTTTATGACATCCTGAAAGAAACCATGCGGGTGGCACAGGTGTTTTGTAAATGAGCTGTGTCCGGCCATAAATAGTCGGCCAATCGTCAAGAACACCATGCCAGGGCTCCAGCCTTGAAGAGCCATGCTCCACATCTAATTTAAGCGATCGGCTACAAAGGAAATCATCAGACCGTGCTTCCTGAGGGAAAACCCTTGCTGCAGAAACTTTTTGCGTGCTGATATTTTTTTTAACTCCTCAATCTTACGCCTATGACAAAACAAACGCTACCCGGCCACCAGTGCCTGCTCCAGAATAACTGGAACGGGCAGAAATTCATTAAGGTCCCTCCGGAGATTGGTTAATGGACGTTTATGTTTGGCTAAACCCTTTTTTTCCTTAACTAAAACCGGACCATCATGGAAAAATACAGATCCTACACCCTTAGAAACTTTCGCGAGATCCCTCAAATTCAGGGCCACCTGAGTGAAGAAGAAAAATTTAATATCGAAGTAGTTGGGAACATCCTGCCGTTCAAAGCCAACAACTATGTCGTCAGCCAACTCATCGACTGGGATAACTACCGGGAAGACCCCATTTATATCCTCACGTTTCCCCAGAAAGACATGCTGCAGCCAGCCGATTTCGAAGAAATGGCGAAAGCCATTAAAGGAGGGGCCCGCAAACCGGAGCTCAAGCTAATCGCCAATAAAATACGTATGGGGCTCAACCCGCACCCCGCCGGGCAGCTTTCCGAAAATGTGCCCATGATAGACGAGGTAAAACTCACCGGCGTACAGCACAAGTACCGGGAAACCATGCTCTTCTTCCCCAGCCAGGGGCAGACCTGCCACGCCTACTGCACCTTCTGCTTCCGCTGGCCGCAATTCGTGGGTATGAATGAGCTGAAATTCGCCATGCGCGATACGGAGCTCATCATCAAATACCTGCGCTCCCAACCACATATCACGGACATTCTCTTCACCGGAGGCGACCCGCTGATCATGAAAACCAGGATCCTCGCCGCTTATATCGATGCCCTCATCGACGCTAAGCTCCCCAAGCTGCGCACCATCCGCCTCGGCACCAAAGCCCTGAGCTACTGGCCCCAGCGCTTCGTCAGCAATGACGATGCCGAAGAACTGATGCAGGTATTCGAAAGAGCGAGAAAAGCCGGCATCCACCTGGCCTTAATGGCCCATTTTAACCATCCCAACGAACTGAAGACGGAGATCGCCGAGCAGGCCATCGGCCGCATTCTGGATACCGGCGCCGTCATCCGCACCCAGTCTCCCGTCATGCGCAACATCAATGACGATGCCGATGCCTGGGCCGAAATGTGGCAGCGGCAGGTAGAGCTGGGCTGTGTGCCCTATTATATGTTCATCGCC
>CAYZMS010000062.1:3568-3859 GCA_964479625.1 uncultured Saprospiraceae bacterium
AGAGATACCGGAGCTCAGGACTACTTCGCAGTTACGCTGGAAAGAGCCTGGCATATTTTCCGCGACGCCTATCAGCAGGTCAGTGGCCTGGGCCGCACCGTACGCGGCCCCTCTATGTCTGCCGGCCCCGGCAAAGTGCAAGTGCTGGGCGTCACGGAAGTAGCCGGAGAGAAAGTATTTGCCCTGCAATTCCTGCAGGGCCGCAATCCATTCGTCATTGACGCGATGCGGCGTGGCGGTGTGCTCAACGAGTGTCGACCATGTACCAGTTGGCGCCGCATGCCGGGAGCG
>CAYZMS010000062.1:3869-5535 GCA_964479625.1 uncultured Saprospiraceae bacterium
ACCAGTTGTACCCCGCCTTCGGGAAACAGCAATTCTTCTTTGAGAAGGATTACCCGCTGCACCGCAGGCTGAAGGCCCGGCCACAGCCTTCCAACGGACGGGCTGCGGAAAAAGCGGCCCTGAACTAGGAAAGGTAAAAGGTAAAAGACAAAAGGTAAAAGATAAAAGGTAAAAGGTAAAAGGCCGCCTGGCAAATGGCTGCTCCACCTTTTGGCTTTTACTTTTTAAAATTTTACCTTCTACCTTTACCGCTTTCCTCTCTTTCAATTATGCCCGGATTTTAATAAATTACATCCTGTTTGTTTCTTAATTTATTAATAGCACCGTATGCTGATTATTGAAGTCAAGGAAGGTGAAAACATCGACCGGGCACTCAAGCGCTACAAACGCAAATTTCAAAATGCAGGTGTCATTAGGGAATTGCGCAAGCGCCGGGAGTATACCAAACCTTCTATCCGACGCCGTAACGAAGTTCTGAAAGCCGTCTACAAAGAGAAGATGAAGAGCTAGTGCCTTCGGAATTATAGTTCAACAACCCAAGATTTGTGATTTTTCATAGCGCTGGAAAACGGGGTTGAGCAGGGTCCACAGTTTTTCCTGGTGGATGTCATTGCCTAGTGATTCAAGCAGCCTGACGATAGAATTTTCAAATGAAGCCTTGTCTGCGTGATACTGCTTGCCTAATATTTTCTTGAGGTACTTCCACAGACGCTCAATCACGTTGAGGTTTGGAGAGTAGCCAGGAAGGAATTCAAGCTCTATATTCAGCCCCTTGGCGCATTCTTTCACATACTGGCAGTGCTGATAACGGGCATTGTCAAGTACTAAATGTAGCGGGCGCTCTATGTCTGTGTAGTGCTCACGGCGCAGCCACTCGAGGTATTCCACCATGAAATCAGCATCGACATACCCCTCGTTGTACATTGTACATACCTGATTGGTCACGACATCATAAACCCCATAGACATTGATCCTGTAGCGCCCATGGCCGCTTGGACGGTACTTGGGGCCCTTGCCCCAGTGGAAACTACTGAATTTGCCGTAGACAAAATGTGCCGCATCACCGAAAACTAAGTCAAGCTCCTCACAGTCAGCTTGATCAATCAGCTCTTCGAGCTTCTCGATAAAAGCCTCCTGCTTGGCTTGCCATGCCTCAAAGTCGTCTATTTTGCCCGGGAACGTGCCCGTTTTTCTGCGCTTGAAGCCCAAACGGTGCAGCAGCCGTCTTACAGATTCTTTGCTGCGCTGATAGCCAAACTTTGAGCGCAGGGCCTGGCGGGCATCGTCCACAGTTGCGCATTCGGCTTGAGCCAGTGTTTCATCGACCTGGTCGTAAACCCCAGACAGCTCATGGCGGCTGTAGCTGTAGCCCAGCTGCCTTACAGCGTCTAGGCCGCCGCTGTTGTAGAGCTTCACATAATTGGTCGCAGAGTTGGGGTGGCAGCCCACTATTTTGGCGGACTGTCGTCGTTTGTAGCCCATGTTCAAAAGGTGGAGAATATACATTCTGTCCCTGACTAAAGGGCTTTTGTGCGTTTTTCTTTCGATATTTACAATATCGGCGTCAGTTTCGCTGAGGCTGAAGGGGAGCATTGTTTTTTGTAGTTTGGTTACCACAAAAATAAGGCTCCCCGACTTTTCACAAATCTTGGGTTGTCAGACTATA
>CAYZMS010000063.1:0-4006 GCA_964479625.1 uncultured Saprospiraceae bacterium
GGGGGCATACCTCCAATGGGGCGACCGAGCAGGCTGGAAACTTGTAAATTGTCAAAGCTTCCTGTCACTTCTCCCGAAGCTATATCGTTAAAAGTGATATCGTCATCGGGGTTACCGTCGATCCGGCCTTGCTGCTGCCAGCTACCATCGATCTTTTGGTAAAAATCTCCGGTGGTTTGAAAGTAAAGGTCTCCACTTGTGCCCTCACTGCTTTGGGGAATACCTGAGCCCGTTAGCCACATTGTCCCGGATCCACTTCCGGATCCATCTTCCCCCTTAGGTCCCTGGGGCCCGGTCAGGTCAGAGGTGGTAAAGCTGGTACCGTCGGTGAAATTTAGAGTAAAGGTGCCATCGCCATTGTCGACCGTCCCTGAGATCCCTTTTCCAGCTGGGCCTTGGGGGCCTGCTCCTCCCTGAGGCCCTTGTGGTCCGGTCGGTCCGGAAAGCGTACCGCGGTATATCCAGGATTCGTTAGCCTTTTGATAAAAATCCCCATTGTTACTGTTCAGGAATAGGTCGGAATCTGCACCCTGGTTATCAGGAGGAGGACCATTTCCGACAAGCCAGGAGGAACCACCCCCACCTCCATTAGCTGCATAAAGGGCATAAGGTACACTCCAAAGTCGAGACCGGCCCAGGTTTTGAAATTGACCGTCCTCCACTAATAATACTTCAAGAAATTTTGCCCCCCCGCCCCAGTCTATATTCGAAAATTGACCAATCTGAGGAGTACCCTGGCCTATAACATGGTTGATCAGGCCGAATTCATTGGTGGATGTTTCAAAATTTTCCTGATATACAATGGATCCTGTCTGACTGCCTGTGTAAACATTGAAAATTAGAGCGACCGGCTGGTTGGCAACCGGCGCACCCGTTTCAATATCTCTTACAACCGTTTGATAGTTCAAACCCTGGGGAGTGGACTGTGCAACAAGAGCAAGAGGCCCCAAAAAAATAAAAAACAGGTTAAAAAAGCTTTGAAGGCGCATACCTTGTGAGTTTTTAAAGTTTTTGGAATGGCAAACTCAGAACCCTGTTATCCTTTGTTTGAAAGCGGAGGAAATAGGTGCCCTCAGGTAAATTCCCGCAGGGAATTTGCAGGTTTTTCGCATTCCAGGTTTTTTGAAGGATCAGTGTTCCCTTCGAATCAGTCATTAACAGTACCCCATTCGGTGAAACGGTAGCTTGTATATTCAAAAACTCTGTGGTAGGGTTTGGAAAAATGGTCAATCCCAATTCCTTAGCAAGGGTTGAATTGGCAAGGCCTACAACGATGCCTGCTTCCGGTTGGTTAAACCCCTGGGTTAAGGTTCTATCCATGCCGGTTAAAGTAAAAATGGCGTGTTCACCAACCGTGTAGGTGAATACCTGATCTTTGACTACCTCACTACCTCCAGCTGTGGCAATGACGCTGGTGAAAGGGATAATGGTCTGCGCGGACAATCCCGCAGGAAGTAATACCATAAGGAACAGGAATCGCATTTTTCAAACTGCTTGGTGATGATGTTATGTCGTATTTAAAAATAGCATATTTTTTTTAATGCCCCAAAAGGTAGGTGGTTGAAGGATTGGACTTAGCATTTTAACTGGTGCAGCAATGCCTCACCAGTCGCACCAGCGTTACAAGTCCACAAGTTTACCTATCTTTGCTTCTAGACTAAGGTGCACCTATCGAACATAGGTTTGATCGGGGCTTAAAAGGGAATCCTGTGAAAAACAGGAACTGTACCCGCAGCTGTAATTTCCATTGGTCAGGAGTACCAAATGGCCACTGTTCGAAATTCGAATGGGAAGGCGGTACTCCGAGGAATAAGTCAGAAGACCTGCCAAAGTCTATGTTTTCACCATCGCTTTCGGGCTAAAAGCGGCGTGAGTAAACGATTAGCTGTTGGAGTTTACTTGGTTGGCAGGTCGAAAGTGTAGGGAAAACCTCTATCTGGTCATGCGGCTGAGTCTGTTTCGACAAACTTATCTTCTCGCCCCACTTTTTAGCCGGACATAATGACTACAGCATGTTCGGTATGCGTTTCCTAGTAGTTTGGGTTTTTGGTCTATCAGGTAATTGCCTTTGGGGACAAACTTCTATCACCGATTCTATCTATATACTCCCGGAAGTGGAGATTCAGTCTGGCAGGATAGAGCCAAGGGATCAGACTGACAAGGTGCTGGTATTAGATAGTCTGGATCGCCTGGGATTTGGGCGGACCCATCTTTCCGATCTTTTACAGAACGTTACTCCTGTTGGCATAAAGCAATATGGCCCTTCTGGTATTGCTACTTCCTCATTAAGAGGCGGCAGTGCCGCCCAAACCAGTGTACTTTGGAACGGCTTTCCCATCACCAATCCGATGCTTGCACAAAGCGATCTTTCCCTGTTGCCGACTAACCTAATGGATGAGATTCGAATTACCCTGGGAGGAGGAAGTGCGCTTTGGGGAAGTGGTGCAGTAGGGGGGGTAATTTCCCTGGATAACACCTTTTTATTTGACAATGGCTGGAGTGCCCGGGCAGGCATGGGCTGGGGGGCGTTCAGGGAGCGGCAACAGGATATACAACTAGCGTATGGAAGCAAGCGATCAGCTACCCACTTACAATTATTTCATGCGCGGGCAGAGAATGATTTTCCATACCAGGACCTTTTCGGTGAAAACAAACGCCTGGAACATGGAAAAACAGTTCAAAGTGGGCTTTTACTTGGGCAATCCTTTCGGTGGAGGCAACACCATATTTCTGTTCATTTATGGTCGCAGGAGGCAGAGCGGGAAGTGCCTCCTACTCGAGTGCAGGACATAAGCGTAGCTTCTCAAGAAGACGCCTCTTTACGGTTGGCAGCCGATTATAAATACCTTTCCCGGGATTGGTACCTCAACCTGCGTGCAGCCCGAATGTCTGATCGCCTGGAATACACGGACTCCCTGTTGAACTTGGACTCAGAAAGCCAGGCACTTAACTATTGGGGGGAGGGGCTGATTGGTTGGATCCCCATCAAGGGGCATTTGCTGGAAACAGGTTTTCAAGTCAATGATCAGCAAGGAAAATCAGCTTCTTATGTCGAAACCGGCAGCCGGCAAAACTGGAGCTGGTTGGCTCGGTACCGGTTTCCATTGGGAGCCCACTGGACAATATCTACCCGCCTGAGACAGGAGTGGTCGGATGGAAAAGCTCTGCCTTTTATTCCCTATTTCGGTTTTCAGGCTGAGCTTAGCCCGGCAGTTGAAATAAAGGGCAATATCAGTCGGAGTTTTCGGCAGCCGGGGCTCGATGATTTGTTCTGGAACCCTGGTGGCAATACCAGCCTTTTGCCAGAGGAAGGCTGGGGGCAAGAGCTGGGGATGGGTTGGAATCCCACCTGGGAACCCTTTTCTTTTTCTTACAGGCTAACTGCCTTTAGCAGGCAAATTGAAAATTGGATCCAATGGGTTCCGGGGCCTGCTTATTGGTCTCCTCAGAACATCAAAAAGGTTTGGAGTCGAGGGGTAGAACAGGAAATTGAAGGGGGATTCGTCCGCCCTGGCTGGCAAGCTACACTTGGTCTTTTCCTGCATGTGGTGCGTTCCACAACTGAGGCTACCTCCGGTCCGGGAGACCACAGCCTTGGACAACAATTGATCTACACTCCTGAGTATCAGACCGGCGCCCAGGGGGCTTTTGAAACGGGACCTTTGCTGATTCAATACCAACACCGTTGGACAAGCCGGTCTTACACCACTGCTGATAATTCCGAATGGCTGAATGGCTTTCAAAGAGGTAACCTACACCTTGCCTATCAATGGAGCATCGGAGATCTGAAGGGGACTGCCATTGGTAGTATCCAGAATATCTGGAATGCAGAGTATGAGCTTGTTGCCAACAGGCCCATGCCCGGTAGGTACTGGGAGTTGGGAGTAGAATTGGTATGGAATGAAAAATAGGATGGAGTGCTACTAGGTGCCTTGCACTTATAGGTGCTAGGCACCTATAAGTGCAAGGCACCTAGTAGCACTAATTAAACACTACACCAAATTTA
>CAYZMS010000064.1:0-4005 GCA_964479625.1 uncultured Saprospiraceae bacterium
GCCCTCCTTCTCTTCCATCTTCCATGCCTCTCTTCAAAAGCGAGTGCAAAGGTAACACCTTTTCTAATACGGTGCAAACTTCTTTTGAAATTAAATTCTTTTTTTGAAAAGAAGCCCTCTAATTCGCCTTGCATTCAAAGCGGTTGCGAATTTAAAGGCAATTTCCTTATCAGGCAAACATTTATGAATTTATTTGTCCTAAAAAATAATTGCCGATAAAAAACAGCACCTTTCATTTTTAGACGGACTTTTAAGTTAAGGATATTTACCCTATGTATCAAGATGGATAAAAAAAAAGTTGACAATACTTCGTTAGTATTCAAGCTTACAGATCAGCATTTGCTTCCTTATATTGTACTACATTTGTGCCGGAATCATCCCGCAATTTTTTAACCGGATCAACACATGAAAAAACACAATTTTAGTGCCGGGCCTGCTATTCTACCTACTCCTGTCATGGAGCAGGCTGCAAAAGCAGTTCTAGATCTAGACGGCATTGGTCTCTCGGTATTGGAAATCTCCCACCGAAGCTCTGAATTTTCTGCTATTCTGGAGGAAGCGGTCCAACTGCCTAAAGATCTCCTTGGGCTCAGCTCGGATTACGAAGTCCTTTACCTTAGTGGCGGCGCCAGTACTCAATTCTTTATGTCGGCCATGAACCTGTTGGAGGACGACAAAAGTGCTGTTTACCTGGACACCGGCTCCTGGTCAGCGAAGGCCATCAAGGAAGCCAAGTTATTTGGAGAGGTGATCATTGGCAGTTCCTCTAAGGATGCCAATTATACCTACATTCCAAAAGAGCTTAACATACCTGCAGAAGCACAATATGTTCACCTTACCAGCAACAATACCATTTTTGGAACTCAGTACCACTGGTGGCCAGACACAGATGTACCCCTGGTCGCCGATATGTCCTCGGATATCTTCAGCCGGAAATTACCGATCGAACGATTTGGTTTGATCTATGCAGGGGCTCAAAAGAACCTGGGCCCGGCCGGAACCACCCTGGTGATCGTACGAAAAGACCTACTGGGTAAGGTAAATCGCCAATTACCCTCCATGGTCAATTATCAAACTCATATTGACAAGGGGTCCACCTTTAACACTCCCCCGGTTTTCCCAATCTACGTGTCTATGTTAACTCTTCGCTGGATCAAGGAGCAGGGGGGATTGAACAGCATAGAAAAAACAAATGCCGAAAAGGCTGAAATGATCTACCGGGAGATTGACCGGAACCCTTTATTCAGGGGGACCGTCCGGGAAGATGATCGCTCCCTGATGAATGCCACCTTTTTACTCGAGAATAAAGATCTGGAAAAAACCTTCCTGGAAACCTGCAAAAAAGCCAACATCTCCGGCATTAAAGGACACCGCTCAGTTGGCGGGTTCCGGGCTTCGATTTACAACGCCATGCCTAAAAGCAGTTTGGAGGTACTCGTACAGGTCATGCAGAAGTTTGCCATCCAATATGCATAAATGCTCAGCCAGGGGCACCTGTTCAGGCGCCCCTGGCTATGGATCTTGTGAGCTGCTTTCCTCTTTATCATTCAACTAACAAATTTTGTTGTTCCAACTGAAAGCTATTGAACTTAAAGGTATCCAGCTCCCTGTTCGATTGATCCTTGAGCGCAGGTCGGCCTTTCGGGCCAGCCTGGGTAAGCAGACCTTTATTCTTCGAATGCCAAAAGGCCTTAACCGAAAACAACAACAGGAAGGTGTCAGCTGGTTCAGGAATTGGGCGGAATCCCTGATCGAGGCAGAGCCGGCCATTATCCCTTTTCTGGGAGGCAAAGATTACCACCATACTTTCGAACTGCCTACCAGGCTGAAAAAATACCAGGTCCACTGGTGGCAGGAAGATCGAAAAACAGGTAGTGCCAGACTAAGCGGTGTTCAACTACAGTTAAAACTGCCCGAAACGCTGTATGGGTTCGAACGCAATCTCTACATCAAACGCCTCCTCAGCCGAGCTGTGGCCGGGGATCAGGCAGCCGCATGGGAAGCCAGGGTACAGGCGATCAATGCACGCACCTTTCAACAATTTATTAAAGGTGTCCAATTAAAATACAATGTTTCTAATTGGGGAAGTTGTAGCAACCATCAACGCATCAATCTTTCTACCCGGCTGCTGCTGGCACCAAGTGAAGTACAGGATTATGTGATCCTGCATGAACTGGCGCATTTGATCGAGTTCAACCACTCCAGGCGGTTCTGGGCATTGATTAGCCGCTTCGACCCCGATTATTCGAAAAAAGAAAACTGGTTGCGCACCCACCGGTATACCTGTGATTTTTGAAAAAGAAAGCGCCTCGAAGCCTGTTGTAGCTTGGAGACGCCCAAAGATTTTTCCTATCTTAAATTGCCTGATCCTGATAGAGATCAAACTAATGGTTAACTCTATTCGGCTATCACCTCAAAGTTAACGTCCACTTCTACATCTCTGTGCAATTTCAGATTGGCCGTGTAATTGCCCAGTTCTTTCACTTCTTCCCCGATCTCGATCTTGCGGCGATCTACTTCGATCTCGAATTGTTCATTCAGCGCCTGGGCGATCTGAACATTAGTCACGCTACCAAATATCTTGCCGCTGGTACCAGCTTTGGCGCCGATCTTCAGTGTTTTCCCCTCCAGCTTGTCGGCCATGGCCCGGTATTCAGACAGGCGGGCTTCTTCCAGTTCGGATTCTTTCTGCTTAATAGCATCCAATTCTGCCATATTAGAAGAATTGGCCACCTTGGCCAAACCCTGTGGGATGAGAAAATTGCGGGCATAACCTGGCTTGACGGTTACTACGTCGTGCTTGTGGCCCACCTTTTCGATTTCTTTTAAAAGGATAATTTCCATTGCTTAAAACCATTTGAGCGCAGCAGCGCAACATTCAAAATGGAGAGGCCGTCTCAAAAACAGACTTGGCTTTCAATTGTGAAATGATGTTTTGAGATGCCCTCTGTTAAAATTTATTTCAACAAGTCCGTTTCGTACGGCAACATGGCCAGGTGGCGGGCACGCTTGATCGCGGTAGCCACTTTGCGCTGATATTTCAGCGAGTTGCCGGTAATACGACGGGGAAGGATCTTACCTTGTTCGTTAACGAACTGCATGAGGAAGTCGGGATCCTTGTAATCGATATACTTGATACCGAATTTGCGGAAACGGCAGTATTTATTGCGCTTTTGACCAATCTTTGGATTCGACAAAAACTTGATGTCATCTCTAGATGCCATGCTTTAAATTTTTATTTTGCCCGAAAGGGCATTTTAGACTGAAAGGTGTCGGATAAACTTAGGCTTTACCCTGAAAAAATCCGATACAACCAGCTTAAATTAATTGTCTTTAGTGGCTTCTTCCTTTTCGGCAGCTTCTTTTTGGGGAGCACCCCCGTCCCGGTTTTCATTGCGTGGCGGGCGCGGTTTACGAGTGTCCCTGCTGTCCCTGCTGTCCCTGCGGCGATCGTTTCGATCATCGCGTTTTGGCTTTTCTTTCTTTTTGACTTTTCCAATCAGGCCATTGCGCTTGTCTTCGTTGTATTTGACCCCATACTTGTCCAGTTTTACGGTCAAAAAGCGAACGATACGTTCATCACGGCGCAGCGCAAGTTCGAAATTGTCGATAAACTCACCGGTCTCGGTGGAGAATTCAACACAACTGTACACCCCGGAAGTGCGTTTTTTAATGGGGTAGGCCAATTGGCGTAAGCCCATTTCATCCACATGTACGATCTCACAACCCTCATTCTTGAGGTGATCGACATATGTCTGAGCCGTCGTTTTAATTTCTTCCCCCGACAGCACAGGGTCTACGATAAGTGTTACTTCGTAATGCTTCATTGAGTCAGACATATCAATTTATAAAATAATACCCCTACCTTTTAGGAGCCGCTTGTTAAGCGGGTGCAAAGGTAAGGGATTTTGGATATATCTCCAAACTTCAAAACTGGTTGATAGGGCAACCGCATCAAAAAGGATTGCTCAAAACTTGCATTAAATAATCTTGATTGAGAGCAGC
>CAYZMS010000065.1:0-2447 GCA_964479625.1 uncultured Saprospiraceae bacterium
GGCTCAAATGGATCAGTAGGTTTTTTGTAATGAATTTTTTCGATAGATTTACATACATGTTGTAGAGGCTTACTTTGTTAGTGTGGTAAACAACAATTTAATGCTTTTGCAACATTCTCATATCAACCCTCTTTTGGGGGGACTTTTTAAACAACTTCAATACCATTTTTTTGTCCTAAGATCTTTTTTGGGAGGAATTTTGGAATTGGGATAAGCTTTTTTGTGGATTTCTAAGGATTCCAACTCCTTTAAACAAAAGGCGAAATATTCACCTTTGGGGGAAATTAAACAAACTCATAACGCTAGGCATATATTTACTTCATGTTCAATTCAGACTTTTGCATCAAATCAAAGGAGCTATGAGTGAATATAATCAAGGTTCTTTTACTTATTAAATTAAGTATGAGTCCAAATTTATAAGCTAAACCTGCTGCTCTCCAGGCACCCAAAGATTTCATATTAATCCATTATTTGTTGGGTCGTATGCGATAATAACGCTACGGCCTTTTTTTTCGACAACATCCAAGATCAAGGCAGGGAGCCCTTATCCAAGGGCAACATCCAGGGTCATCATAACACTAAACCCCAAAAGAGTAGCCAGGGTCGAAAGATCGGTATTGCCGCTCATTTGAGCTTCGGGGATCAACTCTTCAATCACTACATAAATCATCGCACCGGCAGCAAAGGCAAGGGCATAGGGCAAGATGGGTTGCATGGTAAGAACAGCAAAGGCACCGATTACACCGGCAATGGGCTCTACGACTCCCGAAGCCTGACCGTACAGGAATGCGCGTTGGCGGCTCATACCTTCCCGTCGCAGCGGAACAGACACCGCCGTTCCCTCAGGAAAATTCTGCAGACCAATCCCAATCGCCAGGGCAATGGCCGCTCCTATGCTGGCAGAAGGCAAGCCGTAAGCCACAGCCCCGAAAGCCACTCCCACAGCAAGGCCTTCAGGAATATTGTGCAGGGTAATGGCCAAAACCAAAAGGATGGACCTTCGCCAACTAGTGGAAATTCCCTCAGCTTCATCAAGGCGTTTACTCAGGTGGAGGTGGGGGAGGAACTGGTCTATCAAAAATAAAAATAACCCTCCGCTTAAAAATCCAATTAAAGCAGGAGCCCAGGCCGGCAGGCTGCTTACCTCTTCCGCCATTTCAATGGCTGGGTTGAGTAGCGACCAGAAACTGGCAGCGATCATTACGCCTGCAGCAAAGCCAAGCATGGCATCCAGCACCTTTCGGTTAACTTTCTTGAAGAAAAATACAAGGGATGCGCCCAGAGCCGTTACCCCCCAGGTAAATAAAGTAGCCACCAGGGCCTGGGTGGTTGGAGAATATTGTTGCAAATATTGAGAGATCTGCTCCAGCATGTAGGTGATTTTAGCTAGCTAAACAAAAAAGTTTGACAAGGCTAATTTACGGAAATTATTCTTTAATTTTCTTTGCTGAAAGGAGTAAAACCTCCAATTGGGCAACGTTGAATAACAGGAAGCTTGATCCCTGTTTGGTCAAATCTCTTTTTAAGGGATTCCAAAAGATCACAGGTTAAGGAAAAAGCGTCAGCCGTATCTTTAACCCAGATCCAAGCGCGGAGCTTTACACCCAAAGGATCAATGGAGATCACCCGCACGGACACTGGCGGTTTACCTTCTTTAATCTCTTCGAGGGTGCGGACATCCAGTCGGAGTGGGTGGTTGAGGGCCTCTTCGATCATGATCTCCCGGGCGGTATCAATATCGGAGTCATGGGTGATGATCATCTCCAGCCATTTGCAGATTCGGTCATCGCCGAAATCAGAATTTATAAGGATCTCATCACTGATCACGGAGTTGGGGATTAAAATGCGGCGGTTCTCGAAATCTCTGATCACTGTATGGCGCAGGGTGATATCTTCGACCATGCCGTACATGGAATCCCGGATACGGAGCCGGTCATTGACCCGGAAAGGTTTAAAAATGACAATAAAAATACCGCTGATCACATTACCAAGTGCATGCTGAGAGGCAAAGCCAACTGCAACGGCCAGGATACCGGCTCCCCCCAGCAGAGGGTTAGCCAAATGCCGTAAGTTTGGAACGGAATAAACGGCAGCCCCAAAACCGAGGACGTAAATGAGGCCAGTGAGTGCATGGCGAAGGAACTGGTAGTTGGTTGGGTCATTTCGAATCACCAAACTCGAGCGCTTGATAAAGCGTTTAAACAAGCGATTAAATACCCACCCCAAAATGAGGGTACCCACAATGATCGCAGCAAAAGCACCCCAGTCTTGCCAAATCTTGAGTCCGGTTTCCGTCATTCGATCAAGCTTAAAATTATTGTCAAATGTAGGGGATAAATAGTATTTTTGAACGCTTAAGTCGATCGTGCATAAAGATGTATGATGAGCCTTAAAAAAGCACAATAAGGACGAACTTTGAATATGTGCAAAATAAAAATCAAAGTTCA